>CAYMOB010000012.1:0-59092 GCA_964391955.1 uncultured Muribaculaceae bacterium | reverse complement strand
ATGAACTCAAGAGTCTCAGCAACTGGTTTTAGCTCAAAACGCAAGGTTTTCGATAAGGAGTATACTCTGGTGAAATTCTTTAATGTTTTCATTGTATTGCAGAAATAGTGTCTCTTGGTATGAAGGAAATAAATTGTTTTATATGCTTTGCAAATATACGAATATTAAGAATCCGTTTAATATTTCCTTAAAAAGTTCTTTGAGTTTTAAATTCATCATTTTCTTCCGGCTTTCTCGCCAGAAGGCACCGCTGTCTTTCTTGGAAATCCGTCGAGACTGTCTGAATTCATTCCCTCAAAGTTTCAGATAAAGAAATCTAAACAGCTTCTTAGTTCAATGCAGTACGTTGCAGATGGATAATTACTGCTTTATATTCCAATTGGGGAACCGGTTTGTGTGCGATTTTTCGCTGTCCCTTTATTAGACTTGCAGGATATCCTTTGTGGGTGCGAAGTAAGTTTGACCTTGTTCTTGACTGTAAAGATTCTTTACATCGATTGTAAGGAATCTTTACGGTCCTGTTCTGTGGGCGTGCGGGGCGATTGATTGATATATGGCGTTTTGCGTGTTGTGGCACAGGGTGCGTTTGTGGGAAATGTTTTTTTGGGGCTTCGGAAGGAGAGGGAATTGGCGGACGGAGGGGGAACGTGAGCGGACTGAAGCGAATCAAAGTGGGAAATCTACAGGCTGCCGCAAGCTTGGAATAACGGAATAATATAGTATTTGCGATATGGGCATATTCAGAAAAAGAAAATCAGGTACTCCGCTTTCGGCGGCGTTGAATGTTGTCGGGATGACTGTGGCGTTTGCCGCGTTGTACATCATTTTGGTCCAGGTGCATCACGACTTGTTCTACAACAGGGAGGTCAAAGACTCTGAAAGGGGCTATTGTGTCTCGCTGCCGGACAGGTATGGGGAAGGGAAGTATATGTTTTGGCTTCCTCGGCCGCTTGTCGAAGAGTGCATATCCACTGTCCTGGAAATCGAGGCGGGAGGAACCTGCTATCTGTTCTCCCAGTCGACCGAGATGATTGTCGGCGACGCAAAAAATCCCTCTCTTTCAGCCCCTCGCATCGTGTTGGGTATGTCAGCTATGAGCGATGGAGCGCTTGATGTGTTCGGCTTCGAACTGGCCGAAGGGTCGTGGGATAGCTTTGTGGGCGCGCGTGACATTGCGTTCAGCGAGTCCGCCGAGAGGAAATAGGGGCTTTCTGTCGGAAGTAGGATTCTGCTAAAGGACTGGAGACCTGGAGAATATGGCTAAGCCAATGTGGTGGCGCTTTATAAGGACATGCCTATGAACTCGGATCTGGCCAGCTTTGACGGAATAATCCCGATGGGGAATGAGTATCTGGATGACTGGTCTTCTTGGGCCTATCCGTATTATTTAAAGGCAAGTTAAGGGGTATCGAAGGATGTGCTGGAGGCCTCCGTCAGAAAGGCGATGGGGGAAATCTTGGGAGTCGGTTCAGACGCGGCTTCAGATTGGAGCGACGAGGAAAAGGCCGTGCTGCGTAAGCGCTCTATGGCTCATCTTATACCTTTGACCGAGACCTATTTTGACGAGACAATCTCCCCCGGCACCGTCGCTGCTGGCAACAAGGCCACAACTTGCACCCTGCTGGCCGAGGCGTTGCTGGCCGTGCTTCTTGTCACGGTGGCCGTGGTTACAGCGAAAAGCTACCGGCCCCCCACCGAGAATCCAAGTGTCACGCTCAAGAAAGAATGATTCAAGAACGGCTCGTATTTTGCGGGTCGTTCTTTCTTTTTATGGGGAGGAGATATACGATCAGTAATAATCATACAATTTTAACCAAAAGAAGAATTATGAAACATCTTTCAATTCTATCCGCCATCACTTTGGCCGCAGCGGCCTTGATGGCACCGTGCGAGAACTGTCAAGCCTGCACAGGCATCACTCTCAAGGCCAAGGACGGCTCAACTGTGGTAGCCCGCACCATCGAGTGGGCCGCTTCCGACAACGACTGCCGGTGGGTGGTCGTTCCCCGGGGGCATACCTGGAAATCATTCATCCCCGGCGGAGGCACCGGGCGCTCATTCACTTCCGAATATGGCTACGTCGGAGTCGCTGTTGTCCAGGATGAGCTGATGGTGGAGGGAATGAACGAGAAAGGCCTGTCAGCCGGGCTGTTCTATTTCCCGGACTACGGAAAGTATGAGGATTATGACGAGGCGGTCAGCGATTCGAGCGTCTCGGACTTCCAGCTTGTCTCCTACATCCTTGGCAGATGCGCCACCGTCGAGGAGGTCAAGGCCGAGATCGGCAGGGTGCATATTTACGGATTCGACCCTCGCTCTTCTACGGTTCATTGGAGGTTCGCCGATCCGAGCGGACTCCAGATAGTGCTGGAAATTATTGACGGAGAGTGCGTTTTCTATGAGAACACAGTCGGAGTCTTGACCAATTCCCCATCATTCGACTGGCAGCTGACAAATCTCAACAACTACGTCAATCTGTTTCCGGGCCGGGCGGAATCACACAGTCTCGGGAATATGTCCCTGTCGTCATTCGGAGGAGGCAGCGCGATGCTTGGTCTGCCGGGTGACTTCACTCCGCCGTCCCGGTTTGTCCGCGCGGCCTTTTTCCAGAACACCGCTCCGGTGAAGCCGGACGCCGGGTCTTCCGTATTCCAGGCCTTCCATATTCTCGGGGCTATGGAGATTCCGATAGGGGTGCAGTTCGCTCCGGGAGAGACTCCGGCCGACATTCCGAGCGCCACGCAGTGCACTTGTGCCTCCGATATGTCCGGTCTCCGCTTCTATTACCGCTCAATGTACGACGGGGGAATCCGGTGTATCGACCTTAATGAAATTGATTTCAGAAAAATTGGTCTCAAGTCCTCACTGCTTGTACCGGACAGGAAAGAATTTGTCCATTACATCCGTTTCTGAAGACGCGGGAGGATGAAGGGTATCCCCGCGCCGCCGCTTGACTGCTCTCATGAACGTATTAGAGTTTGGCCGCGCGGGGAGATTAAAAGTGCCAAGTATTTTGTTGTTATCGGTAAAAGTGGTACATTTGTAATATTAGAAGCTTGCAATAACTGATAACAGATAATATTTATGTCACGATTTCTTGATCCGCCGAAAGCGGGTAAACCATTGGCAGAGGATAAGGTGGACAAAACCTATAAGGCAATGCGCACCAAGGTCTTTCTTGGTGCGTTTTTCGGCTATGCGGCTTACTACCTTGTACGCAAGAACCTTTCCCTCGCGGCTCCTGATATGATTCATGACGGAATCATCGACGCAGGCAAGGCCGGTCTCGCCATGTCGGCTGTCTCAATCGCCTATGCGTTCTCGAAATTCATTATGGGCAGCGTGTCAGACAGGTCGGACGCAAGGAAATTCCTCTGCGTGGGACTTGTGCTGTCGGCGCTCACGATGATTCTTACGGGGCTTGTGCCGTTCGGAGCGAACACGACCGTCAACACCGTCATCATATTCTCGCTTATGCTTGTGGTCGGGTGGCTGAGCGGTTTCGGATGGCCTCCTTGCGGCAGGATCATGGCGCATTGGTTCAGCCAGAACGAGCGAAGTTTCAAGATGAGCGTGTGGAATGTCTCGCACACCATCGGCAGTTTCTCGCTTGGTTTCCTCGCCATCGCCGGAGTGATGGTTTTCGACGCTTTCGGAGTGGGGCAAAGCTGGAGGGGAGACTTCATATTCCCGGCTCTCGTCGCCATTCTCATCGCCGGCTTCTGCTGGTGGGCCATCAGGGACACGCCTGAGTCCTGCGGACTTCCTTCCGTCCAGGACTGGAGGAAGGACTGGTCGGGAATCAAGTCAAAGGGTTCGGCGGACGAAAAGCTTCCGTTCAAGACCCTTTTCGTCGATTATGTGTTCAAGAACAAGCTGTTGTGGATTGTCGCGATTTCCAATGTCGCGGTCTATATGGTCCGCTACGGCATCGGAGACTGGGCCCCGACCTATCTTCAGGAAAAGGCGATCATGACAGCCGCCGAGAGCAAGGTGGCGTTCTCTGTGCACAACATTGTCGGAGCTGTAGGCACGCTTGCCTGCGGCTGGGCCACGTCCAAGATATTCAAAGGCCGCTGCGCTCCTATGAATGTGATATGTATGTTCTTCTGTCTGTTGGGAGTGCTGCTCTACTGGATGGTCGGCTCGGGTGTCATCGCCGCCGCTCCGGCTGTACAGAAGACCCTGATTTACATTGCTTTGTGTCTGATAGGCTTCTTTATCTACGGCCCTGTGGCACTGACCGGGGTGCAGGCTTTGAATCTTGTTCCTAAGAACGCCGCCGGAACCGCCGCCGGATTCGTGGGGCTGTTCGGCTACCTCATCGGAGACGCCGTGTGCTCCAAGATACTCGTAGGTGGAATCGCCGCCGGAAGTTCGTGGGACAACGCGATGCTCTCTGTCGCCGTCGGCGCGCTGATCGGAGTCTTCCTGTGTGCGCTGCTCATTGGCGGCGAGCGGAAACTTGCCAAATCAAACGCTTAGAAGCCGTCACTTCCGGGTATGCCGCGGGTGTGGGAATCCTTCCTTCACTCCGGCAGGCCCGGAGGATAGTTTAATTGCAGCTAATCATTTGCCGGACATCATTTTAGTCTTTATCTCCGTCTAATCCTGTCCTTTAATTGCGGAGGCTTCGGAACAGCGGACGTGGGCGTGGCGGCCTATGTGTTTCCAATCTTCTTCTCGCATCTTTACCAGGTCGAGCCGGAAGCCTTTCAGAAAGCCTGTCTTTAAGATAATTACTTTTCACCGGTAACGTACATAAAAGCAAAATTTGCCCCGCCGTGAAGCGTTTCAGCTCTCCGGCGGGGCAAATTTCGATTATTTGTCCTAAGTTACGAACTTAACCATTTAAGTTTCGCAAAGTCGAAATCAACTGTTTTTTCAGAGAATTAAAAACGTAATGCGAGCAAAGGACAAAGCGCAATGTATATGCTGCAATTTTCTTACATCTCTTTCCCCGGCAAAGGGACTTACGCCCGGACTAAAGTCCTAAAACGCAGTTGTTCACTTTGCGAAACTTAAAAAGGTATATGTCGATAATTATAGACTCATCTCAATATACGGGCTCAGACCGTCGTTTCCTTTGATACGGATAGTACCGCCACCCGGCTTGGACACTTCTCCTTTTCCGTCCGCCCTGTGAAGGGAAACTGCCGTCACTCTGATTTTGACATCCTGTGATGCGTTGACAGCCTGATATGAGAACTCTACAGGGAAGTTCGCGGTATTTGCATGAGCGATATTGTATACCACGTCACCGCCATTAACTGTCTTAGTTTCCATAAGAGGCTTCCATTCCGAACCATCAAGATACTCTGCAAGCCAGTATTTCAGTCCAGTACCGGAAGTTCTTGTACAGAAAAATCCGTGGATGGTGGCTCCGGCAGGTATACCTTTGTCATAATGAGCGGTAATCAGCCAGTAATCACCTTTCCAGGAGCCTGATACGTAAGGCTCTCCGGTAGCGCCGGTCACCCTTTTTGAGTTGCCGTCAACATCGATGTCAGACTTGTCAATCTGGACATAAGTGATGCGTCCTGAACCGCCGTCGTTGGCGTCGATATACTGTCCGCCGTCACCTGCCGTCTTGTCAAAGGTCCCATCTGTGGTTCCGAACTTATCCTTGTATCCGCCCATGGTGGAAGCATCCAGAAACCACCTTGAGAGAACGACAGCGAATTTCTCCTGAACTACGGTAAGATATGCGGAGAGATTATTTGCCTCATTGTAAACCCTGACAACTCCCTTCCTTGCCTTAGATTCCTTGTTCTCACTGATATTGAGGACAAAGTCTGTCATTTCTACAATTGCCCTGGTCTCGACCTTGGAAGCTGAGAGCCATTCTGCACCCTCAATAACCTCTATCTCGTAAGGAACATTTGCCTGTACGGTGACAGTCTTCTTGTCTGCCTTGGAATCGACGGTGAACTCATTGCCGCCAACAATGCTGATGAACGGACTCAGGCTCTGGCCTGCCGCAGACTGAACCACCTGAATCTTTTTAGTGGAAAGACCGGACTTGATACTGATTTCAGCCTGACGGAGAGTGCTCAGTTCGCTGACATCACATGTCAGAGTTATGGTCTTCTCCTCGCCAGCAATTCCTTCTGTCTCGTCAAGATGCAGCCAGTTGGCTGTTGAGGAGATTGAGAAATCAGCATCAGACTTCACTGTGAAGACAACCGGACCTGCAGGTGTTCCCTCGAATGTCACGAGGTCATCGGAAATGCCGGATACCTCAATATTGGCCTCCACCATTCCTTCCGCGGAAATCACCTCGATATCATCGAGATAGTAGCGGAAGACTGAACTTGACTCAGCAGTCTGTGCCGGATGGTAGGCAATCAATGTCTCGGATGTGGCTCCGACAACCTTGAACATGGCATTCTGCCAAAACATCTCGCCGGTTTTCTGAGAATGAGATACAGGGTCGCTGACCTTGCTCTCTCCGGAAGCAGTCACCACAGACCCCGGGCCGCTCACGATTTCGATTACCATCTGTGTGTCGTCGATTTTGCCACTGCCCTGCATCTGGGAGCACCACCTGAATGACACAAACAGATCCATGTTCCCGTCAATCTTGAAGTTAGGCAGTACGAGACCTGAGGTCTTCCCAGTAGCACCGTACTTAAGATACTGGTCCTGAAGATAGATGGTCTTCAAGCCCGGATTGAGGTCGGTGTATCCACGGCTCCTCAACTCGTCAAGAAGCAGGATATTATTGTTGACGAGTGTCGTGTAGATATTAGCACATCCGTCAGAGGACGAGGTCACTGAACCTACGCAGTCTGAAATCCTATTTTTCGCGGCGAGAACTGCATTGGACCGCTCGATGAAAGGAGCGAGCCAGCTGAAATCATCTTTGTAAGGAAGTTCCTTGCCGACGATCGGGGCTCTTCCGAGATCCTCTGTGGAAACCACGAGAATGGCATTCACGTTAGAAGAGACTCCGACATAGTAGCCGGTGAACACAACATTGTGCTTGTCAAGTGAGGACAGGTCATTTGCCGGATCATAAACAGCGGCGACCTGCTTTCCATCTATCTGAATCTTTCCTCCTGAGGCATAGCCAGCAGACAACTTGACGTACTCAACCTTTCCGGGAGCATAGGTTTCCTCTGAGGTGATATCCTTAGGCTGCGGATATGTCATTTCGCCTGAAGCGGAGAAGAACGCGTCTTCAAGTTTGATGGAAAGGAGACCGTTCACCGTGGTTGCGTCACCAGTCAAGGTAAGCTTGTCACCGGCTTTGATGTTGTCAATTTTTCCCTCAACATAGATGTTGGACCTTCCGTCAGTGACTACGAACCCCTTCTTGCCGACAGCTGCGACCTGGCATTCAGAGAGTTTCACAAGGTCTCCCGCTTTCTTTGACACAGCTTCGGTGACTGTGCAGGCGTCCATGGACCTAAACCTGTCCATCTTCTGTGTTACGGTAATCTCGATGTCGCTGAGGGTGGAGGCGCCTCTTACAATGATCTTGGACTCTCGCGCAAGATCGGTCACGTTGGCGTCAACCGTGAGGACTACGTCCATAGTTCCGGTACCGCTCGTAGGATCGATGGAGAGCCATGTGTCGGTGACATCTGCAATCCATGTCCCGTCAGCATAGATAGTCACGTTCTGTGACGTTGCCACAGCAGGAAGTACTATCTCCGAAGAACCCGGGATAATGGCCTTGGAAGGACCATTTTCTTCTTCCACGCAGGCTGTGAATGTCAGCGCCGCAAGAACCGGGAGCATTAAAATTTTATTTAGTTTCATAAGATTATTCGGTTTTATCTATTATTGAGTCCATCCAGGATTCTGAGTAAGATTCGGATTGAGGCTGCGGTCATCAATCGGAATAGGATAGAGATAATCCCTTACAGGATCAAAGTCAAATATGACTTCATGATGAGGGAACAGATAACCATGGTCTTTCTCACTGAGGAAGAACTTGGACTCGAGCTTGCCAGAGACAGGAGCTGAACCGAAGGATTTATCGGTATAGAAATCATAGTCCGCCTTTCCGTCACCGTCGATGTCATACAGACCAGGCCCGGGGATATACACGCCATAGTAAGGGCGGGCAAGGAGTTCTCCATGCTTCCATCTCATCAGGTCGCCGTAGCGGAATCCTTCCTGAGCGAGTTCGATGGCTCTCTCCCGACGTACTTCGAGAAGCGCGCCGGCATTGTCTGCACCCGCGAGATCAGGATAGAAATCTTCGGTGAGAAGATATGGGTCAGGATTGGCATTCGCCGCTGCCACATTGAGATGAGGCATCCCGACGCGGTCGCGGAGCAGATTGATGGACTTGTCCGCGGCAGCCTGATCGAACTCTCCGAGTTCGGCTTTGGCCTCAGCATAGTTCAGATAAACCTCACCGAGACGGAAGACGCAAAGGTCATTGTAAGACTTGTCGAGCTTGTCGTACGCGAGGTTGTTGTCAGCCATCACGAACTTGGCCATCTGATATCCTGTCGGGGTACAGAGAGGGTCGAGTCCCTGCTTGGTAGAAGAATAGCTGTAAGAGCCTCCTGATTCGGTGATTCGCGCATAGCCGGGAATTCTGATGGTCTGTCCGAGACGAGGATCACGGTCAACCACCTCCTCAGCGAACTGCATAGTCTTCCATCCTTCTCTGTCTGTGAATCTGGAACCGTCTTTCATAAGGTAGCAGTTCACGAACTTCTTGGTCAAGCTGACGCTTCGACCGGCCTCGATCGCTACCGCTGTGGCATTGTGCATGAGAGAAAGGCCGTAATCAAAGTTGATGGCAAGAATGTCCTCGCATGTAAATGCGTCATACTTGGAGAAGAGGACAGCATAGTCGAGGTCCGGATTGCCGGTGGAATAGAGCTTGAAAGGTCCCTTGTCCATAATCTCCTCCGCTGCCTCTGCGGCAAGCCTCAGATAGTATTTGTAGTCGTGTTCCGGATAGGATATGTCGTGATATTTCCTATATGTTCCTTCGTAGAGGCAGAAACGGGACTTCAGAGCGAGGGCAGCCCACCTGGTCGCGCGGTAGTTCATGGAACCGTATGACTCAGGAAGTCCTTCAATCGCCGCATCGATGTCCTCTATGAGATGGGTCATCACCACCTCGCGGGAATCCCTCGGAGCATAGAGTACAGGGTCGCTGGAACCCGGCTCGTGATCCAACCAAGGAACGTCTCCGAATCTCTTCACCTTATCGAAGTAGAGATAGACGCGGAAGAATTTGCAGAGCGCTGTGTACTCGGCGGCGACTGCCGCATCCTCGCACTGCTTTGGAATATTGTCGAGGCAGGTGTTGATTCTGCGCAGGTCAGACCAGCTCCATCCGCCACCGGAGTTCGGCACATACCTATTGGTGCCTCCCTTTACGAGATCTGACGGGGTGTAGGTTGTAAATTGGTCACTCTGCTCGCTATAAGGAGTCTTAGGAAGCAGATTATTGTACAGAGGGTTTGTGAACAGCTGCAGGTCAGTCTCAGTCCTGAAGAAAGTTTCAGGGCTAAGCTTGGATGCAGGCGCCTTGTCGAAAATGTCATCGCAGGAACTGAGTGTCAAGGCTGCCGCTGCCAGAATGAATATATACTTTCTCATAATCATTTACAATTTTAGAATGTTATGTCCAAACCGAACATATAAGACTTCTGCCAAGGGTAGAATGCCCTGTTATAGTCATTTGATGACCTGTTGAACGCTCCTTCAGGATCGATGTGCGTGGTGTGCTTCTTGAGAGGAGACCAGTAAGCGATGTTCTCACCGGTGAACGAGAGGCGGATAGTCTCGATGCCGACCTTCTGGGTGAGCTTCTTAGGGAATGTATATCCTACGGAGAGGTTCTTGAACCTGAGATAGCGTATGTTCTGCAGGTAACGGGTGTTGACCTTGTTGAGCTGTCCGCCTCCGTCGTATGCATAGTATGCCACTGCGCGCGGGAAGTATGCGTCAGTGTTGTTGTAGTCCCAGCAGTCGTCGAGGAAATCCTTGTTCATATAGGATGTCATAGGCTGTGAGAAAGGTCCCCAGAATGCGAATGAGCGTCCGCTCGGATACCAGTAGTGGTTGCCGGTTCCCTGGAAGAATGCGGAAACGTCGAATCCGACATAGTCGAAGTTGATTGTGAATCCGTATTGGAGTCTTGCGAGAGAGTTTCCGATAATCCTGCGGTCTCCAGGATTCGTCACACTGTTGTCTCCAAGGCTGATGATTCCGTCACCGTCGATGTCCTCATATTTGAGGTCACCACCTTTCCAAATACCTCCTGGAACCTTTCCGTTCACATAGGAGAGATTCACCTTGGAAGCATATTCGGCAGCTTCCTCATCGCTCTGGAAGAGGTCGTCAGCCACGAAACCCCAGATTTCACCGAGCTTCATTCCCTTGTAGTAGGACTTGGCGAATGTATAATTATCGTTCTCATACTCGGTAATCTCCGAGTCGTAGACACTCATCATGCCTTTGATGCCGTAGCCGAAAGGTCTTCCGGCGATCATGAACTGGTCTTTCCAAGCAATCGAGAGCTCAAAACCCTTGGTGCGGAGATCCGCGGTGTTCTGTTTTGGGGCGTCGGCGCCGTAAAGTGCAGGAAGCGCATATCCGTCGGTAAGCATGTCCTTGGTGTCGCGGATATAGGCTTCACCGGTGAACTGAAGTCTGCTGTTGAGGAGGTCCATGTCGAGACCGAGGTTGTACTGTTCGGATCTCTCCCAAGTCAGGTCGGCCGAGTTAGGCGCCGAAATGCTGGCATACTTGGACACTGTACTTCCCTCACCGAAGTTGTAGGCTGCAAAGTTGTGCAGGGTGATGGTACGGTATGCGATATCGTTGGCCACGTTCTGGTTTCCGAGGGTACCGTATGAGAATCTGACCTTAAGGTTGTTCACCACATCCTTTGCTGGAGCGAAGAAGGGTTCCTCGCTGATACGCCATCCGAGGGATCCTGAAGGGAACATACCCCATCTGTGACCTTCCGAGAAACGGGAAGTTCCGTCATAACGTCCTGAAAGTTCGAACAGGTACCTGCCCATGAAATCGTAGTTGACACGTCCGAAGAAGCCGAGGAGGGCATATTCTGACTGACCTCCGGTGACTTTCATCACTGCTGCACCGTCCGCGTTGGTTCCCACGAGATCGAGGTCGGCCATATTCTCCGCGAGGAGGTAGTTGCCGACGGCTCCGACATTCTTCTGATGCTGGTTCTCGTAGTTGCCTCCGGCCATAATCTGGAAATTGTGCCTGTCGTTCCAGGTGTGCTTGTAGGTGGCGAAGATGTTTGCGGAATAGTAGTTGTATGTCTCGAATTTCTCGGAAAGCTCATCCAGTCCGGCGCCTGTGTCGTATTTCTCGAGAGGAGCGCCAGGATATCTTCTATATGTGAAGTTGGTTTTCCTGTTGGTTTTCCTGTTCTGGTGGAAACGATAGGTGAAGTTACCTACGATGTCGAGTCCCTTGACAGGAGACAGAGTGAGTTCGGAAGTGTTCGAGAAATCAGTCTTCTGATTCACATTGTTGTTGTTGGCTTCGCCGTATGCGATATGACGGCCGTTGCCGACAGCATAGTCACTGTTGAAGAAATCCTTAAGCTTGTACAGCCAGCTTCCGTCAGGGTTCTTCATTGGGAAGATAGGAAGGGCGTGTGCGGAACTGTAGGTAATGGCGTTCTGAACGTCATCGACTCCGATGAATGTATATTTTGAGCTGTAGAATGATGTGTTGTTGCTGAACTTAATCCACTTGTTCACGTTGAAGTCAATCTTTGAACGGAGGTTGTACTTCAAGAACACGTCCGGATTCTGCTTCATGATACCGGTCTGGTTGTCATATCCTCCGGATACGAAATAGCGGACAGCCTTGCTTCCACCGGAGAGGGAGATGTTATGCTGCTGTACAGGATGCTGGTCCTCATAGAGCATGTGCCACCAGTCGTTGTTACCGTAGTAACGCCACTGGTTGAGACCGTTTACCACTCTCTCCACAACCCATGGCCTGTCAGGATGTTCGGTCTTGTCATTCACACGGAGGAGAAGCTGCTGCATATCGTAGTCGTCATACTTGACATAGAGATTGTTCTCTGATGCCATACGGAATTTATTGATGGTATAGACAGACCAATAACCGCGGGTTTCGTAGTCAGTTGAGGTGGTAGGCTCCTCCCATCCGTAGCGGCCGCTGTAGCGTACTGTAGCCTTGCCGTCTGCCTCTTTTCCGCTCTTGGTGGTCACGAGAATCACACCGAATGCCGCGCGTGCGCCGTAAACGGCTGCCGCGGCTGCGTCCTTGATGACTGAAATGGACTCGATATCATTCGGATTCACGCGGTCGATGTCACCCACTGCGCCATCGATGAGGACGAGAGGGTCAGCTCCGTTGATGGATGTATATCCTCGGATGTTCAGCGAACCTGTGGAGCCAGGGTTACCTGAGGAAGTGCTGATGTTGAGTCCCGGTACAGACCCCTGGAGCATCGTGGATACAGAATGGGCGGTACGGTTCTCAAGGGCCTTGGAGTCAATCGACGTGATCGCGCCGGTCAGGTTGACCTTCTTCTGGGTACCGTAGCCGATCACGACGGTCTCGTTAAGAGTCATATTGTCTTCCTCGAGGATGATTGTAATGACTTGCTTGGTCGCAGGGATGACAACCTTCCTCGTCAAATAGCCAAGTGAGGTCACTTCCACTGTGACATCACCTGTGGGCAACGTGATAGAGAAACTACCGTCGTCCATAGTCACGGCGCCCGTAGTCGTGCCAGGAAGCATGACCGCCGCACCGACAAGAGGTTGCTGGTTTGCGTCAAGAACTTTTCCCGACACCTCTCGGTTCTGTGCCAGGGCATTGAGAGCTATGCCGAGCAGAAGAACCATAGAGACAGCAATTTTTTTTAATAGTCTCATAAAATATAAAGTTTATAAATAAAAATGGTTTGCTATGTATGTGGTTTGATACTGGCAGCCTATCTGTATGTATCGGCATTGAACGCCTTAGGACGGGACATCGTCTCTGTATAGACATTCCCGAAACGGTCAGTTACCTTGATTTCAAGCGTAGTATTGGCGGCGGATGCAGTCACTTTCCAGATATGGGACGTTGCCCCCGGATTGAACGTAGGTTTCGTATTATTTCCCATTGCCTTCGTGGAATAAGTGAGGATATAGAGAGGGTCAACCACAGTCACGCGTTCAGTGGAGAGGGACTTACCGTTCTCTGACACCTCGATCTTCCACTGAGGATCGTAGTTCCATACATTGATATATACATCGTTGGCGGAACTTGGCGATATCCAATCTTTCGCAAGGGCGTTGAAAGCATCCTTGTAAGTCTGGCCAGCGGAAGGCATATATTTATCAGCGGATAGTTCGATGGTATTCCTGTCGTATGTGCGGAATTGTATGTCGGCGGATTTGCCCGTAGGCTTGTACTGCCATTTGAAATCGTCACCGGAGATCTTGAATATCTGATATCCGCCGAAGGCTCCGTCCTGACCGATATGGATTCCAGGATAATAATAACCTGACCACCACCATGCGGCGCAAACCGCTCCGGAATTGTGGTCGAAGTAATTGCCGGATAATGTGTTGCCTACTTTATGAGTATGGCCGGTCAAGAAATGAACCTGATCATATTCCGAGACTGCATTTACCAGTTTCTGTCTCTCGGATGCGTTCATGTTGGTCGTGGTGGCGTGCATGGTCAGGACCAACGGAGTCGATTTGCTCACATATGAGAGATCCTTCTTCAGCCAGTCGAGCTGCTCGTCGGTCATCTTATTGTTGTAAGTACGGTGATCGCGTCCACCTCCGTTGTTGGTACACTCGATATTGTCCAGAACGACATAGTGTACCTTGCCGATGTTAAAAGAATAATAGTCAGGTGCGACCAGGTTCATATACTGCATCACAGTATAGAAATCCCCGGCGGAGTTCATGTCGTGGTCGTGGTTGCCTATGGTGTGATATACAGTGAGGTTCCTCAGAGCCTTGGCGTCATGGAGATACTGGCTGAACTGATAGGTGTTGGAATACCAATAGTAGTCCCAGGTCATATCACCGAGGGTCACGGCATAGATTTTTTCCGACTTGTGGGCATCAGTGTAGGCATTGACGTCATTTACAAACTCGGAGAACTGCTCCTTGTCCCTGTTCCTGTTGGCGAGATGCATGTCTCCGAAGACAAGGAGGGTATGATTCGTCTGATCACCTGCCTTGAATACCTGGAAATCCGCTCTTTCCGCAACTTTTGCCTCCTTGGTGAGTTTGATGTAGTTCATAGGAAGAATACCATCGGTGGATACCTCATATCCGGAAGGAATGGAAATGAAGACATAGCCATATTTCTTCGCGGACCTGAGCTGGTAAATACCATCGGCATTAGTGCTCGTAACCTCCACTCCGTCAGAAATCACCACGTCCTTAAGCGGTTTCCCTTCGCAGGTGACGATTCCGTATACTGTGCTGCCGTTTTCCGGTTTGACAGGAGATCCGGTATCAATGGTCATTTCGCCCATCTTCTTGACCTGATTGCCCCTGCGCACGCTCACGCCATACACACCAGAAGATACCCCGTCATAAAGTGCGACAGTGAATGCGTTCTCGTTGACGGTAAGAATGGCACAGTCATGGGACACACCGGCGGGATCGTCGAACACGATTACATCGGTCTTTAGAGGAGCTTTCTTAAAAAGTACCTTGAAATCAATTGTCGAGGCCTGTGAATCCAATGTTACTATGGACGGGACGCTGAACTGCACATCGAATTCGCCGCCAGCATTTCCGGATTCCTCATTCCCGCTGCAGGAAATCAATCCGAAGCAAGAAAAAAAGAAAACGGAAATCGCAATGATAAAACGCTTTAGAGTTAGGTTCTTAAACATCATTCTTGCCATTTTGCATAAAAGTATGTTGTGTTATTATTATTATTGTTACCTCCCTCGGTCTGTACCGAGCCAATTATTTTGCGGGTGCTTCCGCAAACAAAATGCAATATTACAATTTTTTCGGGGATTCTTTGTAGGAAAAGTTCGAAAATTTAATTGAATAATTTTGCTGTGAGTGGCTGTTTAATAAATGAAATCAGTAGGTTAACTGTTCTTTTTTTTGTAACTATCCGATAATTAGTATATTATAGTAATGGATCAATGTTCGGCCAATCTTACTGATAAACAGTGGCAAATTATTAAAACTATCGATGGCTCCGCATCGACGGAAGAGAAAATACCAATTCCGGGAGATTATGAACGCGAACAAGTACACAGCGTGTTTGAGAAGCTTGCGGACACCCAGGCGTTGGAATCATAGACTCCAGAAACGCAAAGCCTTCCCATCACGTCGCCTCCGACCGCGGCATCGACGGCAACAAGAAGATTCAATTGCGCAATGAACACACAGTGGTTGACACTCTTGGCCTTCCGATGGATTGTGGAGCTATCATTTCCGTGGCCGGAGAGTTTCCGCAGAATCGCAAGCCCTTTTTCTCTTTTTCCGTTAAGGCCAGCCACGGCATGGTCGCCGTCTTTTTTATCATACCGGTCACTTAGTGGCAGCCCCGGCAATGCCAAACTGTTCCAAGGAAAGTCAGGCCGCTGTGCGACGAATTTGTGAAAAAATAGAGAAATATTCAAAGTATTGTATCGATTATTGAAAAAATATACATATATTTGCGGCGTATTTGAATAATTATGCTTTTGAGATGAAAGGTAAGCTTGAAAGGCAGAGGATAATCCGAGAGGTCATAAAGGACAACAGGGTCGCTAATCAGGAGGAGCTTTCCGCTTTGTTGTCGCGGTGCGGCCTGAGCGTTGCCCAGGCTACCCTGTCAAGGGATATAAGGGAATTGAAAATTACCAAGCTGCACGATGGTGAAGGGTACTGCTACAGTCTTCCCCAACCCGGAACGCCTCGCAATTCCATGCGTGATTCCACGATGTCTTCGGACAGCATAGACAGCCTGGAGTTCTCCGGCACGATGGCGGTGATGAAGACAAGGCCTGGACACGCCGGAATGATAGCCTCCATCATCGACGACGGCCATCTTACGGAGGTTATGGGCACTTTGGCGGGTGATGACACTGTTCTTCTTGTACTTAGGGAGGGAGTTTCCCGCGATGATGTTGTCGGGTCGCTTGCCGGCATATTCAAAAGCATTGATGGCAAAAGGGTTAATTAGGGATTTAACTAACTTATCAAAAGATGACACAGGATGAATTGACTGTCGAGGTAGCTTCGGAGAGGCATCTCGTTTATGTCGATGAGATTCTTAAGACGATAGAGGAAGCCGCCAAGGTCAGGGGGACCGGAATAGCGAAGCGGAAGCCGGAGTATGTCGCCCAGAAAATCAGGGAAACCAAGGCCGTGATCGCTCTCAAGGGCGAGAGGTTCGCAGGATTCAGCTACATCGAGACCTGGGAACACAGGCGCTATGTGACGACTTCCGGATTGATTGTACATCCGGATTTCAGAGGTCTTGGGCTTGCGAAGAAGATAAAGGACCTTACATTCTCACTGGCGCGCACCCGCTGGCCTCACGCCAAGATATTCAGTCTCACCAGCGGAGCCGCCGTGATGACGATGAACACACAGCTTGGCTACAAGCCCGTGACTTTCGCCGACCTTACCAGCGACGAGGCGTTCTGGAAGGGTTGCGAGGGTTGCATCAATGTGGATGTGCTCAAGCGCACGGACCGGAAATACTGCATCTGCACCGGTATGCTCTTTGACCCGGAGGAACACCTGCCGGCCAAGATTCCCCAGGAGGTCCTTGACCGGATCAGGAAGATGGACGAGTCTGACAATGATAGCTAATAAGAATAACAATATGGAAAAGAAGAAAGTTGTGGTCGCCTTCAGCGGCGGCCTGGACACATCATTCACTGTGATGTACCTTGCCAGGGAAAAGGGCTATGAGGTCTATGCGGCTTGCGCGGACACCGGAGGATTCAGCCCGGAGCAGTTGGAGGACAACGAGAAGCGCGCCTACGAGCTTGGCGCAAAGGAATATGTCAACCTCGACGTGACCAAGGAATATTATGACAAGAGTCTCCGTTATATGATTTTCGGCAACGTGCTGAGGAACGGAACCTATCCGGTTTCAGTCTCTTCCGAGAGGATATTCCAGGCGATGGCCATAGCGAGGTATGCCAAAACGATCGGCGCTGACGCCATAGCCCACGGTTCCACCGGAGCCGGCAACGATCAGATCCGTTTCGACATGACTTTCCTTGTGATGGCTCCTGGGATAGAGATCATCACTCTCACGAGGGATATGGCCCTTACAAGGCAGTACGAGGTCGATTATCTCAACGAACACGGCTTCAAGGCTGATTTCAAGAAACTTAAATATTCCTATAACGTAGGTTTGTGGGGAACCTCCATCTGTGGCGGTGAGATTCTTGACTCAGCGCTGGGACTCCCTGAGGACGCATATCTGAAGCAGATTACAAAGGAAGGCTCCGAGACCATCGAAATAGAGTTCGAGAAAGGCGAGATAGCGGCTGTCAACGGCAAGAGGTTCGAGGACAAGGTTGCGGCGATACAGGAGATAGAATCAATAGCCGCTCCTTATGGAATCGGACGGGATATGCATGTGGGCGACACTATCATCGGCATCAAGGGACGTGTCGGTTTCGAGGCCGCCGCTCCTATGCTGATTATCGCCGCCCATAAGTTCCTGGAAAAGTTCACTTTGAGCAAGTGGCAGCAGTACTGGAAGGATCAGGTGGCTAATTGGTACGGAATGTTCCTGCATGAGAGCCAGTACCTTGAGCCTGTGATGAGGGACATTGAGGCGATGCTCGAAAGCAGCCAGAGAAACGTTACCGGAAAGGTTACGATGGAACTTCGTCCGTGGTCATTCTCGACAGTCGGCGTGGATTCCCCTTGTGATCTTGTCAAGACCAAGTTCGGTGAGTACGGAGAGATGCAGAAAGGCTGGACCAGCGAGGATGCCAAAGGCTTCATCAAGGTCACTTCCACCCCGCTTCGTGTCTATTACAATGCCCACAAATCCGAAGGTGACCAGCTTGAGAAGGAACTGTAGAAGATCCGCGTTAAGAATTAGACGAGTATTTTGTAATGATGAATTTAAATGAGTATATACGTGTCGGGATCGTAGGGGCCGCCGGCTACACGGCAGGTGAGCTTCTGCGTATTCTGGCCAATCACCCGGCCGTCAAGGTGGTCTTCGCCCAAAGTTCCAGCCATGCCGGTGAACCTGTCTGGTCGGCTCATCAGGATCTCCTTGGAGAGACCGATCTTAAGTTTTGTGCCGACGCACCGGTGGAGCAGGCCGATGTCCTGTTCCTCTGCTCCGGCCACGGCAGATCAAAAGGTTTCGTCCATTCGCTTCCGGAAAGCTATCGCGGGGCTGTCATTGACCTCAGCAACGATTTCCGTCTTGCCGCTGATGCGGAAGGTTTCGTCTATGGGCTTCCGGAGGCTTTCAGAGACAGGATTGTCAAAGCCAGGCGTATCGCCAATCCCGGCTGTTTCGCCACATCCATCCAGCTTGCGTTGCTGCCGATGGCCAAGGCGGACAGACTTCCTGAGATTCACGTGACCGGAATCACGGGATCCACAGGCGCAGGCCAGGCTCCGTCCGAGACAACTCATTTCAGCTGGAGATCCGACAACCTTTCTGTTTACAAAGCGTTCACGCACCAGCATCTGAACGAGATAGGGGAGACTCTCCACACTCTCGCTCCAAGTTTTTCCGGACAGCTGAACTTTGTGCCTGTAAGGGGAGACTTCACAAGGGGTATTCTCGCCTCCGTCTATTTTGATTGCGGGCTTTCCGAGGAAGAGGCCGTCGCTGTTTATAAAGATTACTATAAGGACGAGCCTTTTGTCCACGTCATCGACTCAAATCCGGATCTCAAGATGGTGGTCAATACGAACAAATGTGTGCTGAATGTCCGTAAATACGGCAGTAAGCTACACGTTGTCAGCATAATCGACAATCTTGTGAAAGGAGCGTCCGGACAGGCTGTGGAGAATATGAACCTGGTTTTCGGCCTTCCGGAAGACACCGGCCTTCATCTCAAGGCCACAAGGTTTTAGGGCGACTTTGCTCTTTTTTAAAATAACTGATTGAAAATGAATCTTTTTGATGTATATAATCTTTTTGACGTGACACCCGTCAAAGCCTGCGGCACCAGAATCTGGGACGACAAGGGTCAGGAGTATCTGGATCTCTACGGAGGCCACGCCGTCATCTCGGTCGGACACTGCCACCCGAAATATGTGTCCGCCATCACCGGACAGCTCGGCAGGATAGGCTTCTATTCCAACAGCGTCAGGAATCCCCTTCAGGTCTCGCTTGCGGAGAAGATAGGAGAGCTGTCAGGTCTGCAAGACTATTCTCTCTTTCTGGTCAATTCCGGCGCCGAAGCAAACGAGAACGCTCTCAAGCTTGCCTCTTTCCACACCGGAAAGGACCGGATGATCGCTTTCAAGGGAGCTTTCCACGGAAGAACCTCCGGAGCGGTGGCCGTTACCGACATCCCGAAATATTCAGCGCCTTTCAATTCCCGCCACAAAGTCACTTTCCTGCCTCTGAATGACGTGGATGCAGTGAAAAGGGAACTTGCCAAAGGCGATGTTGCCGGGGTGATCATCGAAGGAATCCAGGGAGTGGGAGGAATAGTCATACCCGATGACCGTTTTATGCGTGACCTGCGGCAGGCCACCGAAGAAGCGGGAGTGGTGCTGATTGTGGACGAAATCCAGAGCGGCTACGGACGCAGCGGCAGGTTCTTCGCCCACCAATGGGCCGGAATCAAACCGGACATCGTCACTATGGCCAAGGGAATGGCCAACGGATTCCCGATAGGCGGTGTCCTCATCTCTCCTGACTTCGAGGCCGTCAAGGGGATGCTCGGAACAACATTCGGAGGCAACTATCTTGCCATGGCCGCCGCAAATGCCGTCGCCGACATATTCAAAGAAGAGAATCTCGTGGCTAACGCCTTGGAGGTGGGTGAGTATTTGAAGAACTCCATACCAGCCTCGCCGAGAATCAAGGAGGTGCGGGGACGCGGTCTTATGGTCGGAGTCGAATTCAACGAGCCGATAGCGGAGATCAGAGGAAGATTATTGTACGACAAGCACATATTCACAGGCGTTACAGGCAAGAATATGATCCGCCTTCTTGCCCCGCTGACATTGACCAAGGCGGACGTTGACATATTCATTAAAGCATTGGAGGAATTGCTATGAGGAGTTTTTTCCACGTAGGCGACATAGGCGACCTTGGAAAGGCGCTTGAGGAGGCGAGGCAGGTCAAGGAGACCCCGTTCGCCTGGCAGAATCTCGGCAGGAACAAGACTATCATCCTGATTTTTTTCAACAGCAGCCTGCGTACAAGACTCAGCAGCCAGAAAGCGGCCATGAATTTAGGAATGAATTCGATAGTGCTGAATGTCAACGGTGACAGCTGGAAACTTGAGACCGAGATGGGAGTCGTTATGGACGGTGACAAGCCGGAGCATCTGCGCGAGGCCATCCCCGTTATCGGCAGCTACTGCGACCTTATCGGAGTGCGCTCGTTCGCCGGCCTGAAGGACAAGGCTTTCGACTACAACGAAACCATTCTACGCCAATTTATCGAATATTCCGGGAAGCCTGTCATAAGCCTTGAGTCGGCCACGGTCCATCCGTGTCAGGCCTTCGCTGACCTCATCACAATCAATGAATATAAAGCCGTCCGTCGTCCGAAGGTTGTCCTGACCTGGGCACCTCATCCAAGGGCGTTGCCTCAGGCCGTGCCCAACTCTTTCGCGGAGTGGATGAATGCGGCTGACGTTGATTTTGTCATCACCCAGCCGGAAGGCTATGAGCTTGACCCTCGTTTCGTCGGTGATGCCCGGGTGGAGTACGACCAGATGAAGGCTTTCGAGGGTGCGGACTTCATCTATGCCAAAAACTGGTCTTCCGTGTCTCACTACGGACAGATTCTCAGCCAGGACCGCTCGTGGACTGTCGGGGCAAGGCAGATGGCCGTCACCAACAACGCCTGTTTTATGCACTGCCTCCCTGTGAGAAGGAATATGATTGTGACCGACGAGGTTATAGATTCCCCTCGCAGCCTCGTGATTCCTGAGGCGGCCAACAGGGTGGTCTCCGCGCAGGTCGTTATGAAACGTATGCTTGAGGATTTGCGTTAACATGAATTGATGCGGGTGGGCAATCGCCCTCGAACGTTAGGTGTATTTTTCAGCAGGTAATTGCCTACTTGCGAGAGTTGTCCAAGATATGATAAAGGATTCTTTGAATATAATAAAGGTTGGTGGAGCCATTGTGGAGAACGAGGAGTCTTTGCAGGGGCTTCTGATGTCATTCTCAAGCCTCAAGGGCAGAAAGATTCTCGTTCACGGCGGCGGAAAGATCGCCACCGAGGTGGCCGCCGGGTTAGGTATCGAGACCCAGATGATTGACGGACGGAGGATTACCAGCGCCGAGATGCTGAAGGTTGTGACGATGGTCTATGGCGGTCTTGTCAACAAGAATCTCGTGGCCCGTCTCCAGGCTCTCGGTGTCAATGCAATAGGCCTTACAGGAGCCGACCTCAATCTTATTATGAGTGTGAAAAGACCTGTCAGGCCGATTAACTTCGGCTATGTGGGGGATGTGAAGTATGTCAATGCCAAGGCTTTGGAGAATCTTGTCGAGACAGGCTCAGTGCCGGTCATCGCTCCGCTTACCCATGACAAGGAAGGCACGATGCTGAATACCAACGCTGACACCATCGCCTCGTCTGTGGCCATAGCGCTGGCTTCGGCCTATGATGTGACGCTGACATTCTGCTCTTCCACTCCTGGAGTGATGAAGGACTTGAATGATTCTTCGAGTGTGATTCCTACCATCACAAGTTCGGATTTCGCACCGATGGTCGCGGACGGAACCATTTCGGAAGGTATGATTCCGAAACTCCAGAATGCGTTCGAGGCAATCAATTCCGGAGTTTCCCGTGTGGTCATCACCTCAGCCTCCGCCCTCTCCTCCGGAACGACCATAATGGCCGACCCGGAGACCGATGACTGACTTTTATGGACACGATCGGGCTTCTGAATGATTTGATCCGTATTCCTTCCGTCAGCAGGGAGGAAGGCGCGGCCGCTGACTTTTTAGAGGGGTGGATGCGTGACAACCGCTTTGATGTCAGGAGATTGGGTAACAACCTCTGGGTCGAGTCCGCTCCTCGTGACGAAAGGCCGACCGTGCTTCTGAACGCCCACATCGACACTGTGAAGCCAGCGTCGGGCTACACCCGCGACCCGTTCTCGCCCTCGGTCGAGGACGGATGTCTGTACGGACTCGGCAGCAATGATGACGGCGGCTCGCTTGCGGCGCTTTTAGAGGCGTATTCGAAGCTGGTCAGTAGGCCGCAGCCGTACAGGCTTGTTTTTTCAGCCACCGCCGAGGAGGAGGTGAGCGGCAAGGGTGGACTTGATATGATTTTCCCCGAGCTTGGCCGGATTGACTTCGGGGTGATCGGCGAGCCTACAGGGATGAGGATGGCTGTGGCGGAGAGGGGACTGATGGTTCTTGATTGCACCGCTTTCGGCAAAAGCGGACACGCCGCCAGAAACGAGGGTGTGAACGCCATCTACAAGGCGATGGATGACATACAGTGGTTCAGAAGCCATTCCTTCGACCGTGTGTCGGACTTCCTTGGTGCGGTCAAGATGACTGTCACCCAGATAAACGCCGGCACCCAGCACAACGTTGTCCCTGACCGTTGCTCGTTCGTGGTTGACGTGCGCCCTAACGGAATGTACACCAATCCGGAGCTTCTCGGAATGATCAAGTCCTCTGTCACCTGTGAGGTCAAGGAGCGCTCGACGAGAATCGGCAGTTCCCATCTCCCTATGGATCACCCGGTTGTGCGCCGCGGCCTGTCCCTCGGACTCGAACCTTTCGGCTCACCGACCACCAGCAACCAGGCTCTCTGCGGTTTCCCGACCCTGAAAATCGGCCCCGGCGACTCCGCCCGCTCACATTCCGCCGATGAATATGTCCGTCTGGACGAAATTGCTGACGGTGTCAAGACCTATCTCGCTCTCCTCGACGGTCTGGTGCTTTAGAACCCTTAGTTCTGTTTTTGCGAAATTCTGGCGAAGAATACTCGCTCTACGACAGTGTAGAGGAGTGTTTTCGCCAGCGTTTCGCAAACCCAATCCGGTTGTTATTGCTGTGTCCGACCGCGGAGGAGAACCTTACTGATGAACGGGGTCTGGTGGCAGTAGGGGATGACGGCGAGGGACGGGACGGGCTTCGTGACGATCAGGTTGGCGAGTTTGCCGGGTGTGATCGAGCCGAGCTCCTCGGAGACTCCCATCGCGTAGGCGGAGTTCAGGGTGCAGGCGTTGAACGACTGGGCAGGGGTCAGGCGCATTCTGATGCAGCCTAAGGCCATCACGAAACGCATATCCCCTGACGGTGAGGAACCTGGGTTGTAGTCCGAGGCAAGGGCAAGACCGAGACCGGCGTTGACATATTCCTTCGCTCTTCCGTATGGGATGCCGAGGAAGAACGACGAGCCTGGTAGCATCGTGGGCATCGCGCGGGAGTCCCGAAGCGCCTCTATCTCGGCGTCGGTGGTGCGCTCAAGATGATCGACCGAAAGGGCGTTGTGGGCCACGGCCACCTGTACGCCGCCGGAGCACGCAAGCTCGTTGGCGTGGATTTTCGGAACGAGACCGTGACGCTCTCCGGCGAGGAGAATCCTGTCCGTCTCGTCGACCGTGAAAAATCCCTCGTCGCAGAAGACGTCGACAAAATCAGCGAGACCCTCGGCGGCAACGGCCGGAATCATCTCTTCGCATACCAAGTCAACATATTCATTCTGACGGCCTTTGAAGGCTCTGCCGACGGCGTGCGCTCCAAGGAAGGTCGACTTGATGACGGCGGGAGCGCTCTCCTTGACGCGGCGTATCACCCGCAGCATCTTCAGCTCATCCTCAAGCGTGAGGCCGTAGCCGCTCTTTATCTCGATCGCTCCGGTGCCTTTGGCTGTCATCTCCCGGACGCGATCCATTGTCTGTGAATATAATTCCTCCTCGTCCGTGCTGTGAAGCAGGTCGGCGGAGTTGAGGATTCCGCCTCCTCTCGCGGCTATCTCCTCGTAGCTAAGGCCGTTGATCTTGTCGATGAACTCCTGTTCCCTTGTCCCGGCGTAGCAGATGTGGGTGTGCGGGTCGCAGAAGGACGGCATCACAAGGCCACCCCCGGCGTCGATTACCTCGTCGCGCGGACCGGCTGGAGGGCAATCTGACATATTCCCGAATCCGGCGATTCTTTCTCCCTCGAGCGTGAGGTAGGCGTTCTTCAAGGCGCCGACCTCGTCCATCTCGGCGCCCCGCTTGAGCGGGACACCTTCCGGTACGATTCCGGCGAGCTCGCCGATGTTGGTGATTATCGTCATCTTATGAACTCGATGGATTTCTGGATGAGCGGATGCATGTAGACATCGTCGCTGATGAACGGCACGACCTTGCGGTAGTCGTTGAAAGTGCCTTCGATGGCTTCCGAGGATTTGTCTCCGGACAGCTGATGCCTGAAGTCAAGCGCCTGCGCCGCATTGAACAGTTCGATGGCGAGCACCTCCTCGCAATTGTCGATGACCCGCACGAGTTTTGTGGCGGCGTTTGAACCCATACTCACATGATCCTCCTGGCCTTGCGAAGACGGGATGGAATCCACGGACGCAGGCCAGCACAGCCCTTTGTTCTGGCTGACGATGGAGGCCGCCGTGTATTGCGGAATCATGAAGCCGCTGTTAAGTCCCGGCGTGGCCACAAGGAATTTCGGCAATCCGCGCTGACCGGAGATGAGACGGTAGATTCTTCTCTCGGAGATATTCGCAAGTTCGGACATAGCTATCGCCAGAGTGTCCATCGGAATGGCTATCGGCTCTCCGTGGAAGTTGCCGGCGGAGATGATCATATCCTCGTCCGGAAAGACGTTCGGGTTGTCGGTGGCGCTGTTGATCTCGTTCTCTATCACCGACTCTACGTAGCGGATGTTGTCTTTCACCGCACCGTGGACCTGCGGGATGCAGCGGAAGGAATATGGATCCTGAACGTGTTCCTTATGTTTCCTTATCAGGCCGCTGCCGTCAAGCAGCTTCATAAAACAGGCTGCCGTGTCGATCTGTCCTTTGTGCGGTCGCAACTGGTGGGTCAGGGGAAGGAACGGTTCGATGCGTCCGTCGTAGGCTTCCAGTGACATTGCTCCGATTCTGTCCGCCCATTCCGACAGCCTGTGGCACTGGATCAGCGACCAGATGGCGTGCGCGCTCATAAACTGTGTCCCGTTCAGAAGCGCGAGTCCCTCTTTGGACTGAAGCCGGATCGGCTCCCATCCCATCTCGTCCCAGACCTCCTTGCTTGGCCTGACCTTGCCTTTGTAAAGAACCTCTCCGAGTCCTGTCAGCGGAAGGCATAGGTGTGCAAGTGGAGCGAGGTCTCCGGACGCACCGAGTGAGCCTTGCTGGTAGACGACAGGAAGTATGTCGTTGTTGAACATGTCCAGAAGCCTTTGCACGGTGATGAGCTGCGCTCCCGAGTGACCGTAGGAAAGTGACTGTGCCTTGAGAAGAAGCATCAGCCTGACAATCTGCGGACGGACAGTATCGCCGGTTCCGCAGGCGTGTGACATCACTAAGTTGTGCTGAAGCCGCGACAGCTGGTCGGCCGGTATGGTAACGTTGCAGAGCGAACCGAATCCGGTGGTCACTCCATAGACCGGACGGCCGAGATCCTCCATCTTGCTGTCCAGATATTTACGGCATTTCTCAATCGCCGCTACCGCCTCATCCCCTAACTCGACCCTCTCGTGGTTCTCAAGAATGTCCTTAAGCCTTGGAAGGCTCAGATGCTTGTGTGAGATTATGTGTGTCATGATTGTTTTTCTATCGCTTTTTTGACAATGCTATCGTCCGCGCGGACGGGAACCGTCACCTTGAGTTCCGGGGTCCTGCCCATTTCCCTGAGGATGGCGTGTTCCGCTCCCTCGTTGCGCGCCCAGCCGCGGCGGGCTATTCCGTTGTTCACATCCCAGAAAAGCATCCGGGTGATGTGTCTGTCCGAGTCTGACGAGCCGTCGATCACCATTCCGAAACCTCCGTTGATGACCTCTCCCCAGCCGACTCCTCCACCGTTGTGGACAGAGACCCAGGTCGCTCCGCGGAATCCGTCGCCGATGACGTTCTGGATGGCCATGTCAGCGGTGAAGCTCGAGCCGTCATAGATGTTGGAAGTCTCCCTGAACGGAGAATCTGTGCCGGAGACATCGTGGTGGTCGCGTCCCAGAACGACAGGCGCGGAAATCTCGCCGTTCCTGATGGCCTCGTTGAAAGCCAGGGCGATTCTTGTCCTGCCCTCGCAGTCGGCGTAGAGGATACGGGCCTGCGAGCCTACCACCAGATTGTTCCTGCCGGCCTCCTCTATCCAATGAATATTGTCGTTCAGCTGCCCCTGTATCTCCTCAGGCGCTGTCTCAAGCTCCTTCCTGAGAATATTCACGGCGATCTCGTCCGACTTCGCCAAATCCTCGGGACGCTCGCTCATACAAACCCAGCGGAACGGTCCGAAGCCATAGTCGAAATATAGCGGTCCCATTATGTCCTGCACGTAGGAAGGGTAGCGGAACGTCCCGTCCTCTTTGAATATGTCCGCTCCGGCCCTGGAGGATTCCAGCAGGAATGCGTTGCCGTAGTCAAAGAAGTACATGCCCTTGGCTGATAGCCTGTTGATGGCTGCCACGTGCCTCCTGAGCGATGCCTTTACGGCTTCCTTGAATCTCTCCGGCTCCCCGGCCATCATCCTGGCGGACTCTTCGAACGACAGACCGACCGGATAGTAGCCTCCAGCCCACGGATTGTGAAGCGAAGTCTGGTCCGAGCCAAGCTCCACTGGAATATCCTCGTCGGCCAGTCTCTCCCAAAGATCCACGACGTTTCCGACATAGGCAAGCGAGACAGTCTCTTTGTCAGCGGTAGCCTTGCGTATGCGAGGTATAAGCTCGTCCAAGTCCTCGTGCAGTTCGTCCACCCAGCCCTGGACGTGGCGCTTTCGGGCCGCCAACGGGTTGATCTCGGCGGTGACGCTCACGACTCCGGCGATGTTTCCGGCCTTCGGCTGGGCCCCCGACATACCTCCCAGTCCCGCTGTGACGAAAAGCATTCCCTTCATATTCTCCCTTGTGCCGGCGATACCCTTGGCCTTCAGTTGCTTGCGGGCTGCGTTCATCACAGTGATGGTGGTTCCGTGCACTATACCCTGAGGGCCGATGTACATATATGATCCGGCTGTCATCTGACCGTACTGCGACACTCCCAATGCATTGAGTCTTTCCCAGTCATCCTGCTTCGAGTAGTTCGGGATGACCATCCCGTTGGTCACTACGACTCTCGGAGCGTCCTTGTGGCTCGGAAACAGCCCCATAGGATGTCCTGAGTACATCGAGAGGGTCTGTTCGTCCGTCATTTCGGCCAAGTACTTCATGGTTAGCCTGTACTGCGCCCAGTTCTGGAATATCGCCCCGTTGCCGCCGTAGATGATCAGCTCGTGCGGATGTTGCGCGACCCTCGGATCCAGATTGTTCTGGATCATCGCCATTATCGCCGCGGCCTGACGGCTTCGGCAGGGATACTCATCGATCGGACGGGCGTAGATGTCGTACGAAGGACGGAACCGGTACATATAGATGCGTCCGTACTCCTTAAGCTCGCGGGCGAATTCCGGAGCCAGTTCGGCGTGAAACCTGGCAGGGAAGTATCTCAGTGCGTTTTTCAGCGCAAGCTCCTTCTCTTCAGGAGTCAGGATGTCCTTGCGTTTCGGGGCGTGGCTGATGGCCGTGTCATAGGTTTTCGGCTCCGGGAGCCTGTCCTGCGGGATTCCCGCCAGTATCTCTTCCTGAAACTTATCCATTGATCTTAGAGTTTACGATTTCAAGAATATCCTTTTCCTCCGCCACCGCCCTGGCCGCGATTTCATCCGCCTCGGCGATAAGAACCGCCGCCATCGCCTTGTCGTTCAGCGAGGCCGCGTTGATTCTTACGTTCAGCTGAGCGCCAAGTACCGCGCTTCTGGCCGCCAACGCTCCGACTCCGGCGTCGGATACAGAGTTCGGATTACCTTTCTCGGCCATTTCCCTGACAATCCCGAAGGCCTTGAACGCTGCTTTCATCGTCATGAGAGGCACCTGGGTGGCGCGCAGGGTGGCGTTTTCGATCGCTTCCGCCCGGGCCGCCTTTTCCTCCTCTGTCGCTTTCGGAAGTCCGAACGCCGCCATAATCCTGTCAAACGCCGCCGTGTCCTCATCGACCAGGGCGACAAGCTCGCGGGTGACGGCCTGTCCTTTTTCCGCCCAGTCGGAGAACTCTTTCCAGCGGTCGTCCCAGCCTCTTTTGTGAGCCGAGAGGTTGGCGACCATTGTGCCGAGAGCCGCTCCAAGGGCTCCCATATAGGCGGAAATCGAGCCACCGCCAGGAGCCGGGGACTCGGACGCCGTCTCCTCGGCGAATCCCTTGAGAGTCATCCTGATGAGCCTTTCCTTGGCCGCCGTCTTTGCCGGATCCTCCATAAGGCATTCGATGACCTTCTCGTGTGGGTCGAACGGCTTAAGGTCGTCAAGGCTCATCGACTTGACGGCTATCTTCATTATCTCGTCATCCGAGATTCCGAGCGAGCGTTCCTGTTTTTCGAGGTAGAATCTTCCGGCTTCCATAAGCACCCGTTTCGGGACAAGCCCGACAATCTCAGCCCCTGTCACTTTCAGACCTCTGGCCGCCGCCGCCCTGGAAACCTCCTCATAAGCGACGTGCAGCGGCGTGGCTCGGATGTCGGTGATGTTCATCGACACCTGCGCTATGCCGTATTCGTCAATATACCAGCCTATCGCCTTGCATCCTTTCAAAGTGCCGGGCTGCCAGAGATCCCTGCCGTTTCCGTCCTTGAGAACCTTTCCGGTAAGGCTTCCCCCTTCCCTCATCTTGCGTCCTTTCTCACGGACATCGAAAGCGATCGCCATAGCCCGGCGCGTCGACGTCGTGTTGAGATTATAGTTGACAGCCACAAGGAAGTCTCTGGCTCCCACATTGATGGCTCCGCTCTTGGCGACTGTCTCGTTGTATTCTCCCGGCCCGAAGTCCGGTGCCTTGGCCGGATCCGCGATCTTTTCCGGGAGGGCCTCATATTCCCCGGCCCTGCAGACCGCAAGGTTTTTCCTTTCCGGCTTGAAAGCCGCTGCCTCGTAGCAGTAGCAAGGGATTCCAAGCTCGTTGTAGATTCTTTCCGCAAGCCCGCGGGCCAATTCGGCGCATTCTTCCAGCGTGGTCTCGGCTACAGGCACGAGAGGCAGCACGTCGCAGGCTCCGGAACGCGGGTGCGCTCCATGATGACGCCTCATGTCAATAAGCTCCCCGGAGCGTCTTACTCCCTGAAAGGCGGCCTCAAGCACGGCTTCCGGACTTCCCACGAATGTCACCACGGTTCTGTTCGTGGCCTCTCCCGGATCAACGTCAAGCACCTTGACGCTCTGCTCCCCGCCTCCTGCTGTCACCTTGGCCGAGGCAATCGCCTCAACTATCCGGTCAATAACATTCCTGTCCCGTCCCTCGCTGAAATTGGGCACGCATTCTATGATTTTTGCCATATTGGTTGTGTGTTTTTAATATGCGGCTATAAATTTATGAATATTTTCCCAATATTCATTGAGAAAGTGTTCATAAGCTTCAACGGATGCCCCCTTTCTTCTTATTATACAGCGAAGTGACGGATTCGATTTGTCCTGATGCTCTTCCATGATACCTTCGGCCATTCGCCGCCAACCTGCCACGCTGTTGTTGTCCGTGTGTGTAACTTTAGAAGCATCAGTGTTTTATGTTTTCCGTGAGTCCGGAGTCTCTGAAAAAATGCCCATGTAATCAGCATATCGGACGAATCAGGTGTCTTAAATATGTAAAACATTTTTATGATCTATGAAACTGAAACGCATAACCCAATTGTCTCTGATGGCGGCATTGCTGTTCTGCGGTGTCTCCTGTCAGAAACAGAAGGAGTCCGAGGTGGGCGACACGGTTGTCATCCGGACGGACGAATGCCGATTTTGTACTTGAGGAGGAAGCCATCAGACTGGACGATGTCGTGGTGATCGGCTACGGAAATGGTAATAAATTCGTATCTTTGCCTTCCTCTATTTACTGAACCATGGCAGATGACGGGAAGATAATCATAAAAGGAGCAAAGGTCAACAATCTAAAGGACATCACGGTCGAGATTCCGAGAAACAGGCTGGTCGTAGTGACCGGTATTTCGGGATCCGGAAAGTCGTCGCTGGCTTTCGACACGCTGTTCGCCGAAGGGCAGAGGCGTTTCGCCGAGAGCCTTTCTTCCTATGCCCGCCAGTTTCTCGGCAGAATGAGCAAGCCTGACGTGGACTCCATCGAAGGCATTCCTCCCGCTGTCGCCATCGAGCAGAAAGTGAATGTGAAGAACCCGCGTTCGACAGTTGCCACGACGACCGAGATCTATGACTATCTGAGGATCATCTTCGCAAGGATAGGCAGGACATATTCCCCGGTAAGCGGGGAGGAAGTCAGGTGTCACAGCATCAATGATGTGATGGCCAGCATCTTGAAGGGCGATTCCAAGACGGCGTATATTCTTGCCGATTTGGGATGGTCGGGCCGCGAGGATAAGGTGGAACTGATGCTGCGGCTCAAGGAGGAAGGGTATTCCCGCTTCTTCGGCGACGGGGGAGTGACCCGCATCGAGGACATTATGAGGATGGCTGACAAGGGAGAGTATCCAAAGGATCTGTACCTTTTGATCGACCGTCTGAAACTGCCTGTCTTCAAGGAATGCCGGCCTTACGGGGAGGACGGCTCGCCTTGGCCCGGCAACGAGTGGGATGACCTTCAGACAAGGCTCCGCTCCTCGATCGACACCGCTTTCAGGATGGGAGGGGGAAGGCTCATTCTCCGCAAGGACAGTGCGGTCGAGGAATATTCCGACCGCTTCGAGCTGGACGGGATGACATTCAGGCAGCCCGATGAGTATCTTTTCTCCTTCAACAGCCCTTTGGGCGCCTGTCCTGTCTGCGGAGGACTCGGAAAGATTATCGGCGTCAGCGAGGATCTTGTGGTTCCGGACAAGACCAAGAGCGTCTACGACGGGGCTATAGCCTGCTGGAGAGGGGAGTCGATGGGATGGTTCAGGGAACATCTCCTCAAAGTCGCCCCCCGGTATGGCATCCCGGTCTTCGAGCCGTACTGCAACCTTTCACCGAAGGTAAAGGACATCATCTGGAACGGGCGCAGTGTCGAGGGTGACGACAACTCGATTGTCGGGGTCAACGAGTTCTTCAAATGGGTCGAGGCGAACCGCTACAAGATCCAGTACAAGTATATGCTGAGCCGGTTCTCCGGAAGGACAACCTGCCATGCCTGCCGCGGAACAAGGCTCCGGCCGGAAGCTCTCTACGTGAAAGTGGGCGGGAAGAACATAGCGGAACTGCTTGATATGAACATCAATGCGTTGCTTGACTTCTTCTCCGGGCTGAAGCTGACTGAATATGAGAACGCCATTGTCCGCAAGGCCGTCCATGAGATTGTCTTCCGGCTGAGGTACATAAAGGATGTGGGCCTGGCATACCTGACACTGAGCCGCGCCTGCAACACCCTGTCGGGAGGCGAAAGCCAGAGAATCAACCTCGTGAAGGCTCTCGGCAGTTCCCTTGTAGGGTCCATGTACATTCTGGATGAGCCAAGTATCGGACTGCATCCGCGTGACACCGAGCGGCTTATCGGAGTCCTCCGCAAGCTGAGGGACATCGGCAACACACTGGTGGTCGTGGAACACGACGAGGAAATCATCAGGGCCGCCGACGTGCTGATCGACATGGGACCCTACGCCGGGGTGAACGGTGGACGCATCGTGTTCCAGGGTAAGATGGACGACAGAATCTCTCCGGAGTCCATCCACGGCTCCCTCACGCTCCGGTATCTGACCGGAAAGAAATCCCGTTATGTCCGAGAAAAGCATCCGTGGACATATTCGATAACTGTCGAAGGCGCTCAGGAACACAATCTTAAAAACATCGATGTGCGGTTTCCGCTGGGAGCGCTTACCGTGGTTTCCGGGGTCAGCGGCAGCGGAAAGTCCTCCCTTGTGGGTGACATCCTCTATCCGGCGCTCTACCGGATGATCAACCAGACCGGAGACCTTCCCGGAATATTCAGAAGAATCTCCGGCAATGTGGACCGCATCAGGAATGTCGAGTATGTGGATCAGAACCCGATAGGGAAAAGCTCCCGTTCCAACGCCGTGACCTACCTCAAGGTCTATGATGACATCCGCAAGCTGCTCGCCGAACAGCAATACGCCAGAATCAACGGCTACACCCCGTCTTTTTTCTCGTTCAATCAGGACGGCGGCCGGTGTCCGGAGTGTCAGGGAGACGGCTATGTGCGTATTCCGATGCAGTTTATGGCCGACGTGACTATGGTTTGCGAGACTTGTGGCGGAAAGCGGTTCAAGCCGGACATCCTTGAAGTCCGCTTCAAGGGCAGGAACATAGACGACATACTGAATATGAGTGTGGAGGAGGCCATCTCCTTCTTCGGCTCGCAGCCCGAGGAACTCTCCAGACAGATTGCCCGCAAACTTCAGCCGCTTGTGGACGTGGGACTTTCGTACATCAAGCTTGGCCAAAGCTCGTCCACATTGTCGGGAGGGGAGAGCCAGAGAATCAAGCTGGCTTGGTTCCTGTCAAAGAACGACGACGATTCCGCCGCCGCCCGCAAGAAGATAATGTTCCTGTTCGACGAGCCTACGACCGGACTGCATTTCTATGATGTGGAGAAACTTCTGAAAGCATTTGACTTCCTGATCCGGAGCGGTCACACGGTCATTGTGGTCGAGCACAACCTGGATGTGATAAAGGCTGCCGACTGGGTCATTGAACTCGGGCCTGAGGCCGGAGACAACGGCGGTGAGGTCGTCTTCGCCGGAACTCCGGAGGAACTGGCCGGATGCGACCGCTCGTGGACCGCAAGGTACATCCGGGAGAATGATCAATCCTTCCAGCGGAATGAGATGTAGTTCTGAAGCGGTTTCTGTTCGGATTTCGGCGGAAGCGCCATATAGTCGCCGTAAGAATACCGCAGGATGCTGTCGTATCCTTTCCAGACGAAAAACTCGCTGTCTTCGAATCTCATCCTGACATATTCGCCGACCTCCTCGTCCGTGAAGAATTCACAGGTGCCGGTGTCGGGACAGCATAGCTGTGACCAATGATGGCTGTCTTTCGGGGATACCAACCTGATAAGAGTGTTCATATCCTTGACAATATCGACCGGGTCGCGTTTGAGCAGGCGTGGATTCGTTTTCTTTAATATCCAGATTTTCAGCCTTTTGAGTGGAGAGAAACGGGATGATGAGATGGTGTGTGCCCTACGTATGCCGACGTTGAACTTCATCAGTAGGCAGAGCGAGTCATATATCCGTCTGAAAGTCTCTATGTCGTCCGGAATCCTGTCCACAGGGAAGATGTCTATCCACACTCCCACATCCTTCCTCACCCACGGAATGCTGCTGACCGCAAGTGTGCGCCTCGTGTCGCAGACACGTCCAAAGGCGATGTAGCAGTCCGGCGTGTTGCGGCTGTCGATGAAGGAATACTCATCCGACCGGTATAGCTCCCTGAACTTCTCGTAGTCCTCCCGGGGCATCATTATGTCGATGTCGTCATCCCACGGGATGAATCCCTTGTGCCTCACGGCTCCGAGAAGTGTGCCGTAGCCTAAGGAGTACCTAAGTGCGTTCCTTTCGCAGAAGCCGGCTACATCCTTGAGTATCGCGAGGCTGAGTTGTTGAAGCTCTTTCAGTGTCAGAGTTCTCATGTTCAGCGTCAGCTTAATTTGTAGACGTTCTTCCCGTTGATGTAGTCTTCCTGGATTCCGGTCATAGTGAGAATCTCGTCCTTTGTCAGCAGGTAGAGGCTCCGGTCCGGGTTGAGGATGTGAGAGATGAACTCCCTGATCTCATACCTTAATCCTTCGCCCATAAACGGATAGAAGCATTTTCTGTTCAGGTTCTGGTCTTCGAACCTTTGTTCGAAGTAATCTGTCTTCCACCACGGGGCGGGAACGTAGATGTAGCCCTTCGTTCCGGAGATCACCATATTCCCTTCGGTCTTGGCCCCAAGCCCTACCTGGAAGGAGGCGGTGGCGTTGTCGTAGCGGAATACCGCCTTGGTGTACATATCCACATCGTTCTTCATTATCGAGTAGAAGTTGACGTTTCTCACTTCACGTCCTAAAAGCTTGATTATCGGCAGTAGAGGGAAGCATCCGTTCTCGTTCATACTTCCGCCGAACTTCTTGTGGTCCAGTTTTTCGGACTTCTCGTCGGTCAGCGTGGTGACAGATGCGTTGATGTCCACGATTTTGCCGACCACCCCTGACTTCACCATAGAGACCAGATGCCTGAAAGCCGGGCAATAGGCTGTCTTGTGCGCCACCATCAAGGTCTTGCCCTTATGCTCCGCAATCGCGAAAAGCTCCTCTGCCTCGGTGAGCTGCAGGACAAACGGAGTCTCGCACAGCACGTCCTTTCCGGCTTCAAGAGCGGATTTGGCGTACTCGAAATGGGTGTAATGGGGTGAGGCCACATAGACTGCGTCGCAGTTGTCAAACAACTCCCCGAGACTTTCGGCGGCCAGTCCGATTCCATAAGCCTTGCTGAAAGCCTCGGATTTCTTGTGGTCGGGATTGTAGACTGCGGAAACCGTGTTCCCGCTGACGAATCTGGCTTCCGGAATGAAGCGTCCGGCTATGCTGCCTGTCCCTATGACTCCTATCCTCACCGAAGTCTGCTCCTCCCTCAGCATCGTGCTGGAGATGCCTTGCGTGCGCGGAAGATAGACCACCTCGCAGAACTCCTTCAGATAATCGAAGTAACCTTCCCAGTCTGAACCGATCGCGAACACATCCACGCCGTATTTCTGGATGTCGTCCACTTTCTGTCCCTTGTATTCCTCGATGATGACCTCATCGGCGTAGCCGGTCTCCCGGACCGCCTGAATCCTTTGCATAACGCTGTCCCTGGTGTTGAGCTTCCCGCGCTCAAGGTCGAAGTTGTCGGTCGTGACTCCTACGATCAGCCAGTCTCCCAGCTCCTTTGCCCTGCGCAGAAGGTTGATGTGCCCTTGATGAAGCACATCAAAGGTTCCGTAGGTGATTACTATCCTCTTTCTGTTATGTGTCTTCCGGGTCGCCCGAAGTAAGTCCTTATCCATTTATTTCAGATTCTATAGAGTGGATCCGTTCAGCCAGGACACGCAGCTCGTCATCCGATTGCAGTCCCATATGCGAGATTCGGTAGAATCCGGGAATCGAACCCGGCATAATGAAAGTTCCGTAGCGTTCTATAAGCCCTTTGAATATCCGGCGCTCCTCCGTGTCCTTTGTCTGTATCGCGGTGATGGCGCTCGACGGAACCTCGGCCGGCATTTCCCAACCGTACCTGCGGCACTCGGTGCGGAACACCATGGCCCTGTGACGGATCCCGGCGATGTTGGCGGATTCTCCCCCCTGCGCCTGGATCTGTTTCAGTCTGGCGTGCAGCTGAAGATAGATGAGAGTGGCCGGACTGAATGGAGTCTGGCCTCTTTTCAGGTTGTCCAGATTGTCATCGAAGTCCCAGTAGTAGCCCCTGTGAGCGTATTCATACCCGTCCAGCCGCTTGCTCAGGAACAGGATTGACAGCCCCGGAGGTATGTTCAGACCTTTTTGGGTGCTGGTCACGCAGATGTCGATTCCCAGTCTGTCCATGTCGATTTCCTCGGCGAGGAACGAGCTTATGACATCCACGACAGGCGAGACATTGTGGCGGCGGCATATCCCTGAGATTCTCTCAAGGTCGAACAACTGCCCCGTGGATGTCTCGTGGTGCTGGCAGAGCAACACCTCGGGATGTTCCTCCTCTATTGTCTGTTCGAGCTTCCCGTAGTCGATGTCTTTGGCGAACGGCGCCTTGAAGTCGATGACCGGAATACCGTAGTACTCGCAGAGCGAGACCCATCGTCTTCCGAAGGAACCGCCGTTGATGGCAATCGCCTTTTTCTTGGTGCTGACATAGTTTTCCACAGCCGCACTCATCGCCCCGGTGCCCGAGCCGGTGTATATTATGGCCCTGCCGCCCTTGCAATGAATGAGATCCAGCAGGATGCCCTCAGATTCCAGATTGATTTTAGAGAACTCGTCAGTCCTCATATATGGTATTGGCTGTGATCCTATCGCCGCTATTTCCTTGTCCAGGTCTCCTGGAAAAACATAAGAATGCATATTTGGTTTGCTACAGATGTACAAATTTAACAAATTTCATTTATATTTGTGAATATAGGTCTATATTTTACAAGTGAGTTATGCGAAAATTGTCACACAGGGAAATCCAGCTTTACCTTCTGGACATCCTGAAGGCGGTGGATTCTTTCTGTGCCAAGGAGGACATCCGGTATTCGATGGCGTACGGGACTCTCCTCGGGGCCGTGCGGCACAAAGGCTTCATTCCGTGGGACGATGACATCGACCTGCTGATGCCAAGACCAGACTACGAGCGCTTTGTCGCCACTTTCGGGACGGCTCCGGATTCCCGCTACCGTTGTCTTTGCCATAGGGAAGGGGCTAAAGGAGACCGCTTCGTCCATTTTTTCGCCAAAGTCGAGGATGTCAGGACCAAGAGTCTCCAAGGCCGCGGCTTTGACTATGATTTCGGACTGAACATCGACATATTCCCGATGGACGGCAAACCGGAGGACGCCGCGCTTCAGAGGAAGAGGGAGCGCAGACTGACACATTGGTCGCACAGGCTGAACATCTGCGGAACGAGGTTCGACCTGTTCAATTTCCATCAGCCGGCGCTGTCGAAGATTGAGGCGCATCTGCGAGGGGCGGAGCACTGGTGGAAACTGATTGACGATGAAGTGCGGAAGTATCCTTATGAAACCTCCCGCCTTGCCGGAGCGGTTTCCGTGACCTATAATGGCACAAGGGAAATCTTTGAGAGACAAATGCTTGATGAATATGTCGAGCTGGAGTTCGAGGGCTGTCTCTTCAAGGCTTTCCGACGTTGGGACGATTGGCTGACGCAGGAATTCGGCGACTATATGACCTTGCCTCCGGAAGGCAGCCGCAAGAGCCACGACCTCACTGTTTTTCTTTTGGATGAATAGCATTATGGACGCTGTTATTACCTATGTGAACGGACTGGATCCGGTGTGGCGGGAGGAATATTCAAAAACACTTGATATTCCTGTGCTTGACAAGCGTTTCCGAGACTGGGGGACATTGAAGTACCTTCTTCGTGGAATCTGTAAGTATATGCCTTTCATAAGGAATGTGCATCTGGTTGTCTCCGGCGTGTCTCAGATTCCGGAATGGGTCTCAGACAACCTTGGGATCGTGACTCACCGGGACATTATTCCGGAGGAGTTCCTTCCGACTTTCAACAGTACCACAATCGAGATGTTCCTGCACAGGATTCCCGGGCTGGACGAACGCTTCATCTATTTCAACGATGATTTCTTCCCGGTCTCGCCTTGTGAGGAGAGGGACTTCTTCCGTGACGGTAAGATAGTGATCGGCTTTTCAAGACATCTGTTCGCAGGCGGGATGTACAAGCGGCAGTGCCGTAACTCGGACCGGATGGCCAGAAAGGCCCTCGGCCTCGGGAACAGTCTGCTGTTTGTTCGGCCTCAGCACATATGCACGCCTATGCTGCGTGACGCAGGTGAGGAAGTCTTCGAACGGATGAAGGACGAGATAGTCCCGACGCTTTCCCGTGTGCGTACTATGGAGAATCTTAACCAGTATCTCTTTCCGGACTATCTTTTCCATCAGGGAAGGGCGATTCCGGAGAGACTGTCCGGCAAGTTCTTCTCCATCGCCACTTCATCAGCTTCCACTATCGGGAGACACCTGATTTCCCCCTCCAGCAAACTGGTTTGTATCAATGATGTGCATCTTAAGGACGAGGTCTATTTGTCTGAGCGGGCCGTCCTTTTGGACTCCTTTGAGCGCGCTTTGCCGGAGAAGTCTATTTATGAGAGATGATTGTCCTGTTATTCGTGGCTTCTTTAAAGAGGAAGTCCCATTTTAGCATCGTCTTTTCCAACGTGAAATTCTCCGAACGTTTTCTTGACTCGGCTCCGAAGCGCCGCCGTAACTCTTCGTCGGATATGACGCTGCATATCCCCTGTGCCAAAGTGGTGGTGTCCCCGACTTGCGAGAGATAGCCGTTCGCCCCGATTGTGACAATCTCGGAAGGGCCTTTCGGGCAGTCGTAGCTGATTATCGGAAGTCCGGTGGCCAGTGCTTCGAGCAGAATCATCGGAAATCCTTCGAATCTTGACGACATCACAAGGCAGGAGCTGTCCAGCAACTCTTTCCTGATGTTCTCTGTCCTGCCTTCGAGGATGACTTTGTCTGCCAGCCCGGAATCATCTATCCGCTTTTGCAGTGATTCCCTCTGGCTTCCTTCCCCATAGATGCTCAGCTTCCAGTCAGGATGCCTGCCGGCGACTGTCTTCCAAGCCTCCACCAGGTCCCCGAAGTTCTTCTGGGCCTCCAGCCGTCCCGCGGCTATGCAGCGCTTCCGGGTAAGGGGAGAGGCCTCTTCGGACACAAAAGGCAGCGGGTTGTAGATCTGGTCGACATCCTGCCTGACATCTGTCCAATCCTCCTTGTCGGCTTTCGTCAGCACCACGAAACGGTCCAGCCTTCTGACAGCTCTCTCGAGTCTCGATGTCCTCAATGACGCATACAACCTCCCGAAAGCCCCGGCTCCGTATTTCACCATGAATTTCTCGCGCGAGAAGTGGAACTCTCCGATTTTGGCGCTGCCGTCGGAGCATTTAGTGACGGCGTAGAGGCTGTTGTCGCAGACACTTGCCGTGATGTCGGGACGTATCTTCTCCAGAAGCGCTCCAAGCTTTTTTCTGTACATGGTAAGGAACACCCGGTCATTGGTGTCGAGGTCGTGCCGTACAATCTTTTCGCTCAGTTTGAAAGCCTCTTTTCTGCCTTTCTGGCGGGCTGTGATGACGTGAACCTCATAGCCCAGTACGTCGGCCAGGTAGTTGGCCTTTGTGGTGAGTACCCTTTCGATTCCTCCGGAAAGGTTAAGGGCGTGTATGCAGTAAGCCAGTCGCATAGCTTGATGGATTTGGATTGCAATTTACTAAGTTTATGCTGAAATACAAAACGTTCGCGGTACCGGCCGATGATTTTGCCGGGGCAAATGGAAACAACGCATTATCCCGCCGGCCGGCCGGACTCCGGACGAAGAGTAAAAGCAAGTTCGAAATCTGAGTGGATACAGCGGCAGATTGCCGCATAGTGTAGTTGAGAGCCGGAACTGCCCGGCCGGCCATAAGGCGGGATTGAAGCGTAAATGAGGTTTTGCCGGACAGTCTCAGCCGGGCGTAAACCCTGTGACAAAGGTAGTTGGATAACGGGAAATTACTGCGAGGGTAAAATTAAATCGATGAAATAATTTCTGTTTTTTATCGAATTGTGGTGAAATATCAAAATAGATTGTAAATTTGGGCAGTGACAAAAAAAAGTTTATCGGGTATAAGAAAATATTTATGGGCCTTTTGAAAAGATTTAGGATGCTGTTCCGCGGAACCCGCCACGATTTCGTTCCAATCCTTGCCCAGCAGACAGATTTCCTATGCAAGACTTCGTCTCTGCTGGTCGAGATGTTCGGAACCGATGACCTTGAACTGCGTTCCGGGATGGAAAAGGAGATTAAGTCCTGTGAAGCCCAGGGTGACGCGCTCCTCACGGAATTTCACGAGATGTTGTCGGGTCGCCTGTTCGTTCAGGTCAACAAGCTGGATCTTCAGGCAGTGGCTATGGCTATGGATGATTGCCTCGATGTCATCAAGGACACCTCGAAAGCTGTCTTGATCTACCGGCCTGCCAAACTGGACGACCAACTGAAGGAACTGGCCCAGATGGCGAAATCGCAGTCACAGGTTATCCACGATGTCATTCCGCTTTTGGTTGACCTGCGCGGGAATCTGTCGGCCATTTCGATGGCCTGTGAACGTGTGACCGAGTTGGAGCATGCAGCCGATGACGCCTACGAGGAGTATGTCGGCTACATATTCGGCAATGAGGAGAACATCCGCGAACTGGTGAAATACAAGAATCTCGCTGAGATGCTTGAGAACGCAACGGATGCGCACAAGCGCATCTCCGACAATATCCGTAAGCTGCTTCTCAACCATTTGTCTGATTGAGTGGCTGCCTAAAGCTGATTCCGGCGAACAGTTCCTTGATCTGCTTCTGAAACGGCGAGAGTATGCTTCTTTTGGCATAACTCATTGAGACTTAAGAATATTCCTGTTTGCCTCGGTCGTCTTTGTCCGCTCCGGACAAAGACTGACAAACCGTCAGTCAGGTATTAAGGGCTTAAAAATTGTAAATGTCTTTGATTATCATTAAATTTGTAGGATAATCAGAGACATTGTTTTTTTATGGCTATAGCTACAATTCTTAAAAAAGTTTTCGGCTCGAAGGCCGACCGGGATCTTAAGCAGATCAAACCGATTCTCAACAAGGTTTTGGAGGCTTATGTCCCTATAGACAAGCTCTCCAACGATGAATTGAGAGCCAAGACGGAAGAACTGAAGACGAGGCTGCATGATTGCGAGGCTCCGTTTGAGAAGAGAATCGCCGAGATCAAAGCCAAGCTGGACGAGGATATCCCTGTCCATGAGAAAGAGGCTTTGGCGACAGAGTCCGACAAGCTTGTCAAGGAGGAGGATGCGGAGATCGAGAAGGTTCTGAACGACATTCTTCCGGAGGCTTTCGCGATAATGAAATCCACCGCCCGCAGGTTCAAGGAGAACGCCATCATCGAGGTGACAGCCAATGATTTTGACCGGGCTTTGAGCATCAACCACGATTTCGTCCACATAGAGGGCGACAAGGCTGTCTATCAGAACCATTGGGTCGCCGGAGGCAACGAGGTGACTTGGGATATGGTTCATTACGACGTACAGCTGATCGGAGGTATCGTCCTGCATCAGGGAAAGATTTCCGAGATGGCCACCGGTGAGGGAAAGACCCTTGTGGCTACCTTGCCTGTGTTCCTTAACGCTTTGGCCGGCAAGGGAGTCCACGTCGTCACCGTCAATGACTACCTCTCCAAGCGTGACTCAGAGTGGATGGGCCCGCTCTATATGTTCCACGGGCTTTCGGTGGACTGCATCGACAAGCACGAGCCGAACAGCGACGCTCGCAAGAGGGCCTATAACAGCGACATCACCTTCGGTACGAACAACGAGTTCGGATTCGACTATCTTCGTGACAATATGGCAGTCAATATGACCGACCTTGTCCAGAGAAAGCATCACTTCGCGATTGTCGATGAGGTGGACTCGGTGCTCATCGACGACGCCCGTACACCTCTGATCATCTCCGGTCCTGTGGCCAAGGCTCAGGATGACGAGCAGTATATGGAGTTCCGGCCTTATGTCGAGAACCTTTACCAGAAGCAGCGCGGCCTTGTGACCCAGGTTCTGAACGACGCCAAGAAGGCGATCGCCGCTGGCAAGGAGGACGAGGGTGGAATGCTTTTGCTCCGTGCCTACAAGGGGCTTCCTAAGTACCAGCCTCTCATTAAGTTCCTCAGCGAGCAAGGTATGAAGCAGCTGATGCAGAAGGCTGAGAACTATTATATGCAGGACAACGAGCGGGAGATGCACATCGTTACTGACGAGCTTTATTTCGTCATCAGCGAGCAGCAGCATTCCGTGGATATGACCGACAAGGGACACGACCTTCTTGCCAACACGGTCTCTGACCCGGAGTTTTTCGTCCTTCCGGATGTCGGCGGCCAGATTGCCGAGATACAGAGGAATCCGGATCTTTCCGCAGAGGAGAAGCAGGAAAGGAAGGACGCTCTCATGGAGGACTATTCCCTTAAGAGCGAGCGTGTCCACACCGTGATTCAGCTCCTTAAGGCTTATGCGATGTTCCAGAAGGATGTCGATTACATTGTGATCGACAACAAGGTCAAGATTGTGGACGAGCAGACCGGACGTATTATGGAAGGCCGCCGCTGGAGCGACGGTCTGCATCAGGCTGTCGAGGCCAAGGAGAACGTCAAGGTAGAGGCCGCCACCCAGACTTTCGCCACTGTCACACTTCAGAATTATTTCAGGATGTACCATAAGCTCGCCGGTATGACCGGTACCGCCGAGACCGAGGCCGGCGAGTTCTGGTCTATCTATAAATTGGATGTCGTTGTCATCCCTACGAACCGTCCTGTCGTAAGGGACGATCAGGATGACCTTATCTATAAGACCAAGAAAGCCAAATATGCGGCCGTCATCAACAAGGTCGAGGAACTTGTCAAGGTGGGACGCCCTGTGCTGGTGGGCACCACGGATGTGGAGACTTCCGAGCTTCTGAGCCGTATGCTCCGTATGCGCGGCATCAGACATAATGTCCTCAATGCCAAGGAGCATGCAAGGGAGGCTGAGATTGTGGCTCAGGCCGGTCTTTCCAGCACGGTGACAATCGCCACGAATATGGCGGGACGAGGCACTGACATCAAGCTTTCGCAGGAAGTCAAGAATGCGGGAGGTCTTGCCATCATAGGTACCGAGAGGCACGACAGCCGCCGTGTGGACCGTCAGCTCCGAGGCCGCGCGGGACGTCAGGGCGATCCTGGCTCGTCGGCGTTCTATGTATCCCTTGAGGACAAGCTTATGCGTCTTTTCGGCTCAGAGAGAATCGCCGGTGTGGTTGACAAGCTTGGAATGGCTGATGACGAGGCTCTTGTCAGCGGAATGCTCTCAAAGTCAATTGAGAACGCCCAGAGAAAGGTCGAAGAGAACAACTTCGGTATACGAAAGAGGCTTCTTGAGTACGATGATGTGATGAACTACCAGCGCGAGGCGGTATATTCAAGAAGGCGCAACGCGCTTTCCGGAGAAAGGATTGAGATTGATGTCAGGAATATGATGATTGACTCGGCCTCTATTATTGCCGGACGCGCCGAATCTATGCCGTATCAGGACTTTGAGGAGTATATTATGAGCCAGCTGTCGATTGATTCCGGTTTTGACGAGGCTTTCTATTCCCAGACTAAGGGAGGCAAGCTGTCAGACGCGCTCTGCAAGCAGATGCAGGAGGTCTATGACCGCAGGATGAACGCTCTTTCCGAGAAGGTCTATCCGTTCATCAAGATGATTTTCGAGAAGCAGGGCAATATGTACAAAAACATCGCCATTCCTATCTCTGACGGACGCAAGATGTTGACTCTCAGTGTTGACCTTGAGAAAGCATACAACACCCAGGGCAGGGAGATCGCCAAGGCTCTGAGCCGTACCATCATCCTTTACCAGATTGACGAGCATTGGAAGCAGCATCTCCGCGATTTGGATGACCTTCGGCAGAGTGTGCAGAACGCGGCTTATGAGCAAAAGGATCCTCTTGTGGTCTATAAGCTTGAGAGCTACAACCTCTTTGCGACTATGCTTGAGGAGCTTAACAAAGACGTGCTTTCTTTCCTCCTGAGGGCTTTCGTTCCTTTGAGGGATGACAGCGAGGCTCGTCCGGCTCAGGCCCCGAAGAGTCAGGATATGAGTAATATGAGGACTCAGCGCAGCGATCTTTCCACCAATGGAGAGCAGAAGGCGAGGACTCCGATTCACGTCGACAAGAGAATCGGGCGAAATGATCCTTGTCCTTGCGGTTCCGGCAAAAAGTACAAGAACTGCCACGGAGCCGCCGGTCTTAATTAATGACTTTGGCAATATTGATTATAAATAATTGAAGAATATGAGTTCGAATTATGGTTCAAATGATTCAGCCGGTGTCAATGACATCAGCAGAATTTCAGCCGGTTCAGTTATCAAAGGTGAGATCACTTCTCCGAATGACATAAGGATTGACGGTACTTTTGAGGGACGAATTTTTTCCGAGGCCAAGGTTGTGGTCGGTGAGAAGGCTGTCATCAAGGGTGACATCATCTGCAACAACGCTGATTTCTGGGGTAAGATCAAAGGGAACTTCTTCGTCAAGGATACCCTTTCCCTTAAGGATACTTGCGAAGTTGAAGGAGATCTGCGCATCAGAAGGCTTCAGGTAGAGCTGGACGCCAAGTTCAATGGAAACTGCAAGATGATTACTGAGGAGGAGTTCAATAATCTTACGTCGGGAAGCAGGCCGGGAATGTACGAGGTTTCGCTCAATGAGGAGAAGGAGCAGGATTTTTCGGTCGGTACCGCAAAGTCTCCGTTCTCGATTCCTGCGAATGACGAGATTCCCGAGGCTTAGTTTATTCCCGGGATTCCGGTAATAGTAATAATACAAAGGCGGCTGATTTTGGTAACGTGCAATTTCAGCCGCCTTTGTATTATTATTGAATTGTTGAGTTCTGTGGCTAATTTTGACCAATAAACAACCCCCACCCTATTCTATCTACTATTTGGCCAATAAACTCTGATTCTGTCTTTATCCGATATCGGACGTTCCTGCTCATCCTCCAAATCAAAATACTTAGGAAGATGTGAAGGAAGCATAACGCTGACCACTTCCTGAAGAATATCCCGCTGATCCGGACTGAGAGTCAATAATATAAATTTGGGGAAGACTAAATGAAATTTAATCTTCCCCAAATATGTTTGGTCTTTGAGCGGAATGCGAGGTTCGAACTCGTGACCTTCGGCTTGGGAAGCCAACGCTCTACCAACTGAGCTAATTCCGCAGACTTGCGACGCTGACTTCTACAGCTAACTCTTAGTGATCCCCACAGGATTCAAACCTGTAACCTTTTGATCCGTAGTCAAATGCTCTATTCAGTTGAGCTAGGGGACCGTTCAGTCGGATGTCTCCGACTTTATTCATTTTAAAGGCTAAGCCTCTTCTTTTACGACAGAAAACTTCTTCTCCTTGATTCTTGCCTTCTTACCGGAGAGCTTACGCAGATAGAAGATTCTTGCCCTGCGAACCTTTCCGACCTTGTTCAGTTCAATGCTGTCAATGAATGGTGACTGGATAGGGAAAATCCTCTCGACTCCAATGCCTCCGGAAACTTTGCGTACTGTGAAAGTCTTTGTCTGTGGTGTGGCTCCTCTAAGCTGGATTACCACTCCTCTGAACTTCTGGAGTCTGTCCTTATCACCCTCCTTGATTCTATAGGTGACGGTGATAGTGTCACCGGCCTTGAATTTCGGATACGTAGCTACTTTCTCGTTAGCGAAAGCCTGTTCTACAACTTTAATTAAATCCATTTCTCAAAAATAATTATCGCAACTTTACGCACATCTGATAACGACCCGTAAGAGGTTGCTCTCGTTTTCGGACTGCAAATGTACGAATATTTTTCTTAATCCAAAAACTTTTTTCGATTATTTGATGTATTCAATTGCTGTTTTGCATAAATCGGTGATTTTCCCCCATTCTCCGGCTTTTATAATCTCTTTCGGGAACAGTTTTGATCCCATGCCGACGCAAGTGACTCCTGATTGCGCCCAGGCGCTTAGATTCTCCTTTGTCGGCTCCACGCTTCCTGTGGCCATAATCATTGTCCAAGGCAGCGGCGCAAGGACATCCTTGACAAACTCCGGTCCGCCAACGCTTCCGGCCGGGAATATCTTTACGAGGTCACATCCGAGTTCCTGAGCGTTGAGGATCTCGGTCACGCTTCCGCATCCCGGTGTGTATGGGACACCGTGCCTGTTGCACAGTCTTGCCACTTCAGGGTCAAGCGATGGTGAAACGATGAAGTTGGCTCCCATCTGAATGTAGAGAGCGGCTGTAGGGGAGTCCAGGATTGTCCCTGCTCCCAGTATCATTCCGGGGCATTCGTCGAGGACGTATGCGGAGAGTTCTTTGAATATGTCGATGGCGAAATCTCCTCTGTTTGTAAACTCGAAGGCTCTGATTCCACCCTCATAGCAAGCCTTGGCTACGTTCTTGGCTGTCTGTATGTCGCTGTTGAAGAAGACCGGGACGATCTTTGTCTCTTTCATCGCCTCAAGGGTCTCAAGCTTTCTGTACTTTGCCATATTCGAGAATCATTTATCTTGACACGCGGCCGGAGCCGTTCCCTTTCATCAGGTTTTCCACCTCATTGACGCTGACTTGGTTGTAGTCGCCGGTGATGGTGTGCTTTAGGGCTGAGGCCGCCGCCGCGAAATCAATCGCCCGCTGGTCGTCCCCATAGGTGAGGAGACCGTAGATCAGCCCCCCCATGAACGAGTCTCCGCCGCCGACGCGGTCCACGATGTGCGTGATGTCGTAGCGGCGAGACTGGAAGAGTCTTTCCCCGTCGAAGAGCACTCCTCCCCAAGTGTTGTGGTTCGCGTTGATAGAACCGCGGAGGGTCACAGCGACTTTCCTGCATCGAGGGAACCTTGCCATAAGCTGCCTGCACACGCTTTCGAACCGGCTTTGGTCGATCGAGCCGTCGGTCAGCTCCGCATTGAACCCTTCCGGCTTGATACCGAACTCCTTTTCGGCGTCTTCCTCGTTGCCAAGGATCAGGTCGCAGCCTTCGGCGAGATCCGGCATTACCTCGGCGGCTGTCTTGCCGTATTTCCAAAGGTTCTTGCGGAAGTTGAGGTCGCAGGACACGAAGACACCGAGCTTGTTGGCGGCCTTGACCGCTTCAAGGCAGACATCCGCGGCGCTTTGGCTGATTGCCGGGGTTATGCCGGTCCAGTGGAACCAATCCGCACCCTCGAAGACTTTCTCCCAATCGATCATTCCGGTTCTGATGGTTGAGATTGATGAATATGCCCGGTCATATATCACTTTGCTCGGACGGGCGACGGCCCCGGTCTCCAGAAAGTATATTCCCATGCGGTCACCGCCGGTCACACAGTGTCCCGTGCCGACTCCGTAGGAACGGAGGTCCCTGAGACAGCTTCGCGCGATGTCGTTGTCGGGAAGCCTGGTGACAAATTCGCTGTCAAGTCCGAAATTGGCCAGGGACACGGCCACATTGGCCTCACCTCCGCCGAAAGTGGCCTCGAACCGCCGCGCCTGCGAGAATCTCAGGTAACCCGGGGGTGATAGCCTGAGCATAATCTCTCCGAATGTGATTATTTTTGACATTAGGTATGTCTTCTCGTCAGAATGTGTTTTTCATCTTGTCGAACACGGCCTTGTCGTCTCGGGACGGATCCGGTGTGAATGATCTGCTGGTCCTGATGCTTTCCAAAGTCTTTTTCTCGTCGGAGGATAGTTTCCTGGGAATCCAGACCAGAATCTTGACGTAGAGGTCTCCGGTTCCGCTTCCGTAGCCGCTCACCGCCGGGAGACCCTTTCCACGCAGTTTCATCACCGTGCCGGACTGGGTCCCGGGGTCAACCTTGACCTTGTACGATCCGTCCAGGCAGCTTACCGTGATTTCTGTTCCGAGTATCGCGTCCGTCACCGAGATGACGGTCGTATAGAACAGGTTCTTGCCTTCGCGCCTAAGGGTGGAATGCGGAATCTCCTCGATGATGACGAGCAAGTCTCCGTTCACTCCGTTGTGAGGGGCTGCATGCCCGTCTCCCTTGATTGTCAACTGCATACCGTCCTCTACGCCGGCAGGGATCCTAACCTTTACGGTCTCGCGTCTGCGCACAAGGCCGTCGCCGCCACAGGTATGGCACGGGTTATTGATGACTTTCCCTTCACCGCCGCACTGCGGGCAGGTCGAGTAAGTCACAGTCCTTCCGAACAGCGAGTTGACCACCCTCTGGGTCTGGCCGGTTCCGTTGCAGCTTGGGCAGGTCTTGACATCCGAGGCGTTCTTTGTCCCGCGGCCGCCGCAGTCAGGACACGGCCTGTTGCGCTCGATTGTAATCTCTTTCTCGACACCGGAGGCGATTTCCTCGAGTGTCAGGCGGATCCTTGTGCGGATGTCGCGCCCTTTCATCACCCTTTGATGGGTGCGTCCCTGACCGCCTCCGAATCCGCCGAATCCTCCGAATCCGCCTCCGAATCCGCCTCCGAACAAATCGTTCAGGATATCGTTCAGATTCCCGAACCCGCCGCTGAAATCAGGTGCGCCCTGACCGTCCACACCGGCGAATCCGTACTGGTCGTACTTCGCTTTCTTGGCCGGGTCGCTAAGCACTGAATATGCCTCCGACGCTTCCTTGAATTTCTCTTCGGCTGTCTTCTTCTCTGCCTCGGAGCCATCGACCCAACGGTCCGGGTGCCATTTCATGGCAGCCGTCCTGTACGCTTTTTTTATCTCATCGGCGCCGGCTGTCTTGGCGACCCCCAGCACTTCGTAGAAATCTCTTTTCTCTGCCATACTCCGCTATCTCCTATATTCCTACAACAACTTTCGCATAGCGGAGGACTTTGCCGGAGAGGGTGTAGCCAGTAAGCACCACGTCATAGACTACGCCTTTCTTCTCTTCTTCCTGGACAGGGAACTGCGCCACCGCCTCATGGAAGTCAGTGTCGAATTTCTCTCCCTTCGCTTTTATCGCCTCAAGCCCCTTTGTCTTGAGATATGTCATCAATTTGTTGAAAATCAATGCTGTGCCTTCCTTCGCGACATCATCCGACGAACTTTCAAGCATCTTCATAGCCCTTTCGCAGTCATCCAGAACAGGAAGAAGACCCTTGATTGTGTCAGCCGACGCCGACGAGACCAGTTCCAGCTTGGCCTCCGCCGAGTGCCTGCGGAAATTCTCGAAATCAGCCATAAGCCGGATGTAGTCATCCTTTTCCTTCGCTACTCTGGCTTTAAGCTCCTCATTCTCCTTAAGCAGGGCGGCAAGCTTTCCCCCTTCATTACTGCCTTTGCCGTCATCTGTCTGTCCCTCGGACGGTCCGCTGTTTTCGCCCTCCGCGCTCTGCCCGGCTGTCTCTTTGTTCACGGCCTCTTCCTGAACCATATCCTGTTTGATGTCCTCAGGATTGACCTTGTTCTTCTTGCTCATATCAGTTTACTCCTTTTAATTCATGATCACGTCCGGAGCCATAGGTGGCGCCGATTGCGACTGCAAAGATATCAAATTATCTGCCAATAACGGAATCGCTGACATAATGTCAGAGTGGAAAAACTCTTTTATCCCCATCCGTATGCGTGACCGGTGATGGAAAAATGACTGAAAATCTGTGCCGGATTATTTCATAATCCACGAATCCTATGTTAAATTTGTGAAATCCGCCTGTCATCCCGGCACTCACGAGGACAGGACGGCGGAGTCATAATAATACCATGCTATGTCACCATTCATCCACGATGATTTTATGCTGTCCACCGGGACGGCAAGGAGGCTGTTCCACGATTGTGCCGAGAAACTGCCCGTTATTGACTATCATTGTCATCTTGACCCCCGTCAGATAGCCGAGAATGTTCAGTTCAAGGACATTACCCGTCTCTGGATAGTAGACGGGCGCGGCGGTGACCACTACAAGTGGAGGGCTATGCGGGCGGCAGGCGTGCCGGAGGAATATATCACCGGAGAGCGCTCGGCCTGGGAGAAGTTCGCGAAATGGGCCGAGACTATGCCTTGCCTGATGAGAAACCCTCTCTATCATTGGTCTCATATGGAACTCAGCCGGCTTTTCGGAATAGACTGCATTCTCAAGCCTGAGACAGCCAGGGAGATATTCGATGAATGCAATGCCAGGCTTGCGACCCCTGAGTTCCGCGGCCAGGCTCTCATCCGTAGGTTCAATGTGGAGGTTGTCTGCACGACGGACGATCCTGTCGATGACCTCCGCTGGCACAGGCTGATCGCAGAGCGTCCTTTCGGGACAAAGGTGTTTCCTACCTGGAGACCGGACAAGGTGATGGGGATCGAGAACGTAGAGTCATTCAATGAGTATCTCGCAAGGCTTGGCGAGTCCGCCGGAATAGGGATCCGGTCGTATTCTTCTCTGATGGCGGCATTGCGTGAACGTCACGATTTCTTCGAGTCTATGGGATGCCGTCTTTCCGACCACGGCCTGGACACATTCTATGCGGAGGACTTTGACAGGGAAGATGTTGAAAGAATAGTCGCCGGGGCGCTTGCCGGCAGGGCTCCGGGCGCATCAGACGCGGCGAGATACAAGAGCGCTGTCCTTTACGACCTTGCCGTGATGGACGCGGAGTCCGGATGGACACAGCAGTTCCACATAGGGCCTTTGCGGAACAACCGCTCGAGGATATTCCGATCGGTCGGTCCGGACGCCGGATGCGATTCTATGGATGACAAGCCTGTGGCGGAGTCCGGCAACAGGTTCCTCGACCGTCTGGACGAAACCGGCAATCTTGCCAAGACCATCCTTTACTGCCTTAATCCCAAGGACAATGAAGTGATGACCACGATGGCGTACAATTTCAATGACGGCTCCGTCCCCGGCAAGATGCAGTTCGGCTCCGGCTGGTGGTTCATGGATCAGGAGAACGGAATGCGCAGGCAGATAGACACTTTGTCCTCGCTCGGACTCCTCAGCCGCTTCGTCGGGATGCTGACGGATTCCAGAAGTTTCATCAGCTATCCCCGGCACGAGTATTTCCGCAGGATCCTATGCGATGTTCTCGGGACTGACATGGAGAACGGCAAGATCCCGTTTTCAGAGATTGACACCGTCGCCGGAATTGTCCGCGATGTTTCCTACGGCAATGCCAAGGAATATTTCGGTTTTTAGAATCCTTGCCGAGCGTCACTCGCTCTCCTGTGGCGGGTCTGTCCCGGAAAACAATTGTAAACCGCTCCTAAATCGGCTGCAAATGGTTATTTTTGCAGTCTGAATAATATAGAACTTATGCCAAGTTACCTCCAGATCGAGAACATCTCGAAATCATACGGTCCGAAAGTCCTTTTCGAGCACATCGGCTTCAACATCAACGAAGGCGACAAGATCGCGCTTATCGCTCCGAACGGCACCGGCAAGACAAGCCTTCTCCGCATCCTTGCCGGCAAGGACCGATCCGATTCCGGAGGCAAAATCATATTCCTCAAGGACATACGCATCGCATTCCTTGAACAGAAGTATGAATATGACCCTGAGGCTACCGTCTGGGAGCAGATTCGTAAGGACAGCGAGCCATGGATGAGAAACCTTGATTCCGAGCGTCTCGCGGAATATGACCAACGCATCCGATGTCTTCTGACCTCGTTCGGGATGTCGGACTGGGAAAGAAAGATGAAAGTGCTTTCCGGAGGGGAGGTCAAACGAGCCGCGATCATTGTGATGCTGGCCAGCGAGGCTGACTTCTTCGTGATGGACGAGCCGACCAACCATCTGGACATCGATGGCATCGAGTTTCTGGAGAACTATCTTTCCCACGCCCGTTGTACCCTTCTGATGGTGACCCACGACCGTTATTTTTTGGATTCCGTCTCAAACACTGTGATGGAGATGGATCACGGAGCTGTCTATATTTATAAAGGCAACTACCGGAACTATCTGGAAAAGAGGCAGGAAAGAATCGAGAACTACAACGCCGAGACTGACAGGGTCAAGAATCTTCTGCGCCGCGAGCTGGAGTGGATGCACGCCAGTCCGTGTGCCAGGACCGGCAAGGCGAAGTACCGCAAGAATGCTTTCTATGAATTGAAGGACAGGGCAGAGCAGGTCTATCGCACAAGCAGCGTCAGCCTTGCGGAGATGGGACAGGCCTCCAGACTCGGCACAAAGATCATCAATTGCAAGGATGTATGTTTCAGCTATGGCGATGATTGCTACCTGAACCACTTCACCTACAATTTCCAGCGTTACGAGAAAGTGGGGATTGTTGGCAGAAACGGGGTAGGCAAGACGACCTTCATCAATCTGCTGATCGGGAATATGGATCCTGATGATCCCGGTATGTTGTCCGGCGTGATCGAGAGAGGGGAGTCATTGAAAATCGGTTACTATCGCCAGAGCGGGATGTGCTTCGACGAGAGTCAGACCGTGCTGGAAACCGTCAACGACACCCACCTCCTCAGCCAGTTTCTCTTTCCGCATGATATGCTGAACAACAGGATCAGCAAGCTTTCCGGAGGGGAGAAGCGCCGCCTTTACCTGCTCACAATCCTGATGAGGCAGCCGAACCTCTTGATTATGGACGAGCCGACCAATGATCTCGACATCGTGACCATCAACATTCTTGAAGAGTATCTGAAGGACTTCAAAGGCACTCTGATTCTTGTTTCGCACGACAGGCATTTTCTGGATCGTCTGGTCGATCACCTGTTCGTTTTCTGCGGCAACGGAGAGGTCAAGGATTTTATCGGAAGCTATAGCCAATACCGCGGGTTCATCAAGGATTATGAGGCCGAAAGGCGCTCCAAGGCCCGGGCGGAAGACCGTGCTTCCAAGGTGCGTCAAGGAGTGACCTCATCGCCTTCGGATGTCCCGTCCTCCCCGGATGGTTCATCAGCCGTATCCGTTTCTGCGAGCCAGTCCGATCGGAGAGCATCCCGGCCCGATGCCCCGAGGAAGCTGACCTATAAGGAACAACGTGAGTTAGAGCAGCTTGAGAAAGACATCGCTTCTCTGACCGCCGAGAAGTCCGATTTGGAATCCAAGATGAACGGCGGTCTCACCGACCCGGCGGAACTCCAAAGAATCACCACCCGCTTCTCTGCACTGGCCACCGAACTCGACACCAAGGAAACACGTTGGCTCGAGCTTTCCGTATAGCTTTCAATGTGCCCTTACAGGGATTTCTGGACTTTAAGAAGCTGTTTAAAATTTCTTTAAAAAGTTCCTTGAGTTTTAAATCCGTCGAAACCGCCTGGATTCATTCCCTCAAAGTTTCTGATTCTGATAAAGAAATTATAACAGCTTCTTGAATCGTATTGACAATACAAAAAGGCGTCAAAACAACCGCCTGCTTCTCTCATGCATGTAAGGCACAAGAATTCGTAAAAATTAAAATGAAATTGTTACACAATTTAGGATTATGTTAAGAAGTCTTATCTATCTTAACATCGTGGCGAGATTTCTTATAATAAGAACCCTTATACCATATATAACGAACCTTAGCAAGCAAAACAACAAAGAAAGGCAAGTATAACAAAAGCAATACGCCAAAAACGCACCATAATTCTATAGGTATACTAAAAACATAGCAAACAAATTAGTTTATCGCAAAAATAATCAATCATATGAAAAAATCAAAGAATTTTGGAGGAGAGGTACCGCCTTCTCGTTACCGAGAATAAACACTATTGGATTATTAGTCGGAAATCACTAAATTGTAACGTTAAATCAAGCAACGATAATGAAAACGCGGTTTTCGGTGACGGGAATATCAAAAAGAAGGCGAAGTCATAGACCCCGCCTTAAGTGTTTTCACAACGGAATAATCCTTATTGTGAATAGCTTCATTATCGTACCACAAATATAAGAGTAATTTTCAAAACAACAATACCATGAAGAAAATTCTTGGACTTGACCTTGGTGTCGCAAGCATAGGTTGGGCTTATGTCCATGAAGCGGAGAAAGATGGAGAACAATCTTCAATCAAAGACCTTGGTGTGCGTGTAGTTCCCCTCAGTATAGACGAAAGCAGCAATTTTGAAAAAGGCAAGAGAATCACTACCAATGCTGACAGGACTCTTAAAAGGAGCATGAGGAGAAACAACCAGAGATATAAACTTCGCAGAAATGCCCTAATCGACATTCTTCAGACTCATGGCCTCATAGATGATAACACCATCCTCACAGAAAGCGGAAGCGACACTACTTTTGAGACGTGGAAGCTTAGAGCAAAAGCCGCTACAGAAGAAATTTCACTCGAAGAGTTCGCCCGGGTCCTGCTGATGATAAACAGCAAAAGAGGATATTTAAGCAATCGAAAAGTGCAGAATGCCGAAGAAGGAGAACTAATTGATGGTATCAACATCGCTAAAATACTAAGCGACAGAGGTATTACTCCAGGAGAATACATTCTTGAACTTCTGGAGAAAGATGTCAAAACAATTCCTGTTTTCTACCGTTCTGACCTCGAGCGCGAGCTTGACAGGATCTGGGAATGCCAACGCTCTTTCTACAAAGATATTCTTACAGATGAATTAAAAGAGAAGATCCGCAACAAAAACAAGACCCAGACTTGGGGCATTTGCAAAGAACCCTTTAATATTGTCGGCATCAAAAGGCAGGCTAAAGGAAAAGCGCTTCAGTTTGAAGACTACAAATTGAGAGTCAAAGCCCTCACACATCAATTGGATCTGGAGCATTTGGCAATTGTCATCCAGAACATTAACGGTCAGATTACCGGTGCAAGTGGCTATTTGGGCAGAATCAGTGACAGAAGCAAGGAGCTGTACTTCGGGCAACAAACTGTAGGACAATATCTTAAAAGTCAATTAGACAAAAACCCTAATACAAGTCTTAAGAACCAAGTCTTCTACAGACAAGATTACAAAGACGAATTTGAAAGAATATGGGAAACACAGGCAAAGTATCACAAAGAGCTTACGCCTGAGTTGAAAGACGCAATCGGCAAACGCACTATCTTCTATCAGCGTCCTCTGAAGAGCCAGAAAGGACTTGTATCGCTTTGCGAATTTGAACATCATGATATTGAAATCGATGGGGCCAGGAAAACCAAAACCATCGGTCTCAAAGTGTGTCCTAAATCCTCTCCTCTGTTCCAAGAGTTCAAGGTCTGGCAGATTCTCAACAATCTGCTTCTTAGTGGCTCTGGATTAAACGAGGAAGCTTCCCTGCTATCAGAAACGCACATAGCATCTAAGGAGAGACCTCTCGCCATCGAGGAAAAAGAAAAGCTTTATAAAGAATTGCTGCTTAAAGACAAAATGACTAAAGCGGAAGTTCTGAAAACTCTCTTTGGCAAGCGAGCTTCCAAGTACCAACTTAACTACAAAGAAGTTGAAGGCAACAGGACCACGGCCGAATTATTCAAAGCCTACAAAAGGATATATGAAATATGCGGTTACGATAGCGACATATTATCAGATTGCAATCACGATGACACTGTCGGGACATTTAAAGAAATATTCGAGGCTCACGGTTGGGATACAGATTTGCTGCGTTTTGATTCATCCGCACAAGGTCAGGAACTTGAAATTCAGCCATTCTACCGACTTTGGCATCTCATATATTCTTATGAAGGCGACGAATCTCCGACCGGCAACGATACTCTGATACGCAATATTCAAGACAAATTCGGTTTTGATGAGCAGTCTGCTTCAGTTTTAGCAAAGATTCGCCTCCAAGACGATTATGGTAGCCTGAGTTCCAAAGCGATACGCAAAATACTACCCTTCCTCAAGCAGGGATATGTCTATAGTGAAGCATGCGAAAAAGCCGGCTATCGTCACTCGGCGTCATCGCTTACCAAAGAAGAGATTGACAACAAAGAACTGATTTCCAGACTTGAATTGCTACCCAGGAATTCTCTAAGAAATCCTGTTGTAGAAAAGATTCTCAATCAGATGATCAATGTAGTCAACTGTGCGATTGACACTTATGGACGTCCTGACGAGATCAGGATTGAGATGGCCCGTGAACTTAAGAAAAGTCAGACTGAGAGAGAACAAATGTCAGCTGACATTGCAACGAACACTAAAGATTCCGAAAAGATCCGAGGAATATTGAGAGACGAGTTCAACATTGAGAATCCTTCACGCAATGATATCATCAGATACAAGCTCTATGAAGAATTGAGCAAAAATGGACATAAAACCCTGTATTCCAACACTTACATATCTAAGGAAGAACTCTTCGGAAAACGATTTGACATAGAACACATTATACCTCAATCCCGCAGATTTGACGATTCGATTTCCAACAAGACCTTGGAACTCGGAGACATCAATCGTGAAAAAGGCAACAAGACCGCACTTGACTTTGTCAGAGACAAATATGGTGAAGAAGGTGTGAGAGAGTATACGAGGAGGGTCAAGGCAGTATATTATGACGCAAAATACAGAACCAAAGTCAAAAACCTCACGACGACTGAAGCGGATATTCCGGAAGGATTCCTGATGCGAGATCTCCGAGATAGTCAATACATTGCAAAAAAAGCAAGAGAGATCCTGGAACTCGTGACAAGAAGAGTCACAACCACCACCGGTGCTGTCACTTCAAGACTCCGGCAGGACTGGCAATTGGTTGATGCCTTGAAGGAACTTAATTGGAACAAATACGACAAACTCGGCCTCACAACCTACATTGAAAGAAACGGCAATAAAGTAAAGAAAATCATCGATTGGACTAAGCGCAATGACAACAGACACCACGCTATGGACGCCTTGACCATTGCTTTCACCAAGCCATCATACATCCAATATCTCAACAATCTGAATGCAAGGCGGGATCTCGTCACATTTAACGGAGATGAAGAGACTCTGGAGAACATGGAACTATCCAGCCTACACCCGGGCGATCGTTCTCGTGTAGTCAAATATATAGAGGCCAAAGAGATGCATAGGGACAAGGACGGACATCTCGTCTTCAACTCCCCTATCGCATTGGAGATCTTCAGACAAGAAGCGCTCAAACATCTTTCATCAATCTTAGTCTCCATTAAAGCCAAGAATAAGGTTGTCACGAAAAACACCAACGTCACCAAGACATCCAAAGGTCTTCTTAAGAAGGTCCAGCTCACCCCGAGAGGACAGCTTCACAACGAGACCGTCTATCGCAAAATCGAACAATATGAGGCAAAGATGGTAAGTGTAGGCAGTTCATTTGACTACGACATGATCTCCAAGGTCAGTACAAAAGAGTATAGAGACGCTCTCAAAAGAAGACTGGACGAATTCGGAGGCGACCCAAAGAAAGCATTTACCGACAAGAACAGCCTGAAAGTCAATCCTATATACCTCGATCCGATGCAAAGCAGATGCATACCGGATAAAGTAAAGATCGTATCAATGCAAGATGTCTTCACAATGAGGACAAGCATTGACAAGAATCTTAAGGTAGACAAGGTTATTGACGGAAGGATTAAGAGAATCCTCAACAAAAGACTCGAAGAGTACGGGAATGACGCCAAAGTGGCATTCTCCAATCTCGACGAGAATCCTATCTGGCTCAATAAGGACAAGGGGATTTCCATCAAAAGAGTCACAATCACAGGCAAAAGCACCCTCGAACCGATCAGAAGCAAACGTGACAATAGCGGTATGATGATGCACAATGCAGAGAATGCTCCTATACCGACAGACTTTGTATCAACATCCAACAATCACCATATTGCCATATACAAAGATCGCCAAGACAAACTTAATGAGGTCGTTGTGTCATTCCTCGAAGCCGTGTCAAGGAGAAATTTGGGAGATCCGGCTGTAAACACACTTTACAATAAGGACGAAGGTTGGGAATTCTTGTTCTCGATGAAGAAAAACGAGTTTTTTGTATTTCCTAACAAAGACACTGGATTCGACCCTAATGAGATAGATCTGATGGATCCGGCAAATTACACATTGATAAGCCCCAATTTGTTCAGAGTACAGAAACTGGCAAGCAAGGACTACGTATTCCGACACCATCTTGAAACCAATGTTAAAGATAAAGATCAGGCTACTTTGAGAAACACAACTTGGAAGCGTATTACAAACCTCGAAGACCTAAGAGGGGTTGTCAAAGTGCGCATTGACCATCTTGGAAAAATAGTACAAATAGGCGAATGATTAAACGGACACTATATTTCGGCAACCCTGCTTTCCTGTCCCTCAAGCTGAAACAACTTGTGGTAAGTTTCCCCGAAGTCAAGGCTTCCGATGGAAACATACAGAAGAAAGAACCTATCACATTGCCCATAGAAGATCTCGGAATGATAGTGCTTGATTGCAAGCAATTGACGATCACTTCTGCTTTGATTTCCGGACTTCTTGACAACAATTGCGCAATAGTCACGTGCAACGAGAAACATATGCCTGATGGTCTGCTGCTGCCATTGAGTGGCCACACTATCCAGAGCGAAAGGTTTAGAGAGCAGATTGAGGCATCGGTCCCGTTACGCAAGCAATTGTGGCAACAGACTATCGAAAAGAAGATTGTCAACCAAGAGGCTGTGCTACGTCATACTACCGGGAGCACTCACCCAAACATGAGTATCTGGGCCACCAAAGTACGAAGCGGTGATGTGGAAAACATGGAGGGCAGAGCTGCAGCCTATTATTGGAAGAACCTCTTCCCGCACAATCCTTCATTCGTAAGAGACAGAGACGCGGAAGATATCAATATGCTCCTCAACTATGGATATGCAATCCTGCGGGCAATAGTTGCAAGGGCGTTAGTTGCAAGCGGTCTCTTACCGACATTGGGAATCCACCATCACAACAGGTACAATGCATATTGTCTCGCAGATGACATCATGGAACCCTATCGACCATATGTAGATAAAATCGTATACGATCTTGTCGCGAGCAATTCCTGGAAAGCACAACTTACCAAGGAGTCCAAATCTGCGTTGCTGGGTATCTCCACAGAGGACGTCATAATCGATGGCACCCGACACCCACTTAGCGTCGCTGTCGGGCTTACCGCATCATCTCTAAGGAAATGTTTCAGCGGAGAATCACGCAAAATATCTTATCCTACGCTTGAATGAGAAACCGAATAAGTGAATATCGAGTCATGTGGGTATTAGTATTCTTTGATTTGCCAACTGATACCAAGACTGACAGAAAGCATGCTGCCAAATTCAGAAAAGACCTTCTCGAAGACGGATTTGGCATGTTTCAGTTCTCGATTTATATGCGGCACTGTCAGAGTTTGGAAAATGCAGAAGTACATATAAGACGTGTAAAGAGTTTTATGCCACCCAAAGGAAGTATCGGTATGATGACTATTACCGACAAACAGTTTGGCAAAATGGAACTTTTTCATCAAGGCAAACCCCAAGATACACCATCGTGCTATATTCAGCTTGAACTGTTCTAATCGTTAAACCAGTAATAAGCACAAAAATCCGGCGATTAACTCGTCGGATTTTTATTTACGGAAACAACTTCTAACTTGTTGTGCCTTAAATTATTAGCTAAAATCAGTTGTTTCCTGACCGCTAATATACGAAAAATGAAAGCTATTCACAACGCCATGCTGGACAATCCCTTGTAGTAGGTGGTTGTTTCCTGACCGCTAATATACGAAAAATGAAAGCTATTCACAACTGTTCGTT
>CAYMOB010000011.1:0-60343 GCA_964391955.1 uncultured Muribaculaceae bacterium | reverse complement strand
CCAATGGATGACGGAGGCGCTAAGTAATTAGCGTTTTTTTGTAAATTTGCAACCGCAATCTCGTAAGATACCCAAGATTCCCTGCAATTGTAGGTAACTGAAGTTTTTTGCAGCCTGGCAGAGCTGAAACTCCATTTATCAATAAAACCATTTGCAGTATGAATCAAAAGAAAACGGGCAAACTCACTTTCACAATCCTTTCCATCTCACTTCTCACCGTGATGGCAGGAGCGGCGATGGCTCCAGCCTTGGGTGTCATCCGCGAGCACTTCGCCGGCCAGAGCAGTCTGACCGTCCAACTCATTGTCAGCCTACCGGCGCTCTTCATCATCCTCACAAATTTCTTCTTCCCGTCGCTTTGCCGGATCATGAGGACTAAAACACCGGCCATTACCGGATTATGCAAGTATATAGCATTCGGTGCGGGAGTGCCATATCTCAACACCTTCGCTTCAATAAAAGGAGGCAGGAATGCCGCCACAACCGTAATGCCGTTGCTTTCAGCCGCAATGTTCCTCGGCCAGTTCGTCTCACCGCTCATTGTAAGTCCGTGTGCGTCATTGTTCGCCGGAGTAACAGCCCCTTACAAAGTGGGTGTCATCATCGGCATCCTGTTCATTATCCAGACTTTCAGCACAAGAAAATATCAAGCGCCAGCTTCCGCGCCCCCAGGGGCTGTCACGCAAGTGACCGGGGTTGAATAGAAGACAGGGGGGGGTGACTAAAAATTTCATTTTTAGTCACCCCCCCCCATCCTTCTTTCATACCCGATAACCTACCGCTTGTCCGAAAGCCCGAATCTTGCCCAACTCTCAACAGTGAAATTTCTCTTGATCAGAACCTTGCTGTCGCCATAACAGGCCTTGAGTTCATCAAGCAGCCCGTGAGCCTTGTCCCTTGCGGCGAAAAGAGCCTGCTCGGCCTCTTCCTGTCTGAGGGCAGCCTCTTCAAGCCGCAAACTCAAGTTGCCGATTCTTCCGCAGTCGATTCTGATGTTTTTCCTTTCCAGTTAATCGGCATTCTTTGAGACGCTTTCGGAGAACGACCGCGCCCTGGACAACATGTCCGAATAAATCTTGTTCATTAAGTGATATTAAGATAGTTAAGGCGATGCAGTAGTGGCCGTACCCTTATGGCAAAATTAAGGGAAAACTCCTTATCCTGTGACCTCTGAACCGGAAAAAACTTTATTCGGGAAGCAGGCGGATGTCCAGATTAAGCTCGTCAAGCTGGCTTTGGTCAATCCGGGACGGAGAGTCAATCATCACATCGCGGCCACGATTGTTCTTCGGGAACGCAATGAAGTCACGGATTGACTCTTTGCCGGCGAACAAGGCGCACACACGGTCGAATCCGAAAGCCAGTCCTCCGTGAGGCGGAGCGCCGTATTGGAATGCGTGGATGATGAATCCGAATTTGTACTCGGCCTCTTCCGGGCCGATGCCCAAAACCTCAAACATCCTCTTCTGCACATCAGCGTTATGGATTCTGACCGAACCTCCTCCGAGTTCCGTGCCGTTAAGCACAAAGTCGTAGGCATTGGCGCAGACCTTCTCCAGATCCTCTTTCCTGTTACTGTTGAACAAATCCATATGCTCCGGCTTAGGTGCGGTGAACGGGTGGTGCATAGCGTAGAAACGTCCGTCCTCCTCGCTCCATTCAAGGAGAGGGAAATCAACAATCCAAAGAGGGGCGAAGATCTTAGGGTCTCTGAAGCCGAGCCTGTTGCCCATCTCGATACGCAGGACACCCAGCATCGTCTGAACCTTGCGCCTGCTCTCGCCGGACATCACGAAGACAATGTCACCGGTCTTGGCCTCGACAGCCTCGGCTATGGCCTTAAGCTCATCAGGGGTGTAGAACTTATCGATGGAAGACTTGACAGAGCCATCGGTGTTGAGCTTGATGTAAATCAGACCCTTAGCCCCGACCTGAGGCCTCTTGACCCACTCGGTCAGCTCGTCAATCTGTTTGCGGGTATATTCGGAGCCTCCCGGAACCGCGATGGCCCCGGCGTAGGCGGCATTCTCAAGAACAGCGAAACCTTTGCCCTTGACCTTGTCGGTAATCTCATGGATGGTCATTCCGAAACGGACATCCGGCTTGTCAGAACCGTACTTGTCCATCGCGTCGTACCAGCTCATTCTCGGCATAGGGTCAGGAATGTCAACGCCAAGGACATTCTTGAACATCGTCCTCATCATCCCCTCGAACATATTCAGAACATCCTCCTGCTCGACGAAGGACATCTCGCAGTCAATCTGGGTGAATTCAGGCTGACGGTCGGCGCGCAGATCCTCGTCACGGAAGCAGCGCACAATCTGGAAATAGCGGTCGTAGCCGGCTACCATCAGCAGTTGCTTGAAGGTCTGAGGAGACTGCGGGAGAGCGTAGAACTGGCCCGGATTCATTCTTGAAGGAACGACGAAATCACGCGCTCCCTCAGGAGTGGATTTGATCAGGTACGGAGTCTCGATTTCCATAAATCCGTGGGCGTCAAGGTAGTTGCGGACCTCGTGGGCAAGCTTGTGACGCAGAGCCAATGCCTTCTGGAGAGGATTCCTTCTCAAATCCAGATAGCGGTACTTTGCGCGCAGATCCTCTCCGCCGTCACTCTCGTCCTCGATTGTGAAAGGAGGGGTCACGGACTTGTTGAGTACATTGATGGTCTCAAGCCTGATCTCGATGTCGCCTGTGTCCATCTTCGGGTTCTTGCTCTGACGCTCGACAACCTCGCCGACTACCTGGATGACATACTCGCGGCCCAGAGAAGTGGCTGTCTCCACCAAAACGGAGTCCGCATCCGACTCGACGACGAGCTGCGTGATGCCGTAACGGTCGCGCAAGTCAATGAAAGTCATACCGCCGAGCTTCCTTGACCTCTGCACCCAACCGGCGAGAGTTACCTTCTGCCCGACATTCTCTATGCGGAGTTCCCCGCACGTGTGTGTTCTGTACATATCTAAATGTTTTGAATATCCCTGACAACAGCCACACCTACAACGGCGTGACCAACCTACAAATTTAGCAATTTATCCATAAGAATTGTTGAATATGATTGATTTTCACTCCAGTCTTCAAGACGCAAGCGCCAAGGCAAAATCACCCGTAGTGAGCAACTCCCTGAACCTCAACGGACAAAACGCACCTACTCCCACCTGAAACGGGCGGGAGTAGGACATAAGACCCAACTGAGTCACAGGCGGTTAGTCGCCACGGGCAATCGCCGTGTCACCCTTCTCCTGTCCCTGCGGTCAAGCAGAAGGCCAAGCATAGTGGCGGCAGACATAATAACGAGTATCTCCTCCGCCGAGGAAAACCGGCATAGGATACTATTTCTGGTAAAGGATGTTATTATACAGCCTTTTGGCTGTCATGACCGAAAGGCGGGTCGAAGAACTTGCGCTCCGCGCATTGAAGAGCTCCAGATACACGCCGGAGACCTCTTTGCCATCCCAGGATCCGATGTCTTCGATAGAGGCATAGTACTTTCCGGTCGTCTCATCCAACCTGAAGGTAAAGGATGCCTTATAATTACTTGACCAGGAAATATATCCGCTTGCATAGAGAACAGTATAGATATAAGCCGGAGAGTTATTGTACACAGTCTCGCCGACATACTGCCCGCCACTGATTGTAAAGGTAAATGTCTCCGGATCGAACGGCACCTCGACGGAAGCGTTCTCAAGGATGTTGAAATGAATCCTGAATGTACCCTTCTCATCATCGTAATCGCTCAGTGTCACAGGCATAGAGCCGGTGACCGTGCCTGTGGAGGAGGTTGTCCCGGCCCAATCGTACTCTCCGCCAAAGACAGTATCGAACGACCACTGCTGAATCTCGATTGTCTTGTCTCCGATTGTAATCCGCCCTGCCCTTACCTTTCCAGTAGTGTTGTCCTTGGCTTTGATGATGACCTTGTCATCCTCATAGGACGTGGAAAGCCAGTCAACGTCAGCCACTCCCGCAGGCTTGTGGTTATAATGCGTCAACTGTATGGCGACCTGGCCGTTGACATCATTCACGTGATAGAAATCCTCGGCTTCAGGCAAGGAGAAATAGAGACCGTACTGGTGGGCTGTCACCTTAGTGGAGTAATCTCCGGACTTGATCACGATATCCGCATAGCGATTATCATAACCTTCATATTCCTCCACATTCACTGTGATGGAGCCGCCGTTAACCGTAGCGGTACACCAAGGACGGGAAGACTCGACCGTAACGGGACCGGAAGCCGTGAACATCACCGTGCCGGTACCTCCGGACGGCTGGAAGACCAGATCAGAAGAAACGACCTTGACTGTGGCCAATGTCTCATAGTCACCTTCCTTGCTCTCACATCCGGATATTACAGAAAGCGACAAGACAGACAAAATGAATATAGCTATCTTTCTCATTTCCTATTATTTTTTAGCGAGTGAATATATCCATCTTATGCTTGTGGCGTTACCCAAGAAACGCCACCCTGTGCTCGTAGCCGGAGCGCTGAGCCTGTTGCCGGACGCATCCCACATACACAGGTAGAAGGAGTTTGACCAACGGGAACCGCTCCAAAGGTAGTCTGCATTGATATAATAGACAGGATTGCTCTCGTCTCCGTTCCACTCGGTCACGCCCATCACCTTATCGGAAGGCCAGGTGAAACCTCCCGTGGCTCCATCCAAGGCGCATAGACGCACCTCGTCGCCGTTCGGCAGATAGCCAAGCGTCTGAATCTGCCAGGTAAGACGGCCCTTTGCCCTATCATAGTCCCAGACAATCTCATAGTTGTCATTCAGACCGGACATCCGGTAGGTCGAGTTCTTCACTCCCGGGGAAAGGACTACGGCGACAGAATCATATTTCTGGTCGGCCTCGTTCTCCCTGTTGTAGTACAGCCAATACTCTCCGGCGAAATCGGCATATCTTCTGAAGCCCTCAGGAAGGAATCCCTGAAGAGTCTCGCCAGTCTCCACCAAAGTCAGTTTCAAGGTCTTGGAGTCAATCCGGATTTCCTGGAATTCGGAGCCTCCCACCTCTACCGGCTCGTACAGACGGATTCCTTGCGTCGAAATCATATATGGGAAACTTCCGGAATCCCCGCCATAAGACAGATTGACCTGCTGATAGGTCTGGTCAACAGAGCCTTTTACCTCAACTCCGCCTATACTTCCGCTGAAGCCGCTTATACCGCTGTTGGAGAAATCCTCCAAAACTTCTTTGATTTTGGTAAGATAACTCTTCGAGCTCTCGGCCAAAGGTTTCATAATGATAATGTTACCCGACCTTCTTCCCATCATCTTGACATGGTCTTCCTCAACCTCAAGGAGCATAAAGTCAAAGTCTCCGCCATAAGCCTGATACAACTGAGAAGACGGCGTGGAGAAAAAGTGCATGTACTTGTTGTTGGTGTCAAATGACAGCACCGGCCCGGTGTCACTGCCCAGACGGTAAAGGCTGGACAAAGTCTCGCCCACATCCTCCGCCTGCTCAAAACCGACTTCGACACTCTCCGGTCCGAACTTGACGGTGTAGTTGTAGCCACCGTAGGACTGATACCCGTCCGGGTAATAGTACATCGCCCATCCATTCTCAGGACTCATCAAGACTCGCTTGGCATTGGCAAGATACTCGGACATTCTCACCGACGGTGACTCCTCAAAGACATCAGCCTGATCCTTCAGACAGGATTGGAAGGATACCAGTCCAAGTGAGACTACCGCCAAAAATATGTTTATTCTTGTCTTCATATTCATTTTAATTATTTAAGGGTCAGATCAGTAAGGTCAACCTTCCCGGCAATGACATCAGCCTGACGCCTGAGAATGGTCGAACGGAGTTGGTCGATGTCAATCTTGAAAGAGTCCATCATATAGGAACGGACAAAGTCAAGCTTGGTCTTCAGCAGTTCCGCGCCGTCAGCGCCACCGGCGGAGGCGGCCAGCAGCTGTGCATCCCACCACTCCGGAGTGTTGATCACATAGAGAGAAAGCAGCTCCGCGAAGTCCTCGCCCGAAGAATGCTGGGCGTAAGAGGAGATGTAGCCCCTGAGAAGATATCCGGAATTGTAAGGGGACGAACTCCAGCTGTCAGCCACATAAGTGGTTCCTGTCACCTCGCGGAATCCGGCGGGATAGTCTCTGGTCTGGTTCAGGATGTGGGTGAACTCGTGGTGGATCGTCTTTATGTAGCGGCTGTTCAGACTTGCCGCCGAGCCAAGTGACGACTTCAGATAATTCACTCCGGCAAGAAGAATCTTCTTTCCGCTTTCCGCCGTACCGAGAATGTAGGTCCCGTTGTTCTTGTACTGCCATTCACCTATTAGGAAAAACTCCTTCGGAAAATACTGGCGGGTGAAATCAACCCCTCCGACCTCGTCATAGGTGTCGACGCAAAGGTACTTTACCAGATGAGCAAGCATCACGGAACAGTCATAGTCCGCCGGAATAGTATAGTAGTTCAGATCGGACTCGATGTTTTCGTAGCGGTACTTGAACTCTATGTTATAAGGAGAGACATAGTTGGCCTCAAGCCACTTATCAAAATCATTTTTGGCATATTGGTCAACCGTGATGATGCTAACAGGGTCCAGTTCGTCCTCCGAGCAGGAAACGCTCGACGCAAGGACGGCGACGGACATCAGAAAATATGTCAGTGTTCTTTTCATATTCATAAGGTTTTATAAGGCTCGACGGTTTAACGAGGATTAGGGGTGATGCCGGAAGCTATGACACGCACCGGAAGCTGCATGGCCCTGCGAGGGTCATTCAACGGCATAGAGTCCGTCAGTCTCTCCGGTTTTCCGGTCATGTCCATACTTCTGCGGTGGATTTCGATTCCGAAACGCTTCACATCGAACCAGCGCTGGCCGAGTCCGAGGGACTCAACTCTTTTTGCGGCGAGAACACACTGGTACATAGCCTCTTCCATTGAGCCTTCGGCCACAGCCCCGAAGACAGGATTGATGCGTTTCTTAACGGTGGATTTGTTCCACTCCCAATAAGCCACACCGTCATAGAAAGCCTTTATCGACTCCGGTGTCATCTCCGTAAGGGTCGTGTTGCAGTTATGCACCCAAAGATTGAGGTCATCACAGGCCTTGTTGTAGTCACCGAGATGAATGTAGGCCTCGGCCCTGTTGAGGAGGCATTCATCGGTGCTCAACGCAGGATAGACTGTTCTGATGTAGCCGATTCCGGCGACAGGGTCGGTGTACTGGAATATTCTCGGACACCTCCAGAAGATAACCCTGTCCATACTTCCGACATACACCGCGGGAGCATCCTTATAGGCCGCGCTGCCCCAAGGCTGGGAAGCGAGACAGTCTTCATAGTTGGCCAGATAAGAACCGTGAGAGTACATCGTAGCCGTGCTGTACGCTCCGAAAGCCTGACCCATCACGGAAAAGGCGGTGAAGAGAAGAAGGTTGGCGTTGACAGAAGGGTCTACATAATGCAGGGTCGTCGGCTGCTGCTGAGGGCTTCCGTTCGGCATAGTGGCCAGAACATCATAGTCCCTGAGCATCGTGGAAGGGGAAGAGCCCAAGCACAGATCGGCATATTTGACCACCTGCTCGTACTTCTCATAGAAAAGGTAGAAGCGGGCTGCGAAAGCATATGCCGCCAACTTGTTGAAATGGTACTTCGGCACCGTGTAGTTATCGTCTCCGACGAGAGCGAGTCCTTTCTCGAGATCCTCTTCGATCTTCGCATAGACATCCGCCACATTGCCCCTGTCGTATTGAGGAGCAAGAGTGGTCTCCGGCTTGGTCATATACGGAATGCCGAGATCCGTGGCGCTCGTCTGCTTGTTGTATTGGAGACAGAACATATTCACAAGGATGAAGTGCGAATAGGCGCGGCAAAGGTAGGCCTCTCCAAGGGCCTGGCTCAGGGCCGTGGATCTCTCAGGGCCGCCAAGATCATCAATGGCGATGATGGCCTGGTTCGCCGATGCGATGGCCGAATAGTAGGATCCCCAGATTCTCTCGGTGGATTCGTTGTTGGACTCCTCAAGTTCGCTCCACTCGTAGATCGAATCAAAGAAACGGCTTGTTCCCGTGTACTGTACTCCGTAGTTGTCCACGTTGTCGGAATAGAACTCGGCGATGAGAATATGGTCATTCTCGGAATATGCCGATCCGAGCAAAGAAATCACTTTCTCCTCCGAATCGACGGTAGCCCTGTTGTCAGGGGTGGTGTCGAGGAACTTGTTGCAGGCTGTCAGGCCGAACATGGCGGCGGCAGCGAGGATGTATGTTATCTTGAGTGTTTTCATAACTATCTTGGTTTAGAGACCGAGTTTAAGTGTCAATGTGAACTGCTTAGGGACAGGCACCGCCACTCCTCCGGTGTTGAAGAATTCCGGATCCTGGCCGTTCAGCTTGCTGTCGGCGTAGATCAGGAAAAGGTTGGTGGCCTGAAGCTTGACTGACATAGAGTTCATCTTCAACGCCTTCACGATTCTGGACGGCATCTCGTAGGAAAGGGAGATCTCCTTCATTCGGATGAAGTCTCCGCTGGCGATGCGCTCGGTGGAGTAGTTGTAGGCGTTGTAGGCATAGCTCAAGGAAGAGTACTTCTTGTTCTGCCAACGGCTGGCGATGACAGGGACGGTGGTAGAATTCTCGTCTCCCGGAACAACCCAGCGGTTCTTGAACTCCTTAGGCATCGACGACAGGTCTGTGTAAGAGTTCTTGAAGACAGGGTCGAGCCTGATGACGTTACCGAATGAATATGTCATAAAGACATTGAGAGTAAACCTCTTGAACCTGAACGTATTGCCAAGGGAGCCGACATCCGTAGGCTCGGACGTGCCGGAATATTCAAGGAATCCAAGCTGGTCAGGGTCGCTGTTCTGGAAGTTGATTCCGGTGACTGTAATGTCGCCGCTCTCGTTGAGGAACGTAGGCAGGCCCTCGGAATTCAGCCCTTTGAAAGGAATGGAGAAGATGCTGTGGTTCGGATAGCCTTCCTGTGCGAAACCGGTGCCTGAAACCAGATCTATCACCCTCTGTGAGGTCAGCAGGTCAGTCACTTCGTTCTTCGAATGCGAATAGATGAAGTTAGTCGACCATGAGAAGTCCTTTGTCTTGACATTTGTCGTGGTAAGGCTCAGTTCGACACCGCTGGACTTCATCGAGGCGATGTTACCGTATTTCCTTACCTCGCCGCCCACGCCAGGGGTATTGGTCAGACCGATAAGGTCAAAGTTGTCTCTCTTGTACCAGTCGAACGCAAAGTTGATTCTGTTGTCAAGGAAGCCCGACTCGAAACCGATGTTCAGCTCATGCTTCTTCTCGAACGTAAGATCTTCATTGGCAAGGCTGGAGATGTACAGATGCGACTCCCTGAGGCTCGATGACGGCCTCCAAGGAATCTCACTGCTGATCTTCACCTCGGAGTTGTTCACCCAGGACGGGCCGCTCTCTCCTGTCAATGAATAAGAAGCCTTGACCGCAAGGTGTGAGACATAAGGGTAAAGCCCCTTCATAAACGCCTCGTCGTGGGCATTCCATCTTCCGGACACATTCCAGGTAGGCAGCCACCTTGCTGTGCGAGACTTGCCCAGACGGTTTGAACCCTCATAGCGCACAGTCCCGTTGATGATGTATCTTCCTTTGAATGAATATGTTCCCGTACCGAAGAATGCGGCCCTGCGCTCTCTGGAGTTGCCAAGGGTGTAGTAGTCGGCGCCGTCCTCTGATCCTTTCTTGAACACGAGGTAGTTATAGTTGGCGATCTCGCCCATATCATACTGCATTCCCCATCCTCTGAACCACACGGCGTGACGGTCAACGCTGTTCACCTCCATTCCTCCGTAGAGATTCAGGAGATGATCCTCGCCGAACTGGTCATTGTAGCTCGCCGTGGCGCGGAAGTCCCAACCGTACATCTTGTTGTCCGTGCGCTGGAAGATACCACCGTTCGGAAGCACAGTCTCAGGCAAAGCGTAAGGATTGTCGGGATCGGTGTAGAGGAAAGGGTTGTTGTTCCTGATTGTAGAAGTGCTCATCTCCCTGTAGGCAAGTGCCTGGTTGGAACTGTCGAGCACATTGTGCTCTCTTGTTGTCTGAGAGTATTTCACGGATGCCAAAGCACTGAGTTCCACCTTCTTTACAGGAGTAAACTTCAACTCGGCCTGATTCCTGAAATTGAACACGTCAAGGTCAAGGTAGTTGTTATCCAGCTCATACATGATGTTGAACGGAGCATAGTTCCTCGTGTAGAACACGTCCGGGTCCAGCGTCCTTGAGGTGTTAAGGGCGTAGGAGTAAGGATTGATGTCAAAGTCCCTCTTCACCTCTCCGGTCACAGCGTTGATGGATGAGCTAAGGGTTCCCGGCGCTCTCTGCTTTCTGTAGGACGAGTTGCTTATGATGTTGAGGGACAGATTGTCAAAAATCTTGTATGTCAGGTTCATATTGGCGGTATAGCGCTGAACCTTGCTCTGGTTCGTCCAACCCGGATCATCCATTATACTCATAGAAGCATAGTAGCTTGTCTTCTCCGAGCCTCCCGAGACGCTGACCGAGTGGGTGTGCTGGACAGCCGTCGAAAACAGACGGGCGAACCAGTCCGTGTTGCGGTACTCCGCCGCGCGGAGGTACTCAGCCCTCGCCTCCGGAGTGTTCACAAGGGCAAACTGGCCTGTCTTGGGATCATATTGGCTGAGAAGCTGGTACATCTTTCCATAGATTCCGCTGTCGGCCGCCGTGGAGGTGCTGGCGTAGTTGAGCCAACCTTTCTGCTGAAGCTCCTGGTATATTCCCATCTGATCCTGAGAGTTCATAATGTTGAAAGTGCTGTACATCGGCTTCAGGCGCATTGTGTATTCTCCGTTGTAGGTTATGTGAGCCTGTCCCGCGCGTCCTTTCTTCGTCGTCACCACGATGACTCCGGCCATCGCGCGAGCTCCGTAGATGGAAGTGGCCGAGCCGTCCTTGAGGATGTCAAAGCTTTCTATGTCATCGGAGTTGAGACCGGCGATGGCTGAGGAAATCAAGGTGTTGGCGTCGCCTGAAGAAAGATCCTCGGCGCTTACCTCGACCACATCCTCCATAATCACACCATCCACAACCCACAGCGGCTTGGACGAACCGTAGATTGACGTTGAGCCGCGGACACGGATCTTGGGAGCGGTTCCGAATGTACCGGACACGTTCTGCACAGACACACCGGCGACCCTTCCTTCAAGGGAGCGGCTGATGTCAGCCATACCGTCCAGCTTTGCGTCATTGGCGCTGATCTTGGTCGCCGATCCGGTGAACATTCGCTTGTCCATCTTCTGCATGCCTGTGACCACGACACCTTCAAGCACCTCGGAGTCAGGATCCACAGTGATTTTCATAACATCCGTGATCGCCACTCTCTTTTCCTTGGCTCCAAGATAAGAGACGACAACGAATTTCGCGTTCTCGGGAACTCCAGTAATCTGGAAATTGCCATCGACATCGGTGATTCCACCGATTTTGGTCCCTTCCACAGAAACATAGGCGCCGATCGCAGGCTGGCCGTCTTCCGAAAAGATGACGTTACCCTTGATGGTTCGAGTCTGTGCTGACAACAGCCCGGCCGCAGTCAGAAGAAAGACCAAGAGCATAAAGATTCTTTTATTCATAAGCTTGGTTGTTAAACGTCAAGTTTGATAACAGTCAAACCCCTCAAAATCACCGATGAAGCTCTTTCATAGAATCGTATTTCACAAGTATGTCACCCGAATGCGGTTCAAAAACCGTTCACTACGGGAAGCGAAATATAGGCATAATCTTTTAAAAATCATCTGTGCGAGACAAAAAAAAGAATATGTTCTGAATCAGCAGCGCCTTCCGAGACAGACGGAAGATTGCGGGTTCTCTAATAGATGTGGAGACTGAACCCTCGGGCTGAGGGGAGGTAGTTGACACCCCACCAGCACATTTGCAGAAGCAGAAACGAGAAGACAAGGAGGACGAGACTCAGACGAAGCGAACGGGAAGCGGACAGGCTTTGTCCTTGACGCAAATGCAGATACAGCAGGTAGCTGAGCCAGGTGGCAGCGGCCCACGTTTCTTTTGGGTCCCAAGTCCAGTAGTCGCCCCAAGCCTGTTTGGCCCATAGAGCGCCCATTACCATACCCATTGTGAGAAAACCCCAGCCGATACGTACCAGAGTGTCGCACCGGCGCAGGTCCTCCGACATCCCGAGCCTACGAACCTGCCGAGGCATCCGACGAGCACTCTTGGACGAGAGCCAGAGAAGACGGATGGCCAAAATCGTGGCGACACCCATCACGGCGTAGGCGAACATATAGACAATCACGTGCGGAACGAACCAAGGGCTGCGCAGAGCCGGCATAAGTTCCTCTGTGTGAATCTCAGGTTTGAAAATGTTGATGCAGACGAAGACGACGGACATCAGGCCGGCGAACGGAAGCGTCCAACGGTAACCCCATCGAAGATAGACACCAAGACCTGTCAACGAAAGGAAAAGGCTGAACCAGAGACGGGTCTCACCCATCGTGCGGAGCGGAGGACGGCCAAGAGTAATCCAGACCCCGGCTATGAAGGCAATGAATATGACTGAGCCACAGCCGGTCAGGACAGCGGCCGCAAGACGACGGCGCGCCATGAGCGACACGGCCGCGCCGCAAATCCATAAAACAGAGGCCGACACCGCGAACCAGACAAAATAATCCCAACTCATCGCCGCTCCTCCATATCCTGCGACCCGTCATCAGCAGCGGACACACGCCCTTTCCCGCCGAAGCAAGGCCTGAACCCTGAAAAGAAAACCATCGCCAAGGCTGAAAGCAACAGAAGCCATAAGGCGATGCGGAACACCTCTGACAAAGGAGAATGCACGCATTTGAATATGCTTGTGAACTCCCCGCTCCCGGCATCCATCCGATAGTCCGTCTGGTAGACCCACCAAGAGCCTATCCTGGCCGGATGATTGACTGCGATTTCTGTCTCAAAGAAACGTCCGTCAGGAAGTGTCACCGTGACCTCCGAAGAATAGTCATCAACAGAGAAATCCCTGAGTGTCAGCTCAAAAGGCAGCTTGCGAGAATTCCCAGTACGCTCGTCCGTCCCTTTATGGACCGGAACGCCGGGCATGGCGGACAACCTCGTACGCTCGGAAACGGAGCCGCCGAAAAGCCCTGAGACAAGGATGACAGACAGTCCGAGATGGGCGCAGGTCACACCGAGCCGACGACGGCTGAAATTACACACATCCTCGATCGCGTTCAATGAGACCGTAGCGGCAAGGAACAGCAAAGCGAGGATAAAGAGAGGCGACCGGCTCATACTCCTGAAGCCGAGAACACCGAAAAATCCGTTCCCGCCTCCGTCCTGAGGGACAAGCCCGAAGACGAGAAGCAGGAACAGTACAATCGAAATCGAGGCAATGCAGGACTTGCGCCCGGACAGACATCTGAACAAGTCCCACCGGTCACGCGACGCATAGACAACCGTCAGAAGGCAGACATAGCACAACGCCGCCGGAAGTCCGTAAGATTGCCCGAATAAAGCCATTACGCCTCAGCCCACTGCTTTCGCAGGAGGTTGACGGCCTCGGTCACGGTAGCGGCCCTGTCGCCTTTGGTGCCGCACTCGAAGCTGACATATTTGTCGTAGCCAAGTTCCTTGAGAGCGCGGAAACCATCGGTATAGACATCCTTCTCTCCATCCTCACCCGGCATAATGCGACGGCCTCTGCTGGCGATGTGGACGTGCTGAAGACAGTCACCGGCAGACATCAGGGCACCGTAGTCGGAAGTCTCTTCGGACATATGCCAGAAATCACCCATTGCCTTGACCCCGGCGCTGTCCGAGTCACGGGCGATAGCCGCCGCGTCGGCAACCAGACGGAGATAGAATGCCTCGTTCCTGTTAAGAGGCTCAAGAATCACGGTCGTTCCATGCTCAAGAGCGAACTCGCCAAGGTCGTGGAGCTGCTCGCAAAGGTATTTGCGGGTGTCCATAGTATGAGGCTTGCAAGGAGACTGATGGTTGAACGCCGGAACCATTATGACTCCTGTAGAGCCAAGTTCTCCGGCAGCGGCCACAATCTCACGCATCGTCCTGTCAAACAGATCTTTGACCGCAGAGTCCTCGGCAAGGATAAAGCCCTCGAAACCTGCACAGATTGCCGATACTTTGATGTCGCGTCCTGAAAGAGCGTCACGGATCTCCCCGACCCTTGAGGCCAGCCCGCGTCCTCCCGGCTCGAATCCTACGATTCCGAGGCTCTCCATAAAGTCAAGCCTTTCGGCCAAAGTCTCGCCCGGAGCCGTTCCCTCCTGAAAGGAGAGTTTCAGCTCAGGAGCGTTCCACTCTTTTTTCTTTTCGCCGGTTGATGTGACACAACCAGGCAGCAGAGAGGCCGCGGTCAAAGCCGCCGAACCCGCCGCGGCGGTCGCAAGAAAATGTCTTCTGTCCATATTCGGTCTCCTGCTTTACTTTCCCGCACCAGGAACCGGGACGGTACACTTGCCCATATCCATCTTGCCAAGCTCAAGCTTCTCCGGAAGGTAATCCAGCTCGGAGGCGCTGATCTCATCCCACGTGATGGTCTTTCCCGTGTACGCGGCCTCGCGTCCCATCACACCGCACAGTGAGGAAATCCCGCAGTCTCCTGCCTCTACGTAAGCCTCACCCTTGCGGATGTGGTTCACCCAATCCACGTGCTCAAGCACATACGGGTTGGTCTGCTGGAACCGGGCCTTCTCAGCCTCGCCGTCAAACTGCCAAAGGACATTCCCTTGGAGGTCACGGATGGCGAAATCACTTGAACTCCAATAGCCTTTGGTTCCGCGGACATATTCACTGACATTGTTGGAGCAACCGTCTATCTGTCGGCACATACTGTGCAGATGGACTCCGTTCTCATATTCAAAGTCAATGCTGAAATTGTCGTACTGGTCTCCGGTGACGCGGCGCTGGCGGCTTCCGAAACCGGTGGCCTTGATCGGATGCTTGCCGATCATCCAGTTGAACACATCGATATTGTGTACGTGCTGCTCGACGATGTGGTCGCCCGAAAGCCACTTCCAGTTGACCCAGTCGCGAATCATCCACTCCATATCGCTCCAGCCCTGCTGACGCTCCTTGTACCAGAGCATTCCCTGGTTCCAGTAAACGTTGCCGCCGGTGATCTCGCCTATCATCCCCTCCTGAATCTTCTTGAAAGACTCCACATAAGGCCTCTGATGGTGGCGCTGTGTTCCGGTAACGACACTGAGACCCTTGGCCTCGGCCTGTTTGGCGGTAGCCATAATCAGGCGGTAGCCTTTTGCGTCAACAGCGATCGGCTTCTCAAGGAAAGAATGAACACCCTTTTCGGTGGCGTACTGGAAATGTGTGGGACGGAAAACCGGAGGCGTGGCCACAATGACCATATCCACGCCGGAATCAATCACTTGCTTGTAGGCATCGAAGCCGGTGAAGCAATGATCTTCAGGAACTTCCTGGCCACGCTTGGTCTTAAGGCTCTCCTTCAGACCGTTCAGACGGTCAGCGAAGACATCGCCCAGGGCAGTCACGATGATTCCGTCGGCAGCGTCGAGAAGATTCTCGACAGCACCGCTTCCGCGGCCGCCGCAACCGATCACACCGACCTTAAGCTCTTTTCCGGCAATGGCCTTGTCCGGCAATTCCGGGACATAATACTCTCCGGGCTGCCTGAGGGGAGTAGCCTTGTCTGAATTCTTTCCGCCCGCGCAGGCCGACACCAGAACACTGCCGCCTACGAGACCGACACCGATCCTGGCGCTTTTGCCAAGAAACGACCTTCTGTCCATTTTGTTACTCATTTTACTTATAGTCTTTATGTTATCTAATCATTCACAATAATTCCCTCCGGAACGTCACAGACCACCCTGAATCCGATGCCCTTGATGTCAGAATACCACCAGATGCTCTTGGGATTCTGTGGGTCGGTACGCAGCCATTCGTCATTCTTGGTATGGGCCCTGGCCGCACAGCGCACAAGCGACGCGTCATCCGAATATGACCCGCCCCGCACCACAAACTCGTCGCCGCTCTCCGGCCCCTTGGGATCCACAGTCCCGTCAGTGATCTTTGAATATGCATCCTCGGCATAGCGGTCGGAGCAATACTCCATCACGTTGCCCAGCATATTCTTAAGACCGAACGGATTGGCTTTCACATCCGAAGGTTCCTGAGTCTTGCCGAAGCTGTCTCCGGCATAGACGACATAGCTTGCTATCGAAGCGGTGTCGGCCCCGAAAAGCCTGTTCCATAATCTCTCGTTCGTGAACCGCTTCGGGTCCCCCTCGAAGAAGTACGGTGTCTGGGTGCCTCCGCGGGCGGCATATTCCCATTCGGCCTCTGTCGGAAGACGGTAGTTCCTTCCGGTCTTGAGGGAAAGCCACTGGCAGAAAGTCTCCGCCGCATAATGGGTCATCGTTATGGCAGGTCTCTCCCCCATTCCCCAACCCTGATCCGGGAATCCGAACGGCGGGGTAGGGCCGCTGACCGCATCCACGTCCGGACGGTTGTTGTTGGCGTAAATCTTCTCCGGCGGAGTGCGTCCCTCCGACATCGTCTCGTTGTAGAACGCCCAGAACTGACTCCAAGTCACCTCGGCTTCCCCCATAAAGAACGGTGAGACCACGACCTTTCTCCGAGGCCCTTCGTCAGCCGAACGGAACGGCTCGTTGTCAGGGCTTCCAAGCATGAACTCCCCTCCCGGAACAGCCACCATTCTGATGGAGGCCGCGGTGCCGGGTACCGTCTCCGTGAAATCAGCGAATGACATCACGACAGCGGCGCTGTCGAATATTTCGCCGCCGCCCGCGTCCATCACCTTACCTTCCAATCTCTTATGCTCGTAACCGGGCATATCGTGACCTGTGTTCAGATGACAGCTTATGCACTGAAGGTCCAGCTTCCCGGCATTCTCATCGTAATAGAGGTGGGCGGTGATGCCGTCGTCAGAGATTCCGGACGGATAGAGATTCTGATGGCATTTCTCACAAGACTCGTTATAGACAATCTCCGTTCCATGCTCAAGGGTTCTTCTCGAGCTCCAGTCTATTTCATCCTTATCCTTGGTCATCTTTGCCCAGAGGTCTTTGGCCCCCATCCGGGCCTTGACCATATAGTAACGGAGAAAACCGTTCTCCTTAGGAGGAAGATGGCAGGAGACGCAGTCTGTGACCACGCCGCTCCCGCTGTTGTAGTGCTCCGACTTCTTCCAGTCCGCGTCAGCCTGCTCGTGATAGTGGCAGCTCATACAATACTCGTTGTCCGATGTGCGGTTCATCGCACCTCCGACGGCCAGCATAACGCACACTCCGACCACGATTCCTCCGAGTCCGGCGAGCAGGATCACTTTCTTTGCACCTCCCATAGTCTTCTCAAAACCAGTTTTCAACAAATCCCGTAAATTTACGCAAATCATTTCAGACTTCAAACTTTTTCAAAGAAAGTGAAAGAAACGGACATATAAAAAACTGACGTTCATCCACTTCGGCCAAGCCGACGGACGACCGTCAGAATGATATGACACGCCTCAAGGGATGCTTGGGAAGAATTCCCCGGAACCCTTTCGGACGCGGCGCGGTGAATACCGGCTATCTGTCAGAACCGGGAATATTCCTAAAAGGCAAAACCGATCCCCACGTAGAGGGTGTTTCTGCGGACATCAAGGTTGTCCCCCCAATCAGTGTGCTTGGTCTTGTTCTTGATTCCTTTAGTCAGGCCGAAGTCGTAGCCGGCGCGGACCATGATGGCCTCAACAATCATGAGTGAAGCTCCCACGCCCCATTGAACGTCGAAATTCTTCAGAGCCGGATAGGAGACACCCTTGCTGAACATATCACCGCCCACTCCCATATTGAAACGGGGACCGGTAAACGCCGAGACGTTGACGCTGGAGTCGAACGGAAGCGTATACTTAAGATTGAGCGGCACACGCAGGTAGTTGGCGCGGTAAGTCTCGGAATCTTTGCTGAACGCCATCGAGCGTTCCTTGCCGTAGTGCATAAAATAGAGTCCCGGCTCTACCGTCAAGCCCTCAATGGCGGAAAACGCATAGTCATAGTTGACTCCGAAATAAAAACCGGGCATACTTCCATCCATCACCATTTTCGAGTCAGAGCCGGAAAGGCTGAAAGTGGTGTAGCCACCGGCCGCCGTCCATCTCTGGGCGAAAGCGTCAGAGCCGGCTAACAGAATTGACACCGCGAATGCGATTGCAAACAACTTTCTCATATTCTTGATGCTTTTAAAGTATCTGATTACAAAGTCCATTAACAAAAACGGGAAGCACCCTCCTATTTAATCTCCGGCAGTCCAAGATCCTTGAAGGTGCGAGGAGCCGGAGTGCCAGGAAGCGGCTTACGCTCCTTTATCTGCCGTAGAGCCACCTCTATGGCCTTTTCAAGCTGCTGATCCTCACCGGCATATTCCTTTATCGGGTCGTTGTCAAGCAGGATGTCAGGATCCACGCCGTGGTTCTCGACAATCCATTCCCCGGTCTTGGCGTCATAGTTCGTGAAGAAAGGCACACGCACGTCGGTTCCGTCCATATAAGGCAGCGAGCCGCTGATTCCCACGATTCCGCCCCAAGTCCTGGTGCCGATCACAGTGCCAAGGTTGTTGGCCTTGAAGCTCCAAGGGAAGAGATCTCCGTCGGAAGCTGAATATTTATTGATAAGCAGCACTTTAGGGCCAGTATGAGTCCCTTCCGGAATCGTTCCGTTCCGGGTCGAGTTCCTGTACATGGTCATCCTGTAGACATTGCGGAGCAACCTCTCGATGACCATCGGAGAGATATTTCCGCCACCGTTGGCGCGGTCATCGATGATCAAAGCCTCCTTGTCAAGCTGAGGATAGTACCAGCGGGCGAACTCATTCAGACCCTCCGCCCCCATATCAGGAATATATATGTAGCCGACCTTGCCGCCGGACTTTTCCTCCACGGTGCGGATGTTCCTCATAACCCACTCGTAGTGTTCGAGAGGATACTCGTCCTCTATCGGCCTTACGACGACCTTGCGGCCACCACCGGCGGATTTCTTGTTGACAGTCAGCTCCACGAGCTTGCCGGCCTTGCCGACAAGAAGCTTGTAGATGTTGTCCACGTCCTTGAGGGACTGGCCGTCAACAGCTGTGATGTAGTCACCTTCCTCGATGTCCATTCCCGGCTCGGTCAGCGGAGAACGCAGTTCGTTCCTGTAGACAGCTCCCGAATAGATGTGGTCGATGCGGAAATAACCTCCCTTGTCCTTGCTCACCTTCGCTCCGAGAAGTCCCATCGGAATACGCTCAGGCTTAGGATAGTCGCCCGGATTGACGTAGGCGTGCCCGCTGGCAAGCTCACCGATCATTCCACCGATGACATAGTTGAGGTCAAGCCTTGTCTTGACATACGGCAGAAGCGCGGCATACTTTTCCTTGACGGCTTTCCAGTCGCGTCCATGCATATTCTCAAGATAGTAGCCGTCACGGAATGCCCTCCATACCTCATCGAAGACCTGAGGCCACTCCTGAGAATAATCGACCGTGGTGAACATATTGTCAAGATCCACCGCCTCGCCGCCGCCTACCTTGGCGGACGGGAAACTTACAGCCGTCCACTTACCCTTCGAGGTGGAAAGCGCCTTCTTGTCCCCGGCGCGGTAGATCACCATTCCATCCGAGCATTGTTCAGACTTACCTGTCTCGAAATCAAACACCTGAGTGCCGCGGCCATCCCTGTACCAGAGTTTCTTGCCGTCGCTGAAGAACGAACGGGAACCTCCTATCGGGAGTTTGATGGTTCTGTCAACAAGACCGTCAACATCAATCTTCACATCCACGGCCTTGCTGTCAGAAGCCTTAGCCGGCTTGTCACCGCCGGCGGCCTTGGTCTCCGCCGATGCCGGGGCGGACTCGCTGTCGGCAGGCAGCAGAGGGGAAGGGGTGCCGGCCGCCAGCATAGTCATATAGACCCCGCTTCTGTCGGTGTAGGCAAAGTTCCACTCTATCCAGCTGTAGATCGGGCGCATATCCCGGTCGGAAGTGAATATCAAATACTTGCCGTCAGACGAGAATGTCGGCGAACCGGAATCGTACCATTTCTCGGTGACAGGGTACTCCTTGGCGGACGCAAGGTTGTAGACATAGACCACGCTCATCTTGTTCGGAGCCGGACGGCTGTAGGTAAGCCACTTGCTGTCAGGGGAATATTCAACATCCCTGAACTCCTGCTCAGGGTTCTGGAGAACAACCCTCGATGTCTTGGCGAAAGGATCGACCTCGACTACCCTGTTCTTGCGGTCAGTGTAAAGAATATGCTTGCTGTCCGGGCTCCACTGGAGAGAACGGATGTAGGTGTCGTTGTCTTTCGTCACCTGAACCGGATCGCCTCCGGCTGTGACATCGTAGAGATAGACCTCGGTCTCCCCTGTCCCGTCTCCGATGAAAGCCACGTATTTTCCGTCCGGACTCCAGTCGGCCCCACGCTCGTTAGCCCCAGGAGTCTTGGAGATGTTTCTCGTGATTCCCTTGCCCACAGGCACATCAAAAACCTCTCCGCGCGCCGTGATAGCCATCCTCCTGCCGTCAGGGGAAAGACTGAACGAAGAACGTCCCTTCTTGCCGACGTTCATCCTCTCGGCACGGGCATAGACAAGGTCGGAGCCAAGCGTGATGTGAATCCGCTCGGCTTTCCTGGTGGCCGGATCAAGCTTGTAAAGGAATCCTCCTTTCTCGAAAACGACCAGCTTTCCATTTGTGCTCGGGAACTTGACATCGTAATCGTCGAAGTCCGTAACCTTGACGGTAGCCTTGCTCTTTGTATTGTAGACGAAGAGGTTCATCGTCATATCGCGGTCAGAAGCGAAATAAATCTCGTCGCCTATCCACATCGGGAATATGTCCTGCGCCGGATTGTCGGTGATCTTCTCGACCTTTCGTCCGTCATAGATCCAGACCTCGTCGGCCATTCCGCCGCGGTAGTATTTCCAGGTCCTGAACTCTCTCATCACCCTATTATAGGCAAGTTTCTTTCCGTCAGGCGAATAGGAGCAGAATCCGCCTTCAGGCAGAGGAATCTCCCTTGGCATTCCACCGTTGACGGAGACAGTCCAGAGTTTGCCTGAAAAGCCGTCGCCGGTGCGGTTTCTGAATATGATCTCCTTCCCGTCAGGAGTCCATCCCATCACGATGTTGTTGGGACCCATCCTGTCCCCGAGGTCATCCCTTCCGTTTGTGGCCGTGTAGGTCAGACGGACAGGCTCACCGCCCTTGGACGGAATGATGTAGACCTCGCGGTTGCCGTCATATTCACCGGTGAAGGCTATGGTCTTGCCGTCCGGAGAGTAACGCGCGAACATCTCATAGCCGATGTGTGATGTCAGCCGGCGGGCCTCACCGCCGGCGAGAGGAGCCGTGAACAAGTCTCCGGCATAGGAAAAGACAATGTCTGTCCCGTTCGTGGCCGGGAAGCGCAGAAGACGCGCCTCCTCGGCTGAAGCGGAAAGCGCCATTCCTCCAAGAAGGAGGGTCAAAAGAATCCTTTTCATATTGTCAGTCATCTTTGGTCAGCCCGCACCTGCCAAAGCTTAGGCGACGGGCTTGTAAGAAATAATCATTCAATCAATTGTCAGTCAACCAATCCACGGGCACGGAGAAGAGCATCCGGCGAAGGCTCCGCACCGCGGAAGGAGAGGTAAAGGGTCATCGGCTCCTCGCTGCCGCCCTTCTCAAGGAAGGTCTGGCGGAACTTGAGCGCCACTTCAGGATTGTAGATTCCCTGCTGCTTGAAGTACTCGAAGGCATCCTTGTCAAGAACCTCGGCCCAGAGATAGCTGTAGTAGCCGGCGCTGTAGCCGCTGTTGAAGATGTGGTTGAAATAGGTGGTGCGGTAGCGCGGGATGATCTCGTCTATAAGCCCCATCGCATCGCAGACCTTCTTCTCGAAACCGGCCACGTTCGCAGCCTGGTCGCCCTCGGAAAGCTTTGCCAGATCCTCTACGGTAAGCTCGTGCCATTTCATATCCAGAATGGAGGCGGCGCAAAGCTCGGAGGTCATAAAGCCCTGATTGAACTTCCTGGCGTTGTTGATTTTGGCCACGAGAGAATCCGGAATGACCTCACCGGTCTCATAGTGCCTGGCGTACTCGGCGAGAATCTCAGGCTGGAAAGCCCAGTTCTCGTTGAACTGAGAGAATGTCTCCACGAAGTCGCGGGCGACATTGGTTCCGCTGACAGACGGGTAGCGGCACTTTGTGAGAAGCCCGTGCAGAGCATGTCCGAACTCGTGGAACACAGTCTCGACCTCGTCGATGGTGAACAGAGCCGGAAGAGAGTCGGTCGGAGCGGTCATATTACCGACATTGATGACGACAGGCCTCACTTCATTGCCCTCCGCGTCAATGTACTGCTCGCGGAAGTTCGTCATCCACGCACCGCCTCTCTTGGAATTGCGAGGGAAATAGTCGGTGGAGAATATTCCAAGAAGACTGCCGTCCGCGTCAGAAACCTTGAAGACCTCCACCGCAGGGTTGTAAAGCGGCACATCTTTCAACGGCTCGACATTGATTCCATAGAGTTTTTTAGCGGCGATGAAGATACCGTCGCGGACATTCTCCATCCGGAAATACGGTCTCGTAAGATTCTCATCCAATGAATATTTACGCTGGCGCACCTTCTCGGCATAGTAGAACCAGTCCCAAGGTTCGATCCGGGAACCGGCGGCAAGCTTTCCGGCCTTGATATCCTCATCCATAACCTTCTGCATATCGGCGATTTCTTCTTTTGCCTTCGCGACAGCCGGACCCATAATCTTGTCAAGGAAAGCATCCACGGTCTGAGGATCGTGAGCCATCTTGTCATCAAGCTGATAGGCCGCGAAATTGTCGAAGCCAAGAAGCCTGGCCTTCTCGGCGCGGAGCTTCAGAATCTCAAGGCAGAGGGCCTTGTTGTCATATTCATTGCCGTTGCCGCCCCTTGAGGAGTAGGCCTTGAACATTTTTTCCCTAAGACCCCTGTCCTCACAGGAGGTTATCTCGGAAGTATAGGAAGAGACCGGAAAACCGAATTCCTCCCTGAACGCATTGTTCTCGGCGAGAAGGTTTGTGCCGAATTTCTGCTGGGCGGCGGCTATCTTCTGGTTAATCTCCTTGATTTCCGCCTGGGCGGCATCATCAAGGTCGACTCCGTTGCGGGTGAAGCTCTGGTACAGCTTCTTGAGAGCCATCTGCTGTTCCCTTGCAAGACTGTCCCGTCCGGTGTCATAGACGGCCTTGACCCTCTCGAAGAAAGCCTTGTTCATCGAAATGTTGTCCTCGTGCCCGGTCATCAGCGCCGTGGCCTCCTCGACAACCTTGTTCATCTCGTCGTTGCCCTCTGTCTCCTGAAGGTTGAACAACACGGAGGCGGTTTTAGACAACGTTCTGCCGGACAGCTCATAAGCCGCCACGGTGTTCTCGAACGTCGGAGCGTCAGGATTGTTGATTATCAAGTCAAGCTCACTGTTCTGCTCCTGTATTCCGGCCTTGACGGCAGGAAGGTAGTCGGAAATCTGAATCTTCTCGAACGGCGGAATGCCGTAAGGCGTGTCCCATTCCTCAAGGAACGGATTTGTCCTTGTCTCTGTCTGCGCGCAGGCTGCCATCATAGCGATCGCTCCCAAAACCAAAAGTGTTTTTTTCATATTACGGTAAATTATTTGACAATCTCAACTCCGTCAATGTCAATCAAAGTGAACTGAGTACTGCCCTGATAGATTGTAAGGATACCTTTCATATTGACCTTCGCTCCGGAAAGGATTGCCGGATCGATCCGAGTGTCGGCGAAACGGGCGTACCCGCTGGTGCGGACCTGCACGTCTTTGCCGCCCATCTTGAAGTACTGGCTTACAGCATAGGCGGAAGCGTTGTCAAGCAAAGTCTGCTTAAGCTCGGGAACGGTCCTGCCGGTGTTCGTCGCTCCAGAGTCGAACACGCCCGACTGAAGGTACTTCTTGAACCCTTCCTTGGACATGGCCCAGGTCGTGACATCCCAGGTCTTGTCGGAGAAGAAAATCCTGTTGTCGTTGCTCTTCTTGTCCCCGTTCTGATCCACATAGACAAGGCAGAAAATCTCGTTGCCGTAGGTAAGTCCCTCAAGCTCCACGTAGCATCCGAGGTTCTCCTCTTTCAGAAGATCGGCCACCGCAACCTTCTTCGGCCGGAGCGGTGTATCCTCCCTGCCGCGGAAAACATGGGTCTCGATAATGTACTGGACATCAAGATATGAGGTCTCATATTCACCGGTAGGGTCTGCATAGCCGAGCTGCTTCATTCCGTTGTAGGCCCCAAGAGTGAGACCGCCGCACTTGACATAGACCCACTGGCCGAGCTTGTAGTCATTGTAGAGAGCGCTCTTGCCAAGCTTAAGCTCTATTCCACTCGTAGCGTCCTGAATGTAGAGGCTCTTGTATATGTTGCCGCTCCTGTCCTCGGAGACAACCTGCCCCCCTATGATGATGTCCTTGTCGATCTTGACCGGGCCGGACTTGTACAAAGCCTTGAGCTCGGCGATGGTTGTGTTAGGAGTCATCGTCACAGGCTCATAGACATCAGCCTTGCCGTAGTCCAGCGTGAAAACCTGATCCCACTCCTCGCATGAGGTAAGGGCAAAGAGGGCGGCGATAAGCGCGAAATATATTCTTTTCATAACCTTAGAATCTGAAATAAATGTTCAACATATAGTTGAATCCACTCATATAGAAGTACTTGGAGTCAAACCTATAGAATCTTTCCTTGCTCGCCGTGTTGTCCACAAGGCGGGTCTGCTCATAACCGCCGGTGCGCACGTCACGGTTGTTAAGAAGGTTCTTCAACTGAAGAGAGAAACCGAGCTGATACTTTCTCTGAATATACCAGGACTTGCCCACGCTTGCGTTCACAAGCACATAGTTCCTGAACTTTTCCTGAGCGGCCATATACTCAATCTCATCAGCGGAGACATTCTTGTCCGGGCCGGCCGTCGCCATATCAGTCCTGTAAAGAGGGTTCATGTCCAGATAGGAGTTGCCGAAGAAATCCACATCGGCGTCAATGAACCAGTAGTTCTTGTTCCACGCCAGGCCAAGGCTTGAGGCAAGCTGAGGCGTTCCGGCCACATAGTGCCGGACTGTCTTGCCGTCGGCGGTAGGATGGCTCTTCCAGTAAGGGATGACCACGCCGTAGGTTCCGGAGACATATTCAGCGCTGTTGTCATAGGTCTGGTACATCGTCGGATTGGATGTGTAGATGTACTGACCGTATGAGAGGACACCCTGCAAGGAAAGGTTCTGGACAGGGGTCGGCACCTTGAAACCAAGTTCCAATCCGATGTGCCGTTCGTCGATTCCGGACATCGCGAAGTTGGTGAACGAGTTCTGCGAGTCATCGTAGAAGCTCATAACATCAGTCTGATCCTTGATGGAAGTGTAGAATCCGGTGACGCGCAGATCATAGCCGGAATTGCGGTAGGCATAGTTGATGTCCGCCGTCAATGTCTTGACTGTCTTGAGATCCGGCATCACGGTGTTCCTTGTCCTCGGGGAGATGAACGCCTGGTTGAAGGCCGGGGCGTCGGTGATGTAGGCGGCGTCGGCGTAAACCCTGTGGCCACCCTTGATGCTGTAGCTGAGGTTCACCTTGCCGGAGCCTGTCAGGAAGTCCATCTTCCGAGACTCACCCTTTGAGGTGATCGGGCTTCCGTCGAACTGATCGTACTTTGTGATGACCTCACCGTTGTAGGTGTAAGGATCGCCGTTTTCGTCAAGTCCCGGGAAAAGACCCTTACGCAAGAGACCTTCCCTCCAGAACTTTGAATATCCCAACCTTCCGGCGACAGTGGCCTCAAGTCCTCCGAAGTTGAAGCGTCCCGACACCCAGGCCTCGGCGCGGCGGACGTGGGCATAGTAGTCATAGCCGTACTTGTCACCCTCGGCGAGAGTCTGCGCCGCTCCGTTCCTAAGATAATAGTCAAGGTCGTTCTGAATCATCGTCGGATAGGCTGCGAAATCCCTTTCGGCGAACTGGTCGATGTTGACGTAGTAGTCTCCGCCGAGAAGGTCGTCCAGAACCTTGTAGTACTCGGTACGGTTCCATTTGTAGGAGAGGCCGCCGGTGACTGTCAAGAACCTGACCGGATTCCACTTTGCGTTGAGAGCGAAGTTGAGGTCATTCTGGTCAACCCTCCTCTCCTCTATCACGTATTTGGAACGATTGCCCGAATCAGTGGCGTTCAATGAGTTGACAGCATAGAGGCGATCCCAGTTGATGTGGGTCGTGGTCGGGCTGTCAGTCTCCCAGGCCTCCTTGGCCCAGGCGTATTTGGCGAAATTCTGACGGTTGTAGTCAGTGTTGTCCATATAGAAATAGCTCGGAAGATTCCTGTAGTAGTCCGGGCGAGGATCCGGAGCGTCGTACCAGTCAAGGGCGGTGTACCCGTTCTTCCCGAAACGGTAAAGCACCGTGGCCGATGCGGCGAACGTCTGTGACTCAGGGGTGAAGTCGTACTTGAGGATGGCTATCGGTTCGTGGGTCTTGCGGACACGGGCGTTGCGCACCTTTCCGTTGTAGTAGCCCCAGTTGGAGTTGTACATGTTGTCTCCCATAAGGTCATAGACCTCCTGTGTGGAGCCGTTCTGCGCGCCGCGCTCTCCCGGAGCGGCCATAAAGGTGAATCCGAGCTTGTGAGTGTCGTCGAATCTCTTCTCCACGGAACCGTAGTAGCCGAACGAACGGTAGAACACACCTTTGATCCAGTCGTTCCCACCGAGCCTTGCGGAGGCGCTGAAAGCGTAGGACCATCCGTTGTCAAGCTGGCCGGAAGCGTAGGTCAGCATCAGACGGAGCCTGTACAATGCACTGTTGGTCAGCACGCTTCCCCTCCATCCGGTGCGGATTGAAGAGGCCATCGGCATAATGTTCGTGAGTCCGTTGTAGCCTCCGAATCCGAAATTGGAAATCTCGGCCCCGTTCACGGACTCCTTGCTTCTTGTGGCCTCGTTGAGACCGCTCCACAGGGAGTACGGAGTGTAGCCGGTGATCGCGTCGTTCATCCTCACCCCGGCAAGATAGACATCCTGGGACTCGCTGGAATAGCCGCGTACGCGGAAACGCACCGAGCTGAAGTTGTACCCGGCCATACTGTTGAACACATCGTTCTGACCGAAGAGGATGGTAGGGCTGTCCTGATAGCCCGAATCATCCATATCAAACTCGGAAAAACTGGCGTCATCGACCTCGGTGACTTTGGCGACCGGAGTCAGGGAAAGGGTGAACATATTCTTGACATAGCCGTCATTGACCGTCACATTCACTCTTGACTGGAGATAGTCCGGACTCTCGATGACAAGGTCGTACATTCCGTCCTTGAGGTTTTCGATCCGGAACGATCCATCCTGTCCGGCCTTGACACGAGCGACCTCACGGTCTCCCGAATACAAGACCAGATCCGCACCTTCAACGGCTGTCTTGCTCAAACGGCTGACAACCGTACCTTTCACGCCTCCCGTGTAGGTCTGGGCTGACATTGCCAGTGCCAGAAACAAAGCCGAGGCGGCAAGGAATATCTTTTTACTCATAATCTTTGAATATTATTGTTTCAATATTTATGCGAGGCCGTCCGGCCCGGGATTCAACGGCTCCACAGGCCCCGCGGCCTGGACCCTACCGGCGCCCAGACAGGCGCGGCGACCGGACATCAAACCAAAACCACAACCGGAAACAGCTTATTTATAACTGATTACTATATAGGTCGGATAGTGGTCACTATAGCCTCCTACGTAGGAACCGCTGGAGAAAGTCCTGAAAGGAGTGCCTTTGTACTGCCCTGTCTGCTGAACCATATAAGGCTGGCTGAAGACACGCCCGTAATATTTCCCCTTAACTATCGGAACGATGCGGAGCGAACCTTTGGGAGCGTTCACAAGCGCCTCGTTCGTAAGGATAAGGTCGTAGATGTTCCACTCCCCGCGATAGGCCAAAGAGCCGTAGCCTGCTTTCAGCATAGAGGTGAAAGGAGAGAAAAAGTCTGTCTCCCCGATCTCCGGGACGTTCTCCTTGCCGCGCAGATAGACCGTCATACTCTCGTCGGTGGGATTGTCGTTCATATCCCCCATCACCACAATCTTGATTCCCGGATGCTTCTTCATCAGATCGACGGAATGCTCATAGATGATCTCAGCCCCGCGGCTTCTAAGGTCACTTCCCTTGCCTCCGATTCTTGAAGGAAGGTGGGTGACGAAAAAGGCGAACATCTCTCCTTTGATTTCCCCGCGTACCATCAGGATGTCACGGGTACGGAACCTGTCCTGAGACTCCTTGTCCATATCGAACTTGATGTCAGAACTGTTGAAATCATAAGGAATAGACTGGCTTTCAATCACTTTAAAATGTTCCGGCCTGTAAAGCAAAGCCACGTCGACACCTCGGCGGTCAGGGCCGTCATAGTGGACAATCTGGTAGTTCGCATCCGCGATCTCCGGCTGGCTGACCAGATCCTCGAGCACGTGGCGGTTCTCGATCTCGCTCAATCCAAGGATCGTGTGGAAGGCATTGTTCTCCTTGGCCATCGATTTGATGACCGTGGCGATGTTATGGAGCTTGCGATTGTAACGGGCATCCGTCCAGCGGTTCGCTCCGTCAGGAAGGAACTCGTAGTCATTCTTCCCTTCGTCGTGGTAGGTGTCAAACAGGTTCTCGACATTGTAAAAACCTATGACATAACCTCTTGCTCCCTTGCCGTCCTTGGCGCATGCCGTGACTGTGACGGCAAGGGCCAAAAGGACGGAATAAAGTATTTTTCTTAAACGCATATTAGTTTTGTATTATATTCCAAGAAATCCGGCTTGCGGGTTCGAAACAGGTCACCACCAGAATGACACGTCCTTCGGCCGCTCCGCCTCGATTTTGGCGGCGACATCATCCCCGACCTTGGCCGGAAGGTTCACGAAAAAGTCAATCCCGAGCTTCTTCTCAAGCTCATCGACAGACATTGAATAATCCTTTTCGATTGTCTTCTTGCTGTAAACCATGTGATCAAGCCACACGGCGCAGGCGGAATAGCCCGAATAGCCGTAGGTGGAATTCTTCTGATAGCGTAAGACCACTTTGTAGTAGGCTGTCGGGACGGTGACTTTCTTTCCCACGTTGTCAAGCGCATACTTGACCGTCTCGCCCTCCTTGTAGTCAATGACGCATCCGGTCACGACATAGAGTGTGTCGGATTTGTTGGCCCAGGAACGGACCATGCTCTCCAGATTCGCCCAGATGTCCGAATTGAAACCATTGTTGATCTGCGGTGTCATATTCGTGCCATAGAATGTCATGACATTCGCCGGACGGTTCAATCTGTCGGCGGACGGAATCTGGTGTCCTCTTGCGAGCCACCCTGCATTGCCTTCCTTAAACCCTTTATAAAGAACCGGTTGCTTACTCTCCGGAAGAAGAGGATCCAAAGCCCAGGCATCAGACCTGCTGCCGGAGCCGATGAAACTCTTGCACAACGGGTACGCGACCCAAGGCGCCACCAGATTGTCGTAATCCCAAAGGAATGAATAGTTTCGTGTCTCGACAGAGCCTACTGTCATCGAGTGAGTGAACGCATCATCGCCATCCGCGATCGCAGGAAGTTCCAGCCATCCGGTATTTGGAGAAAGATTGCCTCCGCCCGGTTCGGGATCAGGATCGGGATCGGGATCAGGTTTGACTTCGGGCTTCCTGCCTGACTGGAAGATTGTCACAAAATCCTTTCCGGCGGAGTTCTCCACAGAAAGCACGGCAGTCCTCGAATCCTCCGAATCGTTGGCCGAGACCTTCAATGTGACATTGGAATTACCCTCTCCCGAATTCGGATCCGCAATGATCCAATCCACGCTTTCCCCTGATTCAGACAACACTTTGATTCTCCAGGATGAGACAGCCTCCACATAGACGAACTGTGAGTGGCCGGCGGCATCGACGGACGTGGTCTTGACCTCGATGGAAGGCGGCAGAATCTCCTCGCCGTCATCCGATCCACAAGACGGCAGAACCAAGGCCGCAAGGCCGGCGCACACGACACGGAATCTTTTCAACACTTTCTTCACGCAGTATTTTTTAGAGAGCAAAAGGGCTGCCCGCTCTTTCGGGCATCCCTTTGCCATAATGAACAAATTATCAGCTATTCAACCGGCTTGTAGGTCACAGCGAGCTTTGTCACCCTCATCTGGTTCTTGCTTGCAGTGTACTTCACGGACGAGGTGTTGCCGGTGACTGTGATTGTACCGACCTTGTCTGAACCGGAGGATTCAGCTGACGCTCCGGAGTCAACTGTCACAAGGCTCTTGTCGGTATAGAAACCGTATTGCACATCACAGTTCTTCGTGCAGGTGAACTCGACCTTGGAAATCGTGTAGCCGTCCGCAGCCTTGATTGTCAGAGCCTTGTTCTTGTATATACGCAACTCGGTGAGATTGACCGATGGATCATTATATTCAGAGTCGTTGGTCCACGAAATCACGTCATCGAGCTTTCCATTATTGTAGTCGGAAAGCTTTCCCATATCGGCAGAGACCGTGACCTCGCCTCCTCCCTGTGAGGATTTTCCTCTGTGGATGAGAGTTACGGTGTGCGATCTTGTCGCCACGTCAGCCGTTGTGGAGACAGTGAATGTGACAGTCTTGGCAGCATCGCCGGTGTTGGCCGGGAACTTGACGGTCACGGTCGCGTTCTTGTCTCCCGAAGCAGGCTCGGCAGTGTAGGCGGAATCGTCGGAGGTAACCGTCCAGGCGACATTGGCCTTGACCTCAAATGTAGCGGATGTCGCATCAGCAGCGGCGGAAAGCGATGTCGTACCGACCATCAGATAGTCAGAGGATCCCGGAACAAGCTCCGTCACCATCGTGCTGAGATACTTGGTTGAAGAGCCGCTGATTCCGACAAAGAAACCTGTGACCTTGACAACCATCTTGTCGAACGAAGCGGCGTTGAAGCTGTCGTTGACATAGGCAAGGCTGCCGGTGAGAGCGGCCGCGCCTTCCACGGCAACGTTAATGTAATCACCGCTTACCGTAAGCGTCCCCTCGTAGGAGATATATTCGATCTTGCTTGACGAATACGAGTTGAACGCCGCTCCGTCCAGAACCTTAGGGGTCGGGAGGGTCAACGCGTTGCCGGAAGAGACAACGGCCACTTCAGGAGAAGCCAGCTGGACAAGTCCGCCGTAAGAGCTAATGGTGCCGGTGACCTTGACGTTGTCCTTTTCCTTGGCGGCGCATTTCGTGCCGTCATACACAAGGAGATAGTCGGTGCCGTCAGTGATGATGAATCCTCTCTTGTAGGTCGCCGCCACTGTTCCGTTCACGATGGCGGCGGTTCCGGCAGGTGCGGCGAGAGCCTCGGCAATCGTCATATTCCTGGCTTCACCGCCCGAGCTTTCAGAGAATGAAAGAATATGCGCGTTGACAACCTCGTTCTTTCCGTTGTAGTCCTTATAGACACCTGCAAGCTCCACTGTGCCTCCGTCCTTGATTTTGTCGGAGTAGGCAGACTTGCTCTCGGCATCCACACTATATACATAGATTGACCCTGTCTCATCAGTCAGGTCGAAACTGCAATACTGTGCGTTGAAACCCGAAACCTTTCCTTTCAGCTTGTAATAGGTCGTGGCGCTGGCTGTGGCGATGAAATCCTTGACGGTCTTGGACGCGGCCTTGTCATAGTCGGAGCCAGAGTCATCCCCGCCGTCTGTTCCAAGGTCAACACCTTTGGAGAAGTCGATGACAGTACCCGCGGCAGAAGCGACTGAAAGGCACAGGTCATCAATACGATAAGAGCTTGCGACATCCGTCTTTACATAGATGCAGAGAGTACCGGTGCCTGACGGGACGGTGAAATTCGATGTCGCAAGATCCCAACGTCCCTCCTTGTCTCCGTCAGGGAACGAATATGAAAGCTCGACCCATTTCTTGCCGTTGTCACTGACATAGACGTGGAACTCATCGTGCTTGAAGAGGCTGCCGTTATCCTGGCTGTATTTCTCGGCTCCGAAGGTCAGAGAGTAGTCGACATTCTGACCCAGTTTGATGCCGGAGACAGAGAACCAGGCGCTCGTACCGAAGAACAGGTTGTTGCTTCCCGAACCGCTGTAGTCGGAATAGTTGCTGTTGGACATAGAGTTCGCCCTTGTGGACATCGCGTTGTATTCATAGGACTCGCTTCCGGCGCCGGTTCCGGTGGCGTTCTTCCAGCCGTCGAACTGGTCAAGGTACGGCCAGCTCGACCCGGAGGTCCCGTAAGTCTTGGTTGCCTCGATCTTGTCAAAGTCGTTCTTATAAACAATCATATCCTCAGCGGAGCCGGTACCTTTCTGCTTAACAGAAAGCGACTTGGCATCGAAACCGATGTCGAACTTCACAGCACCCTCGCGGTCTACTCCGGAATTCTCGATCACCTTGATCTCAACGGTGACAGGCTGGGAGGATGCCTTCCCCTCTCTCGGTTCGATGGAAATCCAGTCCTGTTCCGTAGTGGCTTTCCAGTCTCTGGTGGCGGTCACCGAAACGGTCTGCGCGCCACCGTCTTTCTCAAATTCGATCCCGGACTGCCCCAACTCGATCGACGGGGCTCCAAAATCCTCTTTCTCTTCCTCGCAAGCCGTCATGGCGAAAGACAACGCCGCGACAGAGAGGATGAAACTCAATATCTTATTCGTTTTCATATTAAATGTGTTAAATATTGTTCCACTATTAAGCACCATACGCTCCGGCAGGCACAATCCACAGCAAATTCTTTGCCTTTCAAGTAGTCCGCTAAGTTACGACTAAATATTCAATTAGAAAAATCGCCAAGCGGCTTCTGACACGCCGCCGGATTCGCCGCCCCCGCCGATTTCTTAGAAGCTGATTCTTTATCTGAAACTTTGAGGGAATAAATTCTGGCGGTTCCGACGGATTTTCGAGGAAGACATCGGTGCTGTCTGACGGAAAAGCCGGAAGAAAATGACGCATCTAAAACTCAAGGAACTTTTTAAAGAAGTATCAAACAGCTTCTTATATTCAGCGACGGCAACGAAACCCGAATGCCTTTTATGTGGAAACGGATTACAGATATATCCTTTAAGAAGCAGATCCGACACCGCCCGTCAGAGGTCGAGGTCAAGCTCGACGGGACAGTGGTCTGAGCCGAAGATCCCGGTGTGAATCTCGGTGAAGCGTATCTTGTCCTTGAGGCCGTCGGAGACAAGGAAGTAGTCAAGACGCCAGCCGACGTTCTTCTCGCGGGCGTGGAAACGGTACGACCACCAGGAGTACTTCACCTCGTCCGGATGCTGGAAACGCCACGAGTCCGTGAAACCCGAATCCAGAAGACCAGAGAACTTGCCCCGCTCCTCATCGGTGAATCCGGCGTTGCGGCGGTTCGTGTCGGGATTCTTGATGTCTATCTCATTGTGCGCCACGTTGAGATCCCCGCAGACCACCACACCCTTGCGGGCGGAGAGTCCGGCGAGATACTCACGGAAATCGTCCTCCCAACGCATCCTGTAGTCCAGCCGTCGCAGACCGTCCTGAGAATTAGGAACATAGACGCAGACAAGGTAGAACTCCGGCATCTCAAGCGTGATGACCCTCCCTTCACGGTCATGCTCCTCCACCCCGATGCCGTAAGTCACCGAAAGCGGCTCGCGCCTTGAATATACCGCCGTTCCGGAGTACCCCTTCTTCTCCGCCGAGTTCCAGTACGAAGTGTAACCCAAGAACTCCAGATCCAGCTGCCCCGGCTGCATCTTTGTCTCCTGAACGCAGAAGAAATCCGCGTCCAGGGAATTGAACACCTCGTCGAATCCTTTTCCCGCGCAAGCGCGGAGACCGTTCACGTTCCAACTGACGAATCTCATACCTTCAAAATATTCAAAACATTACAAAATTGACACATAATCATTGAATATCACTGCTCCCCTCCTCCTTTGTTTTTTGGGACGCTTCGGTACTCGGAAAGAAGCCCTTGGCGAGCAATGGTTCATCGCGATGAGACTACTTCTTGTTATTAGGGGTGAGGGAGTATGGCTTATCCTCCGGCTTCAGGCCGCGCGACTTGTTCGGCTTGGAAGACATCACAAACTCGATAGTACCGCCTTGAAGAAGGTCATCGTGGGTTATGTAGAGGCGCTTGTACTCGACACCGTTCCGTAGAACCTTCTTCACGTAGCGGTTTGTGTCACTCACGCCGGAAGCCTTCACCTCAAGGATCTTGCCGTCCGCCAGGGTTATCTTGGCGTAAGGAAGATACGGCGCCCCGAACACGTACTGGTCGCTTCCCGGGCAGACAGGATAGAGCCCAAGGACTCCGAATATGTACCAGGCGGACATCTGTCCGCAATCGTCATTACCACCAAGCCCATGAATATCAAGGCGATACATCCTATTGACTATCTCCCTTATCCAATACTGCGTCTTCCAAGGCTGGCTTGTCCAGGCATAAAGGTAAGGAATATGATGGCTCGGCTCGTTGCCATGGACATAGCCTCCGATCAGGCAGTCCTTGGTGACATCCTCGTTGGTGGCGTAGGCATATTCAGGAAGATCGTGGTAGAACAGTTCGTCCAGCGCGGTGACAAACTTCTTCTCTCCGCCCATCAGTTCCATCACCCCGAACACATCCTGAGGTGCGTGGAACGAGAAATTCAGAGAGTTCCCTTCTATGAAACCCTCGCCCATCGTCTGCATTATGTCAAAGTCCTTCTTGAAAGAGCCGTCGGAATATTTCGGACGGGCGAAACCCAACTCCGTGTCAAACACATTCCTGTAGTAGTGCGCGCGGGGAAGGTACTCGTCGGCCACCACGCCGTTCCCGACAAGGCGGGCGGTGTTCCAGATTGTCCAGTCATCGTAGGAATATTCCAAAGTGTTGCTCGCTGCCGTGGAGATTCGGTCGTAAGGCACATAGCCAAGCTTCATATAATCGCCGAGACCGGCATACCACTCCGCCTTTGAGGTGGTCACCATAGCCTCAAGCGCCCTGTCACGGTCAACATCAAGCCCCTTTGCGATGGCGTCGGCCAGCACAGGAACCGCATGATAACCGCTCATACACCAGTTCTCGTTGGCGCAGTGGCTCCAGACAGGAAGCATCTTCAGGACATTCTGGTCGTAGTGGGCAAGCATCGACTCGATCATATCCCGGTCGCGGTCCGGCTTGAACAAAGCCAGGAACGGATGCTCGGCGCGGTAAGTGTCCCAGAGAGAGAACACAGTGTAGTTCGTGAAGCCGTCGGCCTGGTGGATCTCGTGGTCAAGCCCCCTGTACTTTCCATCCACATCCATATAGACAGACGGATTGATCATCGTATGGTAGAGGGATGTATAGAACATCTTCTTCTCGTCTTCGGTCCCCTGTACCTCTATCTGCGAAAGTTCTTTTTCCCAAGCCGAGGACGCTTCGGCCGCAATGGCCCCGAAAGACTTCCCCGACGCTTCCGCCGCAAGGTTCTTCAGCGCTCCCTCGGCGCCGGTGGCGGAAAGTGCCACCTTAACCGTCAGCACAGGATTCACGGAGGTGGCGAACTTGAACCAGGCCACCAGCTTGCGCCCCGCCATGGCTGGAAAATCACGGTACTGTGCGAACTTGCTCCACCCCCCCTTGTAGTTGATCCCGGCACGGTCGGAGTAACCATATTCAGTGACAGGCTGCGAGAATGAAATAGCGAAATATGTGTAGTTGGCGCGCGCCCATCCGTTGGTGATCCGGTAGCCGGTCAGCAAGGTGTCGTTCCGGACCTGCACCTCAGCCCAGAGGGTCTTGCCGTCGTAGTTGTAGATTCCGTGTATCAAGTCCAGGATCACCTGGCCGTCCGTACCCTGCGGGAATGAATACTCGTGTACACCGACTCTGGTGGTAGCCGTCAGACGAGCCTTTACGCCGTAGTCGTCAAGCGTCACCTCGTAGTAGCCAGGCGAGGCCTTCTCGGTGTCATGGGAAAAACGGCTGCGGTAGCCGCCGTCCGGATTGTCGCCGGTTCCGGGATTCAGTTTGAGATCCCCAGTGGTCGGCATCAGAAGAATGTCGCCGAGATCCGAGTGACCCGTACCGCTGAAATGGGTGTGGCTGAAGCCGACAATGGTCGGATCCGAGTAACGGTAGCCGGCACAATACTCATAGACACGCGGCTGGTATTTCCCGTCCACGTTGTGAGGAATCGTGTCCGTGTCCGGACTTAGCTGGACTCCGCCAAACGGAACGCATGCCCCCGGAAATGTGTGCCCCATACCGTCGGTGCCGATGAAAGGATCGACATAACCTGCCTTGGACTCAGGCTGCCGCGCGGCTGTCACCGCACAGAGAAGCAGGAACAGTCCTGCGCATAACCATTTCATATTCATATGCCAAATATACGAAAACTATTGTTTTTTAAATACATTTTTGTAACTTGCCGACTAAATCGGTTTTGGCGGAATGATGTCAACGCATCTGTCCAAGCATCGGAGTTTGTAACTAATCAACACATTTTAAACAAGTTCTTTGATAACCACAATTTGAAATGAGTTCGTAGTCCCGCGCCCTGATCCGCAGGACAAGAACGAAGGCAAGCATGTATTCACCCAGGTCATGAGTCCGGCTCCGCCGCGGATTTTCCGAGAGCCGCCCGGCCTGCGTATCTCTTTTGGGGAAATCGCTGCCGCGTCCGTCCCTTTATTATCACTACTGATTCACATTAACTTCAAATTCAGTATTTATGTCTTTCAAGAAAATCGTACTGTCTCTCCTCCTGGCGCTCGCTCCGCTGGCGGTTCTGGCTCAGACCAAGACCATCAAGGGTGTGATCTACGAGGAGGAAAGCGGCGAGACCATGCCGGGAGCGACAGTGTCGGTTGTCGGATCCACCAAGGGTGTGATGACTGACCTTGACGGTTCTTTCGAGCTGTCCGGAGTCAAGCCGACTGACAAACTTAAATTTGAGTGCCTCGGAAAGGAGTCTCAGATTCTGGAGGTCGGAAGTATGACCAACTTCATCGTTAAGCTGAAGAACGCGGCTAACGAACTTGACGAGGTGACCGTTGTCGCCTTCGGTAAACAAAGAAAAGAGAGCACTGTGGCCGCCATCACCACTGTTGATGTAGGAACATTGAAAGTGCCGTCCAGCAACCTGACCACAGCCCTTGCCGGTAATGTCGCCGGTGTCATCGCGTACCAGCGTTCCGGTGAGCCGGGGCAGGACAACGCCGACTTCTTCGTGCGCGGTATCACCACATTCGGAGCCAACACCAGCCCTCTGATTCTCATTGACAACATCGAGCTGACCTCCACCGATCTCGCCCGTCTTCAGCCGGACGACATCGAAAGCTTCTCGATCATGAAGGACGCCACGGCTACCGCCCTTTACGGAGCGCGCGGAGCGAACGGAGTCATCTTCGTGACCACGAAACGCGGTCAGGAAGGCCCGGCTAAAATCTTCGCGCGTGTCGAGACTTCAATCTCCCAGCCCACCGATGTTGTCGAGCTTGCCGACCCTGTCACCTATATGAAGTCCTACAACGAGGCCATCACCACCCGTGACCCTCTCGGAGAGTTGATGTACTCCTACGACAAGATCGAGAACACCGGAAAGCCGGACGCCAATCCGTATATCTATCCTGCCAACGATTGGTACAAGATGCTTTTCAAGGATTTTGCCACGGCATATCGCGCAAACGTTTCCGCACGTGGTGGAGGCAAGGTTGCCACCTACTATGTCTCCGGTGCCTTCACTGAGGACACCGGTATCCTGAACGTCGATAAGAGGAACAGCTTCAACAACAACATTGACCAGAAGACCTACACCCTGCGCTCCAACATCGACATCAACGTGACCCCGACCACAAAGCTTGCCGTCCGCCTTACCGGCAACTTCACTGACTACCGCGGGCCGCTCGACGGAGGAAACAAAGTCTATGTGGATGTGGTTCACTCCGACCCTGTGCTCTTCCCGGCCTACTATCCTATGGATGACGACCACGTCGGAATCAAGCACATTATGTTCGGAAACTATGATCAGGGACAGTACACAAACCCTTACGCCAATATGGTTAAAGGTTACCGCGACTACCAGCGCTCGCAGATGATAGCCGCCATCGAGCTGAACCAAGACCTTGATTTCATCACAAAGGGACTCAGCGCTATGACGCTCTTCAACCTGACCCGCCTTTCCGACTTCAGCGTCAACCGCCAGTTCAGCCCTTACTGGTACACTCTCAACACCTACGATTCCTACACCGGAGAGTACCACCTTGCCCGAATCAACGACAACGGTACAGACTACCTCACCTACAACGAAGGCAACAAGACCGTACAGAACACACTGTACTCCGAGACGCGTCTTAACTACGCCCGAGACTTCGGCCGCAGCGAGGTCACCGGACTGTTGGTTCTGACAGCCTATGAGTCACGCAAGGCCAACGCCGGTTCCCTCCAGCTTTCCCTCCCTTCCCGCAACGCCGGTCTTTCCGGACGTTTCACCTATGGCTGGGACAAGAGGTACTTCACCGAGTTCAACTTCGGCTACAATGGTTCGGAACGTTTCCACAAGTCCCACCGCTGGGGATTCTTCCCGTCTGCCGGAGCCGCATGGGTGGTCTCCAACGAGCCTTGGTTCAAGTCTTTGAAGAAGACTGTCGACAACCTCAAGCTACGCGTTTCCTATGGTCTCGTCGGAAACGACAAGATCGGAAGCGAGAGCAACCGTTTCTACTATCTCTCCGAAATGAATATGAACAGCTCCAGTCTGTCCGCCACTTTCGGCGAGTACCGCGGGGTGACCTACAAGGGCATCGATGTTGTCCGCTACGCCAACGAAGCCATCACGTGGGAAAAATCCTACAAGACCAATTACGCTGTCGAATTAGGCTTGTTCGACAATTTCGACCTCATCGCCGAGTACTTCACCGAGAAGCGTAAGGACATATTCATGTCCCGCACCGATGTCCCTGAGACAATGGGACTTCAGGCCGGCATCTCCGCCAACATCGGAGAGGCGAGAGCCCACGGCGTGGACCTCCAGGCCGAGTACCAGAAAGTCTGGAGCAAGGATCTCTGGACATCGGCGAGAGCCAACTTCACCTGGTCAACCGGAAAGTACGATGTCTACGAGGAGCCTACCTATCCCGAGAAGTACCGTCAGCACGCCGGCTACTCGATCAAACAGACCTGGGGTTACATCGCGGAGCGCCTGTTCATCGATGACGAGGAGGCCGCCAACAGCCCTGACCAGACTTCGTTCGGCTCTCCTTACGGCGGAGGTGACATCAAGTACACCGATGTCAACGGCGACGGCAGGATCACCTCCGCGGACATGGTGCCTATCGGCTATCCTACCTCCCCTGAGATCATCTACGGCTTCGGTGTGTCCCTCGGTTACAAAGGTGTGGACCTTTCCGTGTTTTTCCAGGGCCTTGGCCGCGAGTCATTCTGGATCAATGCCACAAGCGCCTACAACACAAACAGCAACATTTACGGCACCGCTCCGTTCGTGAACAACACACAGCTGCTCAAGGCATATTCCGACAGCCACTGGAGCGAGGACAACCGCGACATCTACGCTCTTTACCCAAGGTTCAGCTCCTACGAGAACCGTAACAACACGGCGACGAGCACCTGGTGGATGAGAGACGGCTCTTTCCTAAGGCTGAAACAGCTCGAACTCGGTTACACCCTTCCGCAGAAACTCACCCGCAAGCTCCACATCGACAGTCTGCGGCTTTACTTCCAAGGCAATAACCTCTGGTGCTGGAGCAAGTTCAAGCTTTGGGATCCGGAACTTGCCGGGAACGGTCTCAATTACCCTATTCAGAGGACATTCAACTTTGGTGTGAATGTTACGTTTGACACCAAATAATGTACGGGAGTTATGAAAAAGACTTTAAAGAATATAACCATTTCACTGTTAGCGGCCGCTTCGCTTTCCGCGTTCGACGGCTGCAACCAGTTCCTTGACGTTGTGCCCGATGACGGCCTGGCTTCGATCGAGACGGCCTTCAACCTCAGATCGACAGCCATAAGGTACCTGGCCACCTGCTACTCCTATATGACCAACGACGGCGTGGCAGGTCAGGACAGCGGTATGCTCACCGGTGACGACCTGTGGGATCTCGACACCCGCGTCACCACGTATCTTTACAACAAGAACTCAGCGTCATTCCCTATCGCAAAAGGCCTTCAAAGCGCCGCCATCTGCTACAACAGCGACTGGAAGAGCATGTACGAGGGAATCCGCTGCTGCGACATCCTTGTGGAGAACATCGACGGCGTCCCGGACATGACCGAGGATGAGAAATCCCAGTGGAAGGCCGAGGCTTCGTTCCTCAAGGCCTACTATCACTTCAACCTTATCCGCAAATGGGGGCCTGTTCCGATCATCCGCAAGAGCCTTCCGATAGACTCTTCTGTCGATGAAGTGCGCGTGTACCGCGACAATATTGACGACTGCTTTGATTTCGTGCTTGACCTTCTGGACGAGGCCTTGCCTTATCTGCCTTTGGTCAACCCGTCTTCCGATGAGCTTGGCCGCATCACAAAGCCGATATGCGCCGCTCTCAAGGCCAAGGTCGCCGTTTATGCCGCAAGCCCTTTGTTCAACGGAAACGATGAGGAGGCAGCATTGGTGGACGGCAAGGGTGAGAGACTCTTCCCGGCAAAGTCCGACGCCGACAGACTCAGGCGTTGGGAAGATGCCCTTGAGGCTTGCGAGGATGCCATAGATGTCTGCGAGGAGGCCAACCTCAAGCTTTACGACAGAGTAAATGTGGAGAGGGAATACAGAATGTGCGACTCTCTCATCACCGACCTCACAATCCGCAACGCTTTCTGCGAAAGATGGAACAGCGAGTTGATCTGGGGCAACACCCAGGTCTCCACAGGAACATTCCAGCAGTGGTGCGTGCCTATTCTCCAGAAAGACGCCGACGGGACCAAGCTTGGTGGTATCGGTGGAACCGACTTCATCGGAGTTCCGCTCAAGATAGCCGAGATGTTCTACACCAAGAACGGCCTTCCAATCAACTACGACAAAGAGTCAGCAAGCGCCGACCAGTTCAGTCTCAGAACCGGAGACAGCGCCCATAAATACTACATCAAGCAGGGCTACCAGACTATCCAGCTGAACTTTGACCGCGAGCCAAGATTCTATGCCAACCTCGGATTCGACGGCGGCAAGTGGCTTGGCGCCCTCGGCAACTACAATGACCTCAAGCCTGATGACATCCACACCCTCGAGGCCCGCGGCGGAAGCTCCAACGGAAAGACCAACAACAAGGAAGCCGGTCCTGTCACAGGATATTTTCCCAAGAAACTCGCTCCTTACAGACTGATCTGGTCAGGGAACGCTTCCTCAGCGTCAGTCTCTACATATTGGTATCCTTGGCCGATAATCCGGCTGTCAGACCTTTACCTGCTTTACGCCGAGGCCATCAATGAGGCGGAGGGCCCTGACGGAGCCTATAGCGAGGAACTGTTCAACGCCCTTGACATGATCCGCAAACGAGCCGGCATCCCGGGCGTGAAAGAATCCTGGGACAACTACAGCACACGCCCCGACCTCTACAAGTCACAGGTAGGAATGCGCGAGATCATCCACCGCGAGCGTCTGATCGAGCTGGCGTTCGAGAGCCAGAGATTCTGGGATCTCCGCCGTTGGAAGGAAGCTTCCAACGAGTACCAGAAGGGAATCTACGGATTCCGCGTCTCGGCATCCTCTCCGGGCGAATACTATCAGAAGACTTTGGTCTCAGACCAGAGTTTCGGCCTTAAGGACTACTTCTGGCCTATCTACACGTACTACATTGAAAGGAATCCTAATCTGGTACAGAATCTGGGCTGGTAACTTTTTAAATGACACAATGTATGAACAACATATTAAGGAAAACATTCTTTCTGTTATGCTCCGCTCTTCTTCTCGCCGCCTGCGATGACGGAGCGAACGAGTATGGACGCATAGACCAGAAAGACGAGAATATCCCCGCTCCAAGCCCTGTTTCGGTAGAGAGCGTTAGAAGCATCAGCGGAGGGGCTGTCATCAAGGTGAACATCCCTGACGATGACAACATCAAGGGCGTCATCGCAAAGTACATCCGCAACGGCGAGCAGGTAAACGCAAAGATCTCCCGCTACGTGGACAGCCTTACCGTGGTGGGCTTCGTCGACACCAAGCCGCACACCATCGAGCTTGCGTCCATCAATGTCAACGAGGTGGAGTCAACGCCTGTCAAGGTCGAGATCACTCCTCTTGAGCCTGCCATATCCCTTGCCACCGCCACTCTTTACCAGACGTTCGGAGGTGTGAAGGTCCGCATTGACGGCAACACTCCCAAGGAGAACCTGACAGTCGTTCTTCTGCGAGACACCGACCTCAGCGATTTCGACAAGCCGGTCAGCCAGATGAAATGGGAGCAGGTGACCACGCTGTTCACAGCCGCCGAGCAGATAACTCTTTCAAGGCGGGACATCGAGCCTGTGGAGGCCATCTTCGGAGCCTACCTCCGGGATCGTTGGGGCAATGTGTCCGACACCGTGAAGGCGATCCTCACCCCTCTTGAGGAAGTCAAGCTCACAAAGTCCAAGTTCAGGGACGCCAAGATCAAGGATGACAACTGTACCGCCAGTTCTTCCAAGTATGGAGTGGATATGCTTTGGGACGAGCTTAACGACCCTGACGGAAAGGGAACGAACCTCTTCGACAGCAACCCTGCGGCTTTGCCGGCCTGGATCACCATCGACCTTGGAGTGCTGACCAAGCTCAGCCACATCCAGACCCTGCCCCGCGGCCGTAACTACTACTGCTACGACGGCGCCCAGGTGCGCAGGTTCGAATTCTGGGGAAGCAAGAACCCTACCGGCGAGGTAGTGGCCGGGAATGAACACGGATTCGACAACACCTGGTTCTGTCTCGGACGTTTTGAGCAGACCAAGCCGTCAGGCTATGATCCGGACGGGGCGGTCGGTCCTATCACCCAGGATGACAGGGAGTACTGGAACAAAGGCAACGACTTTGAGTTCAACAATGAGGAATACCCTCACGCCTACGACGAACTACGCTACCTGCGAGTTGTCTTCGTAGACACCTTCGCCTCCTATGGCTACACCGGCAGCTCGTTCAAGATCCAGATGGGTGAGCTGACCCCTTACGGGCAGGTGCTTCAGGAATATAGATAACAACTGTTTTATGATGAATATGAAAGCATTGAAAACAAGCATATTTGCCACCGCTATCGTCCTTGTCTCCGCGGTTGCCTGCACCTCACAGGACGACATCTACAAGGAATTTGTCAAGGATGGTGGCTACATCTATCCGGCCAAAGCATTGAATGTCAAGTCCGAGACCGGCTTCAACAAGGTGACGCTGTTCTGGCCTGTACCGAAAGATCCGTCTGTAAGAAGCGCCAGGGTCTATTGGGACAGCAGGTCTGACTCGGTTGATCTGAACTACTCGGATTTCACAGACACCGTATCCGTGAGGATCGAGGGTCTCGATGACCGTGGCTACACCTTCGAGATCGTCAACTTCGACAAACTCGGCAACAAATCGATGTCATCCGAACTGACAGCCACTCCTTATGGCAAGAACTGGCTCTCGACCCACGAGGAAAGGAAGTTCACCCACGCTTGGGTTGACGGTACGACCGCCACGGTCCAGCTCACGGAATCGACATCCGAGATGGTGGCAACTAAGTTCCGCTACAAGAACACGGACGGAGAATGGGTGGAGCACAGCCGGAGGATGACCCCGCGAGAGGTAAGTTTCAAGCTTCCTGACGCCATGCGCGGAAAGTACTTCGAGTTCTGCTCCGGATTCCTTCCAAGCGACGGAAGGGACACCGTCTGGATGGAATGGACAAAGTCAAGCTACCCGATTGTCTATCCTCTTGACGCCAAGGGCTGGACAGTCACGGCGACCACCGGGATAACAATGGGGGACAACACCCCGGACAAGATTTTCGACGGAATCTCCGATGCGAACCATCGTTGGCACAGCACCGCCGGCAACACCTTCCCTAAGATTCTCTCAATCGACACCGCCTGCGAGCCTGGCAAGGAGCCGACCTACAAGACATTCTCCATGGAGAGAAACCCTACGACAGGTTACCGCTACATCTTCAATTTCCAGATATTTACCGGAAACAATCCTTTCAATCCGGACGAGAAGGACTTCGCTTCCGCATTCGGCGATCCGATCCTCAACTCCCTTCTGTACTATGGCGACAATCCTGGAAACAGGAACTGTACGATGAAATCGGGACGCTATCTCGCGATTGTGTTCACCAACTCCAGGAACAAGTCGGGGTACATCGATCTCTGGGAGCTGACCGTTTGGGGCTACATTGAGGCCGAAGCCAACTAATTATCAAACTATCCGAAAAAATGAACATCAAAAAAATGTCAATATCACTTCTGGCGGCGTTGTTCTCCGCGGTGACATTCCTCTCCTGCAACGTGAAGGAGGAAAATGACGGCAACCCGGACATGAATCCCGAAAAAAACGCCGTCACCGAGATCCGGTTCAAGGCAAAGCTTCCTGACGCTCCCGCCGGATTCAAGACCACCTGGACTTCCGGAGACGAGATTGTGGTCTACAGCGTGAAGGGCAACTTCACCTCGAAAGAGACAATCAAGGCGACGGACATCACATCCGACGGCAAGACGGCCACTTTCGTCTCTGCCGGAAAGCTTCTCAAAGAGGCCGGATATTTCTACGGAATGCTCAAGGATTGCGGAATCAAGGGCTTCAAACTCAAGCAATACTGGTCAACAGAGAATATGGACAGATGCCGCGACGCGGTGCCTTCAGTGACAGTGGCGGCCTGCGACGCGAATGATATGACCTTGAGCTTCAAGAACATATTCGCTCTTCTCAAGGTGACTGTCAACAATCCTGACACCAAGTACATCAAGGTTTATGGCAACAACGGTGAGGTCATCAACAAGAACACCTTCATCGCTTTCGCCAACTACGACCTTTCAGACAACCCTTCGCCGGATTTCGAGGAGACCGTCTCCATCAGGAAATATGTCAACGGCCCTGGCGACTACTACATCGGCCTTCGTCCTGACATTCTCCTTAACAGCGGCTACACAATCATAGCCTGCGACGCTTCCGACAACGTCATCGGCAGAGTCGTTTCCTACGAGGCCATCGAGACAGAGTCCGGCAAGGTCTATGACGCAGGCACGCTTGAGGCCCCCCGCGAACTCTCTCCGGTGTTCGACGAGTCCAGAATCTCTCTGTCCCTCGCCGCCATCAGCGACATCCACATCGAGGGGTCAAGCGACGACTACGCCCGGAAGTTTGTCTCCGCTCTCAACCAGCTGAAAGCCGAGGCCGCCAAGGACGACGCCAACGGGATCGACGGAGTTCTGGTGGCGGGCGACCTGATACAGAGAGCCGAAGTCACTATGGCCCAGAACTACAAGAGCCTCTACGAGGAGGTCTTCAAGCCTGAGGACGTGCCGATGATCTACACTGTCGGCAACCACGACATGAACAGCACATACGCTTGGACTACAAGTACCGTGGCCCAGTCCGTGGCTTTTGCCAACACCTTGGGTGACGAATATTTCAAGACCGATGTTGACAACACTATGAGGAACAACCACGAGGCCCGTCACTGCATCATCGGCGGCTATCACATCCTTGCCGTCACCCCTAACGGCGACCAGCCTGTGGTTTACTCTCAGAACGTGATTAACTGGCTTGACCAGCAGTTGGAGACAATCACCAGGACGGATCCAAACAGATACGTCATCGTGCTGACCCATCCAATGATATACAACACGATCTACGGCAGCCTTCTCGGCGAGGAGGGTGGAATCTGGACTTCGACCCTGCCTGAATACTGGGCGACAAAGGCTCTTACATCCGTGCTTGAGAAGTACCCTCAGATCGTTTCGTTCCACGGCCACCTACACTTCCCGATCAACGATCCACGCTCCCTATGGCAGGGCAAATGGACCGCTCTCGGTTGTGGATCGACAAGGTATATGGCCATAGAGCCGGCCGGTTGGGAAGGTGTCAGCGGCACTCCTACCGTAATGAACGACGCGAACAATTTCTCGCAAGGCTATCTGGTCCAGTTTGACGTCAACGGCAATATGCGCGTCATCAAAATGGACTTTTTCAATCAGGACACCATAGGTGAGCCTTACTTGATGCGGTATCCGAGCGCCGACGGCGCCAACCTCGCGAAGTACGACAATGACTCCCGCAAGGCCGCCAACCAGGCTCCCGCCATGAACACAGTCGAAGCCAAGGATGTCAAGGAAGCCGAGACCGTGTCCGTGACCTTCGACGCGGGAAAGGACGATGAGTTCGTGCACCACTATGTGGTGACCCTCTCCAAGGCAGGGACAGTCGTCGCCGCCAAGAAGATTCTTGCTGACTTCTACCTTCACCCCAAGACTTCCGGAATGAAGTCCAAGTGGACGGTAGACTTCGGAACTCTTTCCGAGCCAGGACAGTACACCGTGACAGTTGTCGCATACGACTCCTGGGACGCCGAAAGCTCCCCTGTCACCGCGACATTCAACTGCGGCGATGTGACCCCTGCCGAGACGGTTGAACTTTGGGAATCCGACAAGGCGGGGACACACAAACTCTCCGGGCCGGCGGCCGACAACGGGAAGACCGCGGGTACAGGCGGATGGCTGAGTTACCAGGACGGGGCGGCGTCTTGGACCGAGAACACCACCGGAGCGCCTCGGACAGCCACTTTGGAACTTGCCAACGGCAGCAGAATCACCGTCAACCAGGTGGAGGCGAAAGATCTTGCGGGCAAGTACACATTCTACAACTATTCCTTCAAGACCACCGGTGTCAGCGACACAAAGATTGTGAACAATGGAGCGAGGCAGCACGAGACGGCTGTCGAGTTCAAGGCTGTGGATAATCCCGAGACCATCAACGGCCACGTCCATAACCTTGACCTTGTGGGACTGTATCTTGACTTCGCCGTTCCTGCCTCATTCGAAATTGTTGACGGCCTCCCTATGCTCCACACCTATATGTCTCTTGACTACCAAAAGGTCAGCAGCGGTAAGGAGGTGGCCTGCATAACTGAGCTTACAAACACCGTCACATACGGATCGAACAATTTCGCTCCGCTTAAATTCGGTGTCAATGACTGCAACCATGCCTGGATTGGCTGGGGGCTTGACGACTTGTTCGGAACTCCTAAGTTCGCTCTCGGGACAGGCGAGCAGAGGCTTGTCTCCCCAGGCATGTACTGCTGTGGTTTCTCATTTGTCGTCAAGGGGTACAGCCTGAACTCATATACCACAATCTACCAGTTCAATTACAATAACTCGTGGGTATACAACGGAACGAAAGGCGGTGGATATTTCGCAAGGGAATAACCGCGGCGGAGTAACCGCAAGCTGCCAGAAGGGCGAGTAACCGATAACTCTCCAACCAGAGGAAGAGGGGATGGGCATCCCGAACCGCTCAAGGCGGGTGATTCGGTGACATATTCAAGAAGAATATCGAAAGGTGACCGCTTGATTCAGAAGCTGCTTGAAATTTCTTTAAAAAGTTCTTTGAGTTTTAAATCCGTCATTTTCTTCCGGCTTTCGAGTCAGACAGCGGTGCTGTCTGACTCGAAAATCCGTCGAAGCTGCCATAATTTATTTCCTCAAAGTTTCAGATAAAGAAATTTAAACAGCATCTTGGGCGTATAGGTCAAATTTGACCAGGTTTCCTGCACCAGACGGTGTTTCTCATTATCCGTAGCCCCAGCCCCCTACCGTACCATCGGAGGATGACCGTAAACGGCCGTACGACCAGCCGGTCAAGGAGAGAACGGCCAGAATGGTTTCCATATATCGACAAGATCAGACTAACTTGCGAAGTACATGCTCTCGTCGTTGCTTCCCTTGTAGTTGGTCTGATAGATAACATCGCTGGAGCCGGCGATTGATGATCTGGCGGCGGATGGTTGTACGGGACGCCGAAAAAGTATAAGGGCAGGATCAATGTTGAACCTGCCCTATTTAAGAACCTTTCTACTTCAAGGAGTTATTTCTTTGCAAAATATGCACCGCTGTCGCCAGTGTATGTCCAAGAGTTGTGATAGTTGAACTGGTAGATAGTTGTATAGGCGCCTTCTTTGTAGCCCTTGGTCACGAATGAGAAACCACAGCAATACATACCCTCTGAGACAAGTCTCTGGGCCGGAGTGCCGACTATGAACTTAGGCGCTACGATCGGGTCGTCAAGCCCCCAGGTGACCCAAGCATAGTTGCAGTCTTCAACGCCAAATTTGAGCGGAGCGAAATAGCCTGTCGCATAAGTGCCGCTGTTAGTGAGCTCAGTGATGCAAGCCACCTCGGCGCCGTTGCTTACTGTCTGGTAGTCAAGAGACATATAGGTGTGGATCACCGGCTTATCATCAACTATCTCGAAAGATACAGGAAGTGCGAAGTCAAGGTAAAGGCCTACGAGATCGAGGTTATGAACATGTCCGTTCACGGTCTTAGGGTTCTCGACAGTCTTGAACTCGACTGCTGTCTCGTGCTGCCTCTTGCCATTGTCCACAATCTTTGTGTCGCTGACTCCTGTAGCCTTAAAGGAATAGCTGTACAATGTGTATTTGCCTGCAAGATCCTTGGCCTCAATCTGATTAACCGTGATTGCGCTACCTGTGGAGAGGGTCAGAGTTGCCTTACGAGGCGCTCCGGTGGTGTTCTCTGTCCAGTATGCCACACCGTCATTATAACTCAGCCAGTTGCCTGTACCGGCGGTCTTTCCGTTGTCGGCGGCTGCGCCAAAGAGTCCGCGGTAACCTGAATCATCAGTTTTCCAAAGTGTAACCTGCTCAGCCTCGGTAGGTGTCCTCAGTTTAACCGTGACCTCACACGATGCAGAGATTCCGTTACTGGTGGTGGCGGTGATTGTGGCCGTACCGAGTTCAACACCTGTCACTTTACCATCTTCTCCAACCGTAGCGATTTCAGGCTCGGAGGAGGTCCATTTGACCGTCTTATCGGATGCGTCATCCGGAGTCACCGCAGCGGTAAGGGTTTCGTTTTCACCGACATAAACGGTTGTCTCTTTTTTGTTGAGAGTCACACCGGTGGCAGGGATTTCCTTAACAGTAACCGAGCAAGTCGCAGTGTGTTTTCCAGAAGCGGTGGTCACGGTGATGGTAGTCTCACCAGGAGCGAGACCTAAAACACGTCCCCAGACATCAACAGTAGCAACCTTCGCATCAGAGGAGGTCCAAGTCTTATAGGAGCTTGTACCGTTGTCCGGAGTGAGGGTAGCCTTGAGCTCAACCTGCTCTCCAGGGAATATGGAGACCGCCGTGGTGTTGAGGGTCACACCGGTGGTGGCTATGGTCTCAGTCTCTTTCGTGTCTTCACAGGAGACAGCCGCCGCTATAGCCCAAACGGTGAAAAGAATCAAAAATATCTTTTTCATCTTAATCGTCAGTTATTTTATTTGTCCCAATATGAATTGGTGGAGAGTTCCTTTTGAGGAATCTGCCACTCCATATCCCCAACCTTCCAAGTGTTGTCCACCCAGTGGTTTCCACCCTGACGCACAGCGTCTGTGTTCCAACGCTTGTGGCAATAGTAGTCAAGACCGTTCTCGCCCCACATCTCTATCTGCCACTGAAGCATTATCTGGTCCCAAGTGCCAAGACCTCCCTTGTAGTTGTCGCAAGTAAGTGCCGTAGCGCCAGACTTTGTACGAGCCGCGAGAAGCTTGTTGAGAGTAGTCTTCGCATCAGCTTCCTTTCCAGCCTGATACTGAGCCTCGGCGAGCATCAAGAGAACCTCAGATGAACGGAAGATAATCTGGTCAGAGCTTATGTTGGCGATTGTACGCTCATCTGCATTCTGGCAGATTGTCGCGCCCCACTTAAGGTTAGTGTACTTAAAGAGTGTTGACGGGTTATGACCTTCGGTTGTGAAATAAGGGTAGTTAGCCACCTCGTGATCAGCGAAAACACCCTTACGGTAGTCGTTGTCATCAATCTTGTCGTAAAGACTCTGACTGATCTGGAAGAGACTACTCTTGCTCTTTCCTGCCTGAAGGCTGTTGAGGATGTTCCAAGAGTAGAGGTTGGTCTCGCTTGTCCAGCCGAAAAGAACCTCAGGGTTGCTTGGGATGCTCAGGAAAGCGTTGTCATCGTTCTTGACCTCGTCCTTGCATTTCTTCCAAGTGTCATCAAGAGGCTCGGCAAGGGCGTCAAGACGACTGGTCTGTACGCCGTAGTGAGCCTCATCAATGAGGTTCGGATACTTGGCGAGAATCCTCTGGCAAGCTGCGATCGCCTTGTCATACACGCCATAGTCAAGGCAAGCGCGGGCGAGGAAGTAGTCTGACAGGGTACGATCGATGTCATAGTACGTTGTGAGGTCGGTAGGGTTGACTGTTGTGTAACCGTCGGTCGCACTGTTTTTGCCGGCCGCGAAATATGCTCCGGCAGTCTCAAGCTCGTTGATGATCCACTCCCAAGTCTCCTGAGCGCCAAGCGGAGCCACAGGGGTATTGTATGCGTACTTTGTGTAGATAGGCATACCTTGCTGCTCGCTGCCTCCGTACTTGTAGGCCTTGCGGAAACGCTCCATAAGCTGGAGGTAACCGTAAGCACGGAGAGTCTTGGCCTGCGCCGCATAAGTCTTAACGGCAGGAAGCGCATTAGGAGAAGTAGCGACCTCGTCTGTAAGATAAGTAGCGGACTTGTTCGCCTGAGCGATAATGTAAGACGAACTGTACCACCAACCATAGCAACTTGCAAGCTGGTTACGTTCAGCAGCGTCGGATGTATGGTTGTAGTAGGCTGCATAACCATCCGTGATGGAATTTGCCCTGTCGCCGAAAATCATATTCTCACAAGCGACATCGCGGAAGATATGAACGGCAAATTCATTGGCGTAAGAATTGGAGTAGCCACCTGACAATGCCTGATGGGCAAGGCAGATGTAAGCCTCAAGACCCGAACCGATAGCCTGAAGTGTGGCGTTCACCTTGTCTTCATCGTCACTTGCGAGCAGTTCTCTGATCTGGTCGTCGTTCAAAGAGTTAGGGTTTGTCACATCCAACTTGTCCGAGCAAGACTGGAATGTCAGCAGTATTGCCGCTGCAATCGCGGCTATTGTCTTAATATTCTTCATAATCAAATCGTGTTTAGAATGTGATGTTCGCACCGATTGAGAATGTTCTCATTGAAGGATAAACATATTGTCCTACCTCGAAGCCGCCCAAGATTGACATTGACGGATCGACACCCTTCTTTGCGGAAACATAGAAAAGGTTGTCAGCTGAAGCATAGACGCGGATGGCGCTTGCCTTTACGGCGTCAAGAACCTTCTTAGGAAGGGTATAACCGATGGTGATGTTCTTGCACTTGAGATACGAAGCGCTGAAGAGAGCCATATCTGTGTACTTCCAAGAACCAAAGGTGGTACCATCATAATAGCTTGTGTTCCACCACTGCATCGGGAAATAAGCGGATTTGTTGTCCTCGGTGAACGTGCTGCCGATAAGATCCGTAGACTTCTGCTCCGAAGTGGCTGATACAGAACCACTGACATAAAGGCCATTCCCATACTCGGTACAGAAGAACTTTCCGCCAAGCTGGTAGGCGAACTGTGTGGAGATGTCGAAATTCTTGTAGCGGAAGTTGATGTTGAAACCACCTATCCAGTCAGGCGTGGCGCTGCCCAACTCGTAGAGGGAAGCGTCAGAGCTTACAAGAGTCTTGACATTCTCGCCAGCCTTCAGACCCTTATAACGTCCACCGTGATCGAATCCGGCCGCTCTCTCTGAACCGTCATCATTGAGGCCAAGGTCGGCGTTGGTGACACGATGCCAGTACATTGGAAGACCGGAAGCCTGATCCACACCGGCGTACTTGTACAGGTAGATGCTGTACCAATCGCGACCCTCGCCACGAAGATAACCGATGGAAGCGCCACCTGCTCCGGCGGCGGAGAATGAACCAACACCTGCCTGCCAGGTTCCCTGAGGAAGGTCAAGGTTTGTGTTGTCAGGAATATTCTCCTCTGGAACTTCGATCAAAGTCGTTCTGTAGTGTGTTCCGTTGGTGGTGAAGTTCAGGGTCATGTCCTCCTTACGGATGATGTCAACGCTGAGCTCGAGCTCGACTCCACGGTTGCGGAGGACAGCGGCGTTCTGCTGGAGTGTCTCACTGCCCGATCCCGCAAGAACCGAGTAGTTGGCGCTGTAGAAGGCGTTAGGAGTCACGTGATTGTAGTAGTCAAGGGAGCCGGTGATCCTATGATTCAGCACACTGAAATCAAGACCGAGGTCGAACTCCCTGTTCTTCTCCCAAGTGAGCTGATCGTTCACAAGACCTCCACTGGTGAGCTTGTATCCGGCCGGAATACCTGTGCCATTAGTGGCAGAGTTGTAAGATGTCGCAGAGTATGACCAAGTGTGATTGGTGTAACTGCCGATTCCGTTGGAGTTACCAAGCACACCGTAACTGCCGCGGACTTTCAAGAAGTCAAGCCAGTCTCTTGTCGCTGACATAAAGCCTTCCTTTGAGATCACCCAGCTTGCTCCAACAGAACCGAATGTTCCCCACTTGTTATTCACGAACTTAGAAGAACCGTCCCTACGGATCGAACCGCTCAGGTAATATTTCTCGTTATAGTTATAGTTGATTCGGCCGATATAGGACTCCATATTGACCTCGTACTGGCTCCAGTTTGGAGAACCGGAAAGAGTCGTGCCGCCGCTGGTGTAGTGTCCGATGAAGTTGCCGGCGGAGATCCATCCAGGTATGAGTTCATAACCAGAGGCATAAACAACCGAATGATACTTGTCGCTGTTCCACTCGTGGCCGAGCAAGGCATCCACGTGATGACCGCTCTTGAAGTCGTGTGAGTAGTTGAGGAGAACCTGATTGTTGAGGATGAACCTGTTTGTCAGGGTCTTGTTGAGACCTCCGTTAACACCTCCATTGTAGGTGCCTGCCGCACGGTAGCGGAGGTAGTCAGTGTCATCAGAGTCATAGCTGAAGTTCACGAGGAGATTGAGGTCCCTGGTGAAGAGAATCTGAGCGTAAGACCTGGTTGTGAAGATGCTGCGGATGGTCTCGTTCTTGTTCTTATCAAACTCAGCGTGCACACCCTTGCCAAACGCATTACCGGTTGTAGGGCCAAGAGGAGAATAGGTCTCGGTGCTGCCGGTCACATTCTCGAGTCTCTTGCCGTCGGAGCCATAGACATAGTCATGGTTCTCGTCAAGCATATAGATGGAGATCAGGGACGATGTACCGTTCACATAACGGAACACGTTACCGCCGGCTGAACCGGCGTTACGTCCGTAGCGGGTCGCCATCTCATTGGTGGTAGTGCGGGTGTAACCGATGTTGCTTCCGAACTTGAGCCACTTGAGAGGCTGTGCGTTCAGGCTTACACGGCCATTGTAACGTTCGAATGAAGATGTAGGGATGTAAGAAGGATCCGAGGTGTATCCGAGGGAAGCGAAATAGTTCAGTTTCTCTGTGCCACCCCTGAGGGATGCGTTGTACTCCTGACGGAACGCAGTGTCAAAGAGGCTGTTATACTTGCTATCCTTAGGAAGGAAGTATTTTGCGCCGGGATTGAGCTTACCGTCAGTGCCTACGAGGTAAGCGTCCATCATTGTGGAGGAACGAGCGGTACCTGTGCCTCCCGAGAACACATACCTTGCGCCAGGAACATCATACACAAGTGCGTTGTTCAGAGAGTTACGCTGGAAATTCGTTTCGCTGTTAACGTAGTTGAAAAGGTGCTGTGAAGCGAACTCGGCCGCCTCTTCGTGGGTGTGGTTAGGGTTCTGGAAGTTAGTGTAAGGGATTCCGTCCGCACCGACACCAGGCCTACCTGTTCCATCAACACCGTAACGGTATGAGTTGTAGATTGAGAGCCAGGCATATTCATAAATGTCGGAAGCCTCGGTCATATTGGACATATTGAACTGTCCGACACTGTTCCAACCCACACGGGTGTCGAATGACACCTGAGTCTTGCCCTCGCGGCCCTTCTTGGTGTTGATGAGGATGACACCGTTCGCACCACGAGATCCATAAAGTGCGGTCGATGCGGCATCCTTAAGAACAGAGATGCTCTCGATGTCAGAAGGGTTGATGGTTGAAAGAGGGTTGGCCGTCTGTGCTGGCACACCGTCGATAACCACAAGCGCTACTGCGGATCCCTCAGATGTGGAAGACGCGCCGCGGACACGGATAGCCATATCCAGACCCGGCTGACCGTCAACAGATGACAGCTGGATACCAGGAGCGGCCCCTTCGAGAGCGCGGGAGATCGAAGACACGCTCTGCGCCTTGATGTTGTCGCCCTTGATCGCAGACATAGATCCAGTGAGATCCCTTTTCTTCGCTGTACCGTATGCCACAACGACCACGTCATTGAGGAATTCGGCCTCTTCAGCGAGGGTGATGTTGATCACCGTTTGGTTGCCGACCGTAACTTCTTGAGTTTCGTAGCCGATAGAAGAGAAGACAAGGACGGAGTTCGATTTGATCCCCTGCAGGCTGAACTTTCCATCTAAGTCTGTCGTTGTGCCGCTGGTAGTTCCCTTTACAAGAATACCGGCTCCGACCAAAGGTTCACCAGCATTGTCCGTGACCATACCGGAAACGGAGGACTGGGCGAATGCCTGTGCCGTGATTGTCAACAGCACAAGCAGAGTCGTAATTAATCGTTTACCCATAAAACTGTTTTATAATGATTGCCAGAAGCTGTCAAATTTGTTTATCAGAAACTTTTAGGGAATAAATTCAGGTAGTCTCAACGGATTTTCGAGTAAGATAGCGGCGCTATCTGACGAGAAAGCCGGAAGAAAATGACGAATTTAAACATAAAAGAAATTTCAAACAGTTCATTAATCGTGTTACTATGATAAGGCCATATGGCGAACACATTGATTATCAACCGAATGACAACGGTGCAGGATGTCATTGCGTTTGTCTGCTTCAACATCATTGTCACAAATATAAAGGTACTCAACCAAATGCCTTCACAATATTTGATAAAAAAACTTTAAATTTTGCTCTGCACAAACCTTTTAGCAGAGACTTATGCAGGCACCATCCCAAAAACGACAGGCCTCGTTCAGACGCTTGTTCCGCATAAAAAAAGACGAAGGCTCTTCATCTTCCCGCTCGTCCCGGCTTTGCACTCAATCGGCACAACCATCAAGTCTCGCGCGATCACATATTCCACTTCGGATGACGCTCCTTCTTCGGTATTCTACCAATAATGCCGATCGTGCCGAGAACGAGGACTGTAGTATTTCACAAGTTCCTCTGCCGCACCAGTCAGAATAAGTTCAGCCAATTGATTGGAACCACCAAGAGCCATATTTAATATGCTGAACCGCAAACCACTGTCAAGGAAGATCTGTACTTGCGGAATTTGTCGTTCACCTCACAGCCCAAAGGAAGTCCATTCGAGGCTTGCCTTACTGCCTGACCGCAGAAGATTTGCCCACTTGTCTCGCACATCTTCCTCTTCCGGCGGGACCTACGACCGCTTCTGTCCATCGGCCGCGGCAGCACCGACAGATCCGCGGCAGCCCTTGCAAACATACAAGTTTACAGATACGGCGAACCCGGAAAACGCGGCAGTCAAGGATGCTGACTATTTACCCAAGTTGATATGCCAAAAATGAAAGCTCCCTCGAATGAAAAAAGCTTATCTTTGCTATGAATGAAACAAAACCACAACGACAGATGAAGAAGATACTGATTGCCGTCGCCTGCTGTGCGACAACCCTTCTCGCCCAGGCGAACCCGGCCCACAAGGTAAAGATCAACGATGGTCTTACGGTCAGTGTGGAGGCTTGCTCTGAAAGCATATTCAGAATCAAGGTGTCTCCGAGAAAGGATTTCAGCGAGTCTCTGATGGAACGCTACGGACTGATCAAGACCGACTGGAGCGAGGTCAGGACTGACATCTCAGAAAAAGGCGGAGTGTGGACGCTGAAGACTCCGGAATATTCGTTGGCCATCGACAAGAAGAGCGGAGCGATGACCGTGAAAGACGCCAGAGGCGGCAAAGTAATCCGCGAGGTCAGGTTTCTGACCGAGAAAGAGGAACTCTGCGGCTCGATGCGGGACTTCATCAATGATAAATATGCCGGCTTGAAGGTGGCGGACAACGGAGGCGGCATCATCGGAGACGACGAAGGGAAGTTCGGCGAGGTTGACAAGAGGGAGATTCCGGCCGCTGACGCCGTCAGCATGCTCAGCATCAGTATGGAAGACGGCGAGAGATTCTATGGCGGAGGCAGCACCAGCCGGGATCACATCCAGCACAGGGGCGAGTTCCTCAGGATGTGGACGACATACCAGCAGACCGAGATTCCGATGCCGTTTATGATGAGTTCGCGCGGCTGGGGAATCTACAACAACTCCACCCGCAGGAGTTTCTTCGACATCGGCAACCGCCAGGCGGCCAGGTTCAACATCATCAACACATCCGACGAAGCCGACTTCTACCTGATGATGGGCGGGGACATGCCTGCCATACTCAACGAATATACCCTCGTCACAGGCCGTAACTACGTCCTGCCGAAATGGGCCTACGGACTATGCTTCGGCCCGAACATGCGCGAGGAGCAGTTCGACATTCTGAACGACGCCGTGCATTTCCGTCAGTTCGGGGTGCCTTGCGACGTGTTCTGGCTTGAGCCTCAGTGGATGGAGAAACGCTACGACTTCTCGACCGAGAAGAAATGGAACTACGACAGGTTCTCCCCAGAGCCTTACTGGCTTCAGGATCAGTTCCCCAAGACGATGCACAACCGCCTTTTCATCGGAAAGCTGCGCTCGATGGGCTTCCATCTGGGGCTTTGGCTTTGCGAGGAGTACGACCTGAGCGTCCAGGAAGAGGACATCATAGCCGGACGCACCGGCGGCAGGCTCTCGGGGCAGGAACACTGGATGGACCACCTGACAGTGTTTATGGATCAGGGAATCGAAGGATTCAAGCTGGATCCGGCCCGGACGATTGACAACCACCCGAACCGGGAATACTATAACGGCCGCACCGACAAGGAGATGCATAACCTCAACCAGGTTCTTCTCCCCAAGCAGATGCGCGAGCTTGGACGCAATCACAACGGGAAGCGCACCTGGCACCACTACTGCGGAGGATGGGCAGGCACACAGCATTGGTCGGCCTCAACTTCCGGAGACAACGGCGGCGGCAAGACCGCTCTGTACGACCAGCTCAACCTTGGTATGAGCGGCTACCTCAACACCTCCTGCGATGTGATGAGCGTTCCGCGCGAACTGGAGATGCAGAGCCTTCATTTCGGTCTCTTCCTGCCTTGGGTGCAAATCAACAGCTGGTTCTCGATGATGCATCCGTTCTACTATGCAAAGGAGGAACAGGACATCTACCGCGCCTATGTAAAGCTGAGATACTCACTGGCTCCGTACATCTATTCAATGGCGTTGGAATCCACGAGAAACGGAATGCCTATCGTGCGCTCCATGCCTCTTTGCTTCCCGGATGACCGCGACTGCGACGACATGACCTACCAGTATATGTTCGGAGACAACTTCTGCGTGGGGATATTCACAAACGAGATTTATCTTCCGGAGGGAGAATGGACGGACGCATGGACAGGCGAGAGAATCGTCAGCAAGGGAGAGACTTTCACACGCGGTTATCCTTCAGACCGCGCCGGGCTGCTTTTCATACGCGGCGGAGCCATCATTCCGACACAGCCTGATGTAGAGTACCTCGGCACACGTCCGTTCGACAAGGTCATCCTGAAGGTTTACCCTTGCGGAGACAGCCGCTTCGAGATGCTCGACGACGACGGCGAATCCTATGAATATGAGAACGGAGGCATCGCTTCCACCTTGTTCGAGTCCCGCGAGAGGGACGGTGCTGTGGAGGTAGTGGCGAATCCGGTTCAAGGCGGTTTCAAGGGAATGCCCGGGGAAAGGGAGTATTCTTTCCGCATACAGAGGGATTCCCGTCCGTCTTCTGTCTCGCTGAACGGCAAGGCCGCCGAAGGGTGGACATATGAGGACGGTATGGTATGCATTTCAGCCGGAAAGGTCAGTGTCAGCGACAAGGTTGTGGTACGTATTGACTAACAGGCATTTCAACGGCTTCTTGATATGAAAAGAACAGCGATTGCCTTAGCGTCTTTGTGCGTGTTGGTGTCCTGCGGCGCCAAAGACTGGAGGGATGCGTCACTGCCGGCCGAGGAGAGGGCGCGGCTACTGCTCAAGGATATGACACTTGAGGAAAAGGTCGGGCAGATGTGTCAGTACGTGGCTCCTTGCTATGTGGAACCGGGGAAAGGATCGGCCAGAAAGAACATCGACGCCACGGATGAGAATCTCGGCGACAAGGACCTCTCCGACAAGGTCCGCAGGGGAGAAGTCGGTGCTTTCCTGCATGTTATGACCTCTGACGAAGCTGTCGCCCTTCAGAAAATGGCACAGGAAAGCCGGCTTGGAATCCCGCTTCTGCTCGGACTTGACGCCATACACGGCAACGCCTTGATCGAGGGTTGCACCGTCTATCCGACAAACATCAATATGGCCTCGACCTTCAATCCTGCCCTTATGGAGAGAATCGGAGAGGAAACAGCTCTTGAGATGCGTCAGAGAGGTGTTTTCTGGACATTCGCCCCGAACCTGGACATCGCGCGGGACGCACGCTGGGGCAGAATGGGCGAGACCTTCGGCGAGGATGCCCTGCTTACAGCCGAAATGGGCAAACATGCCATCTGGGGACTACAGGGACGTGACGGAAGATATTCAGGAAACCACGTCGTGGCCTGCGCCAAGCACCTCATAGCCGGAGGAGAGCCGTCCGGTGGACTGAACGCCGCTCCGATGGACATCTCCGAGCGCAAGCTACGCGAGCTTTATCTGCCGCCGTTCATCGCTGCCGTCAAGGAGGCCAAGGTAGGTACCGTGATGGCCGCGCACAACGAGGTCAACGGCATCCCTTGTCACGGTAACAAATGGCTGCTCAACGACTTGCTCCGAGACGAACTTGGTTTCGACGGATTCGTGGTCAGCGACTGGATGGACATCGAGAGGCTTCATTCGATGCATCACTGGGTTCCGGATTCCACGGAGGCGTTCGTGGTTTCCGTCGAGTCGGGAATAGACATGCATATGCAGGGAGACAAATATTTCGAGGCTGTCGTCACGGCTGTCAAGTCCGGACGTATCCCTCAGTCAAGGATTGACGAGGCCGCCGGGAAGATTCTGACCGTGAAGTTCGCCCTTGGACTGTTCGAGAATCCGGTTCCGGAGATTCCGGATGTGCTTGAAGGTGCGACGGAACATCGCAAGACCGCACTGGAGGCGGCAAGGCAGAGTCTTGTGCTACTGAAGAACGACGGGACGCTTCCGCTGAAATCGCCCCGAAGGATTTTCGTAACCGGCCCGAACGCCGACAGCCAGACCATTCTCGGTGACTGGGCCGTACCTCAGAGCGATGAAGATGTCATCACTGTGCTTGACGGTCTCAAGGCCGCGCTGCCTGATGCCTCCATCGACACGCTCTGCTTCGGAGGCAGAATCGCGGATGTGGATGCGAAAGGTATCCGGACGGCCCGCCACAAGGCTTCCGCCGCAGATGTAAGCATCATTGTTGTCGGAGACAATTCGCAGAGATATTCAGCGTTCGGACGCACATGCGGCGAGAACTGCGACCGCGACGATCTTGACCTTCCGGGAATGCAGCGGCAGCTTTTTGAGGCTGTCGCCGCTTCGGGCAGACCAACTGTTGTTGTGCTGATGAGCGGCAGGGCGCTCAGCGTCGGATGGGCCAAGGACAATGCCAACGCCATCCTGAACGTCTGGGAGCCTGGCCAGATGGGCGGACAGGCGATAGCCGAGGCGCTGACCGGACAGGTGAACCCATCCGGCAAGCTGCCTGTGACCGTACCACGCGATGTCGGCCAGGTCCAGACCGTTTACAACCACAAGCATTCCCAGTACTCCCGCCAGTTCGCCACTTCAGCTACCGGCGCTCTCTGGCCATTCGGTTTCGGACTGAGCTACAGTTCGTTCACCTACTCGGACGCTTCTCTATCAAAGACCGTGATCGGCACATCGGAATCACTTAAGGCCAGAGTCACGGTCACCAACAACGGCCCTTACGACGGCGACGAGGTTGTCCAGCTCTACATACGTGACGAATATGCTTCCGTAACCCGTCCGGTCAAGGAACTGAAGGCTTTCCGCCGCGTCAGCCTGAAGAACGGCGAGAGCGCCACGGTCGAGTTCGACATCACTCCGGAGATGCTCCTGTGTTGGGGTGCGGACGGGAAGTGGTCTGTCGAGCCGGGTGACTTCACAATCCTCCTCGGAGCCTCTTCCGCCGATTCCGACCTCACTCCGCTGCCGCTCAAGGTCAAGTAAGGGGCCGG
>CAYMOB010000010.1:0-63686 GCA_964391955.1 uncultured Muribaculaceae bacterium | reverse complement strand
TCCGCCCGCTTCTTTTACGGGGGCAAGAGTGTCTTGTGATTTCAGACGGTTTCGGGGTCGTTCTTTCGGCGGGCTTCGTCAAATTTGGCCTTCATGGTGGGGTTGCCTCGGGTGAGTCTTTTGATCGAGAGATCTTCGGCCTTGTCGTTCGCGAGGCGCAGCTGGTTCGCGGAGCCGGTGAGTGCTTCCTTGATTTTCTGAAGGTGGGCGATGGACTTGTCGATCTCGTCGATGGCGGTCTTGAACTTCTCGCTGGCAATGCGGTAGTTGCGCCCGAAATTGTCCTTGAATGCCATAAGCTGGTTCTCGAAATTTGTCACATCTACATTCTGCGCTCGGATGACTGCAAGTTCTTTTTGATAGGAGACGGATTTTCTTGCTGCATTAACCAGAAGTGTAATCATAGCCTTGAAGAACTGCGGACGTATGACGTACATCTTGGGATACCTGTAGGACACGTCCACGATGCCGCCGTTGTAGAGCTCGCTTTCCGGCTCCAAAAGCGACACCAGTACTGCATATTCACACCCCTTGGCGTTGCGGTCGGCGTCGAGTTTCTTGAAGAAATCCTCGTTCTTGTGCTTGGTGGCCGTCTCGTCCATCTCGTTCTTCATCTCGAACATTATCGAAATATATTCGACGCCATCCAGTGTGTCGCGGAATATGAAGTCCCCTTTGCTGCCTCCGGAAGCGTCGTTGTCTTTCTCGAAGTAGGCGTTGGGGAACATTGGACGCATCTCGCCGTTGAATATGGTGCTGCAATGGGCTTCCAGAGTCTCGCCTACCATCTTGGTGGACATCCGTGTCTTCATGTCCTTGTAGTAGGCTACCTGCTCTTCCGCCATCCTGAGCCTGTTTTCATATCCTTCGCGTATGGCGCTTTCCTCCAGACGCGCCTTGGATTTCTCAAGCTCCGCATCCGCCTTGAGGCGGGCGATCTCCGCGTCTTTGGCGGAGACTGCTTCCCTCGCTTTCTGCCGCTCTTCCAGCAGTGCGATTCTCAAAGTGCTTTCACTTTCGCCGACGGTGGCTTTCAAAGCGGCTATCTCACGGTCTTTGCAAGACAATGCCTCGCTGATTTCCAGTTTCTTACGGTCGTCTGAAGAGGCTATCTCAGCCTTGAGCCCTGCGATGACGCTGTCTTTCTCTCCAAGAGCTTTATCCTTGAGAAAGAGTTCGTTCTGATGTCGCTTGTCCGCCTCGGCGGCCCGCGCCTGCTCCTGCGCCTCGTGTTGCTTCCGCAGCTCCGAAACACGGCGTGACACCTCGGTGTCGAACTCGATACCTTTTACCTGGTTAAGGATGGAAGCGTAGTCGGCTTCGTCCACGCGGAACGGTTTTCCGCAGTTGGGGCATATCAGCTCGCGCATAGTAAATCTCTTTTAAATGTCCGTTCTTCTTTGACGGTACAAAGATAACGTTATTCTTCAAGTTCCCGAATAATCCTGTCGTAGTCGATGAGCAGATTGTACAGCCCGTCCTCGGAGAGGACACCGCTACTGATGCCTTCAGGAAGTTCTCCGGCTTCTTCGGACTCGAAGTCCTTCAGCCATAGTCCCGAAGTCTGGTATTCTTTGAGTCCGTCGACAGTATCTTTTGTCTTTCGGAGAGCGTGAATGTCAGGGCGGGGGCTGTGGATGACCTCGACGGCCCGGTTGAAGGCGCGCTCCATCGCCTTGACCCTTTCTCCGGCGGAAATGTTTTTGATTGCCATAATCTTTGTCTGTGAAATGAGCCCCGCTTCCTGAGCCGGATATGCCGTGGCAGTCTGGCGGCGGCACGTGGCCGGCGTTAATCTCATTCCGGCATCGTTACCTTGAAGTATGGGCTTTCGACGTGCTGCGAGCGGGCGATCTCCACCATCTTGCTTACGATGTCAGGATGTTCCGAAGCGATGTCATTGTCTTCGTGTATATCTGTTTTCAAGTCGTACAGATGAGGTTTGCCGGCCTTGGAGACCATCTTCCAGTCATTCATCCGGACAGCCACCTGGTCGGTCTCCTCGAACTCCCAGTACAGGAAACCGTGTGCCTGCTGGCCATTCTTCCCCAACAACGTCGGAGCGAAAGACAGACCGTCAAAATAATCGGCTACTTTGTCCTTGGCGGCATATCCTTTCATCCCGATGAGCTCGCAGAAAGTCGGCATTATGTCGTAAAAGGCCAATTGATGGTCGCTTACGGCTCCTGACGGAACCGTTCCAGGCCACCATGCGATGAACGGCACTCGTATCCCGCCTTCATAAGTCTGCCGCTTTGTTCCGCGTAACAGGGCGTTCTCTCCGAAAAAGGCCGGATCCGCTCCTCCCTCTTCGTGAGGGCCGTTGTCGCTTGTGAATATGACAAGGGTGTTCCTGTCAAGCCCTTTTTCCCTGAGCTTTGCCAGAATCTCACCCACATATGTGTCCAAACGGGTAATCATCGCCGCGAACTGCGCCCTGGAATGAATGGACGAGTTGTAGCGCGACCAATCCGGAGAGATCCAATCCTTGTCCTCCGAAAACTTTTCTTTATAATACCGGAGTATGCTGTCTTCTGGCTGCACCAGTTCGGCGTGAGGAAGTGTGTACGTGAACAAACCGAAAAAAGGCCGGTCGCTTGTCTGTTTGTCAATCCACCTCATCGCTTCGCGGTGAATCATATCCGCCGAGTACTGTGTACGGTCATAATAGCCTTCCCCGTGCCGCGGATGCCTGATGTTCTCCTCCAAGACAACCCGTACCGTCGATGTGTCTCCCGATGACTTGCTGTACCTGTTCAAGAAGTTCGGGTAATAGAGATGTGCTTGATATTGGCATATATAACCATAGTATTCGTCTATTCCTCTCTTGTCTGGTGTGGAGACGGAACCTTCGTAGCCCCCCGCCCATTTGCCGAACATTCCGGTGGTGTAGCCATTGTCTTTCAGGATTTCGGGAAGAATGACGTGTCCCGGGTCATAAGGATGCTGGCCCACGCGCGTGAACTCGTCATTCTCGCCGTATTTTACCATCGGAACGTCTTTCCAGTATTCCTTGTTGCCGCGCACCTCTGTGTGTCCGGTGTGCTGGCCTGTCATCAAAGTGGCTCTTGAAGGGGCGCTGACAGGGCTTCCCGCATAAGCTTGGGTAAAACGCATGCCCTCCCTTGCCATATTGTCAATATTTGGGGTATGGATATACCGTTGGCCATAGCAGGCCAAATCATTGTATCCCATATCATCACATAAAATAAAAATGATATTGGGTTTTCCCGTCCCCCGGGGATTCCCGCAGGAAGCCAGCACGGGCACAATCAGCGCTCCTCCTGCCCATCCAAGACAATTGATTCTCATATCAGACTATTCCGCGACATCGCGAATATAGCGATAAATGAGGAATCGCCAATTCTATAGGTCAATTCAACGGCAAGGGTTTGCCCGGAGAGCGTTTTCCGGTGTCAGGGGGTGTCTTGTCGTGGAACGGCGTCAGTTTTATGGGAAATATTATTATTTTTGTGGTCAGAGAGTTGGATACTGGATCAAACAGGAATAATCTATGATGAAAATTGCTTTCATCGATCTTGAGATTGATGGACGGGGAAAGATTCTTGACATTGGGGGAGTGAACGGTCAGAACCGGTTTCATTCCGCGAGGATTCCCGATTTCCTGGATTTTGTCGCGGATTGCGAATGCCTTTGCGGACACAACATCATCGAACACGACATCAAGTATCTGAAACCTTTCCTAAGGAAGGAATATGTCCTTGCCGACACCCTGTACCTGTCACCCCTGCTCTTCCCTCATAAGCCATACCACAATCTTTTAAAGGATGATAAAATACTTTCCGATGAGCTTAACAACCCCTTGAATGACAGCTTGAAGGCACAGTCCCTTTATGAAGACGAATCCGCTTCCTTCAAGAATCTGGACAGGGATTTCCAGCAACTGTACTTCGATCTCCTCGGCGGCGATGAACACTTTGCCGGTTTCTTCAGGAGCATAGGGTATTCTCCGTCCAGACATCCGTTTTTCCTAAGGAGACAGACTTCGGAATTACTAAAGGATTTGTTGAAGGGTAAAGTCTGCGGGCATTCTGACGCGGAATCGTTAGTCAGGAGGCATAGGGTCGAATGCGCTTATGCGGCAGCCTTGATAGACACGGATGACCGGAATTCCATAACTCCTGCCTGGGTGCTCGGAAACTATCCGGAAGTCGAGAATGTGATAAGAAGCCTGCGCTCGGCTGACTGCGGCGATGACAGATGCGCATATTGCTCGGGCAGGCTTGATGCGAAAAAAACATTGAAAAGATGGTTCGGCTATGACGGTTTCCGGACTTTCGGAGGTGAACCGTTGCAGGAGAATGCCGCAAAGGCGGCGATAGACGGGGAGTCCTTGCTGGCGATATTCCCGACAGGAGGCGGCAAGTCTCTTACGTTCCAGCTTCCTGCCCTGATTGCCGGAGAAACCGTAAGGGGACTGACTGTCGTGATTTCGCCTTTGCAGTCACTGATGAAGGATCAGGTTGAAAACCTGGAAAAGAAAGGCATTTCGGAAGCTGTGTACATCAACGGCCTGCTTTCGCCGGTCGAACGTCGCAACGCTTTCTCGAGGGTGGAGTCGGGGGAGGTATCATTGCTTTACATCGCCCCTGAGCAGCTTAGGTCCAAGACCATAGAGAAGGTTATCATGTCCAGGACACTGGTCAGGATCGTGATTGACGAAGCCCATTGCTTTTCCGCCTGGGGGCAGGATTTCAGAATCGAGTATATGTTTATCGGAGATTTTATCCGGAAACTTCAAAAGGTCAAAGGAGCCGATTCCCCGATTCCGGTCTCTTGCTTCACGGCGACAGCCAAGCCGAAGGTAATCAGCGATATATGTGATTATTTCAGGGATCGGCTTGGTGTCTCCTTGAAGCGCTTCACGACGGATGCGGCCCGTACCAATCTCCGATACTCTGTCCTGTTCAGGGCTACGGATGAGGATAAGTATCAGACCCTTAGAAATTTGCTTGAAGGCTCGTCCGCCCCTGCCATCGTGTATGTGACACGTACCAAGACCACTGAACGGATCGCTGAACGACTACGCAAGGACGGGCTGGAAGCCAAGGCGTTTCACGGGCGGATGGAAACCAACGAGAAGGTCAAGACCCAGAATGATTTTATGAATGACAAGGTGCGGATAATAGTGGCGACCTCGGCGTTCGGAATGGGAGTGGACAAAAGCGATGTAGGCCTTGTCGTCCATTATGAGATTTCGGATTCTTTGGAGAACTACATTCAGGAAGCCGGCCGAGCTGGGAGGGATGTGAATTCGCAAGCTGAGTGCTATGTCCTATATAACGATGACGACCTAAACAAGCACTTTGTTCTTCTCAACCAGACCAAACTGACGTTGAGTGAGATAAACCAGGTGTGGAGCGCCATCAAGAAATTGACCGCAAAGCACGGCACAATCCAGATTTCCGCGTTGGAAATAGCAAGAAAGGCAGGCTGGGAGGACATCCGCGACGTTGAAACCAAGGTTAAGAGTGCGGTGGCGGCCTTGGAGAACGCCGGATACCTCAGACGCGGAATGAACAGTCCGAGAATATTCGCGACCAGCATTGTGCCAAGGAATATGGATGACGCCTCTTCAAGAATAGAACTTTGCCGGGATTTCACAGAGGCGGACAAACTGGATGCAAGGAGGATAATAAAGTCCTTGATCTCAGAGCGCAGCCGCTCTCGGGCGGGGACTTCCGAGGCGGAATCACGAGTCGATTACCTTTCGGATATGCTTGGCATAGAGACCCGGAGGACAATTAATCTGATAGAGAGGATGCGGGTTGAGGGAATTCTTGCAAAGGATGATGATATGACCGCATACCTCAGATTGGGGCAGGCAAGAAAGTTCAATTATTTTGTCAGTCTGGAAAAATTTCTGATTGATGCTGTCCTGAAGGATTCTACGAGTTTCAGTCTGAAGGAAATGAATGAGAAGGCCGCTCTGTCCGGAATTCAAAAGCCTTCGGTCAAGGACATCCGTACGGTCTTGTTTTTCTGGACTATCAGACACTACATTGAGAAATGCCCCGTCACCGATGATTATGTCCGGATCACGCCGAAAGTGTCTCCCGCTGATTTGGAAAAAGAGTCGGTTGTCAGAAACAGTGTCGCGGCGTTCATTCTGCGTCGTTTCAAAGAAAGCGGGACAGCGGATGAGTCCGAGGTCAGGGTGGGTTTCTCGCTGGCCGGGCTTGCGGAAGAATGCGGCTCAGGCGATCTTTTTCTGGAAAAGGCGGATGTCGGTGTCGTTGAGGAGGCGCTTCTGTTTCTTGCGAAGATCGGAATCCTGAATCTGGAAGGCGGTTTTATGGTGTTGTACAACAAACTGGAGATAGAGCGTCTCAATAAAGAGAATAAATCCCGTTTCAAGAAGGAAGACTACCGCAGCCTCGATGAGTTCTACAGTCAGCGGATCCGTCAGATACACATAATCGGCAAGTATGCGAATATGATGGTGTCCGACAGGAGGAAAGCGGCGGAATATGTCCACGATTATTTTGCCTTGGACTTCAAATCCTTCATAAAGAAGTATTTCGATGCGAATGAAGAAAAAAGAATAACCAGAAACATAAGTGGAAGGAAATACGATGAATTGTTCGGAAATCTGACCGAAACACAGTCCTCGATTATCAACGACAGAGAGTCACGCTTCATCGTTGTTCCCGCCGGGCCTGGCAGCGGCAAGACTTATGTGCTTGTCCACAAACTGGCTTCACTGATTCTTATGGAAGATGTGAAGTCGGAGCAGCTTCTGATGCTTACATTCTCAAGGGCTGCGGCCACTGAGTTCAAGAAGCGTCTCAAGGAACTTATCGGCAATGCCGCCGAATATGTCGAGATAAAGACTTTTCATTCATATTCATTTGACATTCTCGGGAAAAGAGGGTCGGTCGAAGCATCGGGAAGCATAGTTGAGGAGGCGGTGAAAGAGATTCGTTCGGGACGGGTGGAGCGAAGCCGTATAACGAAGTCTATTCTGGTTATTGACGAGGCACAGGATCTTGGGTGTCAGGAATTCGCATTGGTGAGGGAACTGATTCGTCTGAACGAGGATATGAGGGTGATCGCCGTGGGTGATGACGATCAGAACATCTATGAGTTCCGAGGCTCCGACTCCGGTAATATGAAATCCTTGATAACGGACTACAAGGCCTCTGTCTATAATATGTTGGAAAACTTCCGGAGTTCGGAGGCTGTCGTCTCCGTGGCGAACTCATATTCCGGATCTATTTCCCGCAGGCTGAAATCCGATCCAATCATTGCCAGAAGGGGAATTCCCGGAAGGGTACGGCTGGTGCGTCACACCTCAAAGGATTATGAACAGGCAATAGTGAACGAGATTCTTGCCGACAGGCCTGCCGGTTCGGTCTGCGTGCTCGCTCTCACGAACAATGACGCCTTGGTCATCTCCGCACTGCTTAACAGGGCGGGAAGGAAAGCCCGGCTCATTCAATCCAATGATGGTTTCCGGATGTCCGATCTGGCTGAATTCAGATGCTTCATTGATGAGATCAATAAGAATCAGGCGCCTTGTCTGGATAGTGCGAAATGGTCGGGCGCGGCGTCTGTCGTCAGAGAGCGCTTCAAAGGCAGCGACTGTCTGGAACTCTTTGAAAACTGCCTTGCCGTTTTTGGAGAAGAGTATCCTGGAAATAAATATATATCTGATTTTGAGGAGTTTCTGCATGAGTCCTCGCCGGAGGATTTTACCAATGCTGAAAATTCGGAAGTCATAGTCTCCACTATTCACAAATCCAAAGGCCGAGAATATGATAACGTCTTCATTTCACTAAAAGGGCTTTCTGAGATTTCCGACAAGGAACGTCGCGTGATATATGTCGGAATGACCAGAGCCAAGGACAATCTGTCCGTTCATTTTGACGGTGGAGGATTATTCGCCGCCGACGTATTCCGCAGCATGACCGTTATAGACGGTTCGGTTTATGGCTCACCTCGGGAGGTGCTTCTGCAACTGTCTCACCGTGACGTGGTTTTGAGTGCGTTCGCGGAGTGCCAGAGCCTACTGGCTTCCCTTCGTTCCGGAGACGAGCTGTTTCCTGTCGGCTACAGCCTTTGTGCCGAGATCGATGGTCGGCGGCGGCAAGCGGTCCGCTTTTCCGCGGCGTTCCGTAAAAAACTTTCAGATCTGGCCTCCAAAGGCTACACTCCTGTGAAAGCCAAGGTTCGCTTTCTGGTCTTTTGGCGTTATGAAGAGCCGTCCGGAGGAACCGGGAAACCGGAATGGCGGGAAATATTGATAGCCCTGCCGGATTTGTCACTCCGTAAGTTGTGATCAGTCCGCGACTGTTACCGTTCTGCCGAGGTCTTCACGGAAGAAGTTCGAGAAAGGCCTGTCCCGTTATCGGAGGAGTTTGCGGCTTCCTACAGCAGATGCCCCAGGAATCGTTCCTTTTCGGATTCTGACATACCGCGGCGCACGGCATATTCATCAATCGCTTTCCGGTCGATGCGGCGTATTTCGGGATAATCGGCTTCCGGATGAATGAATATCAGCCCGCAGACGCTGGCTTCAGGAATCATCGCGCAACTGTCCAGAAGGGAGATGCCAAGCTTTTCCGATTCCGGCAGAAGCTTGAGTATGTCGCGCTTGAGCGTGTGGTCAGGGCAGCTTGAGTACCCGGCCGCCGGCTTGACGACCTTGGCCTGCGACCCGTCGGGCAATTGTTTTCGGATATGCGCGGTCAGCCATTCTGACGCCGCATCGGCCAGAGTCAGACGCACCGATCTCTCCATCATAGGCCCGTATTCCGTAGAGCAGGAAGGACATCCGCAGGAGGAGGCGGGGGAGTCAGTACGGACGCTCAGCGCGAACATTCCCATAGGGGATTCGAATCCATATTCGGCAGGAGCCACGAAATCGGCCAGGGAACGCCCCCCCTCCTGACGGAACATCGGCAGGCGGAACTCTTCGGCCACGATGTCGTCCCCATCCCGACGGCAGGCGTCGAATCTTGCGGAAATGATTATTCTGCAATGGTTCCCGTTACGCAACCTCTCGATTTCCTCCAATGCGTCATCCTTAAGCTTCCTCATTTCATCTCCTCCGGAGCCGTTCTTTATCCCCCAGACGGCGGCGAAGAGGTTCCAGTCGAAAAACGGGAGTACTTCGCCGATGTCGAGACTTCTTGCCGGAACGCTCTCGAAAGGCCGGCCTTTTATGAAACTGTCCGCCGGGAAAGGCAGCGCCTGAGGCAGTGTGCCTTTCTTTTCGAGGGACTTGGAGTATAACTCCCTCATTTCCTTTTGCTTCCGGTGTTCGTCGGCTTCCGTTTTCTCCCTGTCGGTGACAAGCCTGCCTGCCAGAACGGCGCTTGCCGAAGCGTCCCTTCCGTAGAACACATGATCGTACAGTGGAGCCAGCTTCACCGCCGTGTGAAGAGCCGAGGCGGCCGCTCCGCCGACAAGCAAGGGAGTGCCCAAACCTCTGGCGGCCATTTCTTTGCACAGTTCCTCCATCTGGTGGAGAGACGGGGTAATCAGTCCGCTGACTCCTATGAGGTCGGCTGAAGTCTCCGCGGCCTTCCCAAGTATCGTCTCCTTGGGTACCATGACACCGAGGTCAACGATTTCGAATCCGTTGCAGCTCAGCACAATCTCTGTGATGTTCTTTCCGATGTCGTGGACGTCGCCCTTTACTGTGGCGAACACTATGACCGGCTTCTTCATCGCCGGTCCCCCGCCGTCCCTTTCGATGTACGGCTGTAGCAGCGCCACGGCGCTCTTCATCGTCCTGGCCGACTTCACGACCTGAGGCAGGAACATCTTTCCTGCCCCGAAAAGCTCTCCGACCTTGGCCATTCCGCTCATCAGAGGGCCGTCGATGACCTTGACCGGCTTCCCGTACTTCACAAGACACTCATCTATGTCCCTTTCCAGACCGGCGGGATCTCCTTTCACCAAAGCTTTCACCAGCCTCTCCTCCACGCTCTCTTCCGCTGTGCCGTTGCCTTGGATGCCCGTATCTACTGTCCGCGCCGCCTTCCCGGCGTCATCCCTCTCCTCCATTATTCTCGCCGCCTTCTCAATCAATCTCTCCGTAGCGCCGGAATCCGTGTCCAGAATCACATCCTCCACGCATTTGAGCAGTTCCGGCTCGATTTCATCATAGACCTTCAGCATTCCGGGATTGACGATTCCCATATCAAGTCCGGCACTTATGGCGTGATAAAGGAAGACAGAGTGCATTGCCTCCCGGACCGTGTTGTTGCCCCTGAACGAGAACGAAAGATTGGAAATACCACCAGAAGTCCTGCACCCCGGCAGATTAGCCTTGATCCACCGGACCGCCTCTATGAAATCAATCCCGTACCTCGAATGCTCGTGAATCCCGGTCCCGACCGGCAGCACATTCACATCGAATATGATGTCACACGGATTCATTCCCACCCTGCCGGAGGTCAGCAATGAATATGCCCGGCTGCAGATCTCCACCTTTCTGTCGTAGGTCGCGGCCTGTCCTTCCTCATCGAATGCTATGACTATAAGGGCCGCTCCCAGCGCCTTGACCTCACGGGCTTTTTCGATGAACGCGTCCTCTCCGTCCTTGAGCGAGAGCGAGTTCACGATACATTTCCCCTGCTCGTTCTTCAGTCCGGCCACCAGAGTTTCCCAGTGTGACGAGTCTATCATCACCGCCGCCTTTGCCACAGCTGGCTCATTGGAGGCATGGCGCAGGAAACGCTCCATCTCCGAGGCCGAGTCCAGCATCGCGTCGTCCATATTGACGTCAATCACGCTCGCTCCGTTCTCTATCTGCCGCGCGGCTATCTGAAGTCCGGCCTCGTAGTCGCCGGCGGCTATCAGTCTGGCGAACTTTCTGGAACCGGCGACGTTCGTCCTCTCGCCTATGTTGGTGAAGTTGTTCTTTCTGTCTATGCCGAAGCTCTCCAGTCCGCTGACATACAAAGTCCCCCCTGGCTCCGGAACCTTTCTCGGAGATATTCCCGCCACAGCTTCCGCCAAGGCTCTTATGTGCTCCGGTGTCGTTCCGCAGCACCCTCCGACAATGTTGACCGATCCGGCCAGGGCCATTTTCCTGACTGATTCCGCCATTTGGGAAGGTGTCTCGTCATATTCACCCATCTCGTTCGGCAGACCGGCGTTCGGGTAGCAGCTCACGGCGCATTCCGCCCAGGATGATACCTCTGAGACCAGCGGCGCCATCTCCTCCGCTCCGAGGGAACAGTTCAGCCCGAATGACAGCGGGTCGCAGTGCCTGACGGAACGGTAGAACGCTTCCATCGTCTGCCCCGTCAAGGTCCTGCCGCTCCTGTCACTCATAGAGACTGAAATCATTACGGGAATCATATCCGTTCCTTGAATGTTCCGGAGCGCATAGAGGGCCGCCTTCGTGTTCAATGCGTCGAAGCACGTCTCGAACAGCAGCAGATCCACACCTCCGCAGGCCAAACCTCTGATCTGGCTTTCAAAGGCCGACACCATCTCGTCAAATGAATATGGCCGGAAAACCGGATCGTTGATGTCCTGTGCCAGAGACAGTGACTTCCCTGTGGGGCCTACGCTTCCGGCCACCCAGACTTTCCTCGGAGACGCGTCGGCCGCTTTCCGGGCGATTCTTGCGGCGGCCTCGGCCATTTGCCCCGCTTTGTCTGCCTGACCGTATTCGGACTGTGATATTGAATTTGCACTGAATGAGTTGGTCGTGATTATGTCGGCTCCGGCCCCGATATATTCCTTATGAATGTCAAGAATCGCGTCCGGGGCGGTGAGGTTGAATGACTCGCTGTCGCCATGAAGCCCTCTGCGCTGAAGCATAGTGCCCATCGCACCGTCGAGAACGAGGATTCGTCCGGAAAGTTCGGCTCTTATGTCAGGCATAACTTGATTATTCTTCTAAAAACACTCCTTAAGCACTCCGATTACATTGGCCGTCTTGCCCATCGTATAGAAATGAACGCACTCCACTCCGCTTGCCAGCAGATCCTTGCATTGCGCCGTCGTCCATTCCTGACCGATCTGGTAGACGGCGTCCTTGTCGTCCGCATGGGCGGAAATCTCGCTTGTGAGCTCGAACGGGATGTCGATTGAGAATGATTCCGGAAGCAGGCTGACCTGTCTTGCGGTGGAAATCGGCTTCAGCCCAGGGATGATCGGGACGGTTATCCCTGCCTTGCGGCATCTGTCCACAAAGCTGTAATATACCTTGTTGTCGAAGAACATCTGTGTCGTGATGTAATCCGCACCGGCATCGACCTTTCTCTTGAGATTGGCGATGTCCTCATCCATATTCGCGGCTTCGAAATGCTTTTCCGGGTAACCTCCGACACCGATTCTGAAGAATCTTCCGTATCCGTTCTCTTTCTCGAACCTGCGGATGGCCTCCACAAGCTCGTTGGCGTGGACATAGCCTCCCGGGACAGGGGAGAATCGTTTTTCACCGGTGAGGCAGTCGCCTCTCAGCGCAAGGACATCGGACAGCCCTAAAAACTTGAAGTCCTGCAGCTGGAACTCTATCTGTTCGGCGTTCATTCCGCCGCAGATCAGATGCGGAACCACGTTGACCTTGAATTCCGACATGATCGCTCCGCATACCGCCGTCTCGCTGACTCTTCTACGTACAAGCCTCTTCCTGTAGGTTCCGTCGGCCTGTTCCTCGTAAATAACCTCGTCCCTGTGGCAGGTGACATTTATGCACTTGGGATTGAACTCGATGAAAGGACGGATGTCATCGAGAAGCTCGTTCTTGGCCATCCCTTTGACGGGAGGGACTATTTCCAGTGATGGGTATTGTCTCATTGTCTTGTCCGTTATTATAGGCGGTTTCAACGCTTGCCGCCGGAGAGCGGCTTGATTCCGGTGACTGTCAGCACGCCGTCCTCAACCGTGAAGTGTATGTCCCTGTCCTTGTATGTCATTCCGTACACCTTCTTCGGGTCGTTCTGGTACCGGGGCCTCGGGTCTTGAGCCAGAATCTCACGCAGCGTATCCAGGTCGGCTTCTGTCCAGCCTGGCGCGGCGGCGGTCAATGAGCTGTGTGAACAGCCGTTCTGTCCGGCAGATCCTGAGGCATTTGAAGCTTCGGGTATTGAGAGGACCACCTCCAGCGGCTCCCAGCCGCGCCTGTCCACAAATCCTGAGGCCGCTTCCGGATGACAGTCCGCATAGGTGACATAAGGCTTGATGTCATAGATGGGAGTTCCGTCCATAAGATCCGCTCCCAGCACGTTGACCACAGGCCCTGTCGGTCTCCCGTCGGAATCCGTGCCACTGTATTCGATTGACTCGATTCTGACTGAAGAAAGCCCGAGTCCGTTCGGCCTGAACGGGGAACGGCTGGCGAACACACCTATCCTTTCGTTCCCTCCAAGCCTCGGCGGTCTTACCGTCGCCTGGAACGTCTCCGAAGACCTCGGCCTGTTGCCTGAAAACCCCCAGATCAGCCAGATGTAGTCAAAGCCCTCCAACCCGCGAACAGAGTCAGCGACCCGGAATGACGGCTCGAACACTATCCTTCCCTTAAGTCCGGCGACCAGTCCGGACTGCCGCGGAATCCCGAATTTGCTTTTAAGCGGCGAGTGGAAGCGGGCTACCGGTTCAATGAACATAGCTGACATGATCCCACTTGAGGGCTTCCTCATTCTGAGGTTTGCGCTCATCCGCCGGATGGCCGACGGCTATAAGGCACAGAACCGAGTATTTCCCAGGCATATCCAGAATCTCCCTTGCCTTGTCCTCGGCCGTGACTCCGGTCTCTTTGCTGTCCCTTCCGCGTATCTGGCACCAGCAGGAGCCGAGTCCGAGATCCTCGGCCTGGTATTGCATCGTGACAGCGGCTATGCTTCCGTCCTCCACCCACATTTCCTGTTCCCCGGGCTCTCCGAGCACGGCGATGACAACAGGAGCGGTGGCGACAAACTGTGAGCCTGCCTGCCTGATCTCGGAAAGAGCCTTGATTTTCGCCTTGTTCTCCGTGACCGCGAATCTCCATCTGCGAAGGCCTTTGGCCGTGGGAGACATCAGGGCGGCCATGATGATTGTCCTTATCTCCTCCTCGCTCACCGGGATGTCGGTGAACACTCTATGGCTTCTGCGAAGCCGCGCGAGTTCCTTGAAAGAATCCATGTTCATTTTCCTCCTTTACCGCGAATTTACGATTATTCTTTGGTATGAGGAACAGTCTGCCGCCGGACTTTAAGGTTCCCGCCGCCGACAATCCATCCTTCTTCCGTTTGCCATTAGTAATCTGATTGAGACTGTTCCCGTAAATCAGCCAAACGTTATTCCAGTGACGGCTCCCTCGTACGTGGAGGGCGCTTGCCGGTTGCGAATGACTGTTGTAAAGGGAGATAATGGCCGTAAAGACTGAACGAATGACAAGGGGACATAATTTGAACTCTTGTGATAATCATCTGGTGGCGATTTGTGTTAAAACGATTATAAATCGGTGGATATTTGTATAAAAAATGACAAAATCCTTGTTTCTGTTAAAAAATCATAATATATTTAGGGTTATAATAAAAGCCTTATCATCCGATGGATAACAAGACAAATTCATATGATGTTCCTCAGCGGGGAAACATTCTTATAATCAACACCGGGTCCACTACCACTAAGCTGGGCTATTTTTCCGACGGGGCCAGGGTGTTCGACACCAAACTGGAGCATACCGCCGACGATGTCGCGAGATTTCCGTCGGTAATGGCGCAGGCGGATATGCGGCATCAGGCCATCAGGAATTTTATGGCCTCAAAAGGGATTCCTCTCGAGGACGTGGACATCGTGATGGCGCGCGGAGGGCTGATTGTCCCTGTCATAACCGGGGTGTATAACGTGAATCAGGATATGCGCGATGTCCTTATGAGCTGCCGGGACGGCAATCATGCCTGCAACCTGAGCGCGATTCTCGCCGATGACGTGGCCAGGGAAATCAATAAGATCCGGTCGGATGGAAATCTCACTCCACGTTTCGGAGAGTGCGTGGCGTACATAGCAGACCCTCCGATGGCTGACGAAATGCTTCCAGAATGCAGGATGGGAGGGATTCCGGAGTTCAGCCGCAAGACGCTTTTCCATGCCTTGAACTCCAGGGCCATAGTCAGAAGGTACCTCCGCGGGCATGGACGGGAGAGGAATGACGTCACTGTGATTGTCGCGCATATGGGTGGGGGAGCCACAATATCCCTGCACCGCAACGGAAAGGTGATTGACACGAACCACGGCCTCGGAGGAGACGGACCCATCACGCCGGAGAGAGCCGGTTGCTGCCCGCCTTTTGAGCTTATCGATATGTGTTTCAGCGGGAAATACACCAAGGAGGAGATTCAGAAGAAGCTGATCGGCAGGGGAGGGGCGGTCGCATACTTCGGCACGAACAGTATGCTCGATGTTGAGAATATGGCCAAGGAGGGAAACGAGCTTGCGCGGACCTTCCTCAAGGCATATGTTTTGAACATCTGCAAATACATCGCGGCTATGTCCGCTACGGCTGACGGAAAGGTTGACGCTATCCTTTTGACAGGAGGGATAGCGCACAGCGGGATGCTGATGGACGCCATCAAGGCCAAGGTGGGCTTCATCGCTCCGGTGGAGGTCTTCCCCGGCGAGGACGAGATCAACAGTCTGGCGGAGAACGGCTACATGATCCTTTCCGGGCAGACGAAGGTTCACACTTACAACAAGGACAGGATAATTGAGGACTAAATAAAGACTATTATGAAGAATATAGATTGGAACAAGCTGTCATTCAGCTATACGCAGACCAGGGCATTGGTCTGCAGCCGTTGCATTGACGGAAAATGGGAGGCTCCTGTGGTCACGGAGGATTTCAATATCTGCCTGAGCAGTTTCGCGGGAATATTCCATTATGCACCTTCCTGTTTCGAGGGCCTGAAGGCTTTCCGCGGGGTGGATGGCAGGATCAGGCTTTTCCGTCCTGACAAGAATGCGGAGAGGCTGGCGGACAGCGCCACTTATCTGGATATGCCGTTCCCTTCCAAGGAGATGTTCATTGACATGTGTGTGATGTGCGTCAAGGAGAACATTGATTATCTTCCGCCTTACGAGGCGGGCGGAGCGTCTCTTTATCTCCGTCCGATCCTTATCGGGGTCAATCCCCAGCTTGGCATCCATTCGGCCAGGGACGTGATGTTCGCCGTGATGTGCTCTCCTGTGGGGACATATTCGGGAGCGAAGAGCCTGACCCCGGGAACAGCGGTGATTTCCAGAAACTATGACCGGGCATCGACGTTCGGTTCAGGATGCTACAAACTCGGAGCCAACTACGCCCAGTCGCTGCACGCCTACAATCTGGCGCATAGCACCGGCTACCGCGAGCTGCTCTTCCTCGATTCTGCCACCAAGACGACAATCGAAGAGTTCGGCTCTTCCAACTTCTTCGCTGTCAAGGGCAACACCTATGTGACCCCACGCTCCGGGAGCGTGCTTCCTTCCATCACCAACAACAGTCTCCGCACGGTTGCCGCTGACTTTGGAATGGATGTCGAAGTGCGTACGGTCAAGGTTGAGGAGCTGTCCGAGTTCGACGAGGTCAACTCCTGCGGCACGGCGGTTGTCATCACGCCGATCTGCGTCATAGATGACAAGCCTTCGCTGGAATGCGCCGATGTCTCCCGCCGCTACAGGTTCGGATCTCCGGACAAATGCGGAGCTGTCAGCGAGAAACTCTACAACCGCATCATCGGAATCCAGAAGGGACTTGAGGAAGACACCCACGGCTGGTGCCTTTTCATTGAATAGGCGATGCTGGAGCTTGAGGCAATAGAAAAGATTCTTGTGGAAGGCGGGATTGACGAGGCGATCCGGCTGCTTGACGAGTATGTCACATCCTCCCCTGAGCCGTCCGACCGGGCCTATTATCTTCTGGGCAACGCCCACAGGAAGAAAGGGGACTGGCAGAAGGCCATCAACAATTACCTGGAGGCTATGGCGATCAATCCGGAAAGCCCTGCGGCCAACGCCTATGCGATGGCGAACGAGATTCTCGATTTCTACAACAAGGATATGTACAATCAATAAAACCCAAAGGTATTATGGCTAAAATGAAAGGGGCGACCGTAGTCGACACCGAGAGATGCAAGGGATGCAATCTTTGTGTCGCCGCCTGCCCGCTCGATGTCCTTGCTCTAACGACCAAGGAAGTGAACCGAAAAGGCTACAACTTTGCCTGTGAGGTTCTTGCTGACACCTGTACGGGCTGCGCTTCCTGTGCGACAGTCTGCCCTGACGGGTGCATAACCGTTTACCGTCTTAAAACAGTTTAGGCTATGGCAGATCAGGAAATCACTTTGATGAAAGGCAATGAAGCCATTGCCCATGCCGCTATCCGTTGCGGTTGCGACGGGTATTTCGGCTATCCTATTACACCTCAGTCCGAGGTTCTTGAGACTCTGGCCGCCGAAAAGCCTTGGGAGACGACCGGAATGGTTGTCCTTCAGGCCGAGAGCGAGGTTTCGTCGATCAACATGGTATATGGCGGAGCCTGCACAGGCAAAAGGGTTATGACTTCTTCTTCAAGCCCTGGTGTCAGTCTTATGCAGGAGGGCTTGTCCTACATGGCCGGAGCCGAGCTTCCGGCACTTGTAGTCGATGTTATGCGCGGAGGCCCCGGACTCGGGACGATCCAGCCGAGTCAGGCCGACTATTTCCAGGCCTGCAAGGGAGGTGGACACGGAGACTATCACCTAATTGTCCTTGCTCCTGCCTCTGTTCAGGAAATGGCTGATTTTGTTGACCTTTCCTTTGAGCTGGCATTCCGTTACCGCAACCCTGCGATGATCCTTGCCGACGGCGCCATAGGACAGATGATGGAGAAAGTCGCGCTGCCTCCGTTCAAGCCTCGCCGCACCGAGGAGGAAATCATCAGGGAGTGTCCTTGGGCCACGACAGGGCGTGTCGGCGGAAGAAAGCCGAACATCATCACATCACTTGAGCTTCGTTCCGAGGAGATGGAGGTCATCAATCTCCGAATCCAGGAAAAATACCGTGAGATTGAGGAAAAGGAAGTCCGTTATGAGGAATATATGCTGGAGGACGCCGAATATGCCATCGTGGCTTTCGGCTCAGCCGCGCGTATAGCCAAGAAGAGCATAGAGATCGCCCGTTCGCAGGGTGTAAAGGTCGGACTCCTCCGTCCTATAACCCTTTGGCCTTTCCCGACCAAGGAGGTCAGGGAACTCGCCGGAAATGTGAAGGGAATACTTTCGCTTGAGATCAACGCCGGCCAGATGGTTGAGGACATCCGTCTCGCTGTCGCCGGAAGCGTGCCTGTCCAGCATTTCGGACGTCTGGGAGGAATCATCCCTGATCCGGACGAGGTTGTGGACGCACTTAAACATCTGTTCTAAATCTTAAGGCTATGACAAGAGAAGAAATATTAGAGAAAGGCCAGGTCGTCTATAAGAAACCGACCTTGCTGAACGACACTCCGATGCATTATTGCCCTGGTTGCAGCCACGGAGTTGTGCACAAGATAGTCTCCGAGGTGATCGAGGAGATGGGAATGACGGACAAGACTATCGCCATCTCTCCGGTGGGCTGCGCCGTGTTCGCCTACAAATACATCGATGTCGACTGGGAGGAGGCCGCTCACGGAAGGGCGCCCGCATTGGCCAGCGCCACAAAGCGTCTATGGCCGGACAGGCTCGTGTTCACGTATCAGGGTGACGGGGACCTTGCGTGTATCGGCACGGCGGAGACGATCCACGCTCTGAACAGAGGTGAGAACATCACGATCATATTCATCAACAACGCCATCTATGGAATGACAGGCGGCCAGATGGCCCCTACGACCCTTCTGGGGATGAAGACCGCTACCTGCCCTTACGGAAGGGAAGTTTCTTTGCATGGCTATCCTTTGAAAATCACGGAGATGGCATCTTCCCTCGATGGAACTTGCTATGTCACGAGGCAGGCTGTTCACACCGTGGCCGCGATAAACCGCGCGAAGAAGGCCATAAGGAAGGCCTTTGAGTATTCAATGCAGGGCAAAGGCTCCAACCTTGTCGAGATCGTCTCGACCTGCAACTCCGGTTGGAAAATGAGTCCGGAAAAAGCCAACAAGTGGATGGAAGAGAATATGTTCGCATTCTACAGGCTTGGAGATCTGAAGGACAATGGTGTTGAACAATAATTCGGCAAGGCTATGACAGACGAGATTATTATTGCAGGATTCGGAGGACAGGGTGTCCTTTCGATGGGTAAGATTCTGGCTTACGCCGGTCTGATGGAAGGCAAGGAGGTGACCTGGATGCCGGCTTACGGTCCGGAGCAGCGCGGCGGCACGGCGAATGTCACGGTGATTGTCAGCGATGATCCGGTCTCATCCCCGATTCTTTCAAGCTACGATGTCGCCATCGTGCTGAACCAACCTTCCCTGGAGAAGTTCGAGCCTAAGGTAAAGCCTGGCGGAATCATCATCTATGACGGCTACGGAATCAGCGAGCCTACGGTAAGAAAGGACATAAAGGTCTACCGCATCGACGCAATGGACGCCGCGGCTGAGATGAACCTTATCAAGACATTCAATATGATTGTGCTTGGCGGTCTTCTGAGCATTCGCCCGGTCGTGAAGATTGACAGTGTCCTCGCCGCTCTCCGCAAGACTCTTCCGGAACGTCATCATCATCTCATCCCGCAGAATGAGGAAGCTATCCGAAAGGGAATGGAAATCATCAAGGAAATGGAATAGCCGATGCCCGGATGTGTTTTCAAGCATCGGCTATTGCCCGGCTTGACACCGGCGTCAGACTAATCCGTCAATAATCCTCCCCGTCCGAAAGTCCTTTTGAATATGACTGTGGCCACTGACGGAGTGCAGATACTGACGAGTCCGACTCCTCCCTCGACATTGTCGGGGAAGGAGATCGGCTCTGTAAATGTAATGTCTCCGTCCACATAGTCATAGATACTCAGAGCCTTGAGGTGATGGTACTCCTCCTCCGTGATTCCATATATGACCGCGTGAAGGCTTATTTCGGAATCCGTTCTGTCGTATTCCCCGTCCCCGTCAATCATCGGGCCTGAATTCGGAATCGAACTGTCGATTTCAGTGGTTATCCTGAAACTCTTGTCTGAGAAAAGCCTGTCCGAGAACACATTGAAAGAGTTTCGCGACGCTCCGAACAGATCCAGATCCTCAGAGGCGGCTCCGTCGTTCAGGATGGGATCTTTCCCTTTGTCAAATCTTATGTGCCTGAATCCGTGCCTGACATCCCAACGCTTTGGGCCATCTGCGGTCTCCCTGAATGCCTTGTCCAGTCTTGAATATCCCATTTTGATTCTGTAGTAGTCATTTTCACCCTCGATGTCCCTGCCGTCCAGTATGATTCTGTAAGATCCGTTGTGGAACTGATTCCCGCCGGAAGGGGTCTGTTGGTGTATCGTGTCGGCGATATGGAACTCCGGAGCCTTGGGCACGGTCACCTCGGAGTAAGCCTTGTAGGCTCCGTCGTTGGCCTCGGCCTCGATCCTTACCAGATCCCCTGGCTTGAAATCGGCCTTGAAAGTGAATCTTGTCTGCATTGCGTCGCTTGCTTGTATCCCATAGACTCCTGTCTCTTCGTCGGTCATGAAAGCGTCATCGTTCCCGTCGTCAACGATGCCTTCGGCTGCAAGTTCTCCGTTTATGTAGCATCTGACCGAACCGGAGTTGATTCTGTCAATCTGTATATCCTTGCTTATCGCAAGACAGACAATGTGAAAAGGTTCGCCCGCTGTCATCTGGGAGCTGACCAGCAGAGTCGGGCTTATGTCGTTTCTTTTGAACACGACTTCTTTCGAGCAGGCCGAGAGGGCCGCTGTAAGTAAAGCTGTAACCAGAAGTCTTTTCATCGCATTAGAATCTGTAAGTATAACTCAAAGATGGGATTATTGGCAGAATCGTAAGCGATTTCAACCGTTCCTGCCTTCTGTACAGTCTTGAATCCTGATCGAATTCCTTGTCCGCCGTGTAGAAGACAAAATTTGGATTCATCCTGTTGTAGGCGTTGTAGATCCCGAAATTCCAGACGCTTTCGCCTCTTTTCCCTGTCTTGTGGTAATCAATTCCCAGATTCAGCCTGTGACTTGGCGGAAGCCTGTAGTTGTTTCTGTGCGGGGCATAGTCAATCTGGATGAATTTCCCGTCCGGCATCATCGCTACGGTTTCCCTCTCGGGGATTGTCGTGGTGCCTCCGGTGGCGAAAGTCCAGGTCGCGCTCAGATTCCATTTCTTGCCGAGTTCCTGGTTGACTACCAGTGATATGTTATGTCTGCGGTCGTAACGGTATGGATAGCGCTCTCCGTTGTTTATCAGCCCGTTGGAAAAGATTCTGTCACTTTTCGCAAGCGTGTAGCCGAGCCATCCGGTCGTTCTGCCCGTTGTCTTCTGGATAAACAATTCGATACCGTATGCCCTGCCTTGGCCCATGACTACATTGTCCTCCCACGACTGTGAGTTGGCTATGAACGCGACACCGTCTTTATATTCAAGAATATTGTCCATCAGTTTCCAGTACCCTTCAACGGAGAACTCCCACCCTGCCGGCCCGTCGTAATAGGCGCCGAGGGAAAGTTGGTCTGAAGTCACCGGCCTGACGTTCCTTGTGATAGGCACCCACAGGTCGATTGGCAGGGTGATGTGCGCCGAGGACAGGAGGTGGACGTACTGCGCCATCCTTGAGTATGCCGCCTTGACGCTCGCACCTTTCCCGAGATTGACCCTCGCCGATATCCTCGGTTCGGGGGACAGGTAGGCCTTCCCTTCGGTGAGGAAAACAGCCATATGTATTCCCGGATTTACTGTCAGGGAGTTGCCTATCTTCAAATCATCTTCGATGTAAATGGAGAATTCGTGACCTTTGAGGTTCCCGCCGTTGTTGTCCGTATATGTCGTGTCAGTCACCATCCGCCCTTTCTCGTTCTCTTTCTCCACCGTAGTGTAGGTCTCCGGAATGTAGGTGTGGTTGACGTATTCACCTCCGAATCTGATAACGTGACTTGGAGCCGGGGTGTAGTCGAAGTCAATTTTCGCGGTGATGTCCTTTATCCCGGAACGGTAGTCGAACTTGTACTGGTACTTATACTGGTAATGATCGATGCTTTCCGTTGACTTGTACCCCATCCGCATCCTGTAGTCCGTGAACGCCAGTGTGGCGTTGGAAAACAGCCTTCCGTTGAAAACGTGGTTCCATCTTGCGGCTGTCATCAGGTTTCCCCATCTGATGTCTGTCTTGTCGTCCGCCGCGTCTGCCGCTCCCGTAATTCTCTGGTCTTCATGGTCTTTGTAGTAGAACACGTCCCGTCCGTAGTAGGCGTTGAGAAACAGCCTGTCCTTGTCGCCGAACTTATGCGAGATTTTGCCGTTGAGGTCGTAGAAAAAGTAGTTGGCCGGAATCCTGGCGGCTTTGAACAGCCCGTCGAAAAGGAATGTGTGCATTCCTCTGGCGCTGATAGAATATGCCGTCTTACCCTTGATGACAGGACCCTCCAGGTGGAATTTGTCGCTGATGAGCCCGATTCCGACACTTCCGTGGGTCTCCCGCGCGTTACCGTCGTTCGTCCTCACGTCTATGATGCTTGACGTCCGTCCACCGTAGCGGGCCGGAAACGAACCTTTGTAAAGCGTTACTTTCTTCACCGCTTCCGGCTGGAAGACGGAAAACAGCCCCAGCATATGCTCGGCGTTGTAGAGCGAGATCCCGTCCAGCAGAAGGAGGTTCTCGTCCGGGCCGCCTCCCCGGACGTAGATCCCGGAAAACCCCTCGGCTCCGCTCTGAACTCCCGGCATCAGTTGGATTGTCTTTAGGATGTCGGCCTCGCCGAACAGAACCGGTGTGTTCTGAATCATATTCATGGGAATCTCGATTGCGCTCATCCTGGTGGCGGTTATTCCTGATTCTCGTTGCCCTGTGACCACCGCTTCCTTCAGTGTGGCGTTCGCCTTCAGGGCAATGTTGACCGTCGTGTCGCGCCTTGGGCCGATAGTAAGCGAGACACCGCTGTATCCAATGTAGGAATATTCCAATGTCACTTGTCCTCCCTTGGGGACGGTCAGAGTGTAGAATCCGTAGCTGTTGGTGACCGCGCCGGTCTCGCCGGACTGGACGCTCGCTCCGATAAGGGTCTCACCCGAGGCCTTGTCTGTAATGTGGCCGCTGATGGTGACGCTTGCCCGTCCGCTTTGAGCGGACATGTTCACAAGGAAAGCGAATGCCGTGAAGATGAAGATTACAGGTTTGGTTAATCGATGGTAATGGTTCATTGTAATTCCTACAGGCTATTGTCCGATACTCTAAATCCTCGGTTTTACGATTATTGCATCAAAACGTCAAAGGTTTTGCGGGAACTACTTCCGATTTGATGTCAGCCGCAAGAATGGCGTTTTTTTTTGATTCCGCAATGGGTTACACGGTGGTTTTTTTTAAATTTGTATCTATGCAAAGAAAAAATCTTATAATTCTTTTTGTTTTTGGGGCTGTTTCTGTCGCGGCCTTCATCTCCGGCTGTAAGAGAGAGCCCAGGAATGTTGGGGTGGAAATAGTTGAGGAAGTGAAGGATACGCTTTCTCCGATGGGCTTCTGGCCGGATTCTCTTGACCTTGCGGAGGACAAAGTCAGGAGCGGCGAGACATTCACCGGCCTTATGAACCGGCTCGGCCTGCCGATATCCGATGCGATGAAGATGGCCCAGGCTTGCGACACGGTTTTCGATGTCAGGAAGATGAGGGCCGGCGGCAAGATTCAGGCATACTACCAGTTCGACACCACCGGGACAGGCAGCACCGAAGGGCCGGCGCTAAAATATGTGGTATATGAAGGAAACAAGGTCGACAGGGTGGTTTTCCGCACGACCGAGCCTTTCGATGTATGGAGATGGTCAAAGCCGGTTGAGATCAGCAGGGAATTCGCTGATGTGACAATCACTTCGTCACTTTGGAACGATATGCTGGCCGCTGGGAAGTCGCCTCGGCTGATTGTGCCGCTGTCGGACATATACGCGTGGTCTGTCGATTTCTTCGGTCTTCAGGCCGGAGACCGTTTCCGGGTTCTTTACGGGCAGAGAAAGAGCGACGGCGAGGTAATCGCCGTTGATACCATCTATTACGCTGAGTTTATCCGTGACGGGAAGTTGATTCCGGCGATAATGTTCGATCAGGGAGACGGTGGAAACCTTTATTGGAACGACAAGGGCGAAAGTCTGCGGAAAGCCTTTCTGAAGGCTCCCCTGAAGTTCACCAGGATCAGTTCCGGCTTCTCCTACAACAGGAAGCATCCAGTGACAGGCCGTGTCAGGCCGCACACCGCGGTGGATTACGCCGCTCCGGTCGGAACTCCGGTGATGTCAATAGGAGACGGCACTGTGATCAGCGCCGGATGGACTAACGGAGGAGGGAACACAGTGAAGATACGTCATAATTCCGTCTATACCACGAGCTATATGCATCTTTCCCGTTACGGGGCAGGAATCAAGGCCGGTACGAGGGTGCGTCAGGGGGATGTCATCGGCTATGTAGGCTCGACAGGCTTGTCCACCGGGCCTCATCTTGATTTCCGTGTGTGGAAGAACGGGACCGCCGTCAATCCTCTCAAGCTTGATTCGCCGCCTTCGGAGCCGATCAAGCCGGAGAACAAGGCTGCCCTGGATTCTGCCTTCCGGCGCTTCAGGCGGTTGATGGACACGTTGGGAACAGACATTGCAGGAAAGTGATTTCCGTTACAGGCCACATACTTTGCCGAGAGATATGAGAATATTCAAAAGAATAGTTTTGACCGCCGCCGCCTTTCTGTTGGCCTCGGTTTCGTCACAGGCTGTGTTCAACGAAAGGAACCTTACCCGGACGCTTCAGGTACTGCGTTACGAGCTGTGCAAGGCATATCAGGAGATGGAACGCAACCAGATGTCGTTCGAATCGCAGGACGACCGTCAGCACGAGGAACTCGTCTATCTGATCAAGAGCTGCAACGAGCTTTCGCTGATGCTCTACTCGCAGAAGCAGGACTTCACGTTCGACCTCACCTACGCCTTGCAGCGGGTGACGGACCAGTACCATAGTTTCACAGAGAGCCGGATGCCGTATGACAACATCATCTCCTATCTTGATGTGGAGATTGACAGGTACGACCGGCTTGTGACGGCGCTGAAAGTGCTTCCCCCCGAGCTTGAGGAACTTCCTGACAGTCTCGGGCCGTCTTTGCTGGATTCGCTGACCGCGGCTTTACGGTACCGCGCACTGCCTGGCGAGTCATATTCAAAGGCTCATTCGGACGATACCTGCCATTCAGGCCACAGACATCACGACCTTTCGGCGGTGGACAACGGAGACGGACAAGGCTCATTCGTCCTTGACAGCCTGTCGCAGGTGGCAAGGGACAGTTGCATTTTCTATTCAACCAGGCTTCTGAATATGTTCACTGACCTCAGAGGCCATCTGATTGAGGACAATGACTATTATGAGACGACCAACAAACGCCTTAAGGAAGCCTATGACTATGCCCAAGGACGTTACAAGATGGTTCAGAAGAAAATATTCATCGAGGGGCAGGACAATTACTGGACGGTCCTGACACACCTGAAGTCATATTCCCAAAAGGCGGCCAAGGATTTCAATGACAAATACGGCAGGGCATATTTCACTGATGTGAAAAGTGACTGGCGGGGACCTATGGTGATCGGATTCTCGTTTGTGGTGCTGGTTTACCTTGCGATTGCCACCTTGCTAAGTATGCTGATTGTCAAGCTTCTGATGCGTCGTGTGAGATTCTTTAGGACTGAATGGTTCCGTAAGAGGGAGGCGGCCATATTTATGCTTGGTGCGGCGATTCTGTTTGTCATAGTCATCTCCGTCGCCAGGAATCTGTCTGCGACCTCCCATTTCTTCACGATGGCGGCCCGGCTTCTGATAGAGTTCGCGTTTCTGCTGATCGCCGTGCTGACCTCGTTGCTAATCCGTCACGAAAGCGACCAGATCAACCACGGCATGCGTCTCTATACACCTGTCATGCTGACGGGACTGCTGGTGATAACCTTCAGAATCATATTCATCCCCAACAGCCTGATAGCTCTGGTCTTTCCGCCGGTGCTGGTCGTTTTCGGCCTTTGGCAGTGGGCTTCCATACACCGCAACGGCCCGAAGGTGCCCAAGAGTGACAATTCATATGCTGTCGCTTCCTTTGCAATCACCGTCGTCACTTTTATCATCGCCGTGTCGGGGTATAGTCTTCTCGGTTTGCAGATATACATTTGGTGGATATTCCAACTTACTGTACTACAGTTGATTGTTGCATGTGGCGACCTTCTCAGAAAGTACCGTCATGCGAGGGTGGATGTACGCGTGCGCGCCTATAGGCTGAAGAATCATGACGGTCTCGGCAAGGACAAGGGGGCGTTCATCCCGGTCACCTGGCTATACGATCTTGTCGAGATGGTGTGCATCCCGGTGCTCTACCTTCTCTCCATCCCGTTCTGCATCTATATGGCCTCGGAGGTCTTTGACCTGACGGAGATATGTATGGATATGTTCTTCTACCCGTTCTTCAATTACGAGTACCTGCATCTCTCTGTGTCAAAGATTGTCCTGGCTGTCGGACTTTTCTATGTCTTCAAATACGCCTGCTATGTGGCGAGAGCGTTGTACAGGCTCTACAAGCTGCGCAAGACCATCAGGCTGGCCGGATCCTCGCTCATCAGGGAGAACGAGCTGAACCTTACTTTGGCGAACAATGTGATCGGGATTCTCGCTTGGGGTTCGTACTTCATCGTCACCATCTCTTTGCTGAACATTCCGACCAAGTCCCTGTCCGTAATCACCGCCGGTCTTGCCGCCGGCCTTGGCTTCGCGATGAAGGACATCCTCAACAACTTCTTCTACGGGGTACAGCTGATGTCTGGCCGTCTCCGTGTCGGAGACTACATAGAGTGCGACGGGATCCGCGGGAAGGTTGAGAACATATCGTACCAAAGCACTCAGATCGAGGCTAGCGACGGCAGCGTTATGGCATTCCCGAACAGCGCCTTGTTCGCCAAGAATTTCAGGAATCTGACCCGCAATCATTCCTACGAGTTTCTTGGCCTTCCTGTCGGTGTTGCTTACGGCACTGATGTGGAGCGTGCCAGGGAAGTGATTGTCAGCGCTCTCGCTCCTCTTCGCAGACCGGACAAGTTCGGACGTCCGGTTGTCGATGAGAAATACGGGATACTGGTTGTGCTGAACGGATTCGGTGACAGCAGCGTGGATCTCGTGGTCAAGCAGAACGTTCTTGTCGAGCAACGGGCAGCCTACATAGCCGCTGCCAATGAGAGAATTTACAATGCCTTGAATGATAATGGAATAGAGATTCCTTTCCCGCGGCGTGACATAAATATCCGCCAGATGCCCGCGGAGAAGTCAAGCAATGAATGATTCAACATATATGATAGAAATTGCGATTTTCGTGTCTGGAGGAGGCACAAACTGTGAGAACATAATCAAGTACTTCAAAGGCTCGGACAAAGCCCGCATAGCTCTTGTGGTCGCCAACAAGGCCGGAGTTCCGGCTTTGGAAAAGGCGGCAAGACTTGGCGTGCCGACCCGTGTCGTTCCAAAGGCGGAACTGAACCGCGAGGATGTGCTTATGCCGCTGATGAAGGGATATTCAATCGATTTCATCGTTCTGGCCGGCTTCCTGCTAGTCATCCCCGATTTCCTTATCCGTGAATATGACCACCGGATGATCAATCTTCATCCTGCCCTTCTTCCTAAGTTCGGGGGTATGGGAATGTATGGCCACCACGTCCACGAGGCCGTGAAGGCGGCGGGGGAGTCCGAGACCGGAATGACCGTGCATTGGGTAAGCGGCAAGGTGGACGGCGGTGAGATCATCGCTCAGTTCCGTACCCCTGTCTCTCCGGACGACACTCCTGACGACATCGCCGCAAAGGAACACATCCTTGAGATGGAGCATTTTCCCAAGGTCATAGACGAACTTCTCGCCAAGGTCTTTTAAGGGAGCGCCCGGAAAGTCTGGACTTATATGCCCTCAGGCACGCAAGGCTCTGTGGAAGAATTCTTTCCTCAGGGCAGGAGGAATCGGATGGTGTGAGACCCTGTAGATGTCAGAGATGCCATCCGCAAGGTTGCAGACATTCAGTCCGCTGATTTCGGACAGGTACAGGCAGCTGTATCTGGCAGTCTGGCTTTCCTGAAGCTCCATTGTGTAGCGCACGGTGTCAAGCACTTCCATCTCGCTGAGACTGTCCTTGCAGAACACGTACAGATCCAGCGTCCTGAACGTCCCGTAGAATCCGTCGCCGGCTTTGCGTACCTTGCTTTCCAGTATTCTTCGCATCGGCAAGGCAAGAGACCAGTAGTCATATTCCTTAGTACCGACATAGCGTCCCTCCTGAAGGCCGTAGCCGTAGCCCGATGACAGTATGGTGTCGTAGTCCTCGACCTCTTCGGGTACCGGGACCGCACCCGCCATCTCCTTGAGCATAGACTGCGCCGCCTCCTTGCTCTCAGGCATCGCCCTTGTCACCTCTATTCCCAATGAGACTCCGTCGGGACTTTGAAGGTCAGGCCTGTCTTTGTTCACGAGACTCGAATAGCCGCTGTCAAGAAGGGTCTCCAGAGAAATCTTGGCGTATCTTTCAAAAAAGCAAGTGTTGAACTGACTCATCGCTTACACAATCTGTTTCCCCAAATATCGCAAATCCGTCCAATAATCGCAAGTTTCATCAGGCTGTTTTTCTCTATAAGTAATTGCCTACTTGCAAAAGTTGAGTAACTTTGTATGGTGTGAGGCCGGGCAAGGTTTCACACACGAAAAACAATAATCAATGCGTATGATAACACAACTGTCCAATTTCTTTAGAAAGGGTGTCCTGGCCGCGGCATTGACCCTTGCCGCCGCCCCATTTGCCGCCGCCGGAACCGGCTCCGGCTGGAAGGCCCACTGGATTACCCATTCCAGGGTCCAGAGTACCGCCAACACTTGGATTTCCTACCGTAAGGAAGTTAATGTCGCGGAACGTCCCGACAGGCTCATCGCCAGAATCGGAGCCGACTCGAAGTACTGGATGTGGATCAACGGCGAGCTTGCGGTGTTCGAAGGGTCGCTCAAGCGAGGTCCGTCCCCGAACGGCACCTACTATGACAAGGTGGACATCGCCCCTTACCTGAAGGAGGGAAACAACACTATCGCAATCCTGCTCTGGCATTTCGGGAAGCAGGGTTTCAGCCACAACAGCAGCGGTCAGGCGGCCTTGATTTTTGAGGCGGTATCGCCTGGTCTGGAGATTGTTTCCGACAAATCATGGTTCTGCTCCATAAATCCGGCTTATGGTGACACGGACGCTCCTTATCCGAATTACCGCCTGTCTGAAAGCAACATACGCTACGATGCAAGGAAAGAGATCCAAGGTTGGAATATGCCTGGCTTCGATGTCCGTCGCAAACTGTTCGCTCCGACCATCGTTGACGAGATGGCGTGGCCGGCGATGGGGGAGATGGTGGAGCGTCCGATTCCGATGTGGAAGAACTACGGACTTAAGGATTATGTCTCCGTCCGTCAGTCAGGCGACACTGTCTATTGCAGGCTGCCGTACAACGCGCAGGTCACCCCGTACCTGAAGATTGACGCCAAAGGCGGCGAGACAGTCGGGATTATGACCGATAACTATCGCGGTGGAAGCGAGAACAACGTGCGTGCCGAGTACATAGCGCGCGCCGGTGTCCAGGAATACGAGAGTCTGGGATGGATGAACGGCCACGAGGTCAGGTACATCGTTCCCGCGGGAGTCAAAGTGATCGGACTGAAGTACCGCGAGACCGGCTATGACACTGAATTCTCGGGTTCTTTCGAGTGCGAGGACCCGTTCTTGAACGAGTTATGGAAACGTTCGGCCAGAACTCTGTACATCACAATGCGCGACACCTACATGGATTGTCCTGACCGTGAGCGCGCGCAGTGGTGGGGTGATGCCGTCAATGAACTCGGTGAGGCTTTCTACGCCCTTTCCCCGTCCAGCCATCTTCTGGCAAGAAAGGGGATTCTGGAAGTGATGAACTGGCAGAAGTCCGACGGGTCAATCTATTCTCCTGTACCTGCCGGCAACAGGGCGGTCGAGCTTCCTCTCCAGATGCTTGCGACTGTGGGCTGGTACGGTTTCCGGACGCAGTACTGGTTCGGCGGTGACAGCAGTTTCGTCGCCGATGTCTATCCGGGAATCAGGCGCTATCTTCACGGTGACGGCCTCTGGAGTTTCGACGAGAACGGTCTTCTTGACGTCCGTCCGGGAGGCTGGAACTGGGGTGACTGGGGAGATAACATAGACCTGAAGGTTCTCACTAACTGTTGGTACTATCTTGCCCTCAAGGCCGAGAAGGAATTTGCGGAGATGCTTGGTATGCAAGCTGATGCGGAAAAGGTCGATGTGGCGATGAAGAGAATCTCGGACAGATTCGACACCGTTTTCTGGACCGGTTCATCCTACCGCGATCCAGACTACAGGAAAGAGACCGATGACCGTGCCCAGGCTATGGCGGTTGTTTCAGGTCTGGCCTCGGCAGATAACTATCCGGCTCTGTTGGAGACATTTAAAAAAGAGTATCATGCGAGCCCCTATATGGAAAAATACGTCCTTGAGGCTCTCTTTAAGATGGGGTACGCCGACTTCGCTCTTGAGAGGATGAAGTCCCGATATGCACAGATGCTCGCCTATGACTACACAACCCTGTTCGAGGGCTGGGGAATCGGTGACCAAGGCTTCGGCGGAGGCACGATCAACCATGCGTGGAGCGGCGGCCCGCTTACTGTCTTATGCCAGAAGCTTTGCGGAATAGAACCTGCCGCTCCGGGATTCAGGAGGTTTGATGTCAGGCCTCGGCTCGGCACATTGAAGACTGCTTCGGCTTCATTGGAGACCAACTATGGAATGATCAGGGTCTCGATCAGCCGAAAGTCCCTCAGGGCCAGGGTGGCGTCTCTGGCTATAGATGTGCCGGAGGGTACAAGTGCTACCGTCATTGCCGCCAACGGCAGGCCAAAAGTGCTTTCCGCAGGGGCATATTCATTGAAAATCAGAGTTGATTGATCATTGGATTATATTTATCATTATTATATTATGAGTATTAAATCTTTTTTTGCGACGGCTGTCATCAGCCTTGCCGCCGTCCTTTCTGCCAGCGCGAAGGATGTTTCCTACAGAGTGGAGTCACCGGACGGCCACCTTTCCGCCACTGTGGTTGTTGGAAAGACGATCTCTTACTCGGTTTCACGTGACGAAGTCAGCCTTATCGGTTCGTCCGAAATCTCGATGAACCTTTCTGACGGAGTCGTTTTCGGAGAGAATGACAAAGTACGTAAAGTCAAAAAATCCGCTGTGGATCAAGTGATTCCGACCATAGCTTACAAAAAGGCCGAAGTACGCGACAACTACAACGAGATTACTCTCCAGTTCAAGGAGTTCTCTTTGGTTTTCCGCGCTTACGACGAAGGTGTGGCCTATCGTTTCATCAGCTCTCTGAAGAGCGGCTCCAAAGTGTTTTCAGAGAAAGCGAGCTTTAACTTCGCCAAGGACTGGGACGCCTATGTCCCTTACGTGAACAGACACACTGAAACATTGGAAAGCCAGTTCTGGAACTCGTTCGAGAACACATATTCTATCCATCCGGTGTCCAAATGGAACAAGGAGCGTCTTGCGTTCCTTCCTATCGCTGTGTCGGCAGAGAACGGTGTGAAGATTCTCATCACCGAGTCTGACCTAATGGATTATCCGGGAATGTACCTCTACAACGAAGGTGAGTCCACCACTCTCTCCGGCCGTTTCGCTCCTTACCCAAAGACAGTGGAGCAGGGCGGACACAATATGCTTCAGGGAGTTGTCAAGGAGCGTGAGGACTACATAGCCGATTGCCAGGCCGGAGAGTCATTCCCTTGGAGGATAATTATGGTGTCGGCCAATGACGCCGATCTGGCTGTGAACGATCTGGTCTGGAAACTTGGCACACCGGCGGATCCGGCGATGGATTTCAGTTGGGTGAAGCCTGGCAAAGTGGCCTGGGACTGGTGGAACGACTGGAATATATACGGAGTGGATTTCCGCGCCGGCATCAACAACGACACCTATAAGTACTACATCGATTTCGCTTCCAGGCATGGCATTGAATATGTCATCCTTGACGAAGGTTGGGCTGTCAACAAGAAAGCCGACCTGATGCAGATTATCCCAGAGATAGACCTTCCGATGCTTTGTGAATATGCCAAGACCCGCAATGTGGGGCTTATCCTCTGGGCCGGCTATTATGCTTTCGACAGGGATATGGAGAATGTCTGCAAGCATTATTCCCGGATGGGAATCAAGGGCTTCAAGGTCGATTTTATGGATCGTGACGACCAGTATATGGTGGATTTCTTCAGACGCTCGGCTGAGACCGCCGCCAAGTATGGCCTTATGGTTGATTTTCATGGCGCTTACAAGCCTGCCGGACTTAACAGGACTTATCCTAACGTGATTAACTACGAGGGCGTTTTCGGGCTTGAGCAGCTTAAGTGGGCCAAGTCCGATGTGGATATGGTGACATACGATGTGACCGTTCCTTTCATCAGGATGGCCGCAGGCCCTATGGACTACACGCAGGGAGCTATGCGCAACGCCACAAGGAAGAACTATCACCCTGTCAACACCGAGGCTATGAGCCAGGGTACACGCTGTCATCAACTGGCCGAGTACGTTGTCTTCGACTCTCCTTTGAATATGCTTTGCGACTCCCCGTCCAATTATATGGCAGAGCCTGAATGTACTGAGTTTATCGCCGCTTGCCCTACAGTCTGGGACGAGAGTGTGGCCGTGAACGGTGTTCTCGGGAATTATATCACGCTTGCCCGCCGTAGCGGTGACGTATGGTACGTCGGCTCGCTGAATGACTGGAAGGCCCGTGACCTTACCATTGACCTTGGTTTCCTTGGAGAAGGGGAGTGGACGATGGAGGTCTTCCGTGACGGTGTCAACGCCGACCGTGCCGCCCGTGACTACAAGCGCGAGACCTTGGGTGTCCCTTCTGACCGTCAGGTTAAGATCAGAATGGCTCCTGGCGGCGGCTGGGCAGCCAGGGTTACGAGAAAGTAGAATCCTGGTTCCTGAACCGTCGCTTTAAGCGCATTCCATTTATGGCCGCCTCCGGGCGGCTATTTTTGCGCCGTAAAGATGACCGGCTCCTCGCTTTCAGCCTCTCCGCTGAACGGAAAAGGAACGGCTGAACCTCTGATGAAGCAGGTGGTATACGGTGCTTAGGATGCTGCGAAGATATAATTTGCCAATTCATGTATGATTCCCTGAAAAATCAAAAACGTCTCTGTACTATTTCTGAAAAATGGGTAAATTTGTATTCAGAAGCTGTTTGAATTTCTTTATCTGAAGCTTTGAGGGAATAAATTCAGGCAGCTTCGACGGATTCTCGAGGAAGATAGCGGTGCCATCTGACGAGAAGGCCGGGAAAAATGACGAATTTAAAACTCAAAGAACTTTTTAAAGTAATTTTAAACAGCTTCTTATTGATGATATGGTTTTGTATGGAAAAGACGGATGGGACTGTAACTGGCAGTAAGTTTATGGAAGAGGTTCAATATTTCTCGGATCTGGTCAGAGAATGTGAGCTTCCGGCTTTCCATACAGATGGAGATACCGGTCCTGGGTGTCTGAAGATGCTCTCGCTGTTTTCAGGGTGTGGCGGAATGGATCTTGGTTTTGAGGGAGATTTCATTTGCAATGTAAAATCTGTTCCCAAAGATTCGGGGTGGATAGACCGGAGAATCAATGATGACTGGGTGTTGCTAAGAAAGAACCGTTTCTCTACAGTATTCGCCAATGACATTCTTGAGGAGGCATTCCACACTTGGAGCAAGTATATGGAACGCTATGGAAAGAAATCATCGATCTATCACTTGGAAAGTGTTGTGGATTTGGTCAAACTTCAGCGTAGTGGTAAGAAAGTTTTCCCTGAGGATGTTGACATTGTGACTGGAGGCTTTCCTTGCCAGGATTTCAGTATAGCCGGCAAGCGATTGGGATTCAATTCTATGACTTCTCACGATGGTGGCAAACTTTCGGATGAGGTCGCCACTGAGGAGAACAGAGGCAAGCTGTATTTCTGGATGAAACAGGTCATCGACATAACCAAGCCGAAGGTATTCGTCGCTGAGAATGTAAAAGGATTGACAAATCTCGGAAACGTCAAGGACATTATCCAGAAAGATTTTTCCCGGGCTGACGGAGATGGTTACATTGTCCTGCCGCCAAGGGTTCTCCACGCCGGTGATTATGGCGTTCCGGAAAGAAGGGAGCGTGTGATATTCATTGGCATACGCCGTTCCGCATTGAATGAGACGGCCAGGCATATTCTTGAAAGTGAGGATGTCCCGGAAGAATATTCGCCGTATCCTAAGCCTACTCATCGGTTTAGCGCACATTCCTCCGGTACCTTGGCTCCCGTTACGTGCAGGGATGTTTTCAAGGGGCTTCCGGAGCCGCAAGAAAGCAGAGACCTTTCCCATTTGTTTTATTCCAAGGCGAAATATATGGGAAAGCATTGCCAGGGACAGACTGAGATTAATCCGGACGGCCTTGGCCCTACCATCCGGTCTGAGCATCACGGGAACATCGAGTTCAGAAGACTTTCCTCCGATCACGGTGGAAGGAATATTCAGGAACTCGGACAGGGCTTGCGGGAACGCAGGCTTACACCGCGTGAATGCGCTTTGATTCAGACATTTCCGCCGGATTATCCGTTCGTTGGGTACAAGGACAACTCCAGGTGCTTTCAAGTTAGCCAATCAGGAGCCTACAAGGTCATCGGCAACGCTGTCCCTCCGGTTCTGGCTTATAACATAGCCAGACGCCTTCAGGATTTGTGGCCGTTTTATTTCGAGACCGCAGACCGGTGATCAAACGATTCGGAGGAGAGTGATATGCCTGACACGATGACAAGGGAACAGCGGCATTTTTGCATGTCGCGGATTCGGGGAAAGGACACCAGACCTGAGATGGTAGTGCGCAAGTGGCTTCATGCCAAAGGGTTCAGGTACTCGCTTCATTCCAGGAAGCTGCCCGGTTGTCCGGACATTGTGTTGAGAAGGTTTCACACTGTGATATTCGTGAACGGATGTTTTTGGCACGGCCATCCGGGATGCGGCAAGTTCAGGATGCCGAGGAGCAACGTCGAGTTCTGGGAGGAGAAAATCCGCCGGAACAAGGAAAGGGATGCCAAGGAAATAGCTGAGCTTGAGAGGCTTGGGTGGAATGTATCTGTCGTTTGGGAATGCGAGTTGTCTTCTAAGGACAGGGAAGTGACGCTTCAGCGTCTGGTGGATACGTTAAGGCAGAACATCGAACCAGAGTCTATACATTCCATACCTTTGTCAGTAAGGAAAATGTCATTAAATGAATAGCGCTATGCAATATCTTGGAATTCCCGGCCGTCTGGCGTTCAGCGTTTTTCTTCTTTCCTCCTTGGCGGATTTGCTCGGGGTCTTTATGGGTTGGCATATTCTTACCGTATGTTCCAAACCATTGATTGTCCCTTCTTTGGCGTTGTTGTGCCTGTTGTGTATGAATAATCACAGTGTGCCAGGCAAACGCATTGCCGCGTTGATGCTTGCGATGGGTTTCGGAGCATCGGGAGACATTCTCCTGATGTTCGGCGGACAGTCTTTTTTCCTTGCCGGACTTCTGGCGTTCCTTATAGGACATTTCTTCTACTATCTCACCATCCGCTCCGGCTATAGGAGGATCACCTCCTCACAGTGCTTGAATATATCGCTTTTGGTTGTCCTTATTGCCGTGACGGCCTCGGCCTCCCGTTTCTTCGAGGTCCGCGGCTTTCTCGGAGTCTGCGTTACGGTTTATGCCTGTGCCTTCGCATTCTGCATCCACGCAGGTATTATGGCGGCTATTGAAACCAAAAAATGTAGTTATGCCTTGACTGTGGCAGGCTATGTCCTTTTTGTCATTTCGGACACAATTCTGGCCACGGGCGTCTTTACAGACATAAACATTCCGGAACGAGGCTTTTGGGTGATGCTTACGTACATTTCGGCCCAGTTCCTTCTGGCTGTGTCACTTTCATTTGAGGAAATCCGAAAGAGCGTCGAGGCGCTCGGCAAATCTGCTTTTAGGCCGGCTCCTTCAGCATAAGATCCGGATGTGCATGAAGACCATGATGCCTTTAAAAACTCTTTGAGTCATTAATTCGTCATTTACTTCCGGCTTTCTCGTCAGAAAGCGCCGCTGTCTGTCTCGAAAATCCGTTGAGACTGCCTGAATTCATTTCCTCGGTGTTTCAGATAAAGAATGGGAACTATATAGGAGTAGACTGACATTGTCAGAATTGGCGCCGTTGGCAATCCATAACAGTCCCAGGCCATCAATCAACAAATTATATGGTGTCCTATGAAGTTTCAGGCGTTCCAAAGGGAATCGTGGTCAACTCCTATATGGTTCCCTAAGGAAATTCATTCAGTTTCCAAGGATCTGTCCCGAAGATAACGTATGGCTGATTTTGGGGAACAATTCTACCGCTTCCAAATGACGAGATAGAATTAAGATTTATTAGAGATAAAGTCAGCTGTAAATTGATTATTCTCAATAAAAATATTATTTTTGCAGTAAATCCACGGAGGATTGTCCGAGTGGTTTATGGTGCTTGTCTCGAAAACAAGTCGGCTGAAAGGCCCCACAGGTTCGAATCCTGTATCCTCCGCAAAATCGCTGTAACGAATTAATTGTTGGTGATTTACGGCAAATTTCTCCCAAAGCCGGGACAAAAACGGAACGTTCCTGCCCCGTAGGTCGTGTCTCTGCGGTACCACCGGAACATCAGCAGTCCGAGCAGGTTCTGGGGAAGCTGCCAGTCGTGCAACAAGATTTCTTTCAAAACATTCATAGCGATAGATATAATTTGCCGTGAAGCCGAACCTGGATTCTTACCATAGCTTGCGGCTTCACGGCACAAAAATAGCCGCCCGAAGGCGGCTGTGAAAGGACATCCGTCCGTCAGTCCCTCCTTCCGCTCACCCGTCTGCCTTTCCCACTCGGCGAAGCGGTCGGCAATTATGAACAGTTCAATTCTGGTCTCAATGATGAAGGAGTCGGCTCCGATCTGTGAGCCTCCGAGGCTTGTGGCGGCGCTTGCCGCGTTGTTTTTTTTGATTATCCGGATGCAAGATTTCAGGGCGGCGGGATTCTGTTATGTGAAGCCCTGCTGCTTGATCTGCACTTAGACTACGATAGACCGCTGTTGTTCGGTTGAATTTTGATTTGAATATGCTCACACAGGCAATAACCTTCAAACGCAGGATGGACTCCTTTTGTTGAAGGCAGTCGCCTGTGTGCGGACGGAAGTGAAGCCGGACCGACCGTCGGCCTGCCTACTCTTTGCAGAGCATTATCTGTTGGATAAGATGATCGGTTGACTGCATTCCCGTCGAGCCTATGCTGCCGAGATTCCTGATAGTCTTCTCAATGTCTTTCTCGATGATTCCGTCAGTTTCTTTTATACAGGTGCCTCTGAGCGCCAGCACGCAGGACTGTACGGCACAGGCGACACCCGAAGCCACCTTCATCGCACATCCGACCTTCGCTCCGTCACACACCATACCTGTGATGTTCCCGATCATATTCTTTATTGCGGCGCAGACCTGTTCGTAGCTTCCGCCGCGCAGGAAGGTTATTCCGCAGGCGGAACCGGTAGATGCGATCACGCAACCGCAGAGAGCGGACAATTTGCCAAGGTAGCCTTTGATGTGAATCGCAACCAGATTGCTCAGAATCAATGCTCTGGCAAGCCCCTCGTCATCCACTCCGTATTTCAGTGCATAGGCGATGACCGGGACGCTTACTGTGATTCCTTGATTCCCGCTGCCCGAGTTGCTCATCGCCGGGAGCTTGCAGCCCGCCATTCTGGCATCTGAAGCGGCGGCGGTCAGCCCCATCGCAAAACTGATGAAATCATCCCCGAAGACTTCTTGCTGGTTCTCTCTGATTGCCTTTCCCACATTCAGCCCGTAATCACCTTCGAGACCTTCCCGAGCAAGGGAGAGATTCAAATCCCTGTCGGCCAGAATAAAACTGATGTCTTCAAAGGAAGCACTCTTGGCAAATGAATATATCTCCTTGACCGTCAGCTTGTAATCCAGAGTGCACTTGGCTGTGGAGGATTCCCCGCAGGCTTCGTTCCTGAAGTCGGAGAGCAAGCCGTCAAGACCGGTCTCGACTATTCTGTCGTGATCATCCTCAATCACTGTCCATGCCTTATGGCCGTTTGACTTTACCGTTACCTTGACGTATAGGAGCTTCGGATTGTCAGCGACCTTGATGCACACCTTTCCGCCATCAACCAATTCCTTGGCTTTCTCCACATCCTTGCCGGTAAGATCCTTCAGAACCTCAAGTCCGTAACCGCTCCTGCCGCAGACCGCTCCAAGTGCCGAGGCTATGTACAGCCCGACCATTCCGGTCCCCGGAATGCCGACTCCCATACCGTTCTTAAGGATGTTTCCGCTGACCTCGACATCAAGGTCATAGTCATTGATTTCCGGGACTTCGGTTCTTAGTGTCTCAACGGATTTGGCGGCTGCAAGGGCCACGGCCATAGGCTCTGTGCAGCCCAGTGCCGGTTTCACTTCCTTGTGCAGAAGCTCAATAAGCTCGGATTCTCTTGGAGTCATTGTATGTTATTGTTTGTCAAGAAATTTCATAATACTCTTGATAAGCTCGTCAGCCTGTTCCCCGTCTTTTATGACTTCTATAGGGAAGCCTATGCAGACGGTTCTGTAACCGTTGCCCTCAAAACAGGTCCCTGCAGAGATGTTTGTGTCCGCATAACGAAGGAATGACTTGGCACTCTTGTTTGAAGGGACGATTCCGTCCGGTGTCTCCACATTGTATATCTTCGGGTTGCGTTCCTTGTGGAATGTGATTTCACCGCTTACAGGTTCCATCCCGCTGTCATTCCGAGGAATCACGGTGGCGTTCCGGCTGGCGTAGTTAGTCATCCATCTGTATCCCAGTGTCTTTTCGGCGAACTCTTTGGCTGAGGCACTGTAGGCGCTGTCTTTCCGGACAGGATAGATTGAGTCCCAGATATCCGTGCCGATGTTGGCTCCTGAGACCAGCACGTTGCCGCCGCCATCCGTGTATCGCCTTATGGCGGACTGAAGTTTGGCCGGGAACACCTGGAATCTGTCCGGAACCTTTCCTGTCCCGACCACGGTCGTAATCTGCTTGCCGCAGATGATGTCTACGGCTATGTCATTGTCTGCCATTGAACTGTTCTCCGAGAACGCGGCGACGCTTGAGGAGTGGAAAGCGTAACCCGCGGCCATCAGGGATTTGCCGTGGATCCCGCAATAGTCGAACGTGTTGCCTGCGAAGACTTTGCCGGCTTCATCCGTCCATGAGGCACCGAATCCAGGGTTGTCGTCGTCCTGCCAAGGGAGTGTCCTGCGGAACTGGTACTGAGGACCTATGAAGTTGATCTCCCTCACGTAAGAGACTCCGGCGTCAAGGTCGGAGTTGAATCCTGCATATTCGGGAGAGTCAAACCACGCAGGTGCTGATACCCTTGTGAAGTTGTTGACCACCAGAACATTCTTCCCTGTGCCTTCATTAGGGATACCAACGCTTAGAACCTCTGAAGGGAAGCTCTTTCCGCCTTTGTTGAAGGCAATTATACGGTAGCTGTAGATGTGTCCGGGCTTGACAGTCACGCAGGTCGAAATCTCGTTTCCCGATACTTCCGCATCATCTATGACTCTTCCAGCGTCAAACGCTCCGTCGTCCACCCTTGTCTGAAGAATATATCCTGTCGGCAGCGCCGTTTGTTCAAGTGTGTCCGGAGTGGCTTTCCAGCTGAGCCTTACGGACTCGGCGCCGGCGAATGAAGTGGCGAAAGAATTGACGGGCAGCGGCTGTACAGCATACTCGCATCCGTAGCGGGCGCTGAGGTACTTGAGCATCCCCTTGTAAATAGCCCTGCTGACAGTAAAGCGGAATGACGGGTCAAGACCGAATTTCATATCCGCGAAGTTCTGGTGCGACAGAAGCTCAAGAAGCATTGCCGGAACGGTAGGCGTGCGGGATTCGCTGTAGGAACGATCCCAAAGCCCTCTTCTGCTCCATTCCGGATTGAACTGTGAGCGGACATCGTTGACAATCTCTGTCTGTACGAAATCGGCGTACATCCTTTGCTGGAGTCTTTCCTCGCCGTTGGCGAACTTGTCGCTGCCGTCGCATATCAGCGTGTAGATGGACAGTGTCCCGATGATGGAGTCATCCGGTGTGGTACCGGCGTCAGTGTGGAACGCAAACGAGAGGTCGATAGGAATATTCAGTCCTTCGCTTTTCGGATTGCTCAATGATCCTCCGGACATCCATCCCACCCATGCGCCGCGGTCGCCATAGTCGGAAGTGTAGTCGTCCTCGTGCCTGCTGAGGATTGTGGCGTCTGTTCCGGCCCATTGCATCCAGTAGAACGCACCTTCGGTGAAAGAAGGCATCCCTGATGTGACATATTCAGTTGCAGGACGATCCTTTAATCCTCTCGCTATCTTTCCCATTCCGCCTCCGAATCGTACCGCGTCCGCTGTCACCACCGAGTTTTTCGGGACGTTGTAGCCTTGGGCGACCTTGTTGTCCAGAATCACACAAGCGTCGGTCCCCTTCCCGAACTCGAAGGTCCCAAGGTAGATCCAGGTGCCGCCTCCCATTCTTTGATTGACCGTGAACTCTGTCTCGCCTCCAAGATGCCTGACTGTATAATGGGCGCACGGACTGCTGTTCGGAAGGGTCTTGTAGGAAACGTAAACTGAATATTCACCCCTTTCGGGAATATCCGGAGTCCAGCGGGCCTCGGCGGTCTTGTCCTTCTTGTGTCCGGCGCATTCCGCCTTGCGGGCGGTCCCCATAGCAAAAGGATTGTCCGGGAATGAATATGCCGCCTTGGCGTCGGCAAATCCGACACCGGCGTCAGACCACGCCCCTGACTCAGAATAACTTCCCTTGATCCTTACTCCTTCTCCACGTCCTTTCTCGAATGCAGGGTCATTGTCGGCTATGACCTCGTTGGTCTGCGGATCCCTTTCGCGTGGAGTCATCACATAGGCTCCGGCATTCTCCAGCATCGGTATCAGGAAAGGCAGAACATAACTCTGCGTGTACATATCCTCCACAGTCTGGAAAATCGGCGCGCGCTGCCATTCCCAGCGGTCGGTCTTTTCCTCGAAGTAACGTCCGTGGCTCTGCCAGAGGGCTATGTTCCGACCGGTAAGACCCTTGGTGAAATCCTGCTCGTCAATCTGTGTGACAAACGGATGGACATTCCGTAAATCCTTGGTCACAAATCTGTTGTCAATGGCTTCCCCGTTATTGCCGACTGACGGTACGACATAGGACTCAAGAGACTTTTTGCCTATGAAAAGCTTTCCGATGCCGTATCTGGCACAAGATTCAGGCATAAGATCCTTGAGAGTACTCCTGAGCCACTGGACATCCTCGGCCCTCCATGGAAAGTCTCCCATTGATGAAGTGAAATAGAAATCCAGATCATAGCCTCTTCTGACGACCTTGTTCGCCTTTACGGCGGCCGATACACCAGTCTTTTCTTTTATGATGGTCTGAAGAGAGTCGACAGCCTCTTTGAACTCCTTGACAGACTGCGCCCCAAGGTTTGCCGAAATGAGACAGGCGAGCGCTGATGTGGCGATGATTTTTCTAAGCATATTCGTTTCAGTGTTTATTTTGCGTTTGTCGTTTTTTTGTGTGTATGTCAGCCAGCAGTACGATTATCGATGATATCGCCAAGGACAAAATATCCGCGATGTAGTCGCGGATGTCCCCGCTCCTATAGTCGGTGAATGCCTGCCCGATTTCCGTGGCCGCCGCGATTGCCGCGCCTATCAGGAAGACAGCCGAGACTGAAATGACAGAGTGCCTTGGCTTGCTTGTCCGGTCAGCGAACGCCAGATGGCAAAGAATCGGAAAAGGGAAGAACATCAGGAAATGCGCGACCTTGTCGGCCGGGACTCCGAAGAAAGTGTTCGGGGCGATGCCCGGAAGGTCGCTGAACTGACCGAAGCAGCAGTAAGCCACCGCCGCGAGATAGGCGGTCAGCAAGATTGTTCCTGTGACTTTCCTTGTGTTTGCCATTGGAGAGACTATCTGAGAATCAGCTCTCCGAAGAATTCAGGCCTGTGGAAGTCTGGCTTCGGTGTCTTGATCGGATTCCAGCTCAGGAAATGCGGATGCGCCGTCAGGTCGCCGCATTTGTAAAAGTTGCCCCTCAGGCTGACGGGAAGGTTGTCCTTGTCTATCCCGATCAGTTCAAACGGAATCAGCATAGCGACAGTCCAACTGAAAATCCTGTCGCTTAGATCCACGGCCTTTCGATCCAGTGAACAATGTCTGATGACGCTTTTCAGGAGTGCCGGCTCCAGAGGGGTCTTGTTTATTCTGCTGGTTCTTTTCGACGCAAGAATGGAGCCTATGCAGGTCATCTCGAAATTGTAGTAAGTCCCGTCGTAAGGATCCGTGACAAAGAACTCGCAGCAGCTGTCCTCCCAGCTTTTCCCGTTGTCTTCAAGGGCGGTGGCGCGCAGGTCAAGCCCTCTGACGTGGAACATCACGGCAATATGTGACGATGTGCGCGCGACCGAGCCGTTGCAGTCCGGTGCGTAAGGCGCGTCCTTCGGCCAGTTCCGCTCGCATACGGCGAATTTGGAGGCTCCTTTTTCCATAGCAAGATCCAGCTCCTGAATATTCATACTCTCGAGTCCCTCTATCAACGGGACTCTTATCTGTCTGACGGTAGTATTCATAGACTTGTCTCTAAAGTGCTTGCATATCATTAAGTTTCCGATAGTAGCCGTTCAAGGCGATCAGCTCGTCGTGTTTGCCTCGCTCCACGATGCGCCCTTCGTCCATAACGATGATCTCGTCGGTGTTTCTGATGGTAGATAGCCTGTGGGCGATCGCGATAGTCGTCCTTGTGGACATCAGCCGCTCGAGAGCCTCCTGGACGATTTTTTCTGATTCAGTGTCAAGCGAGGCCGTGGCCTCGTCCAGAATCAGGATCGGCGGGTTCTTGAGGATAGCCCTTGCGATGCTGATTCTCTGTCTCTGTCCGCCGGAGAGTTTGACTCCTCTGTCGCCGATTCTGAAACTGTAGCCTCCCTCTTTCTCCATGATGAAGTCGTGGGCGTTGGCTATCTTCGCGGCCTCAACCACACTTTCCATTGTCGCGTTCTCAACACCGAATGCTATGTTGTTGAAAATAGTGTCATTGAAGAGTATCGACTCTTGGTTGACATTGCCGATGAGACTTCTTAGGTCTGAGATTCTGACATCCCTGATGTCGGTGCCGTCAATCTTGATGGAGCCTCCCGTAGGATCGTAGAATCTCGGAATGAGATCGACCAATGTGGATTTACCGGCTCCGGAAGCTCCGACGATGGCGATGGCCTTGCCTTTTGGAATCTCGAGGCTGACATTGTCAAGAACCATCTTCTGGCCGTCCGGGTAACGGAAATCCACGCACTCGAAAGTGAGTTTGTCGTTGAATCCGGTAAGCGGCTTGGGATTCTCCGGCTCGACGATGTTGTTCTCCGCATCCAGAATCCTGTTGATTCTCTCCATCGAGGCCATGCCTTTGGGAATCGCGTATCCGGCCTTGGCGAAATCCTTGATAGGATTGATGATACTGTAGAGAATCACCATATAATATATGAATATCGGAGCGTCAATGGTGGACTTCCCCCCAAGAATGAGCGCTCCGCCGAACCAAAGAACGATCATAATGAGAGCCGTGCCCAGAAACTCGCTCATAGGGTGGGCGAGTGACTGGCGGATGGTCACGCGGTTGTTCTTTTTCCTCATCGCTTCGGTGACATCGTCGAAACGGTCAGACATCTTCTTTTCGGCGATGAACGCCTTTATGATGCGAAGACCTCCGAGAGTCTCTTCGGTCTGAGCCATCACGTCACTCCAAAGCTGCTGAACCTCAAGGGATTTTCTTTTCAGATTCTTTCCCACTACACCCATCACCCACATCATCAGCGGGGCGAACAGTATCGTGAAGGCCGTCATCTGCCAGCTAATCACCAGCAGAGCCACGAAGTAGAATGTGATAAGGATAGGATTCTTGATGAGCATCTCTATGGAACCGGTGACGGAAGTCTCAACCTCCTGAACGTCTCCGCTCATTCTTGCGATGATGTCTCCTTTCTTCTCTTCTGAGAAAAATCCCAGAGGAAGAGCCATAATCTTTCTGTAGATGTCCATCCTGATGTTCTTCACGACGCCTGTCCTTATGGGAACCATCACCGCGGAGGAGCCGAAGTAGCAGGCGGTCTTGAGAGCGGTCATCACCACGAGGAACACGCACAGGAACAACAGCACCGTCGATGCTCCGACAGTCGAAATCTGCCGCTCCAGCATCCAGTAGATGTTGGACATGAATGCGTCGCTAAGCTCTTTGTACGGCATCCGCCAAACCTCGTCCCACGGAGTGAATGAATATACAGTCTCGTTGATTTTGAACAGGATGCGCAGAATAGGCACGATGATCGCGAACGAGAAGATGTTGAACACCGCCGAAAGGATGTTCAGCACGACCGAACCGGCGAGATATTTCTTGAAAGGAGCGACATAGCGCTTCATCATTGACCAGAATTCTTTCATTGTCAGAGTATTTTTTCCAACCAGTGGAAGATTAGGAATATTCTTTTGCGTAGTATTTCGTAGTCCAGCGTCCCGGCGCTGTCGCCGACCTTGTTGGTAAGCATAGTGATTCCGGATGTGAAGACCACACATGTCAGGCCGTTTTGCGTCAGGACTTTCTGATCTCCGAACCTGCTGTGGAACATCTCAGAGAAGCTCTTGCTGCCGTAGTAGCTCGTGGCGATGTCAAGTCCCAGCCCCGGATTCTCGTTCGCCCTGGACAGGTCGAATGTGTACTGCCCGCCGCTGAGCATTATAAGGAAATCGCTCCTGCCGCTGTGAATCGGGGCCAGAGTGCTGCCGAGGATGTCCAGAACCACGGTGGAATGTATCCTGTCCATTGTGATGACCTCCCCGTTCTCGGGATTCTTCAGTTTCCCTTCCTTTATGTCCGCCATCAGGGCTTCAGCTCCCGCTGAATTCCTTTCCTTGGCGTCCGTGGCCACGAAGATGATGTTCTTGCCGTACGAGCGGCCGAGTTCCTTCATTCTGCGGAACATATCGGCGAGACCTATCATCGCGGCGACACCGGAAGCGTTGCTGTCGGCTCCGGGGTAGAATCTACCGTCAATAGCTCCGTGGCTGTCGTAATGGGCGCAGATGATGACATACATCTCCTTTGAAACGCCCTCCTTGCCGGGCAGGAATCCGATCATATTCCTTCCTGTGAAATCTTCCGCTTGGAAAGAGTGGCTCCAGCTTCCGGAGATTGGCAGGAGTCCAGCCTTCACGTAGCGTCTCGCTATCCAGAACGCAGCCTCCGTGGCCCCTCTCGACCCGGTCGCGCGTCCTTTGAACAGCGTGTCCGTCAGGAACTCTACCTGCATTCTGAGATTATCAGCCGAAATCACTTTCTCGGCGTTTCTGCCGGAAGGGACCATGTTCGCTCCTGTTTGCTGTGCGAAAAGCTCCCCTGCGGCCGCCACAAGGAGGATGAATGAGAAAAAAATGCTTAAAACTGTCTTCAAGGCACGATAAATGTTTATCTTTGCAAACGACAAAATTAGGAATTTTAAGCCTTAAAGTAAAATATATTTAATATGAAACGGTCACTGCTGTCTCTGTTTATCCTTTTATGCTCCTCTTTGCTCTGCAAGGCGCAGTACGACAAGGACGTGTTCAACTTCAGAGGCCGCGTGGCTCTATCTGACGGGAAGTACTCAGAGGCCATCGGTCATTTCAACATTCTTGCCCGCCTTGACACAACTGACTGCTGGACTTTCTTCTACCGAGGCATAGCTAAGTACAACCTTGGAGACCTGCGCGGCGCCCAGGCTGACTTCAACACCTCGGTACGCCTTAACCCGGTCTTTACCAACGGCTACCATTTCCGGGCCATAACCCTCAGCCGTTTCGGGAAGTACGACGAGGCTCTCATGGATCTGGACAAGGCTATGGAACTCCGCCCGGGTCTTGACGGGCTGTATTTCAGCAGGGGGGTCACCTACTTCCTCGCACAGCAGTTTGACAAGGCGGTCGATGATTTTGACCGTTACATCAGGAAGGAGCCCAAGGATCCTTCGGCCTATCTGAACAGGGGGGCCTGCTACCTTTTCCTTAATGACACCACAAAGGCTCTGGATGACTATAACCGGGCCATAAGGCTGGACAGGTTCGACCCGGAGGGCTATATCCGCCGTGGCCGTGTATATGCCCAGAGGAAAGACTATGAAGAAGCGGTGGCGGATATGGACAAGGCCATAGCTCTTGATACCGCCAACACGTTCGCCTATTTCAACAGAGCGCTGATGTACTACGACCAGAACAACTACAACGCCGCTATGAAAGACCTGAACAGGGTTCTCAGGGACGAGCCGGGCAATGCGCTGACACTTTACAACCGAAGCCTGATCAACGCTCAGGTCGGGAATATGGATGACGCTCTTGCGGATATGGACCGGGTGATCAACATCAATCCGGACAATGTGCTGGCCTACTACAACAGAGCCTCCTTTTTCGTACGGATGGAACGTTGGCTGGATGCCCTTGACGACTACGACAAGGCCATCGAGCTTTACCCGGATTTTGCCAAGGCCTATCTGAACAGGTCATATGTCAAGAATATGCTCGGACGGACCAAGTCTTCCAAGCAGGACTACGACATCGCCCAGAAGAAAGTCAGCGAGTACCGGGCCAAAAACGCCTCGGACGAAGGCTCGTTCGCCGACACGACGAAGAAATACAGTTCCCTGATAGCCCTTGACGCTGATTTCGCCAAGAAGGATTTCGACAATGAGCTTCTTCAGAACCGTGACATCAACATCCGTCTCAAGTCGCTCTACAAGTTCAGTCTTTCCGCACGCAGGGACAATGAGAGCGTCGCTCTCAGCCACCGCTACGAGAACCCTCTGATCGACAGGTTTATAGCTGACTCACCTATAGTAATGACCGTGTCCAATTCCGATTCGCTTGTCAAACCGGTGTTCGAACGAGGAATCGAAGCGTCGATCTACGGGGACTCAAACCTTGCCGCCGGCGATCCGAAGTCGATGACAGATGCTGACAAGGCATTTGTCCGCGGGTTGTACAATGTTCAGTCAAAACAATTTACGTCGGCTCTGAATCAGTATGACGCGGCACTCGCCGCCGAGGGCTCAGGACAATATTCGGAGTACTACAAAGCGTTCTACCACTTGAACAGGGGAGTGCTCCGGGCTGAGATGATTGACTTCATATCTTCGATTGAGAGCAATGTCCAGACCTTGACTATGGACGACAAGGGGACGACAAGGGCGAGGGTACGCGATCAGGTGAGCAGGACTTACGACTATTCCGAGGCGATAGAGGATATGATTGCCGCCGACAGGATTCTTCCGGGCGTTCCGTATGTCTATTTCAATCTCGGAAACCTTTACTGCCTGTCCTCCAAGTTTGTTGAATCCGTTGACAACTATACGAAGGCAATCAGCGTCTATCCTTATATGGGCGATGCGTATTACAACCGCGGGCTTGTTCTCATCTATTTGAAAGATAAGGAGAAAGGTTGCATTGACTTGTCCCGGGCCGGCGAGCTTGGCGTAGCTGACGCCTACAGCGTGATCGCCCGCTATTGTGAGGAGGAGAACCGATGATGCTGAAGTTCCTCAGCCTTTCCAGCGGCAGTTGCGGCAACTGTTATTTCCTTTCTGACGGCAGTTCCGGACTTTTGATCGACGCCGGTGTCAGCGTTCGTCGGCTCAAGAAGACACTGATGGAGCACGGTCTCGGCGCGGAGTCATTCCAGGCTGTCCTCGTGACTCATGACCATCTCGATCACATACGTCACCTTGGCTCGTACTGCAAGCATCTGAAAAAACCGGTCTATGCCACTTCCGTGCTTCACGAGGCTCTGTCCCATCACACTTTCACGAAAGATTACATCGCCGGTTGCCGCAGGATACTCCCTGAAGACGGGCCTTTGAGAATTGACCTCGGTACAGGTGCGGATGACAATCCCCTTGTAAGCCATTTTGTCGTGCCTCACGACGCGACACAGACCGTGGGCTACTTTATAGAGTGGTCCGGAGTCAGATTCTTCCTTATGACCGACGCCGGAAGGGCGACAGACGAGGCTCTTGAATATGCGAGACGGTCTGACGCGGTCGTTTTCGAGTCCAACTACGATACCGGAATGCTGATAGGAGGCCCTTACACGCATGAGCTAAAGATGCGTATATGTCAGGGCAACGGTCACTTGAGCAACGATGAGTGCGCCTCCGCCATCCGCCGTTTCTGGCATCCGGGCCTGAAGAACCTGTTTCTCTGCCATCTGAGCGAGAACAACAACACGCCGGCTTTGGCATTCGGGGCAGCCGCCGAGGCTCTTCGCTCCATTCCCGCGGAAGCCGGACTCACCGCCAAAGACATAACCAATCTTCAGACTCTTCCACGCACCAATGCGTCGGTGATGTTCACTCTGACCGCTCGCTGAATTATTCCGCTGTCAAAGGCCGGTAGTATTCCGGTGTCGCAGTCGTGTCGCCGCTGAATATTCCGGCAAGGTCTCGGAGCAGCAGGTCAGGACGAACCACGCCGCTTTCCCAGAAATCATTGCCGCCTTTGGCGTTAAGGCGCTTGTTGTCATTCCAGACCACGCATTGTGTGCAGATGCCTCTGGACGAGGCGTTTGTCTTGATGTCTCCGAGGATGTCGCCGAACAACGGGTTGACAGAAAGAAGCTGTCTTTCTGTCGAGCACCATCCTACATTCATCCACAGATCCGCTTCCTTTGCCAGTGAATATGCCCGCTCCACGGAAATCTGTCCGGAGACCGGACTTCCCGGTTCGGCTCCGAGAATCTCTCCTCCTGCATCCTGAAACAGGTGGTAAAGGTAGTTCTCCCTCCCAGGGACGAACCACTGGTCTTTGTACGGGATGTTCACCAGTATTTTCCTCGGAATCGCACTGACGCTGACCGAGTCTCGCAGTCTCCGGTAATTCTCCGTCACGGTGCGGAGGACAGAGTCCGCGGCCGGCATATTCCCGGTCAATGCTCCGAACAGGCGTATGTACGCCGCCCTTGCCAGAGGGTGCCGCTCCATATGCTCATTGACAATGAATGTCCTGACTCCCAAGGACTCGACCTTGGAGAGAAATCGCGATTTTACAGGCGACACTGAATATGCCAGCAGAAGATCCGGCTTCAGCGACATAATCTTTTCGTAGTCCGGGCTTGCGTCGAAACCGACATCCTTAACGGTTCCTTCGGTGAGCCTGCGGGTCACAGATGTGTCGCAGACATATTCGGCTCCGGAGACTCCCACTATGGCTGAATCGCTTCCGATTGCGTCGAGGAAGCCGATGTACGAGGTGCTCATCACGACCAGCCTGCCGATAGGCCGTTCGATTTCCAGAGTGTCCCTGCCGCCGTCAAACGGTGAGATCGAGATGATTGAATACCCTCCGTCCGCCTCTTCAGGCAAAATGTCTAAGTATTGTGGCACGCTCTGGTCTCCCTGCGTTTGAGTTGCTGCGTTTTGCGAACATCCGCAAAAGCCGGTGAGCAGAACCGCCGGCAAAAGAATATATTCAAATATTTTCATAGCGCCGCGAATTTAAGAAACATACTCAGAAGCTGTTTGAAATTCCTTTAAAAGTTCTTAAAAAAGCTCTGAAGTCATCATTGTTGACATTTTTTTTGCTAAATTCGAATTCCTTTCCCGAGTCGGCATCCTCCAACGGTGGGTTGTGACGGGTAACAGGGAGATTCCTGTCCTTGGCTTCTTTGGGAGGATGCCGGGGCAATGTTTGAAAAATAATTGGATTATGGGACTTTATAATTTTGACGAGATGACTGTAAGGCGCGGCACAAACTGCGTCAAATGGGATGCCGAAAGTCCTGTCGGCCCTATTTCTGAGGATGTGATTCCTCTTTGGGTGGCTGATATGGACTTCAGGGTGGCTCCGGTGATTGTGGAAGCCTTGAAAAAGCGGGTTGATCAGGAGATATTCGGTTACACTCACGTGCCGGATTCCTATTATCAGGCGGCTATCGACTGGTGGGAACGCCGCCGGGGCTGGCACACCGAAAAGGACTGGTACCTTCACATTCCTGGTGTCGTGCCGGCCATGTCAGTGGTGGTAAAAGCTCTGACACAATACGAGGTTGTTGATGGAGAGGTGGTTGAGAAGCCTGACCGCGGACGTGGCCCTTCCGGCGAACTGCCCAAAATGATCATCCAGAGTCCGGCATACAATTGCTTCTTCTCCACAGCCAAGAACAATCTTTGCGAGCTTTCCGTCAACAGGCTGATTTATGACACGGAAGGTGACCAGGCTACCTGGTACATAGATTTCGATGATCTGGAGAGGCGCGCCGCCGATCCGATGGCCAAGGTTCTGCTGTTCTGCAACCCTCACAATCCTTGCGGACGTGTCTGGCCGAAGGAGGATCTTGAAAGGGTCGCGGACATCTGCCGCAGGAACGGAGTGACAGTCATAAGCGACGAGATTCACTGTGAGTTGGAAATGCCCGGCTATCACTTCACGCCGATGGCCTCCATTTCGCGGGAAGCGCAGGACAACACTATCACGATGAACTCTCCGAGCAAGTCTTTCAACATCGCCGGCCTCGGAATATCCAACATCATCACGAACAATCCTGACTGGAAGAAACTGATTGACCGCGTGATCAACATCAATGAGTTGTGTGACGTCAACCCTTTCGGTGTTCTTGCGCTTCAGGCGGCCTATAATGGGGGAGAGCCTTGGCTCAAGGAGCTAAATGAATACCTCTACGGCAATTACCGCTCTTTGTTGTCGTTCTTTGAGGAGAACCTTCCTGAGTTCCCTGTAAGCAAGCTGGAGGGGACCTATCTCGTCTGGGTAGATGTCAGCACTCTGAACATGTCTGCGAACGACATAGAGAACAGTCTTCTGCTCAACGAAAAAGTGTGGATAAACTCGGGTGTCATGTATGGCCTTGACGGTTTTATGCGCATCAACATAGCCTGTCCCCGCAAGCGTCTTATGGACGGACTTGAACGTGTGGCATCGGGCTTCAGGAGGTTGTTGAAATAATCACCCTTCACGCTTCCCGGTGCTCATTCGGGAACGGTTCAGAATACAATCCGGAAATCCATTACTTTGTCGGCTCCGAAGACTCCGCTGACCCTGACGCTTCCATCCGGACGTCGGGCCAGCGGTTTTCTGTCGGCCAGTTCAATCGCCACGAGATCTCCGGTACGTATATATACCATTTTTGTACTCTCCGCGATGGCGTCCTCGATCATGTCCAGTGACGAGCCGTCGTACGAAAACAACTCTTCACGTTCGCGTTCGAGCCTGAACAGGCTGCCTTCAAGTCCGATCCTGGAGGCCGGGAAAAACGGGGAAGGCAGGAACGAAGTGTGGTCGAGGCAGATGGACTGGGCGTAACTCTCCGGCGAGCCGTCCATAATGTTCTCAGGATAAAGCAGAACGCCGAAGCCGACGCTGTCATAATATCTGGAAGCGAACTTTTTGCCGACGCTTCTTCCAGGCTTCAGAATGCGGGCGAAAAGAACCGGAGCATAGGTCAGTTCATCCACGAACTCCGGAGGGTAAAAGTCCTCGTTGTCCTTTTCCCACGTCGTGTCCGGCCTTACTGTTATCCGGCCTGAGGATGTCTTTACAATTATATTCATAAGCCATAGCACCCCCGACGGGCTGTCCCATTTGAAGGTGAATATAAACAGATTCTTAGAAGAGCTTCCCGGCAAATTTGTCCTTCAACCCTGCGATGGCGTTATCAAAGGCCTCTCCTTCGAGTGGCTTGCTCATCTCAGCCTCTTTGGCCTTCGCGGCTTCCTTCTTCTCTTTGTCAAACCGCTCCTTCAGGCGGGCGAACTGACGTTTGGTGTCCATCGTGAACTCACCGTTCTCGATCCAGCCGAAGTATGCCGGTTCGGTCTCGTAAATCTCCCTGGCTGTCCTGCCCTTGTGTTTTCCGAAGCTGATGGTCGGCTCGTCATTCTTGCCAAGTATCAGTCTTCCGGCGTAATCCACGGTGCGAGGCCTTCCGGCCACTCCTGAAAGGAAAGTGACGTTGTTCTTGAGTGCCTGGTCGTGGTACTTCGATGGCTCTTGATACATATCAAGCTGACCTTTAAGAACTTCGTATGTCGCCATAGTATCCGCCTCGGCCGAGTGCGCGTTCTCGAAATCCTCTCCTCCGCAGTAGAAGCGGTAGGCGGCCTTGAGATTACGAGGTTCCATGTAGTGGTAGATTGTCTGCACGTCTATCATCTGTTTGGAATGCAGGTCTATGTCAGTCGCCTCGAGCATCCTTTGAGCCTTTTCCTTGTTCTCCTGACTGTTTTTCGGGTCCGAGAGCCTGCGCTTGCAGTAAGCCCTGACCCTCTCTATTTCCTCCGACAGCATAGGCAGGTCGAACTTCGTGGAATTGTATCCTGCCAAATCGCTGTCCTTCAGCCATTCTACAACTTCGGCAGCAATTTCTATGAACTTCTTCTCGCCGGCGACATCCTCGTCCTTTATTCCGTTTACCTGACTTGCCCCGGGGTCAATCGGACGCTGCCTGCGCAGGTTGTAGTCCCACGGGCATACACGCCAGGTCTTCACCTCGTGGTGAGTGTCGGGAAAGACCTTGACGAAACTGAGTTCCACAATGCAGTCATTGACAATGCTAAGGCCTGTGCTCTCTATGTCGAAGAAAAGCAGAGGCCTTTCAAGTGAAAGTTCCATAGCCTTGATTCCTTTGGGATTAGACCATGATAGGCATCAGGATTCCGCAGATCTTACCGCTCTCCTTATCGTCCTCGGAAGGGATGATGAGGGCGGCTCTTCTGGCGTCGGCGAACTTCATCACGACTGTCTCGCAGCTCATATTGGCGAGAATCTCGGTGAGGAACGTGGACTTGAAACCAATCGCAAGCTCGTCTCCGTTGTAGTCGCAGCTGATCTTTTCGTATGCGGCGATGGCGAAGCCGAGATCCTGGGCGGTTATCTCCATCTGACCGGGCTTAAGATCCAGCTTGATGTGGTTCGATGCCTTGTTGGCGCAGACGGCGACGCGTCTCACCGTGTTCAGGAACAGCTGTCTGTCTATCTTCAGCACGCTCGCGTTGTTCTGAGGGATGACATCGCGGTATTTAGGGTATTTGCCGACAATCAGCCTGCATACCATAGTCGTCTTGCCGAAGGTGAAAAGCACCGTGCTTGAGTCGAAAGCGATCTCCACCGGACCTTCCTCCTTCCCGAGAATGGACTTCAGGACAGCCGCGGGCTTCTTGTGGAGGATGAACGAGCATTTCTCCGGCGCTTTCGCGTCATTGGACGTGTAGCAGATGAGCTTATGTGAGTCCGAGGCCACAAGCGTGGTGGATTCCGGCGTGAAGTCGAAGTATATTCCGTTCATCGCAGGCCGGATCTCGTCGTCGGCCGTGGCGTAAATCGTGCTGTTGATGCCCTCGATGAGGCTGCCGGCAGGGAATCCGATCCTTTCCGCATCCTCGCTGGTCCCTTTGATCTCAGGATAGTCCTCGGCCGGGAAGAAAGGAAGAACGGAGTTTCCGCTGGTCCATTTGCACTCTATCGAACTGTCGTTGGCGGTGTTGATGGAGATCGGCTGGTCTGGCAGCTCCTTCAGCAGGTCGATGATGTGCCTTGCCGGAACGGCTATCTTTCCCTCTTCTTCCGTAGTGTCAACCTCGATTTCCGTACGGAGAGTAAGCTCGGAGTCCGAGGCTGTCACCTCAAGAATGTTGCCTTTGAGGTCAAACAGGAAGTTTTCCAGAATAGGGAGGGCGGACTTGGCCGGGATGGCCTTCGAAATGTCCATCAGTCCTTTCAGAAGCTCATTGCTTGAAACGTTGAATTTCATATTCGTGATGTTTTTAATTCATTGTCATAAGGCCCTCCTGGGCGGAGGACGCTGTGAAAGGCAAATATACAAATATTCCATTAATATTATGGCATCATATTTGATTTTTTGCCCAAGGCTTCGGAAGCGCAGTCCGAGGCCGTTGAATCGGGATAAGATCGATAAATGTTTTAATATGTCAGAAATGAAAAAAGGTTTGATTACAGTTGTGCTGTCAGTATTGTTCAGCGTGCTGGCGGCTTACGGTGTCGTTAGGGCGGCTACCGTTGAAGAAGGGGATAATGTGGCAATGACGGAGAGCGGAACTGTCACTCGGACTGTCAATTTGGCACAGTCGGACTATCCCGACCTCACCTATGCGGCCGAGGCTGCGGTTGACGCTGTCGTCTATGTGGAGGTGACAGTCACACAGCAGTACCAGATGTCCGATCCGTTTTTCCGTTTCTTCTTCGGTGACGAGGCCCCTCAGACAAGGGAGCAGCAGGGCAGCGGTTCGGGCGTGATAATCCGTCCGGACGGCTACATCGTCACCAACAACCACGTCGTAGCCAACGCCACCAAGGTGCAGGTGACACTGAACAACAACAAGACTTATGAGGCCAAGGTCATCGGAACCGACCCGGCTACGGATGTCGCCTTGATAAAAATCGACGCCCAGGGTCTTCCGACCCTTCCGTTCGGCGATTCTGAGCGGCTGAGGCTCGGCGAGTGGGTTCTTGCGGTAGGAAGTCCTCTTGGCTATCAGCTCAGATCCACGATCACTGCGGGAATCGTCAGCGCAAAAGGACGGTCTATGGCGCATGACCCAAGGGAGAAGAACGGAATCCAGATAGAGTCGTTTATCCAGACCGACGCCGCCGTCAATCCCGGAAATTCCGGAGGAGCGCTTGTCAACAAGACCGGAGAGTTGGTGGGAATCAACACCGCGATTGTTTCGCAGACCGGAGCCTATTCGGGATATTCTTTCGCCGTGCCTGTCAACATCGTGAAGAAGGTGGTCGCTGACCTTATCGATTTCGGTTCGGTCAGGAGAGCTATGCTCGGCATCTCGATGTCAGATCTCAATGAAGGACTCGCCAAGGTGTTGAAATATGAGTCAGTGGATGATATGTTGAAAAATTTGAAACTTTCTTCGCCGGATGGCGTATATATCAGAGAGGTTGCCAAAGGCAGCTCGGCTGACAAGGCCGGAATGAAGGAAGGGGACGTGATTGTCGCCATTGACGGGGCTCCGGTCAAGAATGGTTCGGCTGTTCAGGTGAAGGTCAATTCCTTCCATCCGGGCGACAAGACGAAGGTTACGGTTGTCCGCGACGGCAAGGAAAAGGTTCTTGAGGTCACATTGCAGGGAAGCGCCACCGAGAACGGAACTGTGGTTGGAGACGGCGAGATAGCGTTCTTCGGAACGAGTCTCAAGGAAGCCTCCAGGGAAACCCTTGAGAAATTCGGACTGAAGAAAGGTGTCGAGGTCACATCGGTCGGAAACGGCAAGATGCTTGAGGCCGGCGCTTCGGAGGGAATGATCATCACTTACGTCAATGACCAGCCTGTAGGCACACCTCAGGATGTTTTGAATATTGCCAAGTCCGCCAAGAGGGCTATCTACATCGAGGGGGTCACAGCCAATGGTAGGAAGTCCTTCTTCGGATTCAGCAAAGAATAATCGGCGAAGGTTATCTGGATAGAGTTTCCCTGACGGAAAAAGGATCCGCACCTTCCGTCAGGGAATTTTGTGTATTACATTATATGAGGCAATTAAAGATTACAAAGTCAATCACCAACCGCGAGAGCGCGTCACTGGACAAATACCTTCAGGAGATCGGCCGCGAGGAATTGGTGTCACCGGAAGAGGAAGTCGAACTTTCCCAGAGGATCCGCAAGGGGGACCAGAAAGCCCTTGAGAAACTCACGAGGGCCAATCTCAGGTTCGTGGTTTCTGTCGCGAAGCAGTACCAGAACCAGGGACTCAGCCTTCCGGACTTGATTAATGAAGGCAATCTCGGCCTGATCAAGGCGGCCGAAAAATTCGATGAGACAAGAGGTTTCAAGTTCATCTCCTACGCCGTGTGGTGGATCCGCCAGTCTATTCTCCAGGCTCTCGCCGAGCAGTCCAGGATTGTAAGGCTGCCGCTCAACCAGGTTGGTTCTTTGAACAAGATCAACAAGGCTCTCTCCCAGTTCGAACAGAAAAACGAGAGAACCCCGTCGAACGAGGAGCTTTCCGAGATGATTGACATACCGCAGGACAAGATTTCCGACACTCTCAGGGTCTCCGGAAGACACGTGTCCGTTGACGCTCCATTCGTCGAGGGAGAGGACAACAGCCTTCTGGACGTTATCCCTAACGATGACTCGCCGATGGCTGACAGAGGTCTGGTCAACGAGTCGCTCAGCACGGAAATCGAGAGGTCGCTTCAGATTCTCACAACCCGCGAGCGTGAGATCATCAAGTCATTCTTCGGAATCGGATGTCAGGAGATGACACTTGAGGAGATTGGCGAGAGACTCGATCTTACGAGGGAAAGGGTGCGCCAGATCAAGGAGAAGGCGATCCGCAAGCTCAAGAAACCATCCGCAAGCAAACTATTGAAAACATATCTCGGCTGATGACACCGGAACTTTTCATCGCCACGAAGGCTTCAGAAGCCATCAAGGCACTCTACAACGCTGACATCGAACCGTCGGCCCTTCAGGTATCCGTCACAAGAAAGGAATTCACCGGGGATTTCACCCTCGTTGTTTTCCCTCTGCTGAGGCTGTCCCACTCCACACCGGAGAACACGGGCGCCGCCATAGGGGAATGGCTGAAGGCCAACGTTCCTGAGATTTCCGAATATAACTGCGTCAAGGGTTTCCTTAACCTGCTGTTCTCCAATCTTTTCTGGAACGAGCTTTTTGAGGGGATCGTCGCTGACAAGAACTTCGGTGACCTTCCTTCAACCGGCAGGAACATAATGGTTGAGTTCTCCTCACCGAACACCAACAAGCCGCTTCACCTTGGCCACATAAGGAACAATCTTCTCGGGGATTCTGTCTCAAGGCTTTTGAAAGCCAGCGGAAACAACATAATAAAGACCACTCTCGTCAACGACAGGGGAGTCCACATCTGCAAGTCGATGCTCGCCTGGCAGAAGGTCGGCAACGGGGCCACACCGGAGTCAACCGGAATAAAGGGAGACCATCTTGTCGGTGATATGTATGTGGCTTTCAACGACATATATAAGAAAGAAGTCGAAGAACTCGTGGCCGGTGGAATGGATGAAGAGACGGCCAAGAAGGAAGCTCCGAGTCTGAAGGAGGCTCACGCGATGCTCCAGAAATGGGAGGCCGGCGACAAGGATGTGCGTGACCTCTGGGCCAGGATGAACAGCTGGGTGCTCAAGGGATTCGACGAGTCTTACAAGGAACTCGGCATCAGTTTCGACAAAGTGTATTACGAGTCCCAAACCTATCTGCTCGGTAAGGAACTTGTCCAGAAGGGACTGGATATGGGAGTGTTTGTCAAGGATCCGGACGGTTCCGTCTGGTGCGACCTTACGGCTGACGGACTTGACAGAAAACTGCTCATCCGATCGGACGGCACATCGGTTTACATCACCCAGGATCTTGGTACGGCCGAGAGGCGTTTCGCTGAGTATCACCTTGACTCCCACGTCTATGTGGTCGGTAATGAGCAGAACTACCATTTTCAGGTTCTTAAGCTGATTCTTAAGAAATTAGGATTCGAATGGTCTGACAGCATATTCCATCTTTCCTATGGAATGGTAGAGTTGCCCGAGGGCAAGATGAAGTCCCGCGAGGGAACGGTTGTGGACGCCGATGACCTTCTCCAGAAGATGTACGAGGAGGCGAAAGCGACTTCGGACGAGTCCGGCAAACTGGCGGATCTGTCCGAGGAAGACAAGAACAAACTCTACCGGATGATCGGTCTCGGCGCTCTCAAGTACTTCATCATCAAGGTTGATCCGAAGAAGACCATGCTCTTCAATCCGAAAGAGTCCATCGACTTCAACGGAAACACAGGCCCGTTCATCCAGTACACACACGCCAGAATCCGCTCCATCCTGCGCAAGGCCGCGGAAAAGGGCATTGAGTATTCCGCCTCTCCTCTTCCTAAGGTGGAGCTGAGCGCAAAGGAAATCAGGCTCATCAAGTTGCTGAACACATTCCCGGCCAAGATCGCTGAAGGAGCGCAGGCATATTCGCCGGCAGTAATAGCCAACTATGCCTACGATCTCGCCAAAGAGTTCAACCAGTACTACCACGACACTCCGATTCTCAAGGAGGAGAGCGCCGACGTACTGAAGATGCGTCTTGTGCTGATTGACACCCTTTCGGCTGTCCTGCGCAAGGCGATGGGAATCCTTGGAATCGAATTGCCGGAGAGAATGTAGGATTTTTTCCTATGTCGGAAACAGATTATATGTTCCCGACTTCCAAAAAGGAAGTCGAAGCCTTGGGGTGGGACTACATCGACATCATCCTTTTCACTGGTGACGCCTTTGTGGACCACCCTTCTTTCGGCACGGCCTGCATTGCCCGCTGGCTTCAGCATTTCGGCTATAGGGTCGCTGTTGTTCCGCAGCCCAACTGGCGGGATGACCTGAGGGACTTCAGGAAACTGGGTGCTCCGAGGCTCTATTTCGGTGTGAACGCCGGCGCTATGGACTCTATGGTGAACCATTACACCGCCGGAAAGCGTCTCCGACATGATGACGCCTACACTCCTGAGGGAAAATCCGGCCAGAGACCGGACTATGCTGTCAGTGTATATTCCAACATACTAAAGGATCTTTTCCCTGATGTCCCTGTGGTCATCGGGGGTGTGGAGGCCTCGCTCCGCAGGCTCACGCACTATGATTACTGGAAGGACGAGCTTGTTCCTTCCATACTCCAATGGTGCAGGGCGGACTATCTTTGCTACGGGATGGGGGAGAAGCCTATGCTCGAGCTGACAAGGGCGATTGAGGCTCAGAGGAATCCGCGCGAGATACACGGAATCCCGCAGATAGCGTTCAGGATGAGCGGAAAGTGGAAGGTTAAGGAGCCTCTGGTCCTTCATTCGTTCGAGGAATGCAGGAGGAACAAGACCGCATTCGCCGAGAATTTCCATCTCATTGAGACCCATGCCAATATGATGCATCCGGCCACGATTGTCGAGCCTGTCGGAGACGGCTATGTGCAGATCAATCCGCCATATCCACCGTCTACGACGGAAGAGATGGATTCGTTTTGGGATTTGCCTTTCACCAAATTGCCGCACCCGCGCTACAAGGGCAAGAGAATTCCGGCCTATGATATGATCAAGGATTCCATCATCACGCACCGCGGGTGCTTCGGTGGCTGCAACTTCTGCACCATCGCCGCGCATCAGGGAAAATTCATCCAGTCACGGTCTCAGGCTTCGATTGTCGCCGAGGTCAGAAAGCTGGCTAAGATGCCAGGCTTTGCGGGGAATATCTCCGACCTTGGCGCTCCGACTGCGAATATGTACGGTATGAAAGGCCGGAATCCGGCTCTCTGTGACAAGTGCCGCAGAAAATCCTGTCTGTTCCCGGCTCCGTGTCCGAATATGAACCGCTCTCACAAGCAGATACTCGAACTATACAGGAAAGTCGACGCGGTGCCGGGGATCCGTCATTCCTACATCGGCAGCGGAATACGCTACGACCTGTTTCTTGACGAGAACGGTTTCGTCGACGAGACTTCCAGGCCTTATCTGGAGACTTTGATTCTCGACCACACATCGGGACGGATGAAAGTCGCCCCTGAACATACTGAGGACAAGGTTCTGCAGTACATCGCCAAGCCGTCGTTCAAACTGTTCGTGCGTCTCCGCGCGGAGTTTGAAAAAATCTGCGCCCGGAACGGACGTCGCACAGGCATCGTCCCGTATTTCATCTCATCCCATCCCGGATGTGCGATGAAGGATATGGAAAACCTGTCGAAGCATCCTGCCTTAAAAGGAATATATATGGATCAAGTGCAGGATTTCACTCCTACTCCGATGACCACTTCTTCAGTTATGTATTACACCGGAATCGACCCCCGGACTATGAAACCGGTCTTCGTGGAACGCGATCCCGAGAAGAAAAAGAGGCAGAAATCGTTTTTTTTCAGAAAATAGTGCGTGTATTGCTTCTCAATTCGGAAAAATGTCTTAATATTGTACCCGAATTAGAGAATAGTATTTTTGGTTTAATATGAGTATGGCATCAGATAATAAGAAAAGACACGTGGTAAGCTACGAGAATATGTCGGAAGCGCTTGCCGCAGCGTTCAGCGAAAAATATCCCGGCGGATTCAATGATTATTTTCCGGATTTGGTCAAGTATCCCAAGCCGGACGGCACATCGTTCTATGCCGTGACTGTCGAGACAGCTGATTCCATCAATCTTGTTAAAATCAAGGTCAAGACTGATGATGCTGAATCTCTGGAAAGATGGCTTGAGGGAGAGGAGGATGCAGGAAACGAGGATGTGGCGGGTTCTTCAGCCGACGCGCCATCGGATGCGACCCTTCCGGACGACAACATCTCACAGTATGGCTCGGATGATGATTCCGCCGATTAGTCCCGCATTCTGTAAGGAATGGTCTATGGCCGTGGCTTGACGGGGATTGTGTGGCATTTCGGAATGACTCCATCAGAATCGGCTATTCGGTGACATGCCGTTCTGACGCTGTTAAATGAATATCAGGGGCTTGACTACTATTTAGTCAGCCCCGTCGTTTTTTCCCGTTCCCGATTGTTGCGCGCGATGGGAATGGTTTCCCGAAACCGCCTTGCCCACATGGTGGCGGATCATAGTCATCATTGGCCCTTTTCAGCGCTCATAGTATTCAGTGATGCGTTCCCGCGCTTTGGACAGGCATATTCATAACCACTAAACGAGAATTCAGATGAAACTGATGAAGAGAATCTGGCTGTTGCCTCTTTTTGCCCTTGTCTGCTGTTGCTCCCGAACCAAAGTCTCCGTTTCGGATTTGAGGGACGGCGACCTTCTTTTTGTCGTGAATGGTGACGAAAACAACATAACACGTGTCACGAACGGAGTCAACGGCCTGGGAATCGATCACGTGGCGATCTATTCGGAAGGGAATGTAATAGAGGCGATACCGGTAAAGGGTGTCATAGAGTCTCCTTTGGACAGTTTCTTGGTCAGACTGTCGGAAAACGAATCCGTTATGGCCGGTAGGGTCATAGGTTTTGATGTCGTGAGAAGCCTTGAGAATGCGAGGGGTTATATAGGTCTACCCTATGATGACATTTTTATGCCGGGAGACAGCGCCGTTTATTGCTCGGAACTTGTGCAGCTGGCATTTGTGTCGGGAGCGGCGGCAGGAGTTCACAACTCTGTCTTCGGAACGGTCCCGATGTCATTCAGCGACAGCACCGGGAGTGTTACGGAATTCTGGACAGATTTCTATGCCGGGCGCGGGATTGATGTGCCGGAAGGGAAACCCGGTACCAATCCGGGACAGATTTCCCGTGACCCTAATGTCATGATTCTTGGCACTTTGAGCTTTCCGGAACAAAAGGGATACTCCGATTAGTCTGTTCAAGGGTATGTTTATCCGGAGCGTCTTTCCGCCCATCGGATGTTAACCGGACGGCTTTCCGTACGAAAGCCGTCCGGAGATCAGGTCTACAGCAACTTTGCAAGACTGTCGTAGTACTGTTTGCTTACAGGAATATGCCCGACTTCGTCACGCTTGAACTCCGTGTGGATAATTCCATCTTTGTCCCTGCTCAGCACCTTGATATGCCGAGGATTCACGTAGTATGATCTGTGACAGCGAGCGAATCCATGCTTAAGCGCATCAGCCTCAAGGCTTTTCATTGAATTTCTCAGTTGGTATGTCTTAACCCGGTCGTTTTCAAGATAATGGATGTTTATGTAGTTGGCGTCCGCACTGACATATAGCACAGCGGCCGGGTCAATTGTCAACTTCAGTCTCTTGTGTTCGTCATAGAACTTTATCAGGGACTCGTCAGGTGTTTCTCCCGCACTGAGCAGATCTGTGTTCTTGTTCGATATTATTCTCAGAAGTATGCACGTCAGGTATGGGTATACAAGGGTGAGGCACGCAACCTCAAAACAGTAGGGCAGCGCCGTGAAGTACGGCATCCCACCGCTCTTTTTGTAGAACAGAGAGGTGTACAGGGCGAAAAAGAAAGAGATTACCAATGTCTCTCCGAAACACCATACGGCATAATGCCACCATTTGAACGGAATGTACTTATAAAGGAACGAGAACACAAGCCTTGTCAGCGCAAGTGTCACCAACATTATGCAGGACAGCATAAGAAGGTGGAATGTCCAGCTTTTCCCTCCCACATCGTAGCACTCCGGCATAGAGAACGGGGTGTAGACAAAGCAGAATACAAAGAAAAAGAGCGGCATCAGAATCGCATATTTGATCTGGCCGGCATAGCCTTTGGAGACTCTAAGAGGTGTGTTCATGGCCCATACTTTTATCCCGAAACTTGTTTTGCCGTCCCAAAACCTGTCGGGACGAAATTTAAAAACGCCGTTTTTCGTCCCTGATTTACTGCAATTATTCCGCCAAACGCTGTTTTTGTTACATTTTTCGCACCCTTGACCCCCACTCTTTCGTCACGAACTTCCAAAAGGGTACTTTTGCATCAATTCCTGGGTAGTATATGACCGCGGGTTTCTCCGGACGGTGTCGTGGCAAGCCTTGGACTAATACTAAAAAACATAAGCCGATGAACCGGATAGTAAACACTTTTGAATATTCCGCGGCTCCTGAGAATGTAGACTATCAGGGGCACGCCACCGTGCCGTTTATCTGCGGCAGCATCATCAACGCCATTGGACGTAACATCCGGGAGGAGGGGTGCGGGATTGATGTGATGAGGAGCGCCGGGCGTTCCTGGGTTCTCCTTCGTTCCGCTTTCGAGATCGATGAGCGCCCGATGCTTTATGACATTTACAACATTAAGGTCTGGCCTGTGAAAGGAAAGGGGCTTACCTATAACCGATGTGTGATGCTGACTGATTCCGAAGGAGCGGAGATTGGCCGGGCTACGACCGAATGGTGTGTGATTGACATTGAGACAAGAAAGCCGGTTTTCCCCGATTTGGGACTCGCTGATGTTGAGATACCTGTTCCTTGCAGAAGTCCGAGGCGAATAGCTGACTTCCTCCCAGACATCACGAGGGACAAGGAAGTCGGTTACAGCGAATGTGATTTCAACGGTCATCTGAACAACACCCACTACATTGAAATGTTCTATAATCTCTTGCCGATCGATGTTCTGTCAAACGGTCTTCTTACCAGAATCGACATCAATTTCCGTCGTGAGGTACATCGTGGTGATAACGTGACGTTCGGTGTAAGGAAGGCGTCGGATGACGAATATCTTTTTGTCGCAAAAACCGGAGGGGCGGCGCTTTGTCATGCTTTGCTGCATACAACCTGAAAGTGGGCGACTAAGATTAGTCGCCCACTTTCAGGTTGTATAGTCCAACCCCCAGTCACTTCGTGCCAGCCCCTTGGGGCGCGGGGAAGGTTTTCCCCGAGACCCTTTCTGTCGCTCAGCGATGAGTCCTGTCCTAATTGTCTGCTTCCCTACAGGTTGTATAGTCCAACCCCCAGTCACTTCGTGCCAGCCCCTTGGGGCGCGGGG
>CAYMOB010000009.1:2531-64163 GCA_964391955.1 uncultured Muribaculaceae bacterium | reverse complement strand
GGAAAAACGATATATTTGATGAGAGGTCATATTATTAACAGGTTCTTATTATCTTTGTACCTATGGGAAATATTTCACGAAGACTGTTCCTGAAGTCGGGAGCATTAGGTGTAGCGGCGCTCAGTATCGGTCCACAGATTCTGACCGGTTGCGAGGGAGCGGGCTGCGATGAGGAGACATTCAAAAAGGTAGCGCCTCTTGCGGGAGAGTACGATGTGGTCGTCTGCGGAGGCGGCCCCGCCGGTTTCATCTCAGCGATAGCTGCCGCCCGCCAGGGTGCCAAGGTGGCTCTTGTTGAGAAATACGGATTCTTAGGCGGAATGGCAACAACAAGTTTCGTGACCCCGATCAGCGTATTCGGATTCAAGGGAGAACTCGTCATCGGGGGCATTCCTTGGGAGTTTGTGAAGCGCCTTGAGGAAGTCGGCGGAGCGCAGATGGAGTGGCCTAAGGGCAATGTCGATTTTGACATCGAACTCTATAAGCTGATCACTCAAAGGATGGTGCTGGAGGCCGGAATCGATCTCTTTATGCACTCCTCGCTTGTCGGCTGTGAGATGTCAGACAAAAGAATCACCAAAATCGTGATAAACAACAAAAACGGACTGGAGACACTATCCGCCAATGTCGTTATGGACTGCACGGGAGACGCCGATCTCTCGAATATGGCCGGAGTTCCGATGCAGGAGAACGCCGATGGAGAGCTTCAGCCGTCATCCTTCTGTTTCATACTTTCGGGAGTGAACACGGACAGCCCGCTTCTCAACAAGTGCATGCACCACAATGGGTTGAACGGACATAGCCAGTGTGTTCCGGTGCGAAAGAAACTCCTTGAGCTGCAAGCTGCCGGAGCCGACCTTCCGGTCTTCGGAGGCCCGTGGTTCAACAATGTGATGCACAAGGGCAGCTGCGCCGTCAACATAACCCGCCGGGCGACCGACTCCACCGACAACAGAAGCTTCACAGCGGCAGAATGCCAGCTCCGCGAAGACATATTCAAATTCGTCAAGGCGCTGAAGGAGAATTTTGTCGAATTCAAGGACTGCTACGTCTCCTCAACAGCGCCTCAGGCCGGAATCCGCGAATCGAGACGCATCAAGGGTGTCCACACCGTCACGGCTGAGGAATATGTCAGCGGAATGCGCTACGAAGACAGCATCTCCCGCGGCGCGCACCCGATCGATATTCACTCCAGCAAAAGCTCATCCCAGGTCAGAACCGATCTCGAACAACCGGCGTACGTCCCTTACAGAGCCTTGATTGCCCCTGAATATCCCAACCTCCTCGTCGCAGGACGCTGCCTCTCGGCTGACCGCCAGGCATTGGCCTCGCTCCGTGTGATGGCAAGCTGTATGGGAATGGGTCAGGCAGCAGGAGCGGCGGCGGCGCAGAGCGTCAAGACAGGGAAGGCCGTGCAGGATATTGACACAAAAGAGCTTATCAAGACCCTGAGAGCCTGGGGTGCGGTGATTTGACAAGAATCTTCCGGGCGACGGCGCGAAATGACCCGCACTACAAGACCTCTCTTCGGAGTGACACCTGATTTTCCCGCCAGTCGCGACGAGGATGTCAGTAATCCAATATGAGGCCGGCGCTCTGGCCACTCAGACACGCCCCCCTTTCTTACAGCATAGGATCAGCCACAAGTGATGGCTTTGTATGCATATCTACGGCATATACCTGTATCCGTGGCGGGAAAAGCGATGAATCCCGGAAGCAGACTTCACAAGCTTTCCGACACTTCGACAACCTGGCGACCGGAAGAGGAGGTCAGCGGCACGGAAAATCTGTCTGCGCCACGCGCGTGGTTAATCTGCGGAATGGCGGGAGAGGAGGTCGGCGAGGACGATGGCGGTGACGGACTCCACGATGACTGGAGTTCGCAGGGCGAAACAGACATCGTGACGGCCCGGGACATTGAGGGTGGCCGGGCCGCCGGTACGCAGATTGAGGGTGGTCTGGGATTTTGTAATGCTGGATGTAGGCTTGAAGGCGACACGGAAAACAATCGGCGAGCCGTTCGTTATGCCGCCGTTGACTCCACCGGAGCCGTTCTTGGAAGTGGACACGATTCCATCCTTAAGTTCAAGAGGGTCATTGTGTTCCGAACCTCTCATCCGGGCGGCGGAGAACCCGTCGCCGAACTCTATGCCACGGACACCGGGTATCGAGAACACAGCGTGGGAGACAAGGGACTCCACCGAATCGAAGAACGGTTCGCCAAGACCGGCGGGAACTCCGCTGACGCGGCACTCGACCACTCCGCCAAGCGAATCCCCCTCCTTTGCGGCACTCTCCAGAAGACCATCCCACCTGGTGCTGTCCGGCTCTCCACCGACCTCAACCAGACAGGCGTTTATCCCGAAACCGCACATTTTCTTGGCTATGACTCCGGCGGCGACAACAGGCAGGGTGATTCTTCCCGAAAAATGCCCGCCGCCCCTCGGATCATTGAAGCCGCTCCATTTGACAGAAGCCACATAATCCGCGTGGCCAGGGCGAGGCACAGCCTTAAGCACCTCATAATCAGAAGACCGGATGTTGTTGTTCTTGAATATGACCGCTAACGGGGTCCCGGTCGTGTGTCCTTCAAAAACTCCGCTCAGAATCTCCGGGACATCAGCCTCGATGCGTGGCGTGGTACCTTTGGCTCCGCTTTTGCGTCGCAGTATGTCCGGCATAAAGTCCTCGACACCAAGCGGAAGACCGGCCTTGACTCCATCAATGACAACCCCTGTCGCATTTCCGTGCGACTCCCCGAAAATCTCAATCCTGAAATTCTGTCCGAAAACGTTCATATTCCTAATTGAACTACCGTAAACAGGCAAGCGCCTGCTTAAGAATAAACTTTACCCACACTCAAGATTCATTGCCGGACATCAGCCGGCACAATGGATTCTTGTCCCTGCAAAAATACGCGTTTCTCGTGGAAAATATGCTATCTTTGCATCTATCAATCCCGCTCGGACGCTTCCTAAGCGGAAAGCGGTCACTGTGAGGGAGAAACGAGATTAGGAATGGACATCAAGGAAGAAGATAAGATCATTCAGGAGGTAACACGGCAGGAGTACAAGGAAGGTTTCGTCACAGAAGTCGGCCAGGACTTCATCCCAAAAGGGCTGGACGAGGACATCATCCGCACCATCTCCCGGCTTAAGGAAGAGCCGGAATGGATGCTGGAGTTCAGGCTGGACGCTTTCAGGAAGTGGCAGGGGATGGAAATGCCGCAGTGGGGTCATCTGGATATGCCTGATATTGATTTTCAAGATATTATCTACTATGCGGCACCGAAGAAAAACTCGGAACGTCCTAAAGAGATAGACCCTAAGTTAGAGGAGACCTTCGAAAAGTTAGGCATTCCGGTGCGGGAGCGCGAGGCTCTGGCCGGAGTGGTGGCCGTCGACGCCGTCTTCGACTCCGTGTCGGTGGCCACAACGTTCAGGGCCTCACTGGCTGAGAAAGGAATCATATTCTGCAGCTTCTCGGAAGCGGTCAAAGAGCATCCGGATCTGGTAAGGAAGTACCTCGCTTCGGTCGTGCCTGTCGGGGACAATTTCTTCGCCGCCCTGAATTCGGCTGTCTTCAGCGACGGCAGTTTCTGCTATATTCCCAAAGGGGTCAAGTGTCCTATGGAGCTTTCCAGCTACTTCAGAATCAATGCTGCGGGGACAGGGCAGTTTGAAAGGACGCTCATCGTGGCGGACGAAGGCTCGCAGCTGAGCTATATGGAAGGGTGCACGGCTCCGATGCGGGACGAGAACCAGTTGCATGCGGCTGTGGTGGAGATTGTGGTGGAAAAAGACGCCGACGTGAAGTACTCAACGGTACAGAACTGGTACCCGGGTGATGCCCATGGACGCGGAGGCATCCTTAACCTTGTGACCAAGAGAGGGATATGCAAGGGCAGCGGCTCGCATCTGAGCTGGACTCAGGTCGAGACCGGCTCGGCGATCACATGGAAGTACCCTTCGACTATCCTTAAGGGAGACTTCTCGTCTTCGGAGTTCTATTCCGTGGCGGTGACGAACAACTACCAGCAGGCTGACACAGGCACTAAGATGATTCACATCGGACGAGGGACTAAAAGCCGGATTGTCAGCAAGGGAATCTCCGCCGGACACAGCCAGAACAGCTACCGGGGACTCGTCAGGATGAACTCCGGAGCCGAGGGGGCACGTAACTTCTCACAGTGCGACAGCCTTCTGATCGGCTCTCGATGCGGCGCCCACACGTTCCCGGACATCCAGAGCGCAAATCCTACCGCAATCGTGGAACACGAGGCCACAACCTCCAAGATAAGCGACGAGCAGCTCTTCTACTGCAATCAGAGAGGACTCGGGCCGGAGGACGCTGTCGGCCTGATTGTCAACGGCTATGCCCACGAAGTCCTCTCCCGCCTCCCGATGGAGTTCGCCGTAGAGGCCACAAAACTCCTTCAGGTATCACTCGAAGGCTCGGTGGGTTAACAAACAATTTGATTTATGAACTTTTTTGACATAGAGAACATAGCGTTCACACTGGGTGGGAACGGGGTCAGCTTTCTGGAGCTGATCGGAGTCATCGCCGGACTTACCTGCGTGGTGATGGCAGGACGCAACAACAAGTACAACTTCTGGGTAGGCTATCTTTACAACATCCTTCTGTTCGCCCTGTTTTGGCAAAGGCATCTGTACTCAGCAATGCTTCTCCAGCCTATCGCATTCGGAATCAACGCATTCGGACATTGGAGATGGACTCATCCGCACCCTGAGGAACAAAGCTCAAGAGATTCTTCCTCGCTGAAGGTCACCCGTCTTTCAATGCGGGACTGGTGTCTTGCGCTGAGCGTCGTGGTGGTCGCCGGCGCTCTCTGGGGATTCGTCCTCAGCAAACTGGGGACCGACTGGTTCACGGACATATTCACTCCCGACCCTACTCCGTGGCTGGATTCGTACGGATTGATGCTGACGCTTTTGGCCCAGTTCCTTTCAGCTCAGAAAAAGTGGGACTGCTGGATTGTGTGGCTGGTCGTGAACATCACCAACATCACCCTGTACATCAGCGCCGGACTTGTGTTTATGCCTATTGTCAGCGCCCTGTACCTGCTCAACGGAGTCTGGTCTCTGTGGACTTGGTACCGTCTGTACAAAGAGGAGAAGTAAACCACGGACACAGGCGGCCACTGAGGCATACCGAGGCGGCGAAGACGGAACCGGCCTGAGACTTTTTGCGTGCCGATGTCACAAGAAATGAATATAAGGGAGCTTTGCCTCCGCACTAAAATAAACTGAATATGACAGACATATTACTGAAAATAAACGGCTTGTGCGCCAACGTTGGAGACAAGGAGATTCTGAAGGGAATCGATCTTGAAATCCGCAGGGGCGAGATTCACGCCGTGATGGGGCCGAACGGAGCCGGGAAAAGCACTCTGTCCTCCGTTTTGACAGGAAAGCCGAATTACGAGGTCACCGCGGGAAACATCGAGTTCGACGGGAAGAATCTGCTGTCGATGAAGCCAGAGGAAAGAGCCTGGGCAGGAATCTTTATGTCTTTCCAGTATCCTGTCGAGATTCCGGGAGTCTCCATCACGAACTTTATGAAGACAGCTATCAACTCAAAGCTCAAAGCCCAAGGGGAAGCACCGATAAAAGCCGGTGATTTCCTGAAACTTATGAAGCAAAAGATGGCTTTTGTCCAGATGAAGCCCGAGTTCGCCAGACGCGAGGTCAACGTTGGATTCTCCGGAGGAGAGAAAAAGAGGAACGAGATTTTCCAGATGGCCATGCTGGACCCGACACTCGCCATCCTTGACGAGACGGACAGCGGGCTGGACGTGGACGCGCTCAAGATTGTGGCGGATGGAGTCAACGCATTGCACACTCCGGAAAAGTCGGCGATTGTCATCACCCACTACCAGAAGCTTCTTGAATATGTCAGGCCGGACGTCGTGCATGTCCTGAAGGACGGACGTATCGTGGCCACCGGAGGTTATGAACTGATTGACAAGATTGAGAAAGATGGCTTTGAGCAGTTCTAAGAACATAGACCACGGCAATTATATTCCATTGCCCATTGTTCCGGGAATGAAAGTGGCTGACGGTGAGCATATTCGTAAAGTCTTCATACTTTCCTCAGGCTGTGCCGGTTCCGTCTCCGGCGAAGCCGCCGGACTTGCCGGATCTTCAGACGCAACCGCCGATGCCGGGATTCCGGAGAACATAGAGATCGGGGCGGACGCTTCGCTGGATCTGACGGTCATTGTGCTGCCGGGCGTTTCGGCGAGGATTCCGCTGACAATCGACCTGGGCGGAATGCGTTCGGAAGTCATGCTTTCGGGAATATACCTCTGTTCCGGACACGACGAGGTGACGTTCGACATCACTATGCACCACCGCAACGGAGACTGCCGTTCACGGCAGCTTTTCAACGGACTGGCTTCCGGAGAGGCCAAGTGCGGATTCTTCGGCAAGATTGTCATAGCGCCGGTCGCGCAAAGAACCGAGGCGTTTCAGGAGAACCATAACATACTGCTGTCGGACTCGGCCCGCATAAACACGAAGCCAAGGCTGGAGATATACGCTGACGACGTGAAGTGTTCGCACGGAGCGACGGTCGGCAAACTGAACGAGGACGAACAGTTCTACATGCGTTCCAGAGGCATTCCGGAGGATGAGGCCAAAGTGTTGCAGATGATCTCGTTCGTCGCTCCTGTTCTGGACAGCATCCCGGAGGAGACCTCCGACGGCTCACCAAGCCGCTCCACCGTCGCCGGGCAGGTCGAGAACGCCATCCGAAGAATAGCCGTGTCAGACAACGTACTGAACGTCAAGGAGATTACCAATCATCCATAGCCGATTCTGGCACAAGACAAATACCCTTGACCTACTTATAAAGACGTTAGGCTCCATACTATAATTTGAGTGAAGATGATTGTCAGGACAAATGTCAAACTGAACTTGGGACTTGGCGTCCTTCGCAAACGCCCCGACGGATTTCACGACATCGAGACGTTGTTCGTGCCGTGCTTTGATTTCGGCGACACCCTTGAGATCATCACCGGCGATGACTACAGCCGTACCTCGGCGGCACTGTTCGCCAAGTACGGCACCGCATCTCCTAATCTTGAGGCGGAAACGGTGAACACCGGACATGTCAACACGTCAGCGGACGGCCGCCTGGTTCAGGGCATCTCCGAAGACGGGAAGCTGATGATCACAATAGCCAGAGAGGAAGGTGTGGACTGGGATCCGCTCAAGGATTTGTGCGCCAAGGCTTATAATATTATGGCACAAGACTTTAACCTTCCGACAGTCAAGATATTCCTTGAAAAGACGGCTCCGGTCGGGGCAGGTCTTGGCGGCGGTTCGGCAGACGCGGCCTTTACGCTCAAGGCTCTGAACGAACTTTGCGGCCTGAACCTTTCCGACAAACGGCTTTCTGAATATGCCGCCCGACTTGGCAGCGACTGCTCTTTCTTCATATCCAACCGTCCGATGATCGGTTCGGGAAGAGGAGAAATTCTTGAGCCTTATGACATCGACCTTTCCGAATACGAGATTAAGGTCTTGATTCCGGAGGGAGTGGCCGTCTCGACCGCCGAGGCCTACAAAGGAATCGTGCCGAGGGAAAAGGCCGGTTCATTTGGGTTGCCGGAGACGCTGGCTCTTCCGGTCACCGAATGGAAAGACAATCTTGTCAACGACTTTGAGGCGACCGTCTTCAAGGCTCACCCCGAGCTGGCCGCCATCAAACAATCCCTCTACGACTCCGGTGCGGTCTATGCCTCAATGTCCGGCTCCGGCTCAGCCCTCTTCGCCTTGTACAGGAAGTAAGAAGCTGTTTGTCATTTACTTTCTGCTTCTGTTCCCTGGCACACACAAAAGGCTGGAATATGACCGGCCGGTGGACGGGAGAGAGACATCATGCTGAGGTGCGGGACGATTCCTTAATGCCTTTCCGAGAATTCGCAGCCACAGAATGTCTGATTATACATCGACCATTCTTTTATCAAGGCGTTGCGACGTTCCTGAAGGCCGCCCCGCCGCCAGTTCTGGCTCCACCAGAGGACTTCAGTGGATTCAGGAGACGGGTCAACAGAAAGAATGTCATTGCCGGAAGATAAGCCGTTGGCAATCCCGCAGGCCCAGCGTCCGGCGGAATCTACCTGGGAGAGGTCTTTCCAGCGGGACGAGGCAAGGGTCGTGGTCAGAAGACGATAACCGTGGGCGGAGGCGTAACGGGCGGCTCGCAGGAGGCGGAACTTGAAGCATTCGAGGCAGCGTGGCCCTCGTTCCGGCATATCGGCGATGCGGATTGGAGAGGGACGTGGTTCAGAGACGGAGTCTGACGCAACGACCGCGACAGGAGTGGACGATACCGGCTCGGAGACCAGAAACGGGCTGGACTCCAGACGCCGGACAAAGGCCAGCCAGTCGGAGTGGGCATATTCATCATCAATGGTTTCCAAACCGTGGGCGGCGGCATAGCGGCGAAGCTCGTCGCGACGGATCTCATATTCATTGAAAGGGACGATGTTGGAGTTGCTGAAGAACACTCCGGGACGCAGCCCCTGGGCGACCATCCATTCGATGATGGCGGTCGAGCAGGGAGCGCAGCAACAGTGCAGCAGGACGCGGTCTTTCGACAAGTCGCAGCCCGGCGGCGGCTCCGGCACAAACCCTTTCTTATGAATATTCACGCTTGGCATAATTTGTTCACAAACCTACGGAGGCAGTCTTCAGATACAAACTTAACACTTTTTCCGGCAATATCTTTTGATGGAAGCACTTTTAATGCTAATTTAGCGAAAGCAAAACCTTTGCTCCGCGGCCAAGGTCACGGAAGAGGCCAGGCGCATCGGGGAAAAACAGGTCATAAAACCATAGGCCGATGATCGAGAAAGACGAGAGATTCACATTGGCGGAGAGATATGTGGAAGAGACGGGAGTCTCCGTGTTCCTGACCGGGAAAGCCGGGACGGGAAAAACGACATTCCTTAAGGAGACAGTCAGACAAACCTCGAAACGTTACGCCGTGGTGGCTCCGACCGGAGTCGCGGCCATCAATGCCGGAGGAGTGACCATCCACTCGTTCTTTCAGCTGCCTCTATGTCCGTATCTTCCTGATGTAAAAGAACTTGTCACAGAATACCAGATGCCTGAGCGGATGCGTTCGCTACGTAAGGAAAAGGTGAAGATTCTACGGACTCTGGACTTGCTGATCATTGATGAGATCTCGATGGTGAGAGCGGACATCCTTGACGCCATCGATGACATTCTGAAGCGCTGCCGGCACAACGACAGGCCGTTTGGTGGCGTTCAGCTTCTGATGATAGGAGACATCCAGCAGCTTCCTCCGGTTGTAAGAGAGTCGGAAAGGCCGTTTATGGAACAGGTATATCCATCACCTTTCTTTTTCAACTCCAAGGTGTTGCAGCGGCTTCACTATGTCACCATCCAACTTGAGAAGGTCCACAGGCAGAGCGACCGGATGTTTCTGGATATCCTTAATGAGGTGAGGTCCGGAGCGCCGGGCGACAGGGCTCTGAAAGAGCTGAACAAGAGGTTGGATCCCGGTTTTGTGCCGCCGGACAAAGAGCGTTGGATCCGCCTGACGACACACAACGCCCAGGCCGATTCGGTCAACGAAGCCAAGATGAACGCATTGGACGGGGAAGAAGTCATCCTTGAGGCTGAGATTGACGGGACATTCCCCGAAAACGCCTACCCTGCCGAAACCCGTCTGCGGCTGAGGGTCGGCTCGCAGGTAATGTTCGTCCGTAACGACACATCCGGCGAATCAAGGTACTACAACGGCAAGATAGCCACGGTGAAAAAGGTCAAGCCTCAACTCATTGTCAAGGACGAGAGCGGAGATGAAATCGATGTGGGGACAGAAAAGTGGGAAAACATCCGCTACGGCCTGAATGAAGAGACAAACGAAATCGAAGGAATCGTGGAGGGGACTTTCGAGCAGATTCCTCTGAGACCAGCATGGGCGGTCACAATCCACAAGAGCCAAGGCTTGACATTCGACCGAGTCATCATCGACGCCGGAGCGGCATTCTCCTTCGGTCAGGTCTATGTCGCCCTCTCCCGCTGCCGCACGCTCGAAGGAATAGTCCTGACAACTCCGATCACTCATAGGTGCACATTCACGAGCGAAGAGGTCTCGGCATTCGAGAGAAATCAGGAACCGGCGGAGGAAGCGCGGCTCAAACTGCCCGCCATGGCCAATGAATATTACACTTCAACCCTCTGCGATGTCTTTGACCTTCAACGTCTTCGTTATCTTTATAACAGAGTCAACCGAATCTATCAAGTCAGTCTGTCGAACCTGTATCCGGATCAGGCGGAACGATTCAACACGGTCGGAGCCGGGAAGAACGGTCTGATCGGCGAGAAAGAGTCTGAGACGTTCGCAGGAATACGTTCCCTCAGCGACACGGCCCAGAAATTCCAGAGACAACTGCGCTACATTGCCTCGAGGATACACTCCGGCACACCGGAAGACTTTCCCCTCCTGAGGGAGCGTACCTCCAAGGCCTGTGAGTATTTCATTTCCCAGTTCCGCCCTTTGGCATCGTTCGCCGCACCGCTGACTCTCATAGAGATAGATGACTCTGAAATCCGGAAGTCCTTCAGATCCGCATCCGCCGAGTTCCTTTCCGAAATGAGATTCAGGCTGGATCTTTTCGAGGCAGTCCAGTCTGATGGATTCAGCACCAAATCCTTTCACAGGCTGAAGACGGACAATGAGCTGTCCGAAACAAAGTCGCTTAAGGCCTTGGCCAGGTCGTTTTCCCGGAAAGCGTCCACAGAAGATTCACGCCGGCAAACTCATGAAAAGGGACGGGGCGGTCAGGATGCAGGCGCGAAGGACAGCATCACTTCCGTCTCTGCGCGGGAGGAACCGGGCGGCGAAGCCACCTATGCTGACAACGCCCATCCCGAGCTTGTACAGGCTCTCGTGGAATGGCGACGGGAAAAATACACAAAGGACAACGTTCCCGCCTACATAATCCTCCAGCAGAAAACCCTTCTGGAGATAGCGGATCTGGCTCCGACAAGCAGGGAAGAGCTTCTTACAATCAAAGGCTTCGGCAAATCCAAATGCGACAAATACGGTGAGGAGATCCTCGACATCATCAAAAAATCGACCAGATAGGCTCAAAAGAGCGCCAAGCAGCCAAACGCGAAGGAAGGTGCTCGTAATGGACAGCAACGACACAAGAGAACTTCTGGGCGTTACAGAAGATGCGGAAAGTGGATCGACAGCCAAGGGAAAAGCTTAAAAGGCAAAGGCGATAATCGGCCGGTATGTAAAGATAGGAACGTCAATGTATCAGGAGATAGGTGTGACGCGAGCCAACGAGCAGGGTAACGCCCAGTTCTACTCTCCGATTTCCACCCTTAGGACAATCTACCAGAGGGGGCAGGACACCGATGAGTTTTTTTCTCATTCCACGGCCTTGACACAGAGGAAGAAAACGAGTCGTTCGAAGAAAAGCTACGGACAGCCCTCGGCAGGAATGCTCGGCCTGTTGTTCTCTGTGCTGGTACTTCAAGGGTTAGAGCTGGCGTTCACGAAAGACTGAATACTTCAGGCTACGTTCCAGATCAGCTTCTGGACAGCAGTTCTGACACTGGCCGGGCTGATGGACCTGGGTGTTGGGGCCGGGATGGCTCCGGCTGCATGTAAAGTAATGATAATCATAACATGTAAGATAGGATGTAGGATGCTGGCATCTGCTCTGGCCAAATAGAGGCCGAAATGCACAAGCAACTGCAAACAAATTACTTGCGAGAGTTATTCGTGGTGGAAGGAGGGCATGGATACGTAACAATCCGGATAGTCAATCCAGCATGACGTTTCTCGTGAGAGATTCAATGCCCGCACAGTAGCCCTCGGTCGATGACATCCTTAGAATTAGCGGGAACGCCGACCCCCGCCAGAGGCCCGCCGAGGCCACATCACCGTCGCCGATTCCCATTGGCTGGCCCGAATCGGCCACGCCGAACTGCCACGGAACGCACTACAGGCCACATCACTGTTCCCGACAATTGTAAAGCTATTAGAGATCGAATGTGATTATTTGGTCAGGTAACTGTGCCGCCAGCCCGACAACAGACCGGCAAGACCGTTAAAATAAATACGGTTGCTTATAAAGTAAAGTACTTGCGGAAGTTCGCCTGGAACGTACCATAGAGTGAATAGCCGTTGGCTATGGTACATGCATCTGACTCTCTGCCACTTCGGCAGGCTCAATTACCGTAAGTATATCGCCTTGTAAAAATGACAGTCAAATCAAGGATTCGCCTTAAGCCGCGGATCCACCCCTATGCCGCGTTATTTGTTACGTGAAAAAATGCGGCATAAGGGTGGCTCCGCGGCTTCATCTACTATCGGACTCCCCCCCCCTACAGGAATCTTAGCAAGCTATCTGTTAAGCTCGTCAGCCGAAATAATAGACTTTGCGAGTTCCGCATCGGACACATGGAAGTTCTGCATCTCGCCGGAGAAGTACTGGTCGTAAGCCCCCATATCCACAAAACCGTGGCCGGACAGATTGAACAATATGGTCTTCTCCTCACCTGTCTTCTTGCACTTGACAGCCTCGTCAATCGTGGCGGCGATGGCGTGACAGGACTCAGGAGCAGGGATGATTCCTTCCGTACGGGCGAAAAGAACACCGGCCTTGAAAGCGTCAAGCTGCTCGATGTCAACTGCTTCCATATACCCATCCTTCATCAGTTCTGACATAATCACACCGGCTCCGTGGTAACGAAGGCCTCCGGCGTGGATAGTAGCCGGCTTGAAACTGTGACCGAGAGTGAACATCGGAAGCAGCGGAGTCATTCCGGCTTCATCTCCGAAGTCATACTCAAACTTCCCGCGGGTCAGTTTAGGACAGGAATATGGCTCGGCGGCGATGAAGCGTGTCTTCTTGCCATCCCGAATGTTGTGACGCATAAACGGATAGGCAATACCGCTGAAGTTGGACCCGCCTCCGAAGCAGGCAACCACAATGTCGGGATATTCTCCGGCCAGAGCCATCTGCTTCTCCGCTTCCAGGCCGATGACAGTCTGATGCAGGCAGACGTGGTTGAGTACGGAGCCGAGAGTGTACTTGCAGTTTGGAGTGCTGAGCGCAAGCTCGATTGCCTCGGAGATGGCGCATCCAAGAGAACCCTGGTCGTTGGGATTCGCCGTGATGATGTCCTTGCCGGCTCTTGTTGACATAGACGGAGACGGGGTGATGGTCGCTCCGAAAGCCTGCATGATGGATCGGCGGTAAGGTTTCTGACGATAGCTGGCCTTGACCATATAGACGGCACATTCGATTCCGAACTTCTTCGCGGCATAGGAAAGCGCTCCGCCCCACTGACCCGCGCCGGTCTCTGTGGTGATGTTGGAAATACCTTGCTCTTTGGCGTAAAAGACTTGAGCCAAGGCTGAGTTCAGCTTATGGGATCCGGCCGGGGAAACACTCTCGTTTTTGAAATAGATGTGTGCCGGAGTTCCAAGCGCGGCCTCAAGGTCGTAGGCTCTCACTAAAGGAGTACATCTGTAGGCGGCGTACTGTTCGCGGACGGGCTCGGGAATAGGAATCCATTCATCCGTTGTGTTGAGTTCCTGATCCGCACAGGCCTTGCAAAAAATCGGATAAAGGTCTTCGGATTTCAGAATCTCGCGGGTGGCCGGGTTAAGGATCGGCATAGGCTTGTCAGGCATCACGGCCATCATATTGAACCAAGCCGTAGGAATCTCGCTCTCTGGGAGCAAATACTTTTTCTGTTTCATTTTCAGTTCGTTTATTTAAATGTTGACCTTAAGTTGACATACACAAAAAAAGGCGACCGTTTTGGGGTCGCCTTTGAAATTTCTATAATAACCTTGACTGCTATATCAAAGCATTTGCCTGAAGGAATGAGTTTACACCGACAGCCGCAAAGCCAAGGAAGATCAGCGTGGCGACCACGACACCGATCACTTTCAGTCTCTTGAACCAAGTCTGGTTGTTCCAGCCCACTGTCTGGAACATGCTCCAGAAACCGTGGCAGAGGTGATACCATACAGCCACAAACCAGGCGAGGTACAGAACAAGTACCCACCATCGTCCGAAAGTAAGGTTGAGAAGCTCGTAAGGGTTGCCTTCCTCAGCACCGACAAACATCGCAAGCTGCATCTTGGCCCAGAAATGGGTAAGATGGAAGAGAAGGAAACCGAGGATGATGATTCCGAGCACGCACATATTCTTCGCCGACCAGGAGTCTGCCGCGGCTACGCTCTTGGACTCGTAGCGCTTGTAACCGCCACGGGCCTTGATGTTATTCCAGGTAAGCCAGCATCCATAGAGAATGTGGACAATGAAACCAAGGGCGAGAACCGGGACCATGAGACTCACGATAGGAAGTGCCATGAAGTCGCAACCTTTCTGGAAAAGGCCGTCAAGTCCGTTGTAGCTGCCGGTGAAAGAGTCAATGACGGAAAACAGATTGATTGTCACGTGAACCAGCAGGAAGATTATGAGAAATGCTCCGCTGATAGCCTGAATGAACTTCTTTCCGATGGAATAGTGAAATGCGTTCGCCATTATCGTCCTAATTAGTTTCTTTGTTTGTAGCGGGAGTGGGGCATGATCCCACGACCTCCGGATTATGAATCCGACGCTCTAACCAGCTGAGCTACCCCGCCATTTCCCGGCAAGAGCCATAAAAAACCGGCCTAAGCCGGATTTTTTGGTTGAGATAGAAGGACTCGAACCCTCACTGACAGAGCCAGAATCTGTAGTGCTACCATTACACCATATCTCAATGATTCGTTGCGAAGTCTCGCAACTGGAATGCAAAAATAGAGATTAATCCTGAATTGACAAAATTAATTCGACTTTTTTCTCCCGATAATGTGAAAAATTAACCATTCACTTGTTTCCGCCCGTCTTTCCTGATCAGCAGGCAAAGCCCGATAACCGTGAACAAAGCGTTGAACAACAACAGTTCATAGCTGAACTTGTAGCCTCCGAACCACCGTTCCGAGTTACTTTGAAGAATCAGGCAAAGCACCGGAGCCACCACCGCCACCAGCGGGACCCACTTGTCATTTACCTTCTTTTTCGTGAATATTCCGAAAGCGAACATTCCTAAAATCGGCCCGTAGGTGTAGCTTGCGAGCTTGTAGACCGCGTCGATGGCCGACTTTGTGTTCAGCAGATGAAAGACAAGGATCGCCAGTCCCATAAGGACAGCCATCAGAAGATGCACCTTCTTTCTTATGGAGGTCACCTGTTTCTCGTCCTTCCCCTCAGTGCCGATGATGTCAACAGTGAAGGATGTGGTCAGCGCCGTAAGGGCGGAGCCTCCGGCGGCGAAAGCGCAGGACACAAGCCCGATCACGAACAGGACACCGACGATGGCCGGAAGGTGGCCTCCGGTAGCCACTGCCGGGAACAGGGTGTCCCCTACCTCGGTGATACCTTTCTGTCCGGCGAAAATGTACATAAGCACACCCAGGCAAAGGAACAGAAATATCACGGGTATCTGAAGCAAACCACTGGTTATCAAATTTTTCTGCGAATCCTTAGCGTTACGGCTGCTCAATGTGCGCTGCATCATGTCCTGATCCAGACCGGTCATCGCTATCACGGTGAAGACACCGGCGAGGAACTGTTTCCAGAAATATTCCGGATGATTGACATCGTCGAAGAAGAAGACTTGTGAATATTCACTGCCGCGCACAGTGTCCACCACTCCGGAGAAGTCCAGGCCAAGATCCTTGGCGATGAAGACAATGGCCAGAACGATGGACACTATCATACACACTGTCTTCAGCGTGTCGGTCCAGATCACGGACTTCACACCGCCCCGGAAAGTGTAGAGAAGCACAATCGCCATAGAAATCACCACGTTAAGGATGAACGGAAGCCCAAGCGGCTCGAAAATCATCAGCTGGAGCGTGACACAGACAAGGAAAAGCCTGACGGCGGCTCCGAGGATCTTGGAGATGAAGAAGAACCAGGCTCCGGTCTTGTGCGAGGACACTCCGAACCGCTCGTCAAGATACTGGTAGATGGAAACCATATTCATCTTGAAGAATATGGGGGTGAGGACGAATGCTATGATGACGTACCCGACGAAGAAACCCAGCACCATCTGCATATATCCCATAGCCGTGCCGCCCACGCCGACCATTCCTGGCACAGAGACATAGGTCACCCCGGACATCGGAGCGCCGAGCATGGCGATGGCGACAATCCACCACGGAGCTTTCCGCCCTCCGTTGAAGAATCCCGCATTGTCAGCTCCACGAGAGGAGATCCAGGACACGGCGAACATGGCGGCGAAGTACGCCAGAACGGTAAGAGCTACGGATAATGGACTCATATTCGGAAATTTCTATACTGTTTTCTGATTCTTGATTATGACGGTCGCCCAGACCTCGCAGCCTTCTTTCCGGCCTACGAATCCGAGGCGCTCGGTGGTGGTGGCCTTGATGGAGATGCGTTCTATCCCGACACCGGTCACTTGCGAGAGTGCCGAGCGCATCGTGTCGATGTGAGGGCGGAGCTTGGGAGCCTGAAGGGCTATGGTGATGTCGGCGTTGCCAAGCTCATACCCCACGGCTCTGACCATCCTCATCACCTCCTTAAGGAGTTCCTTGCTGTCGACGCCTTTCCACCTGTCGTCATTGTCTGGGAAATGCTGTCCGATGTCGCCGAGAGCCGCGGCGCCAAGAAGTGCGTCACAAAGGGCGTGAATGGCCACATCACCGTCTGAGTGCGCCACGAAACCCGATTCGCTTTCTATCCGGACTCCGCACAGCCACATCGGAAGGCCATCCTTCAAGGCGTGCGCGTCGTAACCGTTCCCTATTCTGTAATCCTCCATTTTCAGACCTTTGGGCAAAAATAACAATTTTCCGCATTACTTAACCGTTATTTTCTTATTTTCGCGGGATTGAAACTAATAGCTTCCGAATCGGAATCCGTTTCTTGAACATTATGACCCCCGGCTCCGCATTGGCGAAAGGCCTTATTTTTTCTTCACCGCCTGTCGGTGGAAGTGCGGAGACAACACAGGTTGACGAGGGTGGGCAATCACCCCCGGAATGCAAGATGACATATTCACAAGCAGGTGATTGCCCACTTGCGACAATTTGGTTATGAAAAGATTTGTCTGCATCACAGCATCCGCGTTAGCCGCCGTCCAGTCGTTCGCCGGCTCCTGGATCCGCACCAACCAGATAGGCTATCTTCCGGAGGCCACCAAGGTGGCGGTCTATTTGAGTGACGAGTCCGTCACGGTCACAGGCTTCGAGCTTGTCAACGCCTTCACGGACGAGACCGTATGGCGCTCCGGAACCGTCAGGCCGACCGGCCCGCTCGGACGTATGGAGACAACCTGCAGGCTGGACTTCAGCGCCCTTAAGAAAGAGGGGGCTTATTATATAAAGGCTCTCTCGTCTGCCGGAGAGACCCGCTCGGAGATATTCCCGGTCAACGCGCGCGTCTATGACGGGACAGCCGACCACGTGCTGAATTATATGCGCCAGCAGAGATGCGGGGCCAATCCTTTCTTCAAGGACACCTGCCACAGGAAGGACGGAATCATCGTGGGGCATCCCGACCCCAAGAAGGACAGCACATTCCTTGATGTCACCGGAGGCTGGCACGACGCCTCCGACTGCCTGCAATACACAACCACCTCGGCGAACGCCATTTACCAGATGATGTTCGCTTACCAGAGCAACCCAGGGGCGTTCTCGGACAACCATCTGGCGGACGGGACACCGGGACGGAACGGGATTCCGGACATAGTGGACGAAATCTATTGGGGGCTTGTCTGGCTTGACAAGATGAACCCGGCTCCCGGTGAGATGTACAACCAGATAGCCGATGACCGGGACCACGTCGGGATGCGCGTCCCAAGTCAGGAAAGAGCCGACTATGGATGGGGCAAAGGCGGATTCAGGCCGGTATGGTACTGCTCCGGAGAGCCTCAGCAGAGAGGTCGCCGGGGGGACAGGAACAAGACCACCGGCATCGCCAGCACCGCCGGAAAGTTCGCGTCCGATTTCGCTCTCGGAGCGGAGGTGCTGAAGCCGTTCTACCCGGAATTCGCGGCGAAAATCGGTGCCAAGGCGCAGGCGGCCTATGACGCCGGAGTTGCGAAACCGGGAGTCTGCCAGACCGCATCGGTAGTCTCCCCTTACATCTACGAGGAGGACAACTGGGTGGATGATATGGAGTTGGCCGCCTATGAGATGTTCCGTAGCACAGGCGACAGGAAGTACAGGGCCGAGGCTATCGAATATGCCCGCCGCGAGCCAGTCACCCCTTGGATGGGAGCCGACAGCGCGCGCCACTATCAATGGTATCCTTTTATGAATATGGGGCATTACCGCATCGCCAAGAATTTCGGCGGCAAGGTGTCCGAGGAGTTCATCAGGAACATCCGCTCCGGAATCCAGCGAGTTTACGAGCGCGGCAAGAATCATCCGTTCCTGTACGGCATTCCGGGAATATGGTGCTCGAACAATCTGACCACCGCAATGCTGACCCAGTGCATCCTTTACCGGGAGCTGACCGGCGACACTGCCTATCAGGAGATGGAAGGCTCCCTGCGGGACTGGCTTCTGGGATGCAATCCTTGGGGAGTGAGTATGGTGGTTGAGCTGCCGAAAGGCGGAATATTCCCTACCCAGCCTCATTCTTTCATCATCAGGTTCAAGATGGGCAACACGACGGGCGGATTGGTTGACGGCCCGGTGTACTCGACCATATTCGGGAACCTCCTTGGAATAAGCACCGAGGGAGGAATCAACTATGAAGAGTTCCAGCCGGGAGACCTTGTCTATCACGACAGCTCCCACGATTACTCCACGAATGAGCCCACGATGGACGGAACGGCTTCGCTGACATTCCCGTTCTCGTACTATCAGGAAGAGGGGCGCCGGGACTCCAAAGAGGCAGGGACTGCTGACAACAACATCTATAGGGACGGAGGTATAATCCGTGGCGATCCTTCTGTCAAGCACATAGATTTCGTGTTCACAGCCGCGGACAAAGCCGACGGAGCCGAGAGAATCATCTCGACTTTGCGAAAGAACAACATCAAGGGCGGTTTTTTCTTCACGGGAGAATTCTTCGATATGTTCCCGGACGTGGTGCGCAGGCTGGTGTCCGAAGGACACTACGTCGGGAGCCACTCCCATGGCCATCTGCTCTATGCTCCGTGGGGCGGCAAGCGGGACTCCCTGCTGGTGACACGCCGGGAGTTCAACGAAGACATATTCAAGAGTTACAGTAAGTTGCGGGAGTTCGGAATCACCGACGCACCATATTTCATCCCGCCTTACGAGCATTATAATTCCACCATATCCTCCTGGGCGCGCCAGCTTGGACTTCATCTGGTCAATTACACTCCCGGAACGCTGACGAATGGCGATTACACCACTCCTGAAATGAAACGTTACTTCAGCAGCAAGGAAATCCTTGACAAGATCCGCGAATGCGAACGCACGGATCCCAACGGGCTGAACGGCCACATTATGCTGATTCATTTCGGCACCGATGCGGCCAGGACGGACAAATTCTACGACAAGCTCCCGGGACTCATCAGGGAGCTTCGCCGCAAAGGATACACATTCACACCTTTAAACGATGATTCGACACGCCTATAAGCATAACGGCGCTTTCGATTTCGAGTCCGGCGGGAGTATCGACAATCTGGAGGTTGTATACCACACCTCGCCTTTTGAATATACCCCCGGCAGAAAAGTGGTCTGGCTTTGTCACGCCCTGACCGCCGACTCTGATCCGGAGGGACAGTGGTGGCCCGCGCTGGTCGGCCCCGGCAGACTGATCGACACGGAGAAGTATTTCGTTATCTGCGCCAACGTTCTTGGCTCGGCCTGCGGTTCGTCCGGACCCGCCTCGACAAACCCGAAAACCGGAAAGCCGTACTATTTCGATTTCCCAAAGGTTACGGTCAGAGACACTGTAAGAGCCTTTGAATTATTGAGGCGACATCTTGGAATAGGGCATATCGATCTGCTTATCGGCACTTCGATGGGCGGATTCATGTCCTTTGAGTGGGCTGTGATGCGTCCGGACTTGTTCGGGAAGATATTCTTTATCGCCACAGGAGCGCGCGTGACACCCTGGCTCGCCGGATTCAACGCGGCCAGCCGTCTCGCCCTTCTCGCCGACCCCACCTTCAAGGAACACCGTGACCTGAAAGGAGGAATAGAGGGTTTGAAGGCCGCCCGGGCGATCGCCCTTCTGACATATCGCTGCGAGGAAGGTCTTTTCAAACAGAACGAGGACAGCGATGACACCGTGTTCGCCGGCAAGGTCGGCTCCTACTGCCGGCATCAGGTCTCCAAGTTCGTGAAAGACTGGGACGCATATTCCTATCTCTATGTCTGTGACGAGGTTGACAGCAACAATGTCGGCCGCGGCCGGGGTGGTGTCGCCACTGCCCTTTCCGGCATCAAGGCTGACTGCTCGTTCATCTGCATGTCCTCCGACGAGCTTTTCCCTCCGGAAGATATGGAGCCTCTGTCGACCCTGATTCCCGGCTCCGGATACCACCGGATCGAGACCCCGTACGGCCACGACGGCTTCCTAATCGAGACCGACGCCATCGCGGAAATCCTGCGTCCCTCCCTGCCATAAGAGCCTCCTCACCGCCCCCTATAGTCCGGTCGGGATTAAGACTGGTGTTTTAGAGAGGACAGATTCTTCGTTTAAGTGGGTAACAATAATTATTATCTTTGCGAAAAATGCTTAACTTTGGCAGAATATTGCCGGGCGGTTTTGTCCGTGACACATTACGCTAATGTGCAGGAACAAAGTCAGCCGCTACGTGGTGATGTTCAGGCAATGTTTGCATAATAACCAGTAATCATATTTTTATGAAGAGAATTGCTTTATTTTTGACACTTGCGGCCTTTGCCGCTATGCCGGCCGCGGGGCAATCCACCCCCGGCTGCCACGAGGTAAAAATCCCGTCAATCGACGGATATGTCACTCTCAAGGGTGACATGCACGTACACACGATCTTCTCAGACGCTACGGTATGGCCGACAACCAGAGTTGACGAGGCCGTTCTGGACGGACTCGACTTCATCGCCATCACCGACCACGTCGAGGGAAGACATATGAAGATGGTCAACAGCGGGCTTTTCAACGCCGACAGGGACGAGTCCTACAGAATCGCCGCCAAGCAAGGGAAAAGCATGGGGATAATGGTTCTTCACGGTGGCGAGCTTACCAACCAGCTTATGCCTCCGGGACACTTCAACGCCACATTCCTTTCAAGCGCCGAGAAATTCGGACAGGCCATTGACTCGAAGCCGAAGAATTCGACAGAGTCCTGCCTTGTCGGTCTCAAGGAAGCCAAGAGCCAGGGGGCTTTCATTGTGTGGAATCATCCGAACTGGTCGCGTCAGGCTCCTAATGAGACGATTTGGCATCCTATTCACACGACCATCTATGACGGTGGCATGATGAACGGCATCGAAATATTCAACCAATGGGACGGATTCTGCCCTGAGGCCTTCCACTGGGCTGTCGAGAAGAATCTTACAATCGTCGCCGGAACGGACGTACATTGCCCTATGGCGAACTGGATTGACTACACCAACGGTGAGAAAAGGCCTTTGACACTGGTTTTCGCAAAGGAAAAGTCAATAGAAGGCATAAAGGAAGCCCTGGCTGCCCGCAGGACAGCCGTTGTGGCGAGAGACAATGTCTATGGAGCGGAAGAGTTCATTTCCCCGCTTGCCGACAAGATCATCGAAGTAAAGAAGGTGACATATTCAAGCAACAAGAAGATTGTCCTCACCCTTCACAACTGCAGCGACATCCCTGTCGTTCTCAGGAAAGCTCCCGGATATGAGAAATTCGGCTACACAAGAGACATTGTCATCGGCCCCGGAGCGGACTACACCCAGAACGTCTCCATGGCCAAATGGGGAGACGTGTTCGATGTCAAGTCTTTCGAGATCGGATTCCACGTAATGAATTTCCATACCGACATCGATGTTCACCCTGTCTTTACCGTCAGCTTCGACAGGCCTGAAGGAAAATAAGATTTAATCGCAATACTTGTATTATTATGAAATTGAACAGTATCGTTACAACCGCTTCCGCGCTGCTCCTCGGCGTTCCTGCGGTTTTCGCCCAGCAGGGCACGGCCTATCCGGCCCAGGATGGCAAGAGAATAACCCTCAGCACCGAGTACGAGGCCTCGTTTATCTATCCTTACGAAAAGATCAAAGGACAGGCGATTCAAGGCGCTGACTACTATAAAGGTTATGTTCTCAGCCTGAGAAATACCGGAGTGGCCACCATACTCAGGTACGAGGATGGAAAGCTTGCTCCTGTCAGCAATTTCAAACTTGCGTCATACCACAAGAACAACCACGCCAACGTAGCTTCCTTCGGCAAGAAATATGACAGGAAGGATCCTCTTCCTCTCGCATATGTCAGCCATTGCCAGAAAGCTCTCATCGACGGCAAGAAGGATCTCCTTTTCGTCGAGAGAATCTCGGAGGACATGAAGAGTTCGACGCTCGTCCAGACAATCTTCTACGATGATGTCAACAAGGATTTTGATTATGCTCTTCAGTGGGTTGTGGACGGAAAGTATCTCTATGGCTTCGGCAACACCACCAAAGACCGTGACCTTCAGGGCAACCGCCACAGAGTCATCAAGTTCCTGCTTCCAAAGCTTGACCAGGAGTTCGTGACCCTCAGGCCGGAGGACGCTCTTGAGAACTACTGCATCGAAGACAGCGGATTCACCTATGGCACAATCGGCCAGGGCCTGTGCATCCACAAGGGACATCTCCTGATGCCTTCCGGGCTTGGCGACGCCAACTATCCGAGCTATCTCTGGGTGTGGAATCTCAAGACACGCCGTATGGACTCCGTCCTCGACCTCGGCGCAAAGACCAAAGGCGAGCCGGAGGACTTGATGAGAGTCAAGGGCAACCACTACCTTCTCCAAGGTCAGCTGGGCGTCTTCACACTTGACTACAAAATCAAGAAGACACTGTAATATTTCGGGAAGCCGTTTATGAATATTGGGGAGCAGGTCGGATAGACCTCTCCTGAACAGAGAAACGGGGCTTGGCTAATATATAGTCAGTCCCGTTTTTCCATATCACTCCCACTGTCACCGCGACACAGCCGGGAGAAGATACGCCTGTTATATCGGCAAGGTCTTGAGGCGAAGCCACGACGACACTTCAGGGGAAAGATGCGGGGAGAGTGTGCGGAAGACGGTCTCGTTGTATGAGTTCAGCCAGTCAATCTCGGACTTGTCAAGAAGGTCCCTGACGAGAATCGAGGTGTCGAAATGGCAGAGGGTCAGCGGCTCGAACCTCAGCCAACGACCGAAATCATTCTCACCGGCCTCAACACACAGCAGAAGATTCTCGTGCCTGATTCCGAACTGTCCCTCACGGTATATTCCAGGCTCGTCGCTCATAATCATTCCCGGCAGGATGGGCTGGGCATTGAAGTCCTGACGTATGGAATGCGGCCCCTCGTGTACATTCAGATAGAATCCTACGCCGTGACCGGTCCCGTGGCCGAAGTTGCGGCATAGGCTCCAAAGCGGTTCTCTGGCAAGAACATCCAGATGACATCCGGCCGTCCCTCTCGGAAAAACGGCTTTGGACAAGGCTATGTGGCCTTTAAGGGCAAGAGTGTAGTCCTCTTTTTCTAACTGCGAGCAAGGGCCGAGAGGAACGGTTCTGGTGATGTCCGTGGTGCCGAACAAATACTGTCCTCCGGAATCGCAAAGATAAAGTCCATGGGCGTAAAGCCTCGCCGAATCTTTCTCAGGTGTGACGTAATGCGGAAGGGCGGCGTTCTTGCCGTAGGCCGAGATTGTCTCGAAACTCTCGCCCCGGAAGCCCTCGATTCCTTGACGGAACTCGTGAAGCTTGAGAGAGGCATCGTATTCATTGATGGCCTCGCCTGCCTCGATTGAGGTCTGCAACCAATGGAGGAAACGTTCCACAGCGGCTCCGTCCTCCAAATGCGCATCGCGCATCCCGGCAATCTCTACCTCGTTCTTGACGGATTTACGCAGGATCACCGGTGACGCGCCACTGGTCAAAGAGCCGGACGTACATTCGTTCAGGACACTGTACAGATAGTAGCTCAGCGTCGCCGGATCGGCGAAGATAGTCTTGATGTAGTTGCCGTCCACAAGGTTCGAGAGTGTCTCCCCGATGTCGGAATAATCCTGGATGCCGACTCCATCCGAAGTAAGTTCTCGGAAGCTGTCGTCCGTCTCAGAGTCATCGTCGGGAGTCGGCCCCTTGCGGACAAACCATAGCTCATTATCCTGAGTTACAAGCAGGTATGACATCACCACGGGATTGTACGCCACATCCTGTCCCCTGATGTCAAGCATCCAGGCTATCTCGTCCAGAGCCGTCAAGAGAACAGCATCGTAGCCATTCTCAGACATCCAGCCTCGCAGCCATGCGGCCTTCTCCACTCTTGAGACACCGACCAATTCCGGGCCAAGGGTGATGACAGGGGTCTGCGGAATCTCAGGTCTGTCTGTCCAGATTCCGTCCAGCAAATCCGGAACGTCCACAAAAGAAGCCTTGTCCCCGACCGCGGTCTTGACTGCGTCCACAAAGGAAACGGTCACGCACAAGCCGTCAACAGCTACTGTAAATTTATCATAATCAACAAAATACGCAGTCAGCCACTCAGGTATGAGAACTTGTTCCGGCACACGGGTCTTGTGCAGATCCACGCCGGAACCCGGCAACTGGCGGGAGGCCTGGATGAAATAGCGGGGGTCAGTCCAAAGCCCGGCATGATCCTGCGTGATGACAAGGTCCCCCTCCCCGGTGTACCCTGAAAGCCACGCAACCTGATGCCACCTCGGCGCCGAATACTCACTGCTGTGCGGATCGGTTCCCGTCACCACCACGGTGTCCCAACCCTTCGACCGCATCATCTCACGGACGAACTCGATTCTTTCTCTGAATGTATTCATTATTCTAACCAATTATCCTATAAACCAATATGTCCGCTCACCATCACTTGAAAAACCTATGTTTGAGGACTCTGATAAAAGATTCCGCCCCCCCGGACCCGCTGTGTCAGGACAAGGAGGCTCATCAATGAATATGACCGCCGCCCCTTTGCCAAACCGGCGAAAAACCAAGGGATTTGACGGTGTTATGGCTGCTTCCTGACAGGTGCGCACTGGATTCCGAGGAGTTTGAGGGACGAGACGAGCTCGGTAGTGACCGCGACCTTGTACTTGGTGGAGTGGAACTCTATGTTGTACTTTGTCTGAGGGTCATAAAGGAACATCTTCAATGGGACAGTGCCTCTGTTGGCCTGAATCAGCGAGACCAGACCCTTGCGGAACTCTTCGTTCAGCATCGGAGTTGTGAAGCTGATGGAAAAAGCGCTCAGCATCGTTTCGTTGACGTTGCCAAGCAACATTATCTTCTTTACTCTGAACGCATAAGGAGAAGTCTTCCCCTGCGCTCTCTCCTCCGGCTTGATGAAATATTTCTCCTCGATGTCTCCTTCGATGTAAAGGTTCTCGTGAACCTTCATATAATTCAGAAAAGCCTCGTGGTCGCGGCCGAAAAGGGCAAGCTCGTATGAACCGCTGTAGTCCTCGAGCCTCGTCTTAGAGTACGGCTTCCCGGTCTTGGTGGTCAGCGTGCTGCACTCTGTCACAAGTCCGGCGACAGCGACTTTCATCTTCTTCCTGGAAGCCTCGCATTCCGCCACCTGTTTGTTGAGACCGGCAAGCTCACAGTTGGTGAAACTCTCTATCTCAAAGGCATATTTATCCAGAGGATGGGAGGATATGTACATTCCGACATATTCCTTTTCCTTCTGAAGCCATTCAAAATCATCGTCTGTTCCGGACATTTCCGGGATCTCCGGACGCACCGGCTTCATTTCCTCAACCTCACCGAAAAGCGACGCGGCCGAATTGGCGGCATCCTGACTGTAAAGAGTGGCGTATCTCGCAAGCTCGTCGATGAAGAGGTTGCCGCTCTTGCAAGGAAGAAAGAACTGCTTGCGGCGGATGCCGAAGGAATCAAATCCACCGGAACACACAAGACACTCTATGGCCTTGCGACCCAATGAATTGCCAAGCCGCTCGACAAAATCGAATATATCCTGATATGTTCCGCCGGAAGTTCTGTCGGCGATAATCGCCTCGGCCACATTGGAGCCGAAGCCTTTGATTCCTTTCAATCCGAAACGGATGTTGCCTTCCTTATTGACCGTAAAGTGGGAGTAAGACTCATTGACATCCGGATTCAACACCTTTATTTTGTGCGCTTTACAGTCCGAGAGAATCTTCTTGATCTCCGGCATATTCGAAAGGTTGCAGGAGAGGTTGGCGGCGAAGAACTCCGCCGGATAGTGGCATTTCAGCCAGCCGGTCTGGTAAGACACCCAAGCGTAACAGGTGGCGTGGGACTTGTTGAAGGCGTACTGGGCGAATTTCTCCCAGTCTTTCCAGATCTTGTCCAGCATCTTTTCCGGATGCCCTTTTGCCTTTCCGCCATCCATAAACTTGTCCTTCAACTCGTTCAGAATAGCGATCTGCTTCTTGCCCATAGCCTTTCGGAGCTTGTCCGCCTGACCCTTGGTGAAACCGGCCAGTTTCTGCGAAAGAAGCATCACCTGCTCCTGATAGACCGTCACCCCGTAGGTGTCCTTCAGGAATTCCTCCATCTCAGGGAGGTCATATTCTATTGGCTTAAGCCCCAGTTTTCTGTCAACGAAGTCAGGGATGTAGTCCATCGGGCCCGGCCTGTAAAGGGCGTTCATCGCAATCAGATCCTCGAATCGCTCCGGATGAAGCCTTTGAAGCCAGGTCTTCATCCCTTCGGATTCAAACTGGAACACGCTGTCGGTGTCGCCGCGGCCATAAAGCTCATAGGTCGGCTTGTCGTCTATCGGAATCGCCTCGATGTCAATATCCGTCCCGAAGCGTAACTTAACATTATCCAAACACTTATGGATGATGGAAAGCGTATTCAGCCCAAGGAAGTCCATCTTCAGCATACCGACTTCCTCGATGTAATGGCCATCATACTGCGATGTCCAGACATACTGCCCGGTCTCCTTGTCCATCGAAAGACAGATAGGAATATAATCGGTCAGGTTGCCACGTCCGATAATCGTGGCGCAGGCATGCATACCGACCTGGCGTATGCAGCCTTCAAGCTGCAAGGCATATTTCAAAGTCTCCTTCACCTGCTCTGTTCCGTTAGCCAGCTCCTCTTTGAATTCCGGCACGAGACGGTAGCAGTTTTTCAGAGTAATCTTGACATCCGTGTCCTCCATACCTCTCTGGTAGGTCTTTGTCACAGACTTCTTCTGTCCGGGATTATCCGGATCATCTACTTCCACCTGCTTTTCAACAACCTTGAAGCCCGGCTTGAGATCGTCCAGTTTCGGATTGAAAAGATACTCCTTCTCCACTTTTTCGCCAAGACGGTCAGGAACCATGGCGGAAAGACGGTTGGACTCGTCTATCGAAAGGTCGTGGATTCTGGCCACATCCTTGATGGCTCCCTTGGCCAGCATTGTGCCGAACGTGATCACGCGCGAGACATGATCCTTGCCGTAGGAGTCCTCAACGTACTTGTGGGCAAGCGGAAGATCCTCGAAATCCACATCGATATCCGGCATCGAGATTCGGTCCGGATTCAGAAAACGCTCGAACAGAAGCTGGTATTTGATAGGATCCAAATTGGTGATTCCCAAGCAATAGGCCACCACCGAGCCGGCGGCTGAACCACGGCCAGGCCCGACCATACTGCCCTTGGCCCTTGAAGCCGCGATGTAGTCCTGTACAATCAGGAAGTAGTCCGGGAAACCCATCCTGCAGATCGTCTTCAGCTCGAAGTCAATTCTTTCGGACTGCTCGTCGCTCAGAGTGTCTCCGTAACGCCTCTTAGCCCCCTCGTAGGTTATGTAGCACAGGTATGCCACGGACTTGCAGAACTCATCACCCCTGTAATTACCCTTCTTGTCGCACTTCCCGACCTCGATGACATCCTTGTACTGTTCCAGATAAGAGTCCAGCTCGTCAAGGAAAGACTGGTCGATCCGGTACTTAGGAAGCACGTGGTCACGGTCAATCTGATACTCCTCCACCTTGGAGGCAATCTCAAGGGTGTTCGCCAGCGCCTCAGGATGCTCCGGGAACAGGGCCGCCATCTCCTCCTCGCTCTTAAGGTACTCCTGCTGAGTGTAGTGGAGACGGGGTTCCTCGTTGATTTTCTTGCCGGTGTTCAGGCAGATGAGGTGGTCGTGCGCCGGGCCGTCCTCCTTGTCGACAAAATGGACATCGTTCGTGGCGACCACCTTGACCCCTGTCTCGGCGGCAAGACGGAATATTCCTTCATTGCTGATCTTTTGCTGCTCATAGACTTCCAGCGACAGTCCTGGGACTTCCGTCTTGTGGAGCATCACCTCCAGATAGTAGTCGTCCCCGAAAACACCCCTATGCCATTCGATGGCCTTTCTCGCCTCGTCCATCTTTTCCGACACAATGTTCTTGGGAATCTCTCCGGCGAGGCAGGCTGAGCAGCATATCAGATTCTCGTGGTATTTCTCAATAATTTCGTGCGAGACCCTCGGCTTTCCGTAGTAAAGGCCTTCGATATGTCCGAGCGAGACAATCTTCATCAGGTTCCTGTAGCCGTCATAGTTCTTCGCGAGAAGAATAAGGTGATAGTACGACCTGTGCTCGCTGTCTTTCAGCTTATGGTCGTAGTGACGGCTCACATAGACCTCGCACCCGATGATCGGCTTGACCTTGAAGTGTCCCGTCTCCTTGTCCACATGCTTGTTGGCGAACTTGAAGAACTCCTTGACACCGTACATATTGCCGTGATCCGTGATGGCCAGGGCCGGCATTCCCATTTGCTCGGCCCTGTCAAACAAGGTCGAAATCGAAGAGAAACCGTCAAGAATCGAGTACTGCGTGTGGACGTGGAGGTGAACAAAAGCCATAGCTGCAAGTCAATTTTTCAGAAACACAAAGATACCGAAAAAGCCTCTCCCTACAAAGACAGCCCGAGGGAAAAGTTACGAAAAAGGTGGCTGAACAACCTTTCACGATTATTCAACCACCGAATAGATTATCGTATATTATCCGTCCCCTCAGCCACTTGGCCATAGCCCGGAGGGGAAGAGGCACTTACTTAGGCAGCTGCGCTCCGTAGCCCGGAACCGCACCGAAGAGCATAAGAGCCTTCTTCCAGTTGTAGCGGTTGGCATACATCGTGACAGAAGAGGTCATCGTGCCCACCTGATTCATTCCGAACGCCTGACGGAAAGTGTTGACGGCGGAATTAGGGTTATGCTGCATCTCGGCGCTGTAGGTCGCTGTCAGGAAGCCCCTCAGATAAGCCTCGTCAATCTTGCCTTTGAATATGGAAGCGTCGGAAACGGTCGTGTTGCCGGAGCAAGAGTCGAAATATTCCACATCGTCAAAGTCGGCGCTGCTGACGTTGATGAAGTTCCCGCCTCCCGGAATGGAAAGGTCTCCGTTCCTGTTAAGGAAGAACATATTGTTCTCAACGCTGGTCTGGCGTGAGGCCTCGCGGGCCTTGTCGCTGTCAATGTGGGTGTAGTCAAGGGCGGTGAAGAGGGAACATCCGAGGATGTTGTTCGCGAGATAGCAGTTCGTGCCAGGCTGGAACCGGAAGCCGTAGCCCATCGTCTCAAGGTTCTGCTTGAACGACCACATGAATAACAATGTGTTGTTGGTGAACTCGATGTTGGAGTTGACCTTAGGGTCAGACCCGCGGACATCCATCGCCTCCATCCTACAATTGATGAATATACAGTTGTCTATCAGCATATCGCCTCTGAACAAACCGAGGATGGCGTGGTTCGGAGCGTTGATGAAGGCGCAGTTCTGAACCGTCAGATCCACATTGGAGTTGTTCATATAAAGGATGCACGACTCCTTGGTGTAGGTCTCGGGGTCTGAAAGGTCCGGGCCTCCCATTCCTTTTGAGCCGATAGGATTCATCTTAGGAGTCTCCACACCTTCCGGCCATCCTTTCTGAGTCTCGTCGTTACCGGAATAGTAGGAAATCGAGTTGCCCCTGTCGAAGATTATTCCGTCAAGAACGAGTTCCGCTCCGGAATATTCGGCATTGTTGTCATACTTGCCGACGTTGATCTCAAGCTGGAACGTCGGAGCACTGGCAGTCCCGTTGGAAGCCGTGGTAGGCTGTACCATAGTGCAGTAGCGGAGGATGTCGCGGCTGGCGAAATCAGTGCTGAAACCGCCGTAGATGTAGAAAGGCTTCCTGACGAAGACATTGCCGCTGCGAAGCAGTCCATAATAATTACCCTCGGCCACATAGATGGTTGACCAGGCAGGAGCGATGTCCATCGCCTTCTGGAGATTCTTTAACGGGGTCTGAGGGGTAAGGCCGTCATTCTTGTTGCTGCCCGTGGATTCGCAGACATAGTAGATGGCGTCGTTTCCGGCTATGACTCCGCTGTTGCCGTTGGCCACAGGAGCGTGTCCCCTGCCTTTATTACGTCCTTTGACGGCGTTATTGACACCTTTCTCAATGGAGTCCTCCGCCTTGTCAAGGGTTTTCTGGATGGCCCTGTCAGCGCCCATCGTCACCCTTGTCCTGGCGGCGTTCTTCGCGCGGCGGCCAATCTGATTGATGAGACTCTGGCCGTCAGCAGGGACAACACACAGCAATGAGACCAACAGCGAGACAGCCATTGTTCCTAAACTTTTTTTGCTTTTGAAAATCATTTCGGTTGTAATTAAGAGTTTTAAGTTATAACAGTTCTTATATACCTACAAATATAGGCAAATAATCCTCTTTTCAATCAAAAAGGCGAACAAATCACCGGCACCCGACAAAAAACTTAGAATCCTCGCCCGAACATAGACCAATACTTCGCCTCAAGCTCTTTCCAGCGCGCCGCGCATCTGTCGTGGACTTCCGCGGTGTAGGCGTTCAGCAGCGCCGCTTTCTTGCGTTCCGGAGCCTTTGAATATCCCGACTCAAGTCCAGGCAATCCATCGAATGCGGCCGACTCCATCTCCAACACATTGTCCGTGAACTCCTTCTTGGTCTTCTGCCAAGAAAGGGTCGCCAGTTTGTTGGCTCTGCGAAATTCCCAGAGGACGCTGTTAGGGTAGTACTCTTTCTGTCCGCACTTCTCAAAGGCCTCCGGCAGTTTCGTGCTTCCGCAGAAAATCGGAATTCTCGGACTTTGAGCCGGATTGTCCACGGCGTACCAGCATACTCCCCCTATTCCGTCCGGAAGCCAGTCACGGCTCTGGATGACCGTCGAGTACGAACACCAGGCCACAGCAAGCGTCCTTTTGAAGTCAATCACTCCGGGAGCTATGCTGTTCAGCGTGTTACGCATCGGAGTGGTCAGCCACGGATTGGCCAGCGGACTCATCTCCTTGTGGGCCGGCACTCCGTCTTTCTCCGGGACGTCGATTGTCCAGTTCCTGCACATATCCCATTCTGTGTCCTCGTAAGTGTCCCTCAGCAAGGCCATCACCTTTCTCACATCGACCAACGAGTCTGGCTTGACAGAGAACGGGAAGTCGTCCATACCGTACTTCAGTCCAAGCGAAGGGGCCAGCAGGTCAAACACCCGGAACTCCCTCTCCCGGTAATTCCTGCCCTCGGCGTAGGAGCATACAATGACCTTCCAGAAGACAAAATCACCCTCACCGTCCCAAAGTCCGTTGTCGATGGCCACCTGCTCAAGGTTGTCGGAGGCCATAAAGTTCTCAGTGTCAACCCTGTCTATTTTTCCAATCCTTGGAATATTGGCGGAGATCCCTACGTGGCCGTCCGGAATCCTCCGGGCAGCCCAGGCCGCTCCGGTCTTATGCTTGCCCACTCCGACAATCTCAAACTGCCAGACCTCCTTAGGGTCAGAGACCGTAAGGCACTCGCCGCCGTCTCCGTAGCCATATTCCTCAGCCAGCGTTCCCATCAGCCTGACCGCATCCCTGGCGGTCGCGCATCTTTCCAACGCCAGACGGCAGAGCTCCTCGATGAGCAGCGGCGAATTATGGTTGATGAGAGTGTCCGGCCCGGTGAACGTCGTCTCGCCGATGCCCACCTGCTTCTCGTTAAGCGAAGGATAGCCGGTGTTGATGTAGGAATACGTGTGCGCGACCTGAGGAATCTCCCCGACGACCTTGATTCCCGCCGTGTCGGTCACGAATTTCGTCTTGCGCCAATCCTTGCGGATCGGAGTCATCGAACCCGGCTTGTGATCCTTGGCGGGAACGATGTTGACCCATGTGTGCGAGGTGCCGTCGCAAGTATGCGAGGTCATAACAGACCCGTCGGCACTCGCCAGTCTGCCGACCATGATGCTGGTACATTCAAGTCCGGAATTCTCGTCATCCTGCGCCCAGGCACCGGAACAGACGGCCAGAAAAGCCGCCAACACAAATAATATTCTCATATCCTTCAACCTTACAATCCGTTTGGAATTATGCCCTGTCATCATTTATGGCTGATTCCGGACAGCAATCCAAACAGTGTCTTATTATTCATCATTCAAAGATACCGAAAAACCACTTCTCCTCCAAACACCCGGCTCATCCGCGGCCGAAATCCGCGCTCTTTCAGGCCAAGAACGTTCTGTGAATATGCGGACGCAAGCTGCCGCTATCGGTTAAGAGCCTCGAGGATGGCGGACGCAAGGGACGGAGAGACAATCCTGGAAAGATCTTCCCGGCTTGCCGAGGCTATGCGGGCGACCGACCCGAAGTGCATCAGGAGACGCTTCTCGGTCTGCTCACCGACACCTTTGATTTCACGAAGCGCACTCTGGATCTGCGCTTTGCTGCGAAGACTGCGGTGGAATGTGATCCCGAAACGGTGAGCCTCGTCCCGGATGTGCATCAAAACCTTGAGTGCCCGGGAATTACGGTCAAGGAATAGTGGATACGGATCGTTCACCCGGATTACAAGCTCCATTCTTTTGGCGAGACCGATCACAGTCAGCCTGTCCGTCAACCCAAGCTCGGCGAGAGCCTGACGGGCAAACTCCAGCTGCCCCTCGCCACCGTCGATGACGACCAGCTGAGGAAGGTCGTCCGGAGCCTCTTCAAGCATCCGGGAATACCTGCGGTTGACCACCTCCTTCATCGAGGCGAAGTCATTGGCTCCGACCACAGTCTTGATCTTGAACTTGCGGTAGTCCTTTTTGGACGGGACTCCGTCTCGGAAAACCACGCACGACGCCACAGGATTGGCGCCCTGGATGTTGGAATTGTCGAAGCACTCGATATGGGTCGGGAGTTCCTTCATCCCCAAGGCCTTGCGCAGATCCTCCATGACCATACGGCGATACTCGTCGGGATCGGTGTGTTCCCTCTGCTTGATGGAGTTGAAAAGATACTCCTTTGCGTTCTTGACACTCAGCTCGAGGAGGGAGAGCTTGTCGCCGCGGGCCGGGATACGGAACTCCGTGCCGCCGATCTCCACGTCCGGCAGGAACGGAACTATGACCTCCTTCGCCAAAGCTCCGAACTTGGACTCGATCTCGGCGATGAACGCGCTCAGAACCGATGACTGTTCCTCCTCAATGTTCATCCTGAAGCCAAGGTTCAGGGATTGGATGACGGCTCCTCCCCTGACCCTCAAGAAGTTGCCAAAGGCCTCCTGGCCATCGAACACAAGTGAGAACACATCACAGGAGGTGTCCGAGGCAGAGGATATTATGGAATGCGAGTAGTGATTCTTCAGCGAGTCAATCCGATTCTTGCAAACCTGCGCATCCTCGAAACGAAGCTCGGAGGCCGCGCGCTTCATCCCGGCCTCATATTCGCGGATAATCTCATTCACGCCGCCTTTCAGGAGACGGATGATTTCGTTGATGTAGGAGGAGTATTCCTCCTTGCTGACAGCTCCGACACAACATCCCTTGCAGCGGCCTATGTGGAAGTCAAGACACGGACGGAACTTGCCGCGCAGAACCGCGTCCCCGGTGATCTTCAGGTTACAGGAGCGCAAAGGATAGTTATTCCTGAAAAACTCCAGAAGGTAGTTGGCGTGCGACACTGAGCTGTACGGGCCGAAGTAGGTTCCGTTCTTCCGTTCGACCCTCCTGGTCAGAAAGACTTTCGGAAACTCGTCATTGGTGACCACTATCCACGGATAAGTCTTGGAATCTTTCAGGAGAATGTTGTAGCGAGGCTTGTACTGCTTGATGAGATTGTTTTCCAACAACAACGCGTCCGCCTCGGAATCAACCACGGAAAACTGGGCGTCAGCAATCTTCGAGACCAGAATCCTGGTCTTGACATTCAGTCTCTCCGGAGGCACAAAATACTGTGCGACCCTCTTGTGCAGATCCTTGGCCTTGCCCACATAAATCACCTTCCCCGAGGCATCGTAGTAACGATAGACCCCCGGGGAATGTGGAAACAGGGCTATTTTCTCCCTGACAGAAAGACTCTTTTCGCTCAAGGCTACTTCTTGGCGGTTACGTACTTGGCGACTTCCTCCTCGATGCCCTCACCGCGGAGGTCCCTCTTGATGATGGCTCCGTCAGGACCGAAGAGAATGATGTGAGGGATACCCTGGATGCCGTAGAGGTCGGTAGGGATGTTCTGGGCGCCCACAATCTCTTTCCAGTTCACTCCATAGGCCTTGGCCGTGTCAACGGATGCCTGAGGCTTGTCCCATACAGCCACGCTGAGTACATCGAAATCATTTCCGGCGTACTTGTCGTAAACCTTCTTGATGTTAGGAATCTCCCTCTTGCATGGGCCGCACCAGGAAGCCCAGAAATCAACCAGGACGTACTTGCCCTTGCCTACATAGTCTGAAAGCTTGACACCGTTGATGTCAAAGTCGGTGAACATAGAGCCTTCCGCTGTGGCTTTTTTCGCGTCATTCGCTTTCCTGACCTTCTGGATTACCGGATTCTCGGCAAGCGACGGATCAAACAGATTGAGCATTGAGTCTACCTGGGCAGGAGTGCAATCGTACTGCATAGTCCTGAAAACGGACAAACCTATGATATTGTCCCTGTTCTCATTGAATGTCTTGCTGTTCAACTCGTTCACAGCCGTGTTATAGGCTTCAAGAATCTCTTCTCTGGCTGAATCGGAAGCCTCGTCGCCAAGAGCCTCCAACTTGGCTCTTGCGCCTTTCTCAATCGAGGTCATGGCATCGGAGTAAGCCTTGAACCTCTCATGCAAGGAAACAGCCGGAGTGGCTGATGTGATCACGGCGGAACCGTCCTCGTTGACGGAGAATGTCAGCGGGGTTCCGTCAGGGATGAAATTCACGCGGACTCCGTCAGCGGTCAAAGTGGCTGACGAGACCTTGGAGACCGGAAGCTCGACCGAGAATTTTCCGTCAGTCACAACTACGCCGGTGTCAATGTCCAAGTCCTGAATCTTGATGGTGACCCACTCCGGGGCGTCGGCGGTGTCGGCTCCGAAAGAACCGGTCAGCGAAGTCTTGGAAACATTGGGCCCGCACGCTACCGCGGCCACAGCGGCCATAGCCGCCAGAATGAATGAATTACGCTTCATATTCTTGAATATTAAGTGATTGTCCAATTTTCCGGGAGTCCCGCCATCCGGCTCGGTCAAATCTCCCGTAAGAATCTGTTTACAAATTGTAAAGTTATGAATATTTTCGGGAATATTAAGAAGTTGTTTAAATTTGTATTCATTAATCCGAATCATTCTGAAATGACATTCAAAGCCTGCATAAAATCACTAAGACTCAGGACACTGCCCCTGTCGCTCGCCGGGGTGACACTCGGAGTGGCGCTTGCCGCGGACAAGACGGGCGTCAGCCCTTGGACAGCCTTGATGATTTTCATCACCACTGTCTGCCTTCAGATTCTCTCAAACCTGTCCAACGAGCTTGGAGACACTCTTAAAGGTACCGACACCGCCGACCGGCAGGGGCCGGAATCGGCTCTCGGCAACGGTGAGCTTACCGTACCGGAGATGAAAAGGCTGATCGGAACGTTTATCGGACTTTGCATCGCCTTCGGGCTTGGAATGATCCGGCTCTCGTTCGGGAGCATATTCAAGACAGAATCAATCTGCCTCGAAGCGCTTGGCGCGGCGGCCATCGCCGGAGCGATGAGATACACCCTCGGGGAAAAACCTTACGGATACAGGGGACTGGGTGACGTATACGTGTTCATATTCTTCGGACTCGTCTCCGTTCTCGGCGGCTACTATGTCGCCGCGCGGGAACTTCCGCCGGCGGTGATGCTGCTTCCGGCCTCGGCCATCGGCCTTTTCAGCGTAGGAGTACTGAACGTCAACAATATAAGGGACATGAAGACAGATGCCGCAAACCGTGTGACCGTGGCGATCAAGCTCGGACTCAAAGGGGCGAGGATTTACCAGACCGCCGTACTGATTCTCGGCTGGATGATGACGGCCTTGTTCTGCCTGATTTACGACCCGGCTCCGCAACATTTTGTATTCGCAATAGTCCTTCCGCTGTACATCAAGCACTTGCACGGAATATGGACACGCACGGGAAAAGCTCTGGATCCCATGCTGCCCCTGCTCGTCATCTCAACTTTCATCCTTTCCGTCATAACCGGAGCTTCATTTTTGATATTTTAGGAATATGCCGACAAAAACAAGAATCAAGGGAATGTTCGACAGCATCGCCGGCGACTACGACTCCCTCAACCACATTCTTTCTCTGGACATCGACAAGATTTGGAGGAAAAAGGCCTTGAAAGCGATTGTGGACGCTTCTGATCCCGTCAAAGTCCTTGACCTCGCCTGCGGCACCGGGGACTTTTCCATCGCTGTCGCCAAGGCGTTAAGAGGGAGAAACGGGCACATCACAGGCGTGGATCTTTCGGAAGGGATGCTGGCCGTGATGCGGGAGAAGGTCGGAAAGGCAGGGCTGGAAGAGACAATCTCCATCGAAGAAGGCGACGGAGAGAATCTCCGTTTCCCGGACAACACCTTTGACAGAGTCACCATAGCGTTCGGTATCAGGAACTTCGAGGATAGGCTGAAAGGACTCAGCGAGATGCGGAGAGTACTGAAACCGGGAGGCCGGCTCGTGATACTCGAGCTGTCACGCCCTGAGAACAGGGGCATCAGATGGTTCTACGACCTCTATTTCCTGCACATACTCCCTAAAATCGGCGGAAAGGTCTCCGGAGACAAGGCCGCCTATGCCTACCTCCCGGCCTCGGTAGCCGCCTTTCCCGGCAAAAAAGAGTTCTCGGCGACGATGCTTTCCGCCGGATTCAGAAACGTCACACACAAAGCCATGACCCTTGGTGCCTGCCGCATGTACACAGGTGAGAAATAACTGATTACCAATAATTCACAAATATGAAAAAGTACTTATTGATAGTGTTTCTGACCCTGCTGCCGTTTGTGACGGGGGCGCAGAACGGACCGGCAGGCGCGAAGATTGTCTGCGGGCCTTATCTTCAGAATGTGACTTCGGACAGCTTCACCGTGATGTGGATCACCGATGTGGACGCTGTAGGCTGGGTGGAAATCGCTCCTGACAACACGGAGAACTTCTACTACAAGGAAAGGCCCAGGTACTATGATGCGAGAGGATTCGGACTGAAACCCATCGGAAAGATACACAAGGTCAGAATCGACGGGCTGAAACCTGGCGCAAGCTACCGCTACAGGGTGATGATGACGGCCGTCCAGGACTACTACCGGAACACATCCCCTGTCTATGGGAAAGCCTCCGGCGCTCCTGCCTACAAGGTGAATCTGCCGAAGGCCAGAACTCTGGACGAAGACTACGAGGAGGTAAGGTTCGCCGTCGTCAACGACATCCACGCCAAGGACTCGCTTCTTCGCAGGCTGTTCGCCGACAAGGAGAAGAACAAGGAGTTCGATTTTGTGTTGTTCAACGGGGATATGACTTCGGACATATCCTACAGCGACAAGATCATCAGACACTACCTCAAGCCGGCCGGTGAGCTGTTCGCCGACGAGACTCCTCTCTTTATGTCCAGAGGCAACCACGAATACCGCGGCAAAGACGCGCTCAGGCTTGCTGACTATTTCGACTTCCCCGCCCACGGGCCATATTACACATTCAAGTACGGGAAATTCTTTTTTCTGGTTCTGGACAGCGGCGAGGACAAGGTTGACAACGACATCGAGAATCAGGGCAGACTCTGCTCCGAGCCTTATCTGGACAAAGAGTCCGAATGGCTGAAAAGCGTAGTGGAAAGCGAAGACTGGAAGACGGCGGAAAAGAGAATCGTGTTCAGCCACATCCCTCCGCAGGTAGAGAACGCATGGCACGGAAACCTGAATCTTTCACAGAAATTCCTCCCTGTCCTGAACGGTGCGGGAGTGGATCTGATGCTCTGCGGACACGTACATAAATATTCATTCAGAGAGGTCGGCTCGACAGACGCAGGATTCCCTGTCATCACAAACGCCCAGCATCAAAGAATGGAAATCACCGCAAGCGCCGGGAAGATTTCTGTCAGAATCTACGACACCGACGGCAAGCTCACTCATTCCGTAGACATTCAGCAATAAGAAAAAGCGAAAAAAACGCTGACAAACAAGCCATTACCCTTCGCCGAGAATCTTCTGTGCCGCAAGGGTAAGGGCTGAGTAGAAGTCTTCGCCGTAAACGGAGGCCAATGGCTCACGCAGGAACTGATAGACGCGGATCCCCTCGCGGCGGCCTTTCTCATAGGCATCCTTGCATATGTCCCAGCGATGGAGATTCAGCGCCTGACCTCCGCCGGTGAGTCTGGTGACACGGATCGGATAGAGCCAACAGGACTGAGGCTTGCGAAACCTGCATTCACCACGGGAAAAACAGCGTTCGATGGAGCAGAAGCAATTGCCTGACTCGTCGAACGTGGTGTAGGCGCACTCCTCCGTCCGGTCAACGACCGGGGTCACGATGTCACCGTCGCGGTCAATGGAGAAAAAGCCCTCCTTATCAACCTGCGAGCGGCCTTGAGGCCTCATCAGCTTTGAATATACCGGATAATTCTCTTCAAGAGGCCCGATTTCCGACTCCTCCAACGGAGCGCCGCTGTCACCGATGATGCAGCAGCAGCCTTTGCATACGGCATAGTCACAGGCGAAATATTCAGTCACGACTTCCTCTGACACAAGGATGTCGCCAATCTGTATGATGGTTCCGAACTTATGGTTTGACGACATATTCAATTCTCATTCCTTCGGACAAAGCGCCGAAGATTTCCTTTACCTTTTCCGCGGAAACATTTCCGATTCTGTTGCTGTAGCCGGTCAGGACATCCTTGCCGCCGGAATACCGCAGCAGGATTGCGTCCACGTAATTGTCCGGATTAGCCAGATAAGCTGTGTAGTTGTTGACCAGCAGAGCTTTGCAGGAAGCAAGTTCCGCCGCGTCAATAGGGCTTGACAACACACTCTCTATCACCTTTCTGGCATTCGCAAGGGACTTCATCGGCTGAGAGACTCCGCTTTCCACACCATAGGGAAGACCGGACTCGGGTACGGGGGAGCAGGTGTAAATCAGTTCCAAAGCCTCTTGCGGCCAGACGCTGAATTTGTCGGACATACTGACACAAAAACCGTTTTCGGCCATAACGCCGGTCAGCCTACGCTGAAGCGCGAGACCAGCGACTTTGAAAGCCATATAGTTCTCCGTAGAGAACGGCTCGGCGCATGCAAGGGCTATGCTGACGCTGACCGGAGAGCCTTTCCGGGAGTAAGTCGTGGAGCCGGTGCGAAGCTTGTACGGGCTGAACTGGCGGGTGGACAGCGACTTGCTTACCCTGAATCCTCCAAGATACTGGCAGAGAATCTTCTGCGCCGACTCGGCGGACAGGTCTCCCACCAGGACAAGGACACCGTCGTTGACTCTGGTGAACTGATTGTCAAAGAAAGCCGATGCATCCTCCATCGCGCTCCCGACAAGACCAGACGGAGTCTTGACGGCTGAATAGTTATAATCCTGATACATAAGGCTGTCCAGAAAGGCGGGCTGAAGGGAGGCAAGCTCTGTCCTCCTCCAGGACTCGAAAGCCGGAGCCGAAGGCTTCCTCTGGTTGGCAGCCGAAAGCAAAGCCTTGACTGTGAGCTGCAAACGATTAGCCGGAGCGGATCCGTAGAGCCTCATGTCGGATGCCGAGACCGAGCATTTCATCTCCACTCCGTTTGACCTGAGAAGCTTGTCAAAATCACTTCCGCTCATTCCGGCTATGTCACAAAGGCCGAACATGTCGGAAAAAAAAGCCCCCTCTCCTCTGGACAGGTTCCTCACTGTGGAAAATCCGCCCTTCACCATCAATGAATAGCTGAACTTTCCGTTGGCCGGCATATTCTTGTAGATCACCTTCATCCCGTTGGAGAATGTCCACATCTCCCCGCCGGAGACCGGTTCCGGTGCGACGGACTTGAGCTTCAGCTTGTTTCTGTCCGCCCAGAGAGCGGACGTGTCCTTGGACTCAGTCATCCATTCATAGACAGGCTTGTCAAGCGCCGCGACAGAAGAGACCACCAAGCCGAACGTCGCCGGCCATAACCATTCGTCATAATCCTCTTCATTGCCGGTCCAGGTGACTTTTGGGGACTCCATATCCGAGAGCAATGCCGCCGCATAGCTGTTAAACAGCTCACACTCAGACTGCGGAGACATATTCCTTGACAAAAAGAAAGTGGCCTTTGTGGCTGGAGAGGCCAGATCCGAGCCGTAAAGGTAAGAGGATATGCACCTTAAAATCAGCGCGTCATTGGTCTGGGCCTTCAGAAAACCGTTCAGAACAGAAGTCCGGGCGACGAGATACTCATTGACGCCTACTCCCTTGGCACAGATCTCAGACAGGACGGTGGCGACCGCCATAGAGGCCGGAATCAATTGGGCGCGGTCGGTGCGCACGCTCACCGTAAAACGCTCGTCACCGGCGACGGAGGCACTTCCCTGATAATCGACATCCAGCGACGAGACCGGTATGCTCGATGAAACCAGGGTCTCTCTTACACGATCCGAGACCACTTCGCGAAGAGAGCCGGAGAAAAGCTCCGAGATAAAAGGCTGTATCGTGTTCATCTGGTCGGCCGGAGTTCTCGGAGAACGGAACCCGACGGTCACGGAAGAATGGTCTGACGGGACGAATGAATATTCAGAAGCCGCCGAAGGCTTCCAGACATATTCCTTTTCCCTGTAGGCGGGATTGCGCGAAGGTACCATAAGCGAGAGGACGTTCATCCTTTCCTTGATGGTGGAAGGGTTGATGTCTCCGGCGATTATGATCGCATACCGGCAAGGCTTGGCCGCGATGAGGTCGAACAGCATCAGCAGCGTGGTGTCCGAGGCGGCCTGGTCAAACATCGGCACATCGTCGAATCTGAATATGGCCGCATCGTCCCGATAGGAGACATAGCCTTCCGGACGACAGCCTATTCCCTTGCGCGAAAGGAACTTGTAAGGAATGGTCTTGTTGAAGTGTGGAAGGGACGACAATTCTTTCCGAGCCGACAGAGTGTCGGTCTCCCCCCTGCGCACAAGGGCGAAATCAGCCACTCCCTTCATTGAAGGATTGGTCACAAGGTAGTAAGAGACTCCGTTGGTGAGATTGCCTGTCGTGACGGCTCCGTCCTTTTGAAGGACAGGCAGATTCTGCGCCGTCATCATTGTTGAGAGAACGAGCAGCACTGAACACAGGATATATTTGAAGACCGGACCACGCATCTTTGACACCTCACGTTTAAGGCAAAAATAACCAATAATGTGCAATTGACACAATTTTTTATTACATTTGTGGATATTGCGGCTATTTGGAATATAGTTAAACATAATTTTTAATACGATGAAAAAGTTTATTCTCACAATTGCGGCTGCGTTTATGACCGCTGGTATGGTGTCCGCCCAGGACATGGCTCAGGCTACCGAACTCTACAATAATGGAGCCACAGCCATCTCATTGAAGAATTATACCGAGGCCCTTGACTGCTTCCAGAAAGCTCTTGAAATGGGTAAGGCCATAGGGGCCGAGGCCGATGAACTCGTCGCTAACTGCAAGGGAGCCATCCCGGGAGTGGCTCTTGAGATCGCAAAGGATCTGATCAAGGACGCGAAGTACGACGAGGCGGTGGCAAAGCTCGAGGAGGTAGGCAGGATCGCCGCTGAGTTCGAGAACGCCGAGATTGCCGAGAAGGCAACGGAACTCGTCCCTCAAGTGTGGATGCAGAAGGGTGCCGGCGCACTCAAGCTGAAGGACTACGCCACAGCCGCTGACGGCTTCGCAAAGTCCTATGCGGCCGACACTACCGCCGGCAAGACCGCCCTCTATCTCGGACAGGCTCTCGGAGCGCAGGGAAAGGTCGCCGAGGCTATCGAGGCTTTCAACCACGCGGCCTGGAACGGTGAGGAGGCAGAGGCAAAGGAGCAGATCTCAAACCTCTATGTAAGACAGGCCAACGCCGCCCTCAAGGGTCAGAAATACAGCGATGCCGTCAAGGCCGCCGAAAAGGCGAACAGCTACGCCGAGAACGCCACCGCCTACCTGATCGCCGGCCAGTGCTCACAGAAACTCAGCAAGAACGCCGACGCCATCAAGTACTTCGAGAAGTATCTTGAGATGAAGCCGGATGCAAAGAACGCCCCTGCGATCACCTTCACCGTAGCCGCCCTCTATCAGGGAGCCAAGAACAATGCAAAGGCGCTGGAATTCTACAAGAAGGTTCAGGACGACGCCAAGTTCGGCGCTCAGGCCAAGCAGATGATCTCCTCACTGAGCAAGTAGTCATCTGTCCACTATCGGGCGAGACATAATGATCCGTCATCTCGAACTTCTTGCTCCGGCAAGAAACGCTGACATCGGCATCGCGGCCATTGACTGCGGTGCCGATGCGGTGTATGTGGCGGGTCCGGCGTTCGGGGCAAGGCAGGCGGCGGGGAATCCGATGGAGGAGATTCGGAGACTCACCGGGTACGCCCACCGTTTCGGCGCGCGCATATTCCTTACTCTCAACACAATCCTGTTCGACAATGAGCTGGCGGCGGCTGAAAGGCTGCTTGCCGAGGCAAAGGATGCGGGGGTTGACGCGGTGATAGCGCAGGATCTTGCGGTATGGAGCCTGACCGATCTGCCGATCCACGCTTCGACTCAGTGTGCGGTAAGGACACCGGAGAAGGCTTTGATGTACGAAAGTCTCGGCACGTCTCGGATTGTCCTGGAAAGGGAGATGTCACTGGACAGGATCAAGGCCATTAGAAACGCCGTCGGATGTGAGTTGGAGTTCTTCGTCCACGGCGCGCTGTGCGTATGCTACAGCGGGCAATGCTACCTTTCTCAGCGGATAGCCGGACGGAGCGCAAACCGGGGCGAATGTATCCAGGCGTGCCGTTCGCTCTACAACCTTGAAGACGAGTCTGGGAAAGTCATTGTCCGCGACAAGGCGCTGCTCTCGCTGAAGGACTACAACCTCAAGGACAGGCTGGAAGACCTTGCCGAGGCGGGAATATGCTCGTTCAAGATCGAGGGACGGCTGAAGAACGCCTCATACGCGCGGAATGTCACGCGGGCATATTCATCGGCGCTTGATGAGTTGGTCGCCGCTCATCCGGAGAAGTACCGCAGAAGTTCTTTCGGGCGGGTCGAGGGTGGTTTCACGCCGGATCTCGGCAAGACCTTCAACCGCGGTTACACGCAGTTGTTCCTGGACGGGAAACGCTCGGAACACTGGTCTTCGATGGATGCCCCGAAATCAATCGGCGAGGAAATCGGAACCGTTGTTTCCGTCAACCAGACGCACATGAATGGCCTCGCCGGCAAAAGAAACGGGACTCCGCGCGGAGAACGGACTGAAGCGGGAGGAGACATCACGATAACCGTCAGGCTGAAGAACCCGGCGGAAAGCCTGCGGAACGGAGACGGGTTTTCGTTCATCGCCAAAGGACGCGGGGAAATCGTCGGCTTCCGCGGGGATGTCTGCGAGGGGAACAGGATAACCTGCGGGGATGTTCCGGAAATTTACAAAGGAGCAAGGCTTTACAGGAATCTCAGCGCCGCTTTCGAGAAAGAGCTGGAATCAAACACACCAATCCGGAGGATTCCGGTCACGGTTGACATCACGGTCTGCGTGTCCGGTGTCTCACCCGGCGTCACGTCAGAACCAGCTGACGTAGGAGGTAAGTTTCTGCTAAGAATCAATGCCACAAGTGAGGACGGACGGGAGATCTCGTTTGAAAGGGATGCAGGAGAACGGACCGCGGAAAACGCCGAAAGGATGCGCGGAATGTTCTCGGCGCAGATCTCAAAAGCGACGGGAGAATATTCATTCTCACTCAATTCCCTTGAAGTGCGGACTCCCGACGGAACGATGCCGTTCCTTCCGGTCTCGTCCCTGAACGCCGTCAGACGGGACATCGCCGCCGCTCTTGAAGACATTCCTTGCAAGGCTATTCCTCTGCCGGAGAATCCAAACCGGATCGAGACCGGCAAAAAAACCGCACAAAAGGGAAGCTCGGGAATCAGCCTTGACTCCATCAACAAAGACCACGGCATTCCGGAAGAACCGCCGCTGCCATTAGTGCGGATTCTTGATATTCAAGAAAAGCCGCACAATGGCACGCACCTTTCGTACAAAGCCAATATAGCCAACCACTTGGCCCGGAAAGCCTATTATTCCATGGGTGCGTCCGACATGGAGAATGCGTTCGAGCTTTCACCGGGACCGGACGCTGAGCTGATGCGCACAAAATACTGCATCCGCTACGAGCTCGGACTTTGCCCCGTCCGTCAACAATCAGCAGGCATCGTTCTAACCGCGGGCGAACGCTCCGGCGACCAACGCCCGCACTCATGCCCCACTCACCAGGCCTCACGTCTCTGCCTGACCAACAACGGCAAACGCTACCACCTCACCTTCGACTGCGCCGCCTGCGAGATGGTCATCAAAAGTACTGTTTGACAACATCGGTGAGCGAAGCGCTTGCCTTTCGGTCAAAAAGATGTCTGAATGCCGGCATTCACAAAACATAAGCCGACAGCCAGCCTACTGATAGTTGAAGGTGATGCTGACATCGCCGAAACGGTTGGGCTTGCCGCTGTTCTTCTCGAAATAGTTTTGCGACAGCTTTCCTCGCCAGACAAGGTCATCGTTGCGTCGGAAAGGCAGTTCGACCTCAAAACCATAGGATTTGGACTTTATCTTGACAGCACCGCTGGCTTTCCAGGAAGTCTGCTTGCCGCCGTCATCCTCAACCATCAGAAATACGCACTCGTCAAGCTGCGGAGTCCACTCGGACACGAGCACTGTGTTTAAACGGATGTATTTTCCGACCTGCTTGCGTTTCACATTGATCATCATATCGGTTACGGATGGGGTGAAAAGTTTCAGCTCCTCTTCGGTCTTGGCGGTGAATCCTTCCAAAGAGCCGCATTTGACGAAAAACTCCGAGCCTCCCGCAAACCACGAGTCATAGTTTCGGTGCGCCTTGAACTCCTTAAGTACCAGTGTCTTGATGCCATCATTAGCTCTTGTGGAGACAGAGGCCGAACGCTCTGGGCAAAGAGTCTGAAGCATCTGCGGGGTCAAATAGCCCGCATCCTCGTTCCGATTGATGACCCAGACGGGATGGTTGGACGCATACTCCTCATCCACAACAACTTCCCTCACTATCCAGGTCCCTTCCGGAAGCTGTTCCCGAAGATAGCCCACATTCTCTCCGTCACGGAATCCGTAGACAGAGACCGTCGAGGCCTCCGCGGGATCGAAAGTGACCGTCGGCAACGTCTCGCCGTCCCAATTCTCCGAATATGGCCAATAAATCTGCAAACCGGAATCAGAAAGCGCCTCCAGGAGAGATCCGGACCTTGTATGAGAAAACTCGGCTGAAGGCAAAAGGTCACGCAGCGGTTCTGGATATTCCGAGCGGGATCTGGTCCGCAGCAGCTCATCCCCTACTCCGAAGCCAGGGTTTGAGACAAGGACGGAGAACGGGTACTCCTCATCGTAACCATTTGCGGACGAAGCATTTACCCCGTCATACACCTCACGGGCCTGAGCGATTGTCAACGGCAGTTCGGAAAGCATCCTGGCAACGCTTTCAGCGGAAAGATCACTGACAGGAACCGTCACCTCCGCGGCTTGTGAAAGTGAGGTCTCCGGCTGCTCCGTTCGGTCACAGGCTGATGACAACAAAGCGACAGCCGACACAATCACCGGTGTCATCGACACCAGCGACTCTTTGATTGTACTGAAATTCTTCATTTTGATAATGAGTTTAAAGTTAATATTTCAGCACAAAGTGACACAAAAAGAGCCGTGGAACAAAAAATTCCACGGCTAATTGTCCAAAAACGGCTTCGGGCTACTTGCAAGCCCTATTTTGAATAGAAAACAAAGCGGTTTTTGTCGTAAAAATCCTTGACGACCTCGTTTTTCTGGAAACCGGCTTCGGCAAAGACCTTGGCGGTCTCGGAATCCAGAAGCTCGTTTATCTCGGTAAGACCTTTTCCATCAGCCGACAGACAGGCCCGCGACAATGAGGCGATCGCCCTGTAGAAGACCAGCGGATCGTCATCGGAGACAAACAAAGCCGTTGAAGGCTCATAGTTAAGGACATTAATCCTCAACTGGCTCTTCTGCGACTCCATAATGTAAGGAGGATTGCTAAGAATCAGATCGTAGGTCCCATCCGTAAATGTCTGGTTCTCATTCAGGACGTCCGCCACCACAAACTTCGGCGCAATCGCTCCGGACTCTTTGAGCGCAGCGTTGAAATCCTGTGAGGAAGCGACTGACACAGCCTTTTCAGAGATGTCCACACCTGTCACTTCGGATCCTGGGATATTCAAGGCTACAGTCCAGGCGATACATCCCGAACCGGTGCAGAGGTCGAGGACGCGGACCGGCCTGGCCGACTTTCCGTAGGCCTTTCTCATCCTTTGGATTCTGGAGCCTATCTTGATGGCCTCCCGGCAAAGCAGCTCGGTCTCCGGACGAGGGATAAGCACGTCCTTGGAGACCTTGAACCTAAGCCCGCAGAAGTCCGCGACCCCTATCACATACTGGATAGGCTCACCGGCGGAAAGCCTGTCGAGATCCGAATTCAAGACCTCAAGCGCCTTGTCTCCCACAACATACTCCGGCTCGACTATATGGGTGTAGCTCTTTGTACCGATGCGGCTTTCGCAAAGCATCAATATAATGTTTCTCGCCTCCTTCGTCGGATAAAGCGACTCGAGACGGACGATACCTTCATTGAGAAAATCTTTCAATAGCATAAGCTTCAAACTTAGAATCGATTATGAATTTTCTATAATACCCGTCAGGAAGTCCGTAATGTCCATCCTGGCCGTCCGGATCATCTTCGGCACGAGAGACGCGCTTGTCATTCCGGGAATCGTGTTGACTTCCAGGAAATAAAGGTCGTCTCCGGAAAGGATGTAGTCCATCCTCACGACACCGGAGCAACCCAAATGCGAGTATATTCTTTTGCTTACTTCCTGAATATGTCCGCTCAGGCTCTCGTCGATCGGCGCCGGACAGATTTCCTGGCTGTGTCCGTTGTATTTCGCGTCATAGTCGAAATAGTCGTTCTCTGTGACAATCTGAATCACAGGTAGGGACTTGACTCCCTCTGTGTCGGAATACGCCGCGCAAGTGAATTCCTGACCGGATATGCCCTGTTCGATGATGACCGACTGGCCTTCGGAGAACGCGAACCGAATCGCATCCGGAAGTTCCTCTGGCCTGCGTACCTTGCTGATTCCGAAGCTTGAGCCTCCGTCCGTCGGCTTAACGAACACAGGGAAAGACAGTTTCCCGGCCACTTTGGCACACACTTCATCGATGTCCATCCCGCCGCGGACAAAGACATCCGGAGCGCATTTGACAAAATCAACGTCCCGCAAGTAGCTCTTGCAGGCGAACTTGTCAAAAGCTATGGCAGAGACAAAGGCGCTGCAACTGCTGAAAGGGATGCCAATCATCTCAAGGTAGCCCTGAAGCAGACCGTTCTCTCCTGGTGTTCCGTGCTGGACTATGTAGGCATAGTCAAAACTAATCTTCTCGCCATAGACCTTCACGGAAAAATCAGTCTTGTCAATCTCCGGCATGGCTCCCTCCGCGAAAGGAATCCTCATCGCATCCCTTTTCTTCATCGCCACCAAGGACCATTTCCCGAAACGTGCGAAAACCTCATAGACATCGTACTTCGTCCCATCGATGCGAGAGGCGACAAACTCCCCGCTGCGGCAAGCCACTTCCCATTCGGAAGAGTCGCTGCCATAAATCACCGCAATCCTTTGGTACTTGCCCATATAAATTTCCTAATCTAATATATTCCTGATCATTCAAAATAATAGTCTTCCGACTTCTGCCGCGTGTCCTCCACCGCATCCTCGTCGCCACCGGTGCAGTTCAGGTTGAGGGTGATACCGGCGGGAGCGATGAATCTGTCGCTTTCCGAGACTCCGAGAGTACCGTCCCTGATGACCTTCTGCATAAATATTCCCCAAGTCGGAAGTGACATATGCGCTCCCTGTCCGTAGGTTATCGACTGGAAATGCACCTGACGATCCTCCGCTCCGGTCCAGACTCCGGCGACCAAGGTCGGTGTGTATCCGATGAACCATCCGTCGGCGTTGTCGTTGGTGGTCCCGGTCTTTCCGGCGATCTCGCCCATCAGGTTGTAGCGGTAGCGCAGCCTGGTGGCCGTTCCTCCCTGTACGACGCCTTCCATCAGATTGACCATCAGGTGAGCCGTGTTCTCCCCTATCGCCTCGCGTTTGCGGTTGGTGAACTCACTGATGACATTCCCCTGATTGTCCTCGATCCTCGTCACGAAAATAGGCTCGACATAAACACCTCTGGACGGGAATGTGTTATAAGCGGCGACCATCTCCCACAACGAGAGATCCGCCGGGCCGACACAAAGAGACGGAACCTCGTCGATATGGCTCTGAATGCCCATCCTGCGCATCATATCGGCCATGGCTTCCGGGCCGAACTGCTTCATCAGGTAGGCGGAGATGTTGTTGGAGCTGTTGGTAAGCCCCCACTTGAGGGTCACGGTCTTGCCTATCCACTCCTCCTTGTCTGTGCTTCGCGGAGTCCAGGTGTCACCGTCGGGAAGGACGAATGTCTGCGGAAGGTTCACCACCTTGTCGCACGGAGTCATTCCCTCCTGCATCGCAAGCGTGTAGAGGAACGGCTTGATTGTCGAGCCTACCTGACGCTTGCCCTGACGGACATTGTCGTACTTGAAGTACCTGTAGTTCGGGCCGCCGACATAGGCCTTGACGTGTCCCGTCCCTGGTTCCATAGCCACGAACGCGGTGCGAAGTATCGACTTGTAGTAACGTATGGAATCATCCGGAGTCATCGTCGTGTCAGCGTAGCCTTTGCTGTTATAGGCAAACACGCGCATCTTGGCAGGCTGCGAGAAAGACGTGAGAATCCGGGCCTCTGTAAGCCCCGCCTTCTTAAGCGAACGGTAGCGGTCGCTCCAGCGCCTTGCCTGACGCATCACGCGGTCTCTGGTCTCCTCGTCTATGTCGTTCGAGAACGGCTTGTTTGTCTTGCTTCTGAGATCCCTGCGGAAATCCGCCTGAAGACTCTTCATCCTCTCGGCCACTGCCTCTTCGGCATATTTCTGCATCTTATAATTGATGGTCGTGTAGATTCTCAGGCCGTCGCGGTCCAGATCGTACTTCGACCCGTCGGTTTTCCTGTTCTTCTCCAGCCATCCGTAAAAGTCGTCGAAAGCCCAGGCCAGAGAGTCCGCCGAATAGTCCTCGGCAACCGTGTAATCAGACCTGCGGGGTTTCTTGGCGCTCATCACGCGGCGGATCATATCCCTGAAATAAGGAGCAAGACCGGCGTTATGATCCTGAACCTCGTAATTAAGCTCTATCGGGACAAGACGGATGGAATCCCTCTGAGCCTTGTCGAGATAGCCGGCCTTCTCCATCTGGCCGAGCACGAAATTCCTGCGCACCAATGCCTTGTCGGGGTTGATGGCCGGATTGTACCTTGTAGGCTTGTTGACCATCCCCACAAGCATCGCGCTCTCCTCGACGGAAAGTTCCGACGGCAGCTTCCCGAAGAAAGTCTCCGACGCGGAACGGATGCCGTAGGCGCCGCTGCCAAAGAATATGGAGTTGAGGTACATCGTCATAATCTCATCCTTGGTGTAATCCCTTTCGAGCTTGACGGCGGTTATCCATTCCTTCAGCTTGATCCACACCATCTTGACGTGGTATATTCCAGGGACCTTCTCCCCCATATCGGCTCTCGGATAAAGAGTCTTGGCCAGCTGCTGTGTGATCGTGCTGCCTCCGCCCTGACTCGAATTACGAAGCAGGATGGTCTTGACAAGCACTCGCCCCAAACCTTTGAAATCGATTCCGGAATGCTTGTAGAAACGGACATCCTCGGTTGCCACGGCGGCGTGTACCAGATTGGGCGATATCTCGTCATAAGAGACATAGGTCCTGTTCTCGATGTGGAACGTCGTCAGGACCTCACCGTCTTCGGCGATGATCTGAGTGGCCAGCTTGTTGTCAGGGTTCTCCAGCTCCTTGAAAGACGGGATGTCGGCGAAGCCCCAGACGAGCAGTATCATAAAGAGAAGGAGCAGAACCGGAAACGTGATAAGTATCCAGAACCACTTTGTGATTTTCTTTCGAATAGCATCGGTCATAATAAAGACAAATTTATAACAAAATTTGGAAAATTGCCCAGTTTGTGGTTTACTTTGCAGATTGAAATGGCAAACTATCTATGAAATGCCTGTAAAATAGTACTATATGGCAGACAATCTTGTTATCGTCGAGTCTCCGGCCAAAGCCAAGACCATACAAAAATTCCTGGGCAGCGACTACGTGGTGAAATCCAGTTTCGGTCACATCCGGGATCTTCAGGATAAGAAACTAAGCGTGGATGTGGAAAACGACTTCGCACCCGAATATGTCATACCTTCCGACAAGAAGAAGGTCGTGACGGAACTCAGAAAGGCCGCCGAAAGCGCTTCCACAGTGTGGCTTGCGTCCGATGAGGACCGGGAGGGAGAGGCCATCTCATGGCATCTCTTCGAGACTCTCGGACTTGACGGGGCGCGCACAAAGAGAATAGTGTTCCACGAAATCACCAAGGACGCTATCGTGAATGCCGTGCAGAACCCTCGGTCAATAGACATGAACCTTGTCAACGCCCAGCAGGCCCGCAGGGTTCTGGACAGGCTTGTGGGATTCGAGCTTTCCCCTGTTCTCTGGAGAAAGATACAGCCGAAGCTTTCGGCCGGACGCGTGCAGTCAGTGGCGCTGAGGCTGGTCGTCGAGAGGGAGAGGGAGATTATGGCATTCAAGAACGAGGAGTTCTACAAGGTCGGCGCGACCTTCCACCCGGCCGGTTTTCCGGCATCGGTAAAAGTCAAGGCCGTCCTTGACACCAGGTTCAAGACAATCGAGGAGGCAAGGACATTCCTACAGGACTGCGTCGGGGCCGGATTCTCTGTTTCGGATGTGGAAAAGAAAGAGGCCACTCGTCTGCCGGCGGCTCCGTTCACGACCTCCACCCTTCAGCAGGAGGCGGCGCGAAAGCTGCATTTCCCGGTCAGCGTCACAATGAGAGTGGCGCAGAGCCTATACGAGCGCGGTCTCATCACTTATATGAGAACCGACTCCACAAACCTCTCCGCCCTGGCTCTCGGTTCCGCGAAGAAATTCATCACCGGAAATTTCGGTCCCGAATATTCCAAGACACGTCAGTTCAAGACGCACAGCAAGGGTGCGCAGGAGGCACACGAGGCGATCCGCCCTACATTCATAGAGAACACCGACATAGAGGGCACGGCCCAGGAGCAGAAGCTCTACAACCTGATCTGGAAGAGAACCGTGGCATCGCAGATGGCCGACGCCAAGGTTCTCAACACGACACTCAAGGTGGCTTCGGACAAAAGGGCGGAGAGATTCAGCGCGCAGGCGACACAGGTTCTGTTCGACGGCTTCCTCAAGCTGTACATCGAGGGGACCGACAATCAGGACACTGAGGAAGAGGAGACGATGCTCCCTGACCTTCAGACAGGCGCCGTGATGGAGGAGAAGGGAATCAAGGCCGAATGCAAGTTCACAGCGGCCCCGCCGAGGTACTCCGAAGCCACCCTGGTCAAAAAACTTGAGGAGCTTGGCATAGGGCGTCCTTCCACCTATGCCCCAACCATCGCCACCCTCACAACGGGACGAGGATACATAGTAAAGGGCGACAAGGAGGGCAGGAAAGTCGCCGTCACCGACCTTGAGCTTAAGAACGGGGCCATCGCCGAAATCATCAGGACGGAGGCTATCGGAGCCGAAAGAGGCCGGCTGCTTCCTCAGGAAATCGGAATGATCGTGACCGACTACCTCGAAAGAAACTTCACGGACATAATGGGCTACGACTTCACGGCGAACGTGGAAAAGGATTTTGACCGGATCGCCAACGGCAAACTTGCCTGGAACGAGGTCATCGGGGAATTCTACTCACCGTTCCACAAAAAGGTCGAAGAGGTTCTGCGCGACGGCAACTACAGCCACGTGTCCAAGGATCTCGGTTTTGACGACGCGGGGAACAAAATCACCGCAAAATTCGGCAAATTCGGGCCTTACATCCAGAAGGGGGAGGGTGAGACAGCCCAGTACGCCTCACTCGGGAGAGACCAGCTCATCGAGAACCTCACCTTGGAGGACGCGCTGAGGCTGTTCCAGCTGCCGCGCGCCGTCGGGGAATACAACGGAACGGCTGTGATCGCCATGAAAGGACGTTTCGGGCCGTATCTGAAATACGGCGACAAGAACTTCTCCATACCACGCGGCAAGGATCCTCTCAAGATAACTCTGGACGAATGCGCGGCGATCATAGAGGACGGGCTGAATAAAACAGCCGCCAATTCGGTGATGGCCGAGTATACGGACAGCGACATCCAGGTCATCAACGGACGCTACGGCCCATACATTAAGCACGGAGGCTCGAACTACAGAATCCCGAAAGGCACCGATGCGGCGGCGCTGACCGAGGCCGCCTGCAAGGAGATAATCGACAGTTCCAAACCTACGGAGAAAGGACGGAGGCGCTTCAAGAAGTCATAGTCCGTGGCCCGCGCCGGATTGTCCGCAAGCCTTGACGGGGAATCCTTCAGAACAACTTTTAGAAGCTGTTTGAGTTTCTTTATCAGAAACCTTAAGGGAATATATTCTGGCGGTTTCGGCGGATTTTCGGGGAAGATGGCGGTGCTGTCTGACGGGAAAGACGGAATAAAATGACGGATTTAAAACTCAAGGAGCTGTTTAAAGAAATTTTAAACAGCTTTCTAATTATCATAAAACAAAAAATCGGGAGGAAATCCTGTAGATTGTTGATATTTTAATCTTTTTTATATAAATTAGCGGCTGTTTAGTTATAAATCGAAAGCGATGGCCACTTATCACATAGACCAGATCGACCGGAAGATTCTTTCTTTCCTGGTCAACAACGCCAGAATGCCATTTCTGGAAATCGCCCGTGAGTGCGGTGTCTCGGGAGCCGCGATTCACCAAAGAGTAAAAAGGTTGGAGAATAACGGAATCATCCTTGGTTCCAGACTGTTGGTCAAGCCTCAGGGGCTTGGACTCAACGTGTGCGCCTTCATCAGCGTCACACTCTCGGAATCCGACAAGTATCTGGATGTCGTGGCCAGCCTTAAGAAGATTGCCGAGATTGTGGAGTGCCACTTCGTCACCGGCAGGGCGGCTCTTCTTCTGAAGGCATATTGCTTTGACAATGACCACCTTATGGAGATTCTTATCAACACGATACAGAATATTCCATACATCCAGTCCACGGAAACAATGATCTCCCTCGACCAGGCCATCGACCGTCAGGTCTGGGTCAAGGACTACAAGCACCCGAGCTTCCAGTCTAACGAGCCTGCGAAGAAGACGAAATAATCAGTCTCGCAAGTTCAAGATCCTCCGGGGACGTCAACTTGAAATTATACCTCTCTCCCTCACAGAACGAGAGAGGTATTCCTATTCCCGCCGCCACGGAAGCGTCATCCGTGAAGGATGTGTCGAACGCTTGCGAATATGCCCGCCTGATGTCCTCGGAGAGAAACATCTGTGGCGTCTGCGCACCGAAAATCCTGCTCCTGTCAACAGACTCGCCGTCAGCGGACACCAGAACTTCGGAATCCCCCCCGCCCCTGACCTTGTCAAGAACCTTGAGAGTGTCAACGGACGGAACCACGGGAATCAGGGAGCGCAGACTACCGGACTCCATCCTGTCGAACATATTCCTTATCAGTTCTTTGGAGAGCAAAGGCCTGACACCGTCCTGAATTGCCACAATCGCTCCGTCAGGCACTCTGTCCAAAGCGTTCCTTACGGAATGAAAGCGAGTGAAACCTCCGGCGACCAACATCTGAGGGTACGAGAAATCCGACGAGACGCAATAATTCTTCCAAAATGGAATATGTTCCTTGGGGAGAACGGTGATGACACTGATTCCGGGCGCCGCTCCTACAAACTTCTCGATTGTTCTGCGCAGGACCGGGACACCACCAAGCTCAAGGAACTGTTTCGGCACGGAAGAGCCCATACGCACTCCGCTTCCGGCCGCCATAACGATTAATATTCTTTTTCTTGCCATAATAATTCTTACAAATATAACTTTTTTCGTATATTTACAAATCGTATCGTTCACGTTGAAAGTTTGAATAACAGTTATGGCATTTTCATTTCTGACTAAAGAGATAGCAATGGATCTCGGCACAGCCAACACGGTCATATTCAGCAATGACCAGATTGTGATGGACGCACCGAGCATTGTAGCGATAGACAACACGACAAAGAAGTGCATAGCGTTCGGCCAGCAGGCCAAGCTGATGCACGAGCACACCAATCCGGGAATCAGGACAATCAGGCCGCTCAGAAACGGAGTGATCGCCGATTTCGAGGCCGCCGAGATGATGATCAAGAACTTCATCAAGGAGGTCAACAACAAGAAGAAATCCTTCTTTTCCCCTAACCTCAAGATTGTGGTCGGCATTCCTTCCGGGAGTACCCAGGTGGAGATCAGAGCCGTACGCGACTCCTGCGAGCACGCCGGCGGACGCGACGTTTACCTGATCTACGAGCCAATGGCCGCCGCCCTCGGTATCGGACTGGATGTGGAGGCCCCAAAGGGGAATATGGTCGTGGACATAGGCGGCGGCACAGCCGAGATCGCCGTGATCTCACTGGGAGGCATAGTACAGCAGGAAAGCATCCCTACCGCCGGTGATGTGTTCAACAACGACATCCAGTACTATATGCGTCAGCAGCACAACATCAAGATCGGAGAGACCACCGCGGAGAACATCAAGATCGCCGTCGGAGCCGTTATTCCGGATCTGGATGACGAGCCGGAGCCGTTTGTGGTCAAAGGCCCGAACCTGATGACCGCCCACCCTGTCGAGGCCACCATCACCTATCAGGAGATCGCCCACTGCCTCGACAAATCCATCGCGAAACTGGAGTCATCAATCCTTCACGTTCTGGAGCAGACCCCTCCGGAGCTGTATTCGGACATAGTCGAGAACGGGATATTCCTTTCCGGCGGCGGAGCGCTGCTGCGCGGTCTCGCGAAGAGGTTCACCGAAAAAGTGAACATCCAGTTCCACGTGGCCGAGGATCCGCTCAGGGCTGTGGCCAGAGGTACCTGCATAGCGCTCAAAAAGACTTCCAACTACTCATTCCTGATGAGATAATGCCTAAGGAGAGATCCATCGTCCAAAGAATAGCGATAGCCGTGGTCTTCATTCTGCTGGAGGCTGCGGCTCTCTTGATGATTTCGCACAACAGCGAGCTTCAAAGACTTTGGATAGTAAGGATTTCCCACGGCTTTATGGCCAAGACATGGGGTACCACCCAGTCCATATCCGGGTACTTCTCACTGAAAAAGCAGAATGACGGACTGGCTCTTGAGAACGAGAGGCTCAGGGAAATCGTCAGAGGCTACGAGGCCGCGGCCAAAGAGGCGGATCCGGCCGCCAGACCAATAATGACCGGCGACGGATTCACCTACATACCGGCGACCATCATCAAATCCAGCGCCAACACACAGCACAACTATCTGATAATCGACAAGGGCAGCGAAGACGGTGTGACCAGAAACGCAGGTGTGGTCACTTCAAACGGGGTAATCGGAATCGTGGACGCTGTAAGCCGTCATTATTCCTATGCGATTTCGTTCCTCAACACCGAGCTGTTCATCAGCGCCCGTTTGGGAGCGTCCGGAGCGGTGGGGCCTCTCGCCTGGGACGGAATCAGTCCCGACGGGGCTATACTGAAGGAAATCCCCCTTCAGTTCGAGTTCGCTCCGGGAGACACCGTCTACACGAGCGGATACTCATCAATTTTCCCTCCCGACATCCCTATCGGAATAGCCGGCGAGTCCAAAATCATCAACGGAGCCACAAACGAAATCAAGGTAAGGCTGCTTCAGAACCACAAGGCTCTGAAATATGTCACCATCGTGGGAAACACACGCTCCGAAGAGATAGAATCACTTGAGAGCCAAGAAGAACAATCAAAGAAATGAGAAACAGTTTCACGTTGACATACATCCTGTTGACAGTCGCCCAGATGCTTCTGAGCAACTATTTCCATTTCACGCCGTTCGTGATGGTGACAATCCTGCCAGCGATGGTTCTTTGCATTCCGACAAAGACCGACACTCTGGCGGCGATGCTGATCGCGTTCGTCACCGGACTGGCTGTGGACTTCTTTGCCGAAGGCACTCTCGGAATAAACGCCCTGTCCCTTGTCCCTGTCGCCATGCTGAGGCGGCCGGTCATCGGAATGTTCTTCGGCAACGAACCGTTTGACCAGAAAGAGAACATCACCGTAAGGAAATACGGTTTCGCCAGAGTCTCGTTCGTCATAACACTCATGACCCTGCTGTTTTTGCTGGTCTACATCCCCGTCGATTGCGCGGGGACAAGGCCTTTATGGTTCATCGCCGCCTGCGCCGGGCTGTCGCTCGCGGCCAGTTATCTGGCTTCCGTACTCGTACTCAACCTGTTGACCTATGAAGACAGAAGATAGAGGGAAAGTACTGATGGCAGGCCTGGTGGTCGTGGCCGCGATTATTCTCGTAAGACTCTTCGTCATTCAGATCATCGACGAGAAGTACAAGATCGACGCTTCGAACAACTCGATGGTCTACGACATCATCTACCCGACCAGAGGCATCATCTACGACAGGAACGGAAAGATAATTGTCAGCAACAAAGTCACGTATGACATCCTTGTCACCCCGAGGGAGGTACAGGCGTTCGACACCCTGATGCTGGCGGACGCTTTGGATGTGACTCCCGATTTCATACGCGGCAAGATGGCTGAATACGCCAAGAACCGCAGACGCATCGGCTATCAGAGCGTCGTGATGCTCAAGCAGATAAAACCTGAGACCTATATGCGGTTCGCCGAGCTGCAATATAAATTCCCGGGATTCAGGGGACAGGCCAGAAGCATCCGCGACTATCCGGTCAACGCCGGAGGAAACCTGTTGGGCTACGTCTCCGAAGTGGATTCCAGATACATAGAGAATCATCCCGGAGAGTACCGTTCCGGAGACTATGCCGGAAAAACCGGGATAGAGGCCGCCAGAGAGAAGGAACTGCGCGGAGAGAAAGGCTACCACATCTACCTCCGCAACTCGCGGAACCAGATCGAGCAGCGTTACAAGGACGGAGAAATGGACAAGGAGGCCGTGCCGGGACACAACATCTACACCACAATCGACGCGGATCTCCAGCAATACGGACAGGAGCTGATGAAAAACAAGGTCGGAAGCCTTGTGGCGATAGAGCCTGAGACTGGCGAGATCCTGACACTTGTATCAAGCCCGGGAGTGGATGTGAATATGCTGGCGGACATCGGGCATCACTACGACGAGATCATCAAGGATCCGCACAAACCGATGTTCAACAGAGCTGTGCAGGCCCCTTATCCTCCAGGCTCGGTCTTCAAGCTTGTGAACGGGCTTATAGGACTTCAGGAAGGCACGCTAACGACAGAAATGGCCTACCCATGCAGCCAAGGCTACCACTTCGGCAACCATAAGCTTGGATGTCACGTACACCGGTCACCGCTGGCGCTGGAGGAGGCCATAATGATGTCCTGCAACGGATACTTCTGCTATGTGCTTAAGAATATCCTTGAGAACAAGAAATATCACAACATCAGCGAGGCATTGGACAAATGGAACGAATATGTCCAAAGCTTCGGTTTCGGGCACAAGTTAGGGAGCGATTTCCCCGCCGAACTGGGCGGAACCCTGCCGAACTCCAAACTTTACAACAAGCGTTACGGAAAGGGAGGATGGAAATTCACGACAATCATATCCATTTCCATAGGACAGGGCGAGGTCGGCGTGACTCCGCTTCAGATCGCCAATCTGGCCGCCACTGTGGCTAACAGGGGCTGGTACAAGATTCCGCACATCATCAAGGAGTCCGAGGGTGTCGAGATTGACCCGAAATATTACGACAGGCAGTACACGATGGTGGACACGAGCAATTTCAAGAAAGTGACACAAGGGATGTGGAGAGCCGTCAACAGCGGTTTCGGATCAGGAGGCACAGCCTCCATCGCCGCGGTCCCGGGACTCGACATCTGCGGGAAGACCGGCACGGCGCAGAATCCGCGCGGCGCGGACAATTCCGTGTTCATATGTTTCGCGCCAAAGGACAATCCGAAGATAGCGGTGGCCGCATACATCGAGAATGCCGGATTCGGAGCGACCTGGGCTGCTCCTATAGCGTCCCTTCTGGTCGAGAAACATCTGAACGGAGAGATAAGCGAGCCGCGTAAAGGACTGGAGGACAGAGTACTTAAGGGCGACCTTATGTCAAGGGTCAAGGCATATTAACTAATGTTCGGCTGAAATGACCAACTTCTCGGACAGAGGAATAAAACAGAGTGTTGACTGGGCGCTGGTGATTACATACCTGCTTCTGGTCTTCATCGGATGGATCAACATCTATGCATCCATCCACTCTGAGAACCCGTCCTCAATATTTGATTTCAGTTTTCGCTGCGGCAAACAATTCGTCTGGATTCTTACGGCTTTCGGATTGGCCGGAGTCATTCTTTTCGTCATTAATCCACAATTCTGGGAAGGCACGTCGCTGATTCTCTACTTAGGGGTTCTCTGCTTGCTTGTAGCCGTCATATTCCTTGGAATAGACGTCAAAGGGTCGCGGTCGTGGTTTGAATTCGGCCCTGTCCGGTTCCAGCCGGCGGAAGTCTCGAAAATCAGCACATCGCTGCTTCTGGCCACGCTTCTCAGCCAGACCAACTTCAAGATAACCAGATTCAAGGATTTCCTTTTGGCGGCACTGGCGATCGGTGTCCCTATGCTTGTCATCCTTGCCGAAAGCGAGACCGGCTCGGCTCTTGTTTACGTCGGATTCATATTCGTGATGTACAGGGAGGGCTTTTCCGGATGGTGGATCTTCTGCATAGGAATGGCGGCGCTGCTGTTCATTCTCACGCTGACGGTTTCCCCTTACGTCTCCATCCTTGTGCTGGCGGGAGTGCTGATAATCTGCAACTGTATGGATTCCGGGAAGTTCGGAGCCGGATTCTGGCTGTTTGCCGGGGCGTTCCTCATTTTCTGCCTGCTGCCGTGGATTTTCGGGAAATTCGGTCCCGAATCATTCCTCTCCAGAATAAACCCGCTTTACGTACTGACCGGAGCATGCGTCATCTCGGCGGTGTATCTGATCGCGCAAGGTTACAGACAGAGGCGGAGATTCATGTCGATGTCAGCCTTGGGATTGATTGCCGGCATCGCTCTTGTGTTTTCAACAGAATTCATATTCAACAACATACTTCAAGACCACCAACGGAAAAGGATTGAAGTCCTGCTTGGGATGAAAGAGGATCCGACCGGTGTGGGCTACAATGTCAACCAGAGTATGATTGCCATCGGCTCGGGAGGATTCTCGGGAAAAGGCTTCCTTGGAGGCACACAGACGACGTTCGGATTCGTGCCGGAGCAAAGCACCGACTTCATCTTTTGCACCGTGGGCGAGGAATGGGGCTTCATCGGATGCTTTATCGTGATCACCCTTTACGTATTTCTGATAATGCGGATACTCAACGACGCCGAGAAAAGCCGGGAGGCATTCACAAGGATTTACGGCTATTGTGTCGCATCGTGCATATTTATGCACCTGTTCATAAACATTGGTATGACCATCGGGATTATGCCTGTGATCGGCATACCTTTGCCGCTGCTAAGCTACGGAGGATCATCCCTCTGGGCATTCACAGTTCTGATTTTCATCTTTATCGCTTTGTACAGGCAGGAAAAGAAGTACTATTGACATTTTTTTCGTAACTTTGCAGTCTATTGCCTTGGTGGTGAAATGGTAGACACGAGGGACTTAAAATCCCTTGGACAGCAATGTCCGTGCGGGTTCGATTCCCGCCCGAGGCACAAAAAAAAGAAGGGGGTTTCTAAACCCCTTCGACCGCAGGGTCACAAATCAGAAATCCATCGTCCAACTGAAACTTGGCATAATAGGGAAGAGGCTGATTTGCTTCCATTTACGCTCTATGGTGTCATAGGTGACACTATAGACGTTATGGCGGTTCAGAACATTATAGATCCCCACATTCAGCGTCATAGGATGGGCCGACCCTATTCTAATCTCATAAAACAACTGAGGTCGCATCTGATGTAAGGCTGGAGCCGGAAAGCGTTCTCGTCCAAATAGTAATCCACAGGGATTCTTTCTCCGTTCGGCAGGAACTCTGCCTTGTACTCCCAGGCCGGTATGTTTATATGATGTCCGGTCTGATAGGTGAAAAACGCAGAAAGTCCGATTTCCTTATGTTCATTTTCCAGAAGAGTGTATTCGGCATTGGCGTTGAATATGTGTCTTCTGTCAAACTTTGCCGGAAACCGCTTGCCATCGTTGAACCCCTCGAAAAGCCTGTCAGTCTTGGACAAAGTGTAGGCAAGACGACCATTGAAGCGGTCCGCCTCGACCTCATACAGCACCTCCATTCCATAGGACAATCCTGAGCCAAGCAAAATATTATGCCGCCAGGAAGCGGTAGCCGGGTTGAACAGCTGAGACGCATCCGCATAATAAATCAGAGATGGCATTGACAATCAAATTGTTCCAACGCATTTTATCATCCGATGTCACTCCATAGCGGTAGCCATAGGAATCCAGGCTGTTGAAGACACTCAGGCTGGCGTTATGCCTATCGGAAATGAGCCACTTAATCTTGCCATACAGGTCATAGACAGTCGCATTGATGTTGCCGATGCTGTCCATCGAATTGGAAAGCCCTTTGACAGCCTTTAATTCAGGCCCGATCGGGCTTAACCTCGCAGAGGCAATGAGGGAAAGGCGATCCTTGACTATCGGCACGGATGCAGAAGCTCCCAGAAGGAAATTACTTGCGGAAACGGAGACCCTGCTGTCTTTCATATTCCCGTCAAGGCTTGTCACACAAATGTGTGAAGAGGTATAATTCCCTTCATCGGACGTGTAGCCCCCGACCTGGAAAAGGACATTGGAGACAATATCCGGAGAATAAACAGACGACAATCCCAGCAGATGGCTGCCGCC
>CAYMOB010000009.1:0-2431 GCA_964391955.1 uncultured Muribaculaceae bacterium | reverse complement strand
TGGAGACAATATCCGGAGAATAAACAGACGACAATCCCAGCAGATGGCTGCCGCCAAGATTGCCCCCTCGGACATAGACAGCCGAAGACCCTTCCGCTCCGGTAGAGACTCCAGGAAGAGTCTGGACGTACTTGACAGCGTCGGCGCTTCCCGTCACGCTCGGCAGATACTTGAAATCCACCGGTCTCACAACACGGCTTCCAGCCTTTTCCTTGTTCCTGTCAGCATAGATGGTCGCCGCTTTCAGACTGTCTCTGCGTTCTTGTTGAGCATAAGCCCCTGAGAAAGGCTGACAAACCAGAAGATAATGACAAGTATATCAAGCGTTCCTATGTATTTATCAGGCGCTCCTGTATGTGAATGTGATTTCATAATGCTTGATTGCTATATTCCAGAATTAAACCGAAAGTCATCGCCTCTATCCCATCTTGTGAGATCAGCTCCGAAGATTCCAAAACCACCATTGACGTTTGAATAAACGGATTTTCTTTCATACGCCGAAAGTATAAAATCACCAACATTCTCTTTCGCCATATAGACATCTTTCAGGTATGAGTCATACTCTTCGGAGACAAAATGTGTTTCCAGAACAAAGGGACGAGGTATTCTCCCAAAATCGTACAATCTACCATACGATTCCGAATAATCGGCAATTGTGTAAAAATGGCGCTTTTGATATTCCTGGTCATTTTCCCGGATATATCCCTGGTTATATTCGTGTTTATATTTCTTATTGACAAAATCAGCGGGATGCGCGATACGCAGAAAAGAGCTATGCAAAGGAAGATCGGGGCAGACTACACGAGGCCACTGGCTGAGATTAGCAAAGAGCAGATGACCGTCCTCGCCGGCATACTTCTGCACAGGAAGGTTACACCAATCCAAATCAGAGACTGTGCCGGGAGCCATATTAAAGTTATCGGCATACGGATGATCCGTGGCCACATATTTCGCATAAGGCTTTGAAGGCCCTGATAATCATACCATCTCAGATGATCCGGAATAATCTCCCCATCCTCAGACTGTTCGCCGTCCCCATACTCGGTGTCCACGTGTGGGAAAATCCAGACCTTGCAAGAATCCTTATAGAAATCTTCCATTCTATTACACTCTAAACGAACCTCATAGGAGAATATACGATAATTAAGGCTGTCGTTCACATTATTCGGGTCAGGCAACTGACAAAAAGGACTGACCCTGGAATTAAACGGGTAATACAGACTTAGATCCTTTGGAAACCGGGTCTCGCGGTTATCTCCTCCTTTCCGGGGACGCTGACCGACAGTTGTATCTCACTCCATATTCCGGCTCGAATTCCGTACGCCATTCCGCCCCCTCATAATGCGAGAACACGGCGGCGGGAGAATACTCCCCGCTCTCATCATCGCAGGCCAATAGCATACCGTCGCCTCCTCTACACCTTTCTCTCCCTGCGAGCCGTACACCTCATTCATCTCGTACAACCTCAAAGTCTGAGTCCGCTGCTTACGAAGCACGCAATCTACCGCTATCGCCTCCTCAGATCCCATATCGATGACTATATCCTCCACGCAGGAAACCAACGGCAGAAAAAGCAGCGCCGACAGAATAAAATTGATCATTCTCTTTTTCATAACAGTTTCGGTTTTCATAAAACAATTGTGCGTAACTATAATGATTTAAACCCTTTAAACAATCATGCGGCAACAAAAACAGAAGGGCTTTTATCAATATTTAAGGAGAAGTTGACCACCCCGTCGGAGCATCGGAAGCATCACATGACACTGCTCATCGGCGATTCTCTACAAAAACATCGAATCGGCGACACCACCCTGCCTCGGAACGCCATTAAAAGCATATCCCCGATCCCGTCAACCGCAAACAGTCCGCTCGATATCGCTTCTGCCGGCCGCGGGATGAAAACGCCCGATAAAGGTTGCGGCAAATATGACGTACGGCTGGAAAAGGTGATTTTCCGGAATCGAAGCTGTCAGGAAAAGACTATTTGAGGAAGACGAAGAAGACTGCCAGAATAAGGCAGAGAAATGCGGCTATGTGATTCCAATGGAGAGACTCGCCCTTGAAAAGGACGGTGACAATGACAGTAAAGACTACAAGAGAGATAACCTCTTGTATGACTTTTAATTGCATAAGACTAAAAGGGCCGCCGTTGCCAGAGAAGCCGAGACGGTTGGCAGGGACCTGGGCACAATATTCAAAAAGTGCCACGCCCCAGGAGAAGAGGATGACCAGAACAAGTGGCCAACTGGTGGAGATTTTCATCTCCTGGAGTTTCAGATGGCCGTACCAGGCGAATGTCATAAAAATGTTGGACAGCACCAACAGAAGAATGGTTCCTACTGCTCTCATTGTCTTGCAAGCGAAAAATCGGATGCAAAGGTAGTAATATTCATTGGAATATTCAGCCGATACGACGGTCGGCTTTTCGCTG
>CAYMOB010000008.1:7558-73024 GCA_964391955.1 uncultured Muribaculaceae bacterium | reverse complement strand
AACTCACACTGTGGTAGCGAATGCGCTTGGCTTCGGGCTTTTGCAAAAGTGCTACATTAACAAAAGAAACTACCCTTTGCGCCCGTGTCCGGTCAGGCGGCTCCAGAACGAGCCTCTGTCTTTGCCGCAGGAGACGTTGCCGGAGGTGGAGAGGTAGTATTCTCTAAAGGTAAGTCCTTCTGTTATTATGTTATAAATCACACCCCAGTCGGGAAGCCCACCCAAATTGCGGTCATCAATGAATATGTCCGCCTTCAGCTTGCGGGGTGATGTCGGCTCATCCTCTCCTTCATAGTACTCTGCCGGATGGTTGCTGTTGACCGCATAGAATTCTATACCGCGGCTTCTGCACCAGTCAACGGCTTCCTTTAGCAGACGGCCTTCCCTGACAGACCATAGTATGAGGGTATGATGGTCGGCCTGGAGCCGTTTCAGCGTCTCCACGGCGAATGGGATTTCCTTGCCGATTTTCGGATACCTGTGTTCGACGATAGTCCCGTCAAAATCAACGGCAATTATCATATTCGGTAATATACTATATGTAAAGGATAAATCTTAGGGCTTGGCACTCGCTATAAATGTCTGAGTGTCAATACTTTGGGATGATGTGGGCTGAAAAGGGTCATAGCGGTCTGTACCAAGTGTCCCAAAATTCCGTCGCTCACTTTTATGATTAGCTACAAAGGTAGCAAAAAATGTCCTAAAAGTCAAATTATGCGCGCCATTTATAAATTTCTTTATCTGAAACTTTGAGGGAATGAATTCAGGCGGTTTCGACGGACTTTCTCGTCAGACAGCACCGCTGTCTGACGAGAAAGCCTGAAGAAAATGACTAATTTAAAACTCAAAGGATTTTTTAAAGAAATTTTAAACAGCTTCTTAGGGTAGGAATAATCATTCGACAGGGGAGACAAGTTCCGGATGCACCGAGACAAGAGCCACCGAGACGACACCTTTGACTTCCACCACGACCTGCTTCGAGCGGTGTCCCTTGACCTTGACCAAAACCCCCTCGCATCCTTCGAATATCCCGCCTGTGATCCTGACTTTCTGTGCTTTGGCGAAATTGATCTCCGTCGGCCCGAAAAAACGTAGGGAGTCGTCATAGGTCCCGGCCACGGCGATGAATGTACGCATTTGTTTTTCGGGAACGGTGATTTTCTTTCCAAGCCTTTGGTCCATCATATATTGAAGCTCGGGAATGCAGGAAGGACTTTTAAGCTCGGCTATCCTTGAGGCCGTAGTCCTGACGAAAACCATATTGTGAATCACCGGGACAAGGCGTTTTTTGCCTGTTCTCGAGGATTTCTCGTACTTCATCGGGATGAAGTTCTCGACACATTTCTCGTCCAGAGACCTTTTGACCTCCAGTTCCCTGTGGTAGGTTACACGCATGGCGAACCACTCAACCTCTTCGTAGTCGTAGGTCTTATCCAAGATTGTACTTCCGTTGTCTTGACATCAAATCATTAATCCGCACCGCTATAGCCGGTTATGCCTGCGGCAGTGCTGTGGGGGGCGCCGAAATAGGGCAGGGCTGTCAGAGCATCATCCCCGAACGGATCTCCCCGGAGAGTGCGGCTCCTTTAAGGCGGGTGACAATCGCAAGAGCGAAATCCACAGCGCATCCCGGCCCGCGCCCAGTGATAAGGTTGCCGTCCGACACAGCGGCTTCTCTGACATATTCACCGCCCTTGGCTGTCGGAGCCTCCTCAAACCCGTCGTAGCAGGTGAATCTCTTTCCGGAGAGGCTGGGGATTTGGGAAACAATCAGTCCCGGAGCGGCGCAGATGGCGGCAAGAGTGCCACCCTCTGCATAGTGCGTCTTCATCAGCTCCATCAATTCCTGTTTTCCGGCAAGATTCTTTGTGCCTGGCATTCCACCCGGAAAGATCATCGCGTCATCGGCGGATGTCCCGGAAGGAACCGCGTCCGAAATGAATTCGCTCCAGACCATGTCCGCAGTGACGGGGATACCGTGGGCGCCCCTGACAAGCGGATCGTTGGTTATTGACACGGTCCGGACGTCAATCTCGCCTCTTCTGAGGATGTCAGCGACAGCCAGAGCCTCGATTTCCTCAAAGCCCTCAGCCAGAAATATATAGACTCCTTTCATAGTGGATTATTGGTTTCAAAAAAAACTGATCCCTTTGAATGGCCCCCGGGGATCAGTCACTTGGTTGAGATATCAGGACTCGAACCTGAACTGGCAGAACCAAAATCTGTAGTGCTACCATTACACCATACCTCAATTCCGACCGCGAATATATTCATTTTCCCGCAAATCCGCAAACTTTGGCCTATGAGTAACCATGGTTTTGTGATGACCGGCGCAAGAGGGGAGATGCGGTGGCGCTGTCCAAGGCAGCTTATCCTTTCAGGATGTTGTCGATGTGTTCGGCGTAGTCAAGCGAGGTGTCAAGATAGAACACAATCTCTGGTACGATGCGTAACTGCTTGGCCACAAGGTGTCCTAACTCTCCTCGCAGGGTCTTGACGTTGTCATTCAGAATCGTCATCACCTCCTCGGCCTTCGCGGACGGGAATATGCTCACGTATGTCTTGGCGAGGGAAAGATCAGGGCTGACTCTCACCTCGCTGACTGTCACCATCGAGCCTCCGAATGCGGCCATCCCTTTTCCGCGTATGATTTCGGCCAGATCCTTCTGGATTTCCCTGGCGACCTTAAGCTGTCTGGTACTTGCCGGCTTTTCCATTACAGAACGTTGATTATGAAATAATTTTTCTTGCCTTTCTGCGCCAGGATGTATTTCCCGTCCACTATATCCTTCTCGGAAACCTCATAGGCGACGTCCGCGATCTTGTCTTTGTTGATGCTGACTCCGTTGCCTTGCACCATCTTTCTTGCCTCACCTTTCGAGGAGAAAACCTGGGTCTTCACGGCGAGGAAGTCAAGGATGTCGCACGGAAGGTCACTCTTCCGGATGTCGAACGTCGGGACTCCGCTGAACACCGCGAGGAAAGTCTTCCCGTCAAGCTTCCTCAGCTCGTCGGAGGTGGAGTTGCCGAACAGCATCTTAGACGCGGAGACTGCGTTGGCATATTCCCCCTCACCGTGAATCATTATTGTGAGTTCTTTGGCGAGAAGCTGTTGCAGCGTTCTGCGTCCGGGATCCTGGCGGTGTTCCCCGATGGCTGAGTCGATGGTGTCCTTGTCGAGGAGGGTGAATATCTTGATGTACTTCTCCGCATCCTCGTCGCTGACGTTGAGCCAGAACTGGTAGAACTCGTAAGGCGATGTTTTATCCGGGTCGAGCCAGATGTTGCCTTTCTCCGTTTTTCCGAATTTGGTGCCGTCCGCCTTGCGGATAAGAGGGCAGGTGAGGGCGAATGCGTCGGTCTTGCCGAGCATCCTGCGGATGAGTTCCGTCCCCGTTGTGATGTTGCCCCACTGGTCGCTTCCTCCGAGCTGGAGGCGGCAGCCTTTGTTCTCGTAGAGCCAGAGGTAGTCATAGCCCTGGAGCAGCTGGTAGCTGAACTCGGTGAATGACATTCCATCGCGTGACTCGCTGGAAAGGCGCTTCTTTACGGAGTCCTTGGCCATCATATAGTTGACGGTTATATGCTTGCCGACATCGCGGATGAAATTCAGGAACGAGTAGCCCTTCATCCAGTCGTAGTTGTTCACCAGTTCCGCCTTGTTCGGGGCGTCGGAGTCGAAGTCCAGAATCCTGGACAGCTGCTTCTTGATTCCGGCGATGTTGCGCTGAAGGGTCTCCTCATCGAGAAGATTCCTTTCCTGAGACTTCATCGAAGGGTCTCCGATCATTCCGGTGGCGCCTCCAATCAGTGCGATAGGCTTGTGGCCGCATTGCTGGAAATGCTTGAGTATCATAATGCTGACAAGGTGTCCGATGTGGAGTGAGTCGGCTGTCGGGTCTATCCCCACGTAAGCGGCCTGAGGCCCTTCCATAAGCTTGTCCTCTGTTCCGGGCATAATGTCCTGGATCATCCCTCTCCATTTGAGTTCCTCTACGAAATTCTTCATTGTGATATGTCTTTTTGTTCTTTGTCTTAAAGCGAAACGGCATGATTCCTTATTTTCACGCCGATTTTGTGCAAAGTTAGGCAAAAATAACGTAAATTTGCAGACTGGAAACGAAATTAACAGTTTAAAGATAAACGAATATGAGAAAGAAAATCGTTGCCGGAAACTGGAAGATGAACACAACTGTCCAGGAAGGCGTTGAACTTGCCAAGGCTGTCGCCGCGAAGTCAGCCGAGACTCCAGAGAATGTGGGACTTATCGTTGCCCCTCCTTTTACCCATCTTGCTTCGGTAGCAGAGGCTCTCAAAGGCTCCAAGGTTGAGCTTTCCGCCCAGAACTGCGCCGATCACGAGAAGGGAGCCTACACGGGAGAGGTGGCTGTGAATATGCTCGCCTCCGTTGGCTGCCAGTGGGTTATACTCGGACATTCCGAAAGAAGGCAGTATTACGGTGAGACCGACGAGAAGCTCGTCGAGAAGACCAGACTCGCCCTTGCGGCAGGTATCGGGGTGATTCTCTGCGTAGGTGAGAACCTTGGGCAGAGAGAGGCCGGAAAGCATTTCGAGGTGGTGACAGAGCAGACAAAGAATGTCCTCTACAACTTCACGGCCGAGGAGATGTCCAAGATTATCATCGCCTATGAGCCTGTATGGGCCATCGGAACCGGCAAGACCGCTACCGCCGGGCAGGCCGAGGAAATCCATGCCTGCATCAGAAAGGTTCTCGCCGAGAAGTTCGGAGAGGATGTCGCTGAGGACACCACGATTCTCTACGGCGGAAGCTGCAAGCCGTCAAACGCCAAGGAACTCTTCGCTCAGAAGGACATCGACGGCGGACTTATCGGTGGCGCGGCCCTCAAGGCCGATGATTTCATCGCCATCGCCCAGAGCTACTGATCGGCGGCGAATCAAGACCAACACATAGGGGGAGAAGGTGGCTGAGGAGGCCATTTTCTCCCCCTATGTACTCTCTGGGCTGTCATGCGGTGGCCTTGGGGGATAAAAAAAGGAAGGGTGGCTAAAAATGCTTTCTTAGCCACCCTTCCTTTTTTATTATAATTCTTATTTCTTGGACTCTGCTACGGAAATCTTTCTGAATTCCTTGAGATCCTTCATAAGATCAAGAGCGGCCTTGCGGGCGCGGGCGCCGGCTGCCTTGTTGCCTTTTTCGACCTGAGCGTCTGCGTTCTCTACGAAAACGCTGATCTCTTCTTTGATTTTAGCGACCAGATTCTCCATTTTGTTCTGATTTTAGTGAATAGTTATATTATTAATTCATTAATAAATGTAATCTACTCTATGAATCTGTTTAAAATTATTTTCTCTCTTCATTCACGCCGTCTTTCCGTCCTCTTTCTTCCTTCCCGTCGGTCATTTGCCGCCGGAAAACCTATATTCACAGGAAGAAACAGTCTCGGAAATCACGTATAACCAATCTCGGACAACAATCGTAAACAGCTTCTAAATGTGGACGCAAGTTATGTAAAAAAATGAAATTAACAAATATTTTTCCGCAAAAACGGCTGACTTTCCGGCGCTTTATGCTTCATTTTTGTCATTTTTCGGTTTGACATTAAGCATATTCATCGCCCTGTCCGGGCCGATTGTCGAAAAGTTCTTGATTCCACCTATAACCCGGTCACATATTTCCGGAACCGCCGCCTTTTCATCCGCATTCAGTTCTCCGATCACGTAATCGACCTGCGCTCCCCGGGAAAAGTTGTTGCCTATCCCGATTCTGATTCTGGCCCATTGTGTTGTCTCAAGGCGCGCCTGTATGTCTTTCAGGCCGTTATGCCCTCCATCGCTCCCGTTTTTACGCATCCTTACCGTTCCGAAAGGAAGGTTCAGGTCATCGCAGATCACAATGAGGTTCTCCAAAGGGAGCTTGAGTCTGTCCATCCAGTAGCGGACAGCGTTCCCGCTGAGATTCATATATGTGGATGGTTTCAGGAGATAGAATTTCCTTCCCTTGAACGAAATCTCGGCGATGTCGCCGTAACGCTCTGTCCTGAATACAGTGTTGGATGCCTGTACCCAGGCATCCAACACCATAAACCCCATATTGTGTCTGGTTGAAGCGTACTCGGCGCCGATGTTTCCCAATCCTGCGACAAGATAGTTCATACCAGTGTTTTCTTCAGAGGCCGTTGAACCGAAGAGCCTACTCAGCAGCGTCCTCAGAGGCATCATCCACACCTCCCTGAGCAAGCTGGGCCGCCATCTGACGAGTTGCCTTCACGGAGCAGATGATGGTTGGCTTAGGTGTAACAACGTTCACATTCTCAACCTTGATGTCTCCGGCCACGATACGCTTTTCGATGTCGAGCTTGGTGACGTCGATGTTAAGCGTGTCAGGAAGATCCTTCATAAGTGCGCTGATGCGTACCTCTCTGCTTACGAGCACGAACTTGCCACCTCTCTGGACTCCGATAGGGTGACCGCTCACGACAACAGGAACCTTGATGGTGATAGGCTTGTCCTCGGTTACGGCGAGGAAGTCAGCGTGCAGGCAGTTATCCTTTACAGGATGGTACTGAAGCTCGTGAACAACCGCTGTGTAGGTCTGGCCGTTGTCAAGCTTGAGGTCGATGATGAAAGAGGCAGGAGTGTGGGTGATGCCCATAAGGTCTCTCTCGGTGACAGTGAAGAGAACGTTCTCGATTCCGGCTCCGTAAAGGTTGCAAGGAACGAGACCCTGCCTACGGAACGCTTTGATTACGGCTTTGTTGCCGACTTCACGGACTTTGCCGTTAAGCTCAAAATGCTTCATTTTTGTTTGTTTAAAATGTGTTACTCAGTTCCGGACCGCCCGGAACCCCATTGCACCAAAAGCGTGTCACGCTTTGTAATTGCGGCGCAAAGATAGGAATAATTCCGGAATATTCCTACCTCACCAGTCCGGTGGCGTCATTCCACGCCTCTTTTTTGTAGTATTCGTCAAGCAGTTCCGTTCCGGCGCACGGCAGGTACATGCTGAATCCGGAGTATGTGTCGATGCTGAACAGATCCAGAAATCCCGGTGTGGCGTTCTTGTAGATGACGCATCGGTCAACCGCATTCTCCAGCTCGGCCATATCCGTCCGGGAGGCTCCGCATTTGCCGAAGATGTCGACCAGGTCGTAGAAATAGTGGCGATTTGACCTGAAATAGCCCTGGATGTCGTTGGCGGGGGCTTTGGAGAGGGTGTCGGAATATTCCTTGATGAGTCTCGAACATACCCCGGCCAGATTCTCCATCCCGTCGGTCCTGATGACATTTACCGTGGCCGAGCGCCAGGCCCCGGTCTGGTTGTTGTAAAGGTTGAACGAGTCTTCGAAAAGACCTTCAAGGTCAGGTTTGTCCCCTTTGAGCAGGAATGACGTGAGTTTCGTGTAGTCGAAAATTCCTTCACCTATGACCTCCGCCGGAGAGAGACCGAGGTAATCGGCCTTGTCCCTGAGCGCATACGCCAGCTCGACACCGCCTGTGAAACACATGTCGAAGAGGATGTAGTCAAGGTGATAGGGGATTCCGTCCGAGAACTCCCTGACATCCATTTCGTGGCCGATGTAGCTGTCCTTGATGAAATCCTGGCCGATGGAACGCGTCATCCCGTAGTACGGGTCGGTGTCGGCGAGGCTGCCTTCAGGCACCGGGAGCATTCTTTTGTCCGGCAATGCCGCTTTGCCGGCGGCCTGCGCGGAGGCTCTGACCTTGTTGCCGCGCTCGCTCTCGAACTTCGACGGGTTGCTGTAGTAGCCCGCCGGAAGCCAGCCGGAGCCGTGAGAGGAGAACACCATCCCGTAGCCTTTGGCGGGGAACTCCTCCCTGACCAGATTCAGGACGTCGCGCATTGTCGAGGAGGATGCCGCGATGGTCTCTTCGCCGAACACCTTGACGGTGTCCGAGACGAATTTCCCCTTGCCGGTCCTGTAGAGCCGTCTGAGGTATGATTTGACCGGTGTATAGTCGCTATTGGATTTCGATGTGCGGGAATAGACCAGCACCACATCCTCTCCCTTTTCCGGAATGTAGCCTGCGGGAAGCCCCTTGCCTTCATCATCCATATTCGTCTTCATAAAGGAGCCTATGTCGTTGAACGCACATTCGTAGAAGAGCAGGACGCGGCGCTCCGGATTGGCAGGCCCGTCCGGATTGTCCTTGCGGCAGCCTGCGACCGCCAGCGCCATAAGGGTGACGGCGGCGGTTTTGGCTATGGACACTAAAAGATTCATAGTTTTCATTAATATGTCAGAGACCGGCCGAACGCTGTTCTTCGGCCGGCCTCCGAATTTGACAAATATACATAAATTCCTGAATAATGGTTATATTTACGAGCCAAAAACAATTTTTTATGAAATCAGGAATAAAGATGATTCTCTCTATCGGAGCCGCCGCTGCCCTGTGCTCGTGCGGTCAAGGGGACAAAAAGACCCAAGACAGTGATTTCCACTACCTTCTGGACGAGTTTGCCGACCTTAAGGTGATCCGTTTCAAAGTGCCGGGCTGGGATGCCCTCAGCCTGCGGCAGAAGGAATATGCGTACCATCTTTCGGAGGCCGCCAAACTGGGCCGAGACATCACCTGGGACCAGTACTGCAAATGGAACCTGCCGATAAGGCACGTGGTGGAGGACATATTGAATGAATATGACGGAGACCGTGAATGTGATGATTTCCAAAAGTTTACTGTTTATGCCAAGAGGCTTTTCTTCTCAAACGGCATCCATCATCACTATTCCGAGGACAAGTTTTTCCCGGAGTGCCCGAAGGAATATTTCCGAGGTCTGATTGAGGCGGTAGGCGACGGGGAGCAGGCCGCGGAACTTCTGGAGGTCATCTACTCGCCTGACATCTACCCTCAGCGCCGCTCCACTTCCAAGACCGGTGACATCGTGGAACTGTCCGCCGTGAACTTTTACGAGGGAGTGACCCGCGCCGAGGTCGAGAAGTACTACAATTCCTTGTTGGATCCTGATGACAAGACCCCTGTCTCATACGGTCTTAACTCCAAGCTGGTCAAGGAAAACGGCAAGGTCGTGGAGAAACCGTGGAAGGTCGGCGGCATCTACGGACCGGCGCTTGAGAGGATCTGCTCCGAGCTCGGGAAGGCCGCTGCCGTGGCCGAGACAGAACTCCAGAGCAAGGCCATCGGTCTGCTCATTGAGTATTACAAGACCGGAGACCTCAAGGTATGGGACGATTTCAACGTCGATTGGGTGCGGGACACCGTCGGAACGATTGATTTCATCAACGGCTTCATCGAGGACTATGACGACCCTCTCGGCCGCAAGGCCACGTGGGAAGGTTACGTGAATATGAAGGATTCCGCCGCTTCGGCCCGCACAGGAATACTGAGCGCCAACGCGCAGTGGTTCGAGGACAACTCGCCTGTGGATCCTCGTTTCCGCAAGCCTCTTGTCAAGGGAGTCACGGCCAAGGTTGTGGACGGAATCACCCTCGCCGGAGCGACATATCCTGCCACTCCTATCGGTATAAACCTGCCTAACGCCGACTGGATCAGGCGTGACTACGGCTCCAAGTCCGTGACTATCGCCAACATCACCCACGCCTATGACTATGCCGCCCAGGAGTCGTCTAAAAGCACTCTGACCGAGTTCGCCTACGACCAGGCCGAGATTGACGCTTACAAGAAATACGGAGCCTATACCGACGAGATCCACACCGATCTCCACGAATGTCTCGGCCACGGCTCCGGACAGCTTCTTCCGGGTGTTTCCTCAACGGCGCTGGGCGAGTACCAGTCAACTCTCGAGGAGGCCAGGGCCGACTTGTTCGGACTGTATTATATGGCTTCCCCGAAGCTTGTCGAGCTTGGCATATTGCCTGACGCGGAAGCCTATAAGCCGGCGTATTCGAACTACATCAGGAACGGTCTCTTCGTCCAGTTCACAAGGGTTGAGCTTGGCAAGCCTAACACCGAGGCCCATATGCAGAACCGCAAGCTCATCGCCGAGTGGTGCTACGAGAATGGCGCTGCCGACGGAATCATCGAGAAGAAGGTACGTGACGGCAAGACCTATTTCGTCGTCAACGACTATGAGGCTCTCCGCGGATTGTTCGCCAGGCTCCTCGCCGAGATTCAGAGAATCAAGTCCGAGGGTGACTACGAGGCGGGAAAGAATCTTGTGGAGAAATATGCCGTGAACATCGACCCTCGGCTCCACAAGGAGGTGCTGGAGAGATATGCCGCCTTGGAACTTAAGCCTTACGGCGGATTCGTCAATCCTGACATCATCCCGGTGGAGAAGGGCGGCGAGGTTGTTGACTACAGGATTGAATATGTCGATGACTTCCTCCGTCAGCAGCTTGACTACGGCAAAAAATACAGGACTCTCTGATTCTGGCGGACGTGGATCTGACGGAAAGGATATTACAGGACTATTCCTCTTATCTGAGGATTGAACGGGCGATGTCTCCGAATACGGTGGCGTCGTATTCGTCCGATGTGAGGAAGTTTCTCGCGGCTGTGGATGTCCCCCCCCCGGAAGTGACAGCAAAGGATGTGGCTGAATGCCTTGCTTCTTTCGGAGAATTATCCAAAAGGTCGCAGGCGCGTCTTCTCAGCTCGCTGCGTTCCTTTTTCGACTGGCAGATCCAGGAAGGAGACCGGAAGGAGAACCCGTGCGATCCTGTCGACTCGCCTAAGAAAGGGCTTTACCTTCCGGTCGTGCTTTCCGTCGCTGAGGTGGAGTCCGTGATGGAGTCGGTCGATCTGTCCTCCCGCACGGGCCGTCGTGACCGTGCCATCCTTGAGGTTCTCTACGGATGCGGGCTGCGTGTCTCCGAGGCGGTCAGCCTCAGGGTATCAAATGTCTATCTTTCCGAAGGATTCGTGAGGGTTGTCGGCAAGGGGGATAAGGAAAGGATTGTCCCGATGGGGGAGATGGCGGTGTCGGCTGTCAGGAATTATCTGGAGGTGAGGCCGGCACCTGACGGCGCCACGTATGAGGACATCCTTTTCCTAAACCGCTTCGGCAGGTCTTTGAGCCGAGTCTCTATGTTCGCTATGGTGAAGAGGCAGGCGATCGCCGCCGGTTTGCACAAGGAGATTTCCCCGCACACGTTCCGGCATTCTTTCGCCACGCATCTTATCGAGAACGGGGCCGATCTCCGCGTTGTCCAGGATATGCTCGGCCACGAGGACATCACCACTACCGAGATCTATACGCACATAGACAGCTCAACCTGGCAACGGTCGGTTCTTTCACATCATCCCCGCCGTTGACTTTGTTCTTCAGCGTATTTGATTTTCGACACTGATTTTTTATATTTGCGTTGTAAATGGTCAATATCTTTTAATTCTTATAAATAAAAATGGCTTACAAAATTATTGATATTCAGGGTGTGGGTCCTGCTTATGCCGAAAAACTCACCGCCGCTGGCATCGAGACGGTCGAACAGCTTCTCGAAGCGGGCAAGAGCGCCGCAGGCCGCAAGGAACTTGAGGAAAAGACCGGAATCTCCGGCAAATCGATCCTCACTTGGGTCAATCATGCCGATCTCTTCCGTATCAAGGGTGTCGGCCCTCAGTTCGCCGAGCTTCTCGAGGCTTCCGGTGTTGACACAGTAAAGGAATTCGGACACAGGGTAGCCGCCAATCTGGTGGCCAAGATGCAGGAGGTGAACGAGCAGAGGCGCCTTACCAAGGTCGTTCCCACCGTCGCTCAGGTTCAGGCTATGATCGACCAGGCCAAGGAACTTCCAGGGGTCGTGACTTATTAGGCTTTCACAGCCGGTGACCGTCAGTGCGGCCGAGCGGCTGTGCTGACGGTTGAATTTTTGTGATTATGTCAAAACTAATCAAGAAAAACTTCCCTGTCCGGGGAATGGGGTGTGCTTCGTGCGTGGCCAGGGTCAACGGAACAATAAGGAATCTGAACGGTGTGCTGGACTGCAATGTCAGCCTTGCCTCAAATTCGGCTCAGATTGACTATGATTCCGATGTCATTTCCGCAGAGGACATCCGCAAGGCCGTTCAGGAAGCGGGATATGACCTTATTGTCATCAATGATGATGAGTCCGGAGAGGAGGCTGACTCAGAGGCGGAACGCGCGAATGAGGAGCATTATGACGTGTTGAAAAGAGATTCGGTGGCCGCCGTCTCACTGTCTTTGCTTATTATGCTGCTCGGAATGGGGTTCAAGGATTTCCCTTTCAAAGGGTATGTCCTCTGGGCCTTGGCCACTCCCGCCTTGTTTTGGTGCGGGAGGCGTTTTTTTGTCACGGCTTGGAGACAGGCGAGGCATCTGAGTACCGGTATGGACACATTGGTGGCGCTGTCCACCTTGATTTCATACTCTTTCAGTGTGTTTAATCTGTTTTTTCCAAAGGTCTGGACATCCCGTGGACTGGAACCGCATCTGTACTTTGAGTCCTCGGCGATGATAGTGGCCTTCATCCTTGTAGGAAGACTTCTTGAGGAAAAGGCCAGGCGTGGGACGACCGCCTCGATACGCGAGTTGGCCGGAATGCAGCCTAAGTCCGTGAGCCTTAATCCCGGAGACATATTCAGTGTAAGGCCCGGCGACAGGATTCCGGCTGACGGGGTTGTGGTGGAAGGAGGGTCTTTTGTGGATGAGTCCATGCTTACCGGAGAGCCTGTCCCTGATCGTAAGTCCAAGGGTGATAAGGTGTTCGCCGGTACCATCAATCAGAAAGGGGCTTTCGATGTCCGCGCCGAAAAGGTTGGAAACGACACTATGCTCTCGTCCATCATAAGGATGGTCAGGGACGCGCAAGGCAGCAAGGCCCGGATACAGGACACGGTGGACAAGGTCGCCGCCGTCTTCGTGCCCGTCATCATCGGAATATCTCTCCTCACGTTTCTTTGCTGGGTTGTCCTTGATCCGGCGGACGGCCTGACCAGAGGACTTCTTGCAATGGTGGCCGTTCTTGTGATAGCCTGTCCATGCTCCCTCGGTTTGGCGACCCCTACGGCGCTCACTGTCGGTGTCGGAAGCGGGGCCAGGCGAGGAATCCTGATTAAGGACGCGGATTCTCTTCAGGTCGCGGACAAAATTGATACAGTTGTGCTTGACAAGACCGGCACAATTACGGTAGGACATCCTGACGTGGTCGCCCGTAGGTGGCTGGCCGGCCGGGATGAGACAATGGGAGTTTTGCTGGCGATGGAACTGAAGTCGGAACATCCTCTCGCCGGAGCGGTAGTCGCCGACATCCACTCGGCGGATATGTCGGTACGCTCCTCTTCGCTTGACAGTTTCGTGGCTCTGCCGGGATCCGGAATCAAGGCGAGGGTCGGTGACTCTGAATATTTCGCAGGCAAGCCGGAAACATTGTCGCCCGAGGCTTCGGCCTGGGTCTCGGACGGTCGCTCCGTGATTGTATTCACGGAGAACGGCAATGTCATCGCGGAGTTTGCCATAGCTGACGAGGTTAAGGAGTCCTCCGCCAAGGCTGTCGCCGATCTGAACAGGCTTGGTGTCGAAACGGTTATCCTGACCGGTGATAATCATGAGTCAGCCGGCAAGGTCGCCGGTAAGGTCGGCGTCAGCCGGGTTGAGTCCGGTATGCTTCCGGCTGAAAAGGCAGCCTTTATCAAGAACCTCCAGTGCAACGGCCACCGTGTGGCTATGGTGGGTGACGGAATCAATGACAGTGCGGCTCTGGCGCAGGCTGACTTGAGTGTGGCCATGGGGCGGGGGAGTGACATCGCGATAAACACCTCGATGGTCACGATAGTCTCCTCTGATCTTGGAAAGCTTCCGGAGATGATCTCGCTTTCCCGCCGTACGGTAAGAGTCATAAGACAGAATCTGTTCTGGGCTTTTTTCTACAATGTGATGGCCGTGCCTCTGGCAGCCGGAGTACTTTATCCGGTCAACGGTTTTCTGTTGAATCCGATGGTGGCCGCCGCCTGTATGGCGTTAAGCTCTGTCTGTGTTGTCGCTAATTCCCTTCGGCTGCGCTCCTCCGTACGTTGATGTGCTTAGGAAAGGCGGTGACAATGAATGAGACACTCGCCGCTTCTTTCAATGAATCCCGTCGCATAGGGGACGAGCGGGAACGAACTGCCGATATCCTTTCAGCCGCTGTGTCAGGGAGACGGTATTTTGGGCAGTCTTCTGTTTTGAAGAAAGCTTTGCGCGCGTTTGAGAATATCCCGACCGCATAGTCCTGAGGATTACGTCAAGGCTTTGCAATGCGGCATCCGGCGAGTCTGGAGGCGTTGTCAGGCTCCAGAATACCTGCTTTGAGAAGGTTGGAGACAGTCCATTCCTCTTTAGGTGAGTTCTCCCGGAACAGAATTATGCCGCGCGCCGATCGTCTTCCGATGTAGGGGTGTCTTGCAAGCTCATCTTCGGGCAGTGTCCATAGTGGGTAAGGCGGTATGCCGAGTGTGTCTGTCTTTATGAGATCCTTGAGGTTGTCGTACTTCTCCCGGTCGAAGTGCCAGATGTCCATCAGTTGCTCAGGGTATGAATAGCCTCCGAGTTCCCCGCGGTACGATACTATCTTACCGGCGAAGAACTTTCCGATTCCGGGCAGCGAGAGCAGGACGGTGGAGTCGGCCGAGTTGATGTCGATTTTAGGAATGTCGATGTATCTCTCAAGTCTCCGGTAGACGGAGTCCTCCACCACATAGGATCTGGCGAAGTCCTCCCTGCGGCGGAACCGTCCTCCCTTTTTGCGGTAGTTGTCTATGGATTGCGCCTGTTTCTGACTGAATCCAAGACGCATAAGGTCGTCTATGCCCACTGTGTTGGGGTCGAAGCGGAAACTCTCGTACCTTCTTGCGGTGTTGCTCCTGCGTAGAGACTCGGCAGCCGGACTGTGGTACGAATCCTTCCGGTATGTCCGTTCCATGCCTTTCCTGTTCCTCCCGTCACCGGCGCTTTCTGGTTGTCGAGCCTGTGGAAGCGTACGTTCCGTCCCGTCCGCATTCCTTGCGTTTCTCTGTCCGTCCTGTGGCTGGATCCGCTGTCCCGTTCTCTCGCCTGCGAGATCTTCAGGCGTGATGTCGGAATATACAAAAACCGTGTCCGGCTTGTCGTGGTTGGCGATTACCCTCGCGACAGCCGCCTTATGAATGAACAAGGAGGCCTGATAACCGATGATGAGGAACAGCAGGGCCACGGCCCCGACTACGAATGATGCGGGCGGCCGTTTGCCGTCCTTGGAGTTGAAGTCTTTCATATTTAATTAGTTGTTGATTATGGCTCAATGTCCTTTTCGTGCTTCCGCTTTTTCTTTTCCGGGGTGGCTCCGGCGACAACGATGACAATCTCCCCCTTTGGCTCGTGTTCCTTGTACCAGGCCGAGACCTCTGCAAGCGTGCCCCTTTTATGCTCCTCGTGGATTTTTGAGATTTCCCTCGCGACGGAGCATTCGCGCTCCGCTCCGAAATATTCGATGAATTGGTCCAGAGTCTTCACCAAGCGGTAGGGTGACTCGTAGAAAATCATTGTCCGTGTCTCCTGGGACAAGGCTTTCAGCAAAGTCTGGCGTCCTTTCTTGACCGGAAGGAAGCCTTCGAAACAGAATCTGTCACACGGCAGACCGGAAGAGACTATCGCCGGTATGCACGCCGTGGCTCCCGGGAGAGTCTGTACCTCGATTCCTTCCGCGGAACAGGTCCGGGCGAGCAGGAATCCGGGGTCGGATATTCCCGGAGTTCCGGCGTCGCTGATCAGGGCCACATTCAATCCGCCCAGAATCCGCTCCTTGATCATCTCGGCTGTCTGGTGCTCGTTGAACTTATGGTGTGACTGAAGTTTACCGTGGATGTCGTAACGGTGGAGCAGGACACTGCTTGTCCTCGTGTCCTCCGCAAGTATGAGATCCGCGTCCTTCAGCACCTGGACGGCCCTGAATGTCATATCGTCCAGATTTCCGACAGGCGTCGGTACTATGTATAGTATGCCTGGCATAGTTGTCGCTGAAATCGTGTCTTGGTTGTCCGCCGGTGTTTACGGATGTACTTTAGCTGAGCTTTCTGCGCACGGCCATCATCAGTCTGTAGACCGGCTCTGAACTCAGATCCCATTCCGGGAAATTGGCCTGGATGTAGTCTGTGGCCTCGTCAAGGGTCGTCATACCGTTGAAAGCGCTGATTGTGTTTTGGAACAGCACAGGATCCTCTCTGAACAGGACGTTGATCAGCAGTACCCTGTCGTTGAGGGATATCGCACTGATAACGTTCTTTACTCTGGAGCCGGGTCTGTCTGTCCTCCAGGCTTGCTTGTCGGCCATTATGTCCATGACCGAGGTCTCCGCTTTCCTGCTGTCGATTATGGCGGCTTTTGGCTTCGTTCTCTTTATCGGAGCCGCCGGCTCGGCTTCGAGGCTCAGGGTCTCCGGCGGAAGGCCATCGTCGAAAGGAAGGTCGTCGTTTCCGGCGGCGGATATGTCGGCTGCCTGTGGAGTCTCCGCTGGCTCGCCGTCCCGGATGTCCTGTTCGGCGCCTGCCGTCTCCGCTGGCTCGCCGGCGGTGATGTCCTGTTCGGCGTCCGCCGCCGCTTCCGCTGGCTCTTCGACCGGGATGTCCGCTTCGCCGCCTGCCGACGCATCCGCAGGGAGCGGGTAGCCTGCGGACGGATCCTCGATTATCGGAGGAAGGTCGATGTTAGGGATCTCTATGATGTCAATAGGCGTGTCATCAGTAAACGGTTCCTGCTCGGTGTATGTTTCGGCAACCTCGGCGGCCGGAATGTCTGGACCGGCGGCCTGACCGGCATTCTCCAAGGCCGGAGATTCCGGTTCAGAAGATGCGGACGATAAAATACTGCGTACCTCATCCTCCAGAGATTCAAGTTCTTCCTTTATTCCGATGATTCTTTCCAGCACTTCGGAAAGCCTTTTCTCGTCATTGTTTCCCATAAAAATACTATCTTTGTCCGGCAAACCTGACGGGCGGGAAAACCACGCCGCGCACCGATGGTCTGCAAGTGTTATTGATTATTCAACAAATCTAACGAAATGTTTTCAGAAAACATAAAAAAAACAGGATGTATTGAAGTCATCTGTGGTTCGATGTTCTCCGGAAAGACAGAAGAACTGATAAGACGTATCAGAAGGGCCAGATTCGCCAATCTCAAAATCGAGATTTTCAAGCCGACGATTGACACGAGGTACTCGGAAGATGATGTCGTCTCCCACGATTTCCATAAGATACCGTGCCATTCGGTCAAGGATCCTAAGGAAATGCTGAATGTCGGGCCGGATGTCCAGGTGGTAGGAATAGACGAGGCTCAGTTCTATGATATGTCTCTCGTGGATGTCGCCCGGGAACTCGCCGACCGGGGAGTGCGCGTGATCATAGCTGGTCTTGACACCGATTTCCTCGGAAAGCCATTCGGGCCGATGCCATATCTTATGGCTATCGCTGAGGATGTCCGGAAAGTGCACGCCATCTGCGTCCGGTGCGGCAATCTCGCCAACCATTCCCACAGGCTGTCCCGTAGCACCGAACTTGTGGTTCTCGGTGAAAAGGATGCTTACGAGCCTCTGTGCAGGGAGTGTTATAATAATGCTATCAAGGAGGATTGTGTATAAAGAACACAATCCTCCCGTTCATCCAAAAACGACCGAACGGCCGTGACACCTAATCCTTTACGTTTTTCAGCGCCTCGCGGACCCTGGACTCGATTTCTTCACAAAGTTCCTGGTTGTCCCTGAGAAGCTGCTTTGTGGCCTCCCGGCCCTGCGCGAGTCTCTGGTCGCCGTAGCTGAACCACGAGCCGCTCTTCCCGACAATCCCGTACTCAACGCCAAGGTCTACGATTTCTCCGGCGTGGGATATTCCCTCTCCGAACACAATGTCGAACTCCGCCTTCTTGAAAGGCGGTGCCATCTTGTTCTTCACCACCTTCACACGCGTGCGGTTGCCAAGAGCCTCGTCGCCATCCTTTAGCTGGGTGGTCTTGCGCACGTCGATGCGGACTGAAGCGTAGAATTTCAGGGCGTTTCCTCCGGTTGTGGTCTCCGGATTGCCGAACATTATCCCGATCTTCTCCCTGAGCTGGTTGATGAAGATGCAGCAAGTGTTCGTCTTGGAGATGTTTGCGGTCAGCTTCCTGAGTGCCTGGCTCATAAGCCTTGCCTGAAGGCCTACCTTGTTGTCTCCCATCTCACCCTCGATCTCAGCCTTAGGGGTAAGGGCGGCGACTGAATCGACGACCACAATGTCTATAGCACCCGAGCGGATCAGGTTGTCGGCGATCTCCAGAGCCTGCTCTCCGTTGTCCGGCTGTGAGATCAGAAGAGTCTCCAGATTGACTCCCAGAGCCTTTGCGTAAGTCCTGTCGAAAGCGTGTTCCGCATCAATCATGGCGGCTATGCCTCCTTGCTTCTGCGCTTCGGCTATGGCGTGGATCGCCAGGGTGGTCTTTCCGCTGGATTCCGGACCGTAGATCTCAACGATCCTTCCGCGCGGATACCCTCCGATTCCAAGAGCGTGGTCGAGCGCTACTGAGCCGCTCGGAATGACCTGCACGTCCCATTGTGGCTGTTCCCCCAGCTTCATAATCGTCCCTTTCCCGTAATCTTTCTCAATCTTGTCGATCGTGGCCTGGAGCGCCTTTAGTTTGGCGGCGCCTGCGTCTGTGGCCTTTCCCTCTACCTCTTTTGCCATAATGATATTTAAAGTTATAGTTGTTTCGGGCGAAAATGATGTCGCCTTTGTGACAAAGATAGAAAATTACGTCCAATCCGGCGTTATTTTTCATTAAATTTGTAGTATAAAAACCGTCTAAGAAATTAATACGTGAGATATGCGTGAGGAACTGTTGGGTAAGACACCAGAAGAACTGAAGGAAGTAGCGTTGAAAGTCGGGTTGCCTGCGTTCGCGGGCAAGCAGATAGCCGGATGGATGTACGGACGCAGGGTCCGGAGCATCGATGAGATGACCAACATCTCTAAAGTCGGGCGGGAGAGGCTTAAGGAGGAGTATTCACTTGGCGTGGCGTTGCCTTCGGCATGCCAGGTCTCTTCCGACGGCACCAGGAAATACCTTTTCCCGATAGGCGGCGGCAACGCCGTCGAGGCTGTGATGATTCCGGATGACGACAGGAAGACTCTCTGTGTCTCCTCTCAGGCCGGATGCCGGATGGGCTGCCGTTTCTGTATGACGGGCCGTCAGGGATTCCACGGCAACCTGTCTGTGGCCGGGATCCTGTCCCAGTTCATAGCTGTCGACGAGTCCGCCGGTCTGACAAACGCGGTGTTTATGGGTATGGGCGAGCCTTTGGACAACTACGACAATGTGATGAAGGCCATCAGGGCGCTGACCGCCGACTGGGGCTTCGGATGGAGTCCGAAACGCATAACCCTCTCGACGATAGGCGTCCTGCCGAATCTGCGGAAGTACCTTGAATCAACTCGCTGCCATCTTGCGGTCAGCCTCCACAATCCTTTCCCGGAGGAAAGGGTGGAGATTATGCCTGTACAGAAGGCCTGGCCTGTGCAGGATGTGATTGACCTGATCCGTGAATATGATTTCTCGGGCCAGCGGAGGGTCAGCTTCGAGTACACTATGTTCGCCGGTGTGAACGATGACAAGCGTCACGCCGACGCGCTCATCCGTCTTCTCCGCGGATTGGAGTGCCGAGTCAACCTGATTCGTTTCCACAAGATTCCGGGGGCTGCCTATGATGCGTCCCACCAGATCATTATGGAAAACTTCAGAGACAGGCTGTCCAATCACGGAATAACTTGTACGATAAGGGCTTCAAGAGGTGAGGACATTCTTGCGGCCTGCGGGATGCTTGCAGGTGAACACCGGAACAACGCTTTGCCGGAATAATCTTAATATATCCGCTGTTGACTATGAAAACGGGAATTGGAAGACTTCTGGCCTTTTTGGCCGTGGCGGCCGCCTCGGTGATGGCCGCCGATGCCCAGATTCCGCATAACGTGCTCGACGTGAGACGTGAGGCGAAGGATTTGCGAGTGTGGAAAATCAGACATAAGCTGGATTCGATAAGGACGGTGCGTAACCGTCCAACGGTCGCTCTCGTACTCAGCGGCGGAGGGGCTAAGGGAGCCGCGCATGTAGGGGTGATCAAGTACCTTGAATCTGTCGGAATACCGGTGGATGTCGTGTTGGGAACGAGTATGGGAGGATTGGTAGGCGGCATCTATGCTTTGGGGTATGAGGCTGACCAGCTTGACTCGCTTATCCGGAACATCGACTGGGAGATGGCTCTCAGCGACAAGGTGCCGAGGGACTATCTGTCGTATTCGGCGATTAAATACAAGGAGAAATACGTCCTTTCCTTTCCTTTCTTCTATGACAGGAAGGAATATCTCCATATGAAAGGAAACGATGGCTACACCAGAAGGGTGGATGAGATCCATTTTGGAGCGGGGGAGGCCGACGCTACGAACATGGTGAAGGACAATCTTCTTGGAAGCCTTCCGTCCGGAATGGTTTACGGCCAGAATGTCAACAATATATTCAGTTCACTCTCTGTGGGTTATCAGGATGAGACTGATTTCTACGACCTTCCTATCCCTTTCCTTTGCGTCGCTACTGATCTGGTGTCTGGCACCGCCAAGATCTGGACGAAAGGAAAGCTGAACACGGCTCTTCGCTCGACGATGTCCATCCCCGGGCTTTTCGCTCCGGTGAGGGTGGACGGCATGGTGCTCGTTGACGGAGGTATGAGGAACAACTATCCGACGGATCTGGCGAAGGAGGTCGGGGCGGACATCGTCATCGGGGTCAATCTGTCCGACGGCTACAAGAACTACAACCAGATCAACAATCTGGCCGACATCATTAACACCGGAATCGATATGCTGGGCCGTACATCGTTCGAGTCCAACATCGACATACCAGACGTGAACATCAAGCCCGACCTTCGCGAGTACAATATGCTGAGCTTCGATGAGGTCAGCATAGACACCATAATCCACAGGGGGTATCAGGCCGCTTTGGCCGAGGCTGACAAACTGGATTCCATCAAGGCGCTTGTGGGCGCTGACAGGACGGTGCTGGGCAACGACCCCGCGGATGACATCAGGCTGAGGAAGGTGCTGGTCTCCGGAGTGGAGATTACCGGGGTGGACGACAGGGAGAGCCTTTACCTGATGAACAAGATAAAGGTCGGGGCTGGTTCCCGTATGGGCAGCGGAGAGATTGAGGACGCTGTCGCCACCATATTCAGTACCAAGGCGTTCGACTATGTAAACTATGAGCTTCTCGGTGATGAGGAGCCGTACCGCCTCAAGTTCAACTGCAAGCGAGGGCCGATCTGCCAGCTTGGACTCGGCGCTCGTTTCGACACCGAGGAGATTGTCTCTGTTCTGATCAATCTCGGAGTGGGGGTGCACAAGATACAAGGCTCGTCCCTGGATTTCACCGGCAAGGTGGGAACCAACCCGAACGCCGGCCTGACATATTCATACATCTCTCCGAGGGGGATGACGTTCAATGTGATGGCAGGCGTGCGCTACACTGACAGGAATACTTTCAGCATCGGCGACAACAGGTTCAGGATCAACTTCCTGAATGTCCGTCAGGAGATATTCCTCTCCAACATCAAGTGGTCCACTTTCTTCCTGAAGACCGGTTTCCGCAATGACTACTACAATGTCAACTCACTGATGGCGGAGCAGGCTTTCGGAGACTATGACGTCAACCAGCTTTCCAACGACTATGTCACATTCTTCGTCAACGTCCGCCGGGATTCCTTTGACAACGCCTACATTCCTACGAAAGGGAAATCGCTGGGAATCTCCTATGATTGGGTGTTCGGCGGCGGGCCGAAGCGTTTCAACAATTTCCATTCCCTGACATTTGACGCCAAGCAGGTCGTGGGTGGGGACGGATTCGCTTTCATCCCTTCTGTCAACGTCAGGTATCTGATAGGAGACGAGGTTCCGGTGCCTTTCACCAACACCATAGGCGGAAGTATGGCAGGAAGGTATCTTGACCAGCAGATTCCGTTCATAGGAATCAACAATGCGGCGGCTATGAAGAAAATCGTGGGTGTGGCCAGGACTGACTGGAGAGTCAAGCTGTTTAAGAACAATTATTTGACGGCAATCGCCAACTATGCGCTGACCTGTGACGAGATTCCGCAGTTCAGCTATTGGGAGGAGGAGGTCTCTCGCTATTTCGGTTGTGGGATACAGTACACCTACAACTCGATTGCCGGGCCGGTGGGATTGAATGTGCATTGGTCAAGCTACACGCGTAAGGTAGGGCTTTATTTCAGTTTGGGATTTGATTTTTAGGGAATGGATGAGTACGCTAAGGTTTTGGACAGGCTTCAGGCTCAGTGCGTGAAGAGGGAATATTCCCGCTCGGAGATATTCAAAAAGGCTCTGACGGCTTTCGATGGAGACCGGGAAGAGGCCGGGAGGGCTGTGGTGTCCCTTGTCGAGGAGAGGTTCGTGGATGACGCGAGGTATGCGGCCGCATTCGCCCGGGAAAAGTCCCGGCTCGCCGGTTGGGGTCCGGTGAAGATTTCCTTCGCCTTGTCCGGCAAGGGAATATCCAAGGCTGTGATTTCCGAGGCCTTGAAGGAAATCGACCCCGAAGAGGCTGACAGGCGTATGACAGCGGTCCTGGAGACAAAATACAAGTCGCTTAAAGGAGATCCGCAGGAGAAGCTCAAACTCATCAAGTTCGGTCTGACAAGAGGCTATGAATATGATAAGATAGCTCCCGTAGTGGATGAGATTTTGAAAGAGAATGTGTAACTTTGTCGTTTGTTAGATTAATCGGACTTAATTCAATCAAAATGGAAGCAATCGTAAAGACCAATTTCAACCTGCCAGGACAGGCGGACAAGTATGTCGGTAAGGTACGCGATGTCTATGACATTGACGGCAAGTATCTTGTGATGGTGGTGACGGACAGGATCTCGGCATTCGATGTCGTTCTTCCTGAAGGCGTCCCTTTCAAGGGACAGGTTCTGAACCGCATAGCGGCCAAGTTTCTTGACGCCACGTCGGACATTCTCCCCAACTGGAAAGTGGCCGTGCCGGACCCGGCTGTGACGATCGGTCACAAGTGTGAGCCTTTCAAGGTAGAGATGGTTATCCGCGGCTATCTCGCCGGTCACGCATGGAGAGAGTACAAGGCCGGAAAGAGGACTATCTGCGGAGTCCCGATGCCGGACGGAATGGTCGAGAACCAGAAGTTCCCGGAGCCGATAGTGACGCCGACATCGAAGGCCGCCGAAGGGCATGACGAGGACATCTCCAAGGAGGAAATCATTGCGCGGGGGCTTGTGGGCAGAGAGGACTACGAGAAACTTGAGGCCTACACAAGGGCGATTTACAGGCGCGGGTGCGAGATTGCCGCCAGGCAGGGCTTGATTCTTGTCGACACCAAATATGAATTCGGCAAGAAAGACGGCCGGATTTATCTGATGGATGAGGTTCACACTCCTGATTCATCCCGTTATTTCTATGCCGAGGGTTACGAGGAGAGACTTGCCAAGGGAGAGCATCAGAGGCAGCTGTCCAAGGAGTTTGTCCGCGAGTGGTTGATGGCCAACGGCTTCCAGGGACAGGAGGGGCAAACGGTTCCGGAGATGACAGATGAGGTTGTGGCTGGCATTTCAGACCGTTACATCGAACTGTTCGAGCATATCACCGGTGACCGCTTCGAGAAGAATGAGTATTCCGCCGGAACCATCGAGGCAAATGTCAAGGCTTGCCTTGAAGGGTTGAGGTAATTGGACGGTCTTAAGAGAATATTCGCGCGTAACTGCGAGGTAAGAAGGATTGACAGGACGGTCGCCGAGCCGTTCCTTCAATCCTTTCACCGTTTGGGCTACACCCGTTGCCGTCATCTCTACGGGCTGTTCGTGAGACGAGGCGGTGATATCCCGGCAGGAGCGTTGGTGGCCGTAGCCGGCTTTTCCGCTCCCAGGGTCTGGAGGAAAGGTGGCCGGGAAGTGCGTTCGTGCGAATGGATCCGCTATGCCTCCCTGGACGGGATAGGGGTGGACGGCGGAATGGGCAAGCTTCTCAAGGCTTTTGTGGAGGAAGTCAGGCCTGATGACGTTATGAGTTACGCCGACGCGTCCTGGTCTGACGGAGATGTCTATCGCAAGCTCGGATTCGTACAGGAGGGGGATAAAATCTTCCCCGACGGAAACAGAAGTCTGAAATTCCGGCTTAAGCTTACCGAATATGAGTAGAAAAGCCTGCCGTTTACCTCGTAAAGCCTGCTGAATCCGTCCGTATGTGGGCGAGTTTTCGTATATTTGTAATCCGTGTATTGAAAAACAGTCATTTTGCGAATATATTCTGGTAAGGAATGAAGATACTTGTGACGGGGGCGGCCGGATTCATCGGCTCATATCTGATGGCGGCGTTGGCGCGCAGAGGAGATGATGTTGTCGGGATCGACAGCATTAATGACTATTATGATGTCCGTCTTAAGTATGGAAGGCTGGCCGCGAACGGTTTCAACGGGCCTTTTGAGGACGGAACCCTTGTCGCCGGCGGCATATTCCGGTCTTGCCGCTTTGCCCGGATGTCAATATGCGACAAGGAGGCACTGGACGCACTTTTTGCCGAAGAAAGATTTGACTGTGTTGTCAACCTGGCGGCTCAGGCCGGAGTAAGGCATTCAATAACAAATCCTTATGAGTACCTTGAAAGTAATCTTCACGGCTTTCTGAATGTTCTCGAGGCATGCCGCAACTTCGGAGTAGGCCATTTGGTCTATGCCTCGTCCAGTTCGGTCTATGGGCTGAACGGAAAGGTGCCGTTCTCCGAGGACGACAAGGCTGACAGCCCGGTAAGCCTCTACGGAGCCACAAAGAGAGCGAACGAGCTGATGGCGCATTCGTATTCAAAGCTCTTTGGCTTTGCTTCGACCGGGCTTCGTTTCTTTACTGTCTACGGCCCGTGGGGGAGGCCGGATATGTCGCCGATGCTTTTCGCTTCGGCCATCGACAAAGGGGAGCCGATCAAGGTCTTCAACGGCGGGGACATGATCCGTGATTTCACATACATAGATGACATTGTGGAAGGCACGCTTCGTGTGATTGACCGTACTCCCGTGCCGGGGGACTGTTCAGGCGGAGTTCCGGCGAAGGTCTATAACATCGGAAGCTCGCGTCCGGTAAGGCTGATGGACTTCATCGCCGAGATCGAGCGGGCCTGCGGCAGACAGGCCAGAAAGGTTTTCCTTCCTATGCAGGACGGTGATGTGTATCAGACCAACGCCGACACCACCAGACTGGAGACCGAACTCGGCTACAAGCCGTCCACCACCCTCCGCGAAGGTATCGGCCGCTTTGTCGAATGGTACAGGAGCGACAGGAATCCATTGAAGTAAACCATTGGATATGGGCGATAACCGGTCAGGATACATCTCGGAGGACAGCAAGAGGATAGCCAAGAACACCCTTGCTCTTTACTTCCGTATGTTCCTGTTGATGGCTATCGGATTGTTCACTGCCCGCATAGTCCTCAATTCTCTTGGGGTCGAGGACAAGGGAGTCTATGAGACGGTCGGGAGCTTCGTCTCTATGATGGCGATCATCACAAGCTCGCTGTCCACCGCCATCAGCCGTTTCCTTACCGTTGAGATCGGAAAGTCGGACACAGAGAGTCTCAGACGTGTCTTTTCCACAGCGGTTACCATAATGCTTTTAGTCTCGGCTGTCGTCCTGCTTGTGGCCGAGCCGTTGGGAATGTGGTACATAGGCAATGTGATGAAGCTGCCGGAAGGCAGATTGGGAGCGGCGCGCTGGGTGTTCCAGTTCTCTTTGCTGACTTTTGTCATCAACCTCCTCAGCGCGCCCTACAACGCGACTATCATAGCGAGGGAGAGGATGTCCGCGTTCGCCGTCATAGGGGTGGTGGAAGGAATCCTGAAGCTGGCCGTGGCCTTGCTGCTCAGCGTCTCGTCTTTTGACCGTCTGCTTACGTATTCCTTCCTGATGTGTGTCGTCGCCCTTCTGGTACGTTTCCTTTACTCGTCGTATTGCAGGCACTACTTCGAAGAGAGCCGTGTCGGTGCGGGTTTTGACAAGTCATATTTCAGCCAGATGTTCGGCTTCGCCGGATGGAACGGCCTGGCTTACGGAGTGTATCTTGTCAACACTCAGGGAGTAACCCTGCTTGTAAACTATTTCTTCGGTGTGGTCTTCAACACGATGCGCGGAATAGCATTCAATGTTGAGAATATGGTCAAGCAGTTTGTCTCCAACGTCCTGACAGCGATGAATCCGCAGATTACCAAGTCCTATGTGACTGACAATAAGGAATATGCCTACTCTCTGACCTGCAAGGGCTCAAAATATGCATTCCTGATAGTCTTCATTCTTTCTGTCCCGTTCCTTTTTGAGGCTGAGACCATCTTGAGGCTATGGCTTGGAGGTTTGGTCCCGGAAGGCACGGCGCTGTTCACAAGGCTTGCCCTGGCCGGTCTTTGCCTGGATCTTCTTATGACTCCCTTTGCGACGCTCATTCAGGCTTCGGGTAACATAAGGCGTTACTACATAGTGACATCGGCTGTCACAATGCTAATCTTCCCGCTCACTTGGCTGCTCTACAAGACCGGTGCTCCGGCATATTCATGCTATCTTGTGTTCGTCGGGGTCTATGCCCTCAACGACGCTGTGAAGCTTGGTCTGATGCGGAGGCAGATCGGTTTCCCTGTCCGGATGTTCGTCCGCGATGTCCTGATGAAGATTCTTCCGGTCGCCGTTGTCACTCTTGCCGTGACATTCCCTGTCTGGAGGCTCTTCGGCGCCCCCGGAATGTGGCGCTTGCTTGCGGTTATCGCCACAGGAGTCCTTACGGCCTGTGCGACAGCATATTTTTTCTCTTTGAGCGAAGGCGAAAGGGGTTTTGTGAATTCCAAGATTTTGAGAAAAAGCAGATGAGCCTTAGAAAGCGGTTATACGGATTGTACAGGCGGTTTATGCTGGACCATTTCCATTCAAAGCTTGTGGAACAGGATTGGATTAAGTGGAAAGGGTATCCGATTGATTGGGATAATCCTCGCGACATAAATGAGAAGATACAGTGGCTGATGTGTTTTTCCGACACATCGATGTGGTCGTTGTGCTCGGACAAATACAAGGTTCGGGAATATGTCGCGTCAAAAGGTTTCAAGGACATACTCGTACCTCTTCTTGGGGTCTGGACAAAGGTTGATGACATTGATTTCGAGTCGCTTCCGGACAAGTTTGTGATAAAGTGCAACCACGACAGCGGCTCCTGTCAGATTATCGACAAGTCCATGGGCTTCAATCCTGATGCGGTCCGCTCGGCCTTGGCGGCCCATCTGAAGGTCAAGTATGGCTACGCACACGGCGAGATGTACTACAACAGAATATCCCCGCTCGTGATCGCCGAGAAGAAACTCGAGCAGGGCTCATGTCTCGGCGATTCCGTAATCGACTACAAGGTCTGGTGCTTTGACGGCAAGCCTTATTCTGTCTGGGCGTGTTACGACAGGACTGCCGGCGGGACTTATGTCAACATCTATGACCTTGACTGGAACGTGCGCAGGGAGGTTTCGGTCTTTACGGATCACTACAGGGACGGCGTGGGCAGGGTTCCCCGTCCGGAATGTCTTGACCGGATGCTGCTCGCCGCCTCTGCTCTGTCGGATGGCTTTCCGGAGGTGAGGGTCGATTTCTACGAGGCGGACGGACGGCTTTATTTTGGGGAGATGACTTTCGCAAGCCTGTGCGGAAAAATGGATTTCTACACGCAGGATTATCTTGAAGAGCTTGGGCGTCAATGTGTTTTGCCGGAGGGGAAGAAATGAGAAAGGTAATATATACCAGCATAACAGGGAATTATGATTCCTTGTCCCAGCCGCTTGCTGTGGATGCGAGTTTTGAATATGTCTGTTTCTCCAACGATATAAAGGAGGATAGGGTGGGAGTCTGGCAGGTTCGTCCGATTCCATATTCAAACAACGATGGAACAAGACTTTCACGCTATGTCAAGCTTCAGCCGCATAAGGTGTTGCATGACTATGATGTCAGCGTCTGGATTGATGCCAACATCAGGATTCTCGACGATGGGTTTTATCGTGCCGTCAACGGGAAGATAGAGTCGGGTGTTCTGATGGCTCAGGTTCCTCATCCGCAGAGAGACTGTGTGTATGAGGAGATTACGAAGTGCTATAAGGATGTCCGTATCGGTCTGTGCGACGCTCTCAGGCAAAAAAGGCATTTAAAGGAAACCGGTTTCCCCAGACACTTCGGTATGATGGAGAATAATCTGATTCTCAGAAGGCACAACGATCCGGTGGTCGTCAGAGTTTCGGATGAGTGGTGGAGGGAGTATCTGGATTACTCTGTACGCGACCAGTTGAGCCTGATGCCGGTCTGTTGGAAGCTTGGGTTCCGTCCGGAGCTGCTTCTCGGAGAGGGAAACAATGCGAGGAATGTCCCGTATCTGGAAATCACCCGTCACCCCGGCAGGAACTTTGTCAACGGGCTTAATGGGATAAGGCGTCTTCCCAAGAAGATACAGTGGAGTTTTCGGGCGGTCGTGGCGGATGTGTTATTGAGAAACGATTGACGATATGATAGGAGTAGTGGTAATAAACTATCACAGTGAGGACAAGACGATAGAGTTTGTGAGGACGGAGTTGGCCGGGATTTCGGAGGACTATGCTGTGGTGATTGTTGACAACGGCAGTACTGAGGAAAGCCGTAACCGTCTTCTGGAGGCCTTCAAAGGTGCTGACCAATACGTTTTCGTCGTGCCGTCGGAGGAGAATCTCGGATTCGCCAAAGGCAATAATCTTGGTGCTCAAGTGGCTGTGAACCAGTTCTCTCCCGATGTGCTTCTGTTTGCCAACAATGACATCAGAATCTTGGAGCCGGACGCTGTCGTCCGGATGGCTTACAAGCTGAGGTCTTTAGAGGATGCCGGAGCGCTGGGCCCTAAGGTATTGGGGCTGGACGGACGGAGCCAGAGTCCCGAGCCTTTCGTCAGCTTTTGGGACAGGCACGTGGCCTTGTACTGGGGAAGTCTGTTCTCTTCCAAGTCAAGGAGGGCTTTCTGGGAGGAGTATTCCCAAACCGCCTCCGAAGGGTTTCATTACAGGATCTCGGGTTCGTTCTTTATGGTCAAGACGGCGGACTATTCCGCTTGCGGCGGAATGGATCCGAATACATTTCTCTATTCAGAGGAAATGATTCTGGCTGAGAGGCTTAAGCGGATAGGTAAAGGCGTTTACTATTATCCTGAAGTCTCTGTAGTACACGAACACGGGGCTACGACCCGGAAGTATTACGACAAGGTCAGAGTGCGGGAGCTTCGGTATCAGAGCGAAAAGTATTATTACAAGACTTATGTCGGTACTCCTCGGTGGCAGTTTGCGGTCGCCGATTTGACATATTCATTGAAAAGACTGTCAGGGAGGTAGGATATGAAGCAAAGGATCTATGTCTCGCCGTCGGCGAACAGGAAAAGCGGCTACCCGAACAGGTATTTCGTAAAGCTGAAGGAGAATCTCGCCGATTATTTCGACGTGCTTGATTCCGAAAACAAGCCTTGTCTGATGCAGGGTCTGGCCTTGTTGAGGCATTCATTCCGGGCGGATATATTCCTCCTTAGTTTCGTTGAGACGGTCGCTTTCCATAAATTAGCTTTCATTCAGTACCTTATGGTGCGTCTGAGCTTTATTGTAATGAGGCTTCGCGGGAAAAGGACAGCGTTCATATTCCATAACCCAAGGCCGCATAAGGGAAAGAACTGGATGTCTGAGTCGCTGACCAAGGTGCAGTTGAAGCAAGCGTGCCTCGTGGTCTCCCATTCCCGAGCGACCGCGGCGTTCGCGAGGGAGCTTCTCTCTGAATATGGTCGCTCACCTGACAATGTCCGCTATCTCTGTCATCCTGTGTTGCCTTTGTCCGACGGTTTTTCCGCCGCCGTCCCCCAGTCCCGGCAGGTTGCGGATTACGGTCTTTCCGGGGGCTCTCAGGAAAGGGATGACGTTCTTATCTGGGGGAATATCCTTCCGTACAAGGGCGTGCTTGAATTTGCCTCCAGTCCTGCGGTCCGATCCGCCGGCCTTAAGGTACGGATTGTGGGCCGTTGCAATGACCCTTCGCTCACCGCAGCCATCGAGAGGGCGGTAACGCAGTGTAATTCTGACGCACCGTCAGGCTTTGCGGGAGACGGGGTTTCTGTGTGTGGCGGCGTTTCAGACGCCGGCGCGGGTCTTGCCCGTATTGGATCAGTCGCCGGAGCTTCTTTCCCCGGGTGTGCCGCTTTTGATGGTCCGCTTTCGCCTGATGCTTCGCCATTGTGTAGGACGAATATTGTTTTTGAAAACAGAGCGGCTGGTTTTGAGGAGCTTGCCAGGCTGGTTCGGTCGAGCCGCCACGTGCTGTTCCCGTACCTTCCCGGAAGTGTCTCTGGCTCCGGAGTTCTGATGGACACTCTGTCGATGGGTGGCAATCCTGTCGGGCCCGACATCGGAGCGTTCGCCGACCTTGCGGGTGAGGATGTCTGTCAAGTCTATGGCTCCGAAGCCGAGATGATCGAGATTCTTAAATCCGACCGCGCCGTCAGTCCAGAGACCCTCCGCTCTTTCATCTCCCGCAACTCCTGGCGGGCATACGCCAAGTTCTTCGCCGACTTCTTCGCAGGTTGTTAGCTCCGCCTACGCCTTGCTCAGTCCGCTTTCTCCGATATCGGATGTCTTCCGATTGTTTCGCCTGGGTCACATCGCCTTGGGCGCTTGCTTCTGTGGTCTCCGAATCACTGCTGGCCAGTCGTTGCCCGTTCTCTTTAGGGTCGCTAAACCATCATCGTTTAATTATCATTTGGATGAATTTCCTGCCATTGAGGTAGTATTCTTGTGATATTATGGATAAATGGTTTGAAAATTGATATCTTTGTGCGTTATTGAAGACAGCCCTGACTGTCCTTGGATACACCTTGCGTGAAGTTGTCCGTGACCGGTCGGAACATTATGAATTACAATTTTTATATGTTATTATTATGAAAAAAGTATTATCAACAATTCTTGCGGCATCAATGATGCTCCTCGGAACCAACGCCTTTGCACAACTCTCTGTCGGTGCGGGCTTTGTGAATTCAAAAACAAACCTTAATCTCTCTATCGCCGGAATTCTCTCGGCAAAGGCTGATGCGTATATGAACGGATTCTTTGTCGGTGGCTCCTACAATATCCCTGTCGGATCCTCAGGACTTGGTGTCGCTCCGGGAATCCGGTTCTCATATCTGACAAATAATGATGTTGATCTCAAGATTGCGAAGGGAGATTTCTCTGAGACTTACCTGTCTGTCCCTGTCGACATCAATTTCGGTGTGGCGCTTGGTGATGGAATCAAGGGACTTATCTATGCCGGCCCTACTTTCTCGTACGGCTTGACCTCACAGATTAAATCCGGCTCCATAGAGTATGATATTTATGATGGTGAATTGAAGGATCTCTCTGACTACAAGCGTTTTGACGTTCTCCTTGGTGGCGGTCTCGGCGTGGAGTTCTATGATATGGTCAGATTCACAGTTGGTTACGACTGGGGAATGCTTGACAGAGGCCCGTCCGCTGTTGAGGTTAAAAGAAACCAGCTCAGCGTCGGTGTCGCCTACATCTTCTAATGCGGAGAGAGTTTAGAAGCTGTTTAAAATTTCCATGAGTTTTAAATTCGTCATTTTCTTCCGGCTTTATCGTCAGACAGCGGTGCTGTCTTCCTCGAAAATCCGTCGAAACCGCCTGAATTTATTCACTTTAAGTTTAAGATAAGGGAATTTAATCAGCCTCTTGGTAGTCTTATCCCTATAAAAAAGCGTCCGGGGAATCGTTCCTTGGGCGCTTTTTATTATTTCTCCTTGGGATGTAAAGAAATGAGAGCCGATGATACGCCGGTCTTTATCCGCCGGCATCGGTGACTATGTCGCTGTTGTTTCTGTTGTATGAGTCAATGGTTTCCAATTGACTGGATCACCACCCGCCAATCGCAATGGGACTTTTTCTTGGTTGACTTTAGCGTTGCGGCTAAAGCTCTTTAACCGGGCGTACAGGACGGGCCATCGAGCGCCGGCCTTCGAAATGGAAGTAGGAGACATTGTCGTCCCCTCCTAATGCCAGACCGTAGGCTGAATGGTTCCCGATTGTGAAGTTTATCTGATTGCTCCAGAGGTAGGCGATTGCCGGATTGAAATTGCCGCCGGCGGGAATACCGCCGCCACTGTTGGCGTACCACCTGTGTCCTGTACCGTAGAGTATAAGATACTCACCGGCCGTGTCGGTGTTCGCTTTGTAAATGATCTGTCCGCGTTCATCCAACCCCTGTGTGCCATTGAATTCAAGTTTATCGCTTTGATAAACGGTCCTGGCGTTTGTTATCTTCTTGAAAAAGCCTACGGGAGGAACCATATACCCGACAGGACACGGGTCGTACACGGTCTTAACTCCGGCGTAATGATATTTGATGGTTTTACTTGCCGGGGTCTTTCCGTCGGCAGGCGGTGTCTCGGTTGTGTTGTTCCACAGATTCTGATAGTGCGTGTTGAGCCAGTCATTGTTGTCCTGCACGGCGTCCGCGCCTACGAACAGGATGTTCGGATGCTCTATACCGTATTGTATGGTTCTGGTCTGAGGCTCGATCTGATAAGGGTATGGACCGAAATTGTATTTGACGACAGAGCCTGTGTTCATAAAACCTACTATCGGGTCTTTCCGACCGAATTGGTAGTAGGTGTTGTTGCCTATCCAGTACTCGATTTTAACTTCCCGCTGTTCCACAGGCAAGGTTACAGACAAATTGCTTTCTTGTTGCACGAAGGTAATCGTACCGTTGCGCCTGAAGTACCAGATGTCCTTGGCGTCGCACCATCCTAAGTTTCTCGGGGCTGCATAGAACCGATTGCCGGAGACATAGCCGTTGTCATAGGTCGGCATTGCGACGTCGCCTGTCAGTTTTAGTGACCCCTTGTTGGTCCAATGGTCCGAAATCCAGATATGCCAACTCCAGATAATCCGTTTCTGTGAGTCCCGTATCGCTAAGACGGCATTGCCTTGCTGCAGGTTCTCTCTGTTTACCTTGAATGACACTGTTCCATAGTTTCCGTCCTGAGGATTAAGCTTGACCTCGGAAATCAGGTTGTAGGCGTCTTCCCAGACCAAGACGGCGTCCTTTGCGCTCTTGATTCCCGGACCGCTTATTTCATTTCCTTGATAGTCAACAAATTTGGTCAAGGACGGATAAGTGCCGCTCAAATTATAGCCTTTCGGGGCCGTGTACGTATAGCACTTATTGTTGGTCGCACCGTTCTTGACGGCATTGCCATAGACGAGCGGGAACTTGAAATAGCCCGGGGCGTTGACCACATAGCAATTGGCTGTACTCACCGAGCCATAGATGGTAGACATATCCAAAGGCGAGTCCGCTGAGCCAAGCTCGTCTCTTTCACGCAGATCCCAGTCACCGCCATAATCCGTGCCGGTCATCTGCGGATAAAACTCCATACTGTACTTTACATATTCGGCAGACCCTCCTCCTGCCATTGTCTTGGCCGGAATCCAGACATCCGGAGTAAGGTCGCTGATCTTCACGTCAAAGTTGAATTCAGCTGGCTTGGTCGTTACTCCGTCGCTGATGTTGGTGATGTTCCAAGCCACAGGCTCTTTTACCTGAAGGTTGTTCGCGCGCATTCTGTAACTAAGTACTTTGTAATACCCGCCTTCTGTCACTGTCTGGTTGATGATGATTCTGTCGGAATCCTTGAACGTTCCTTTCGCCGGCTCGTCGTCATTTCTCTCCTGCTCGCTTCCGAGAACCTCGAAACAGTAGATCCAGTTGGAGCTGCCCGTAGAGATCGTGTAGATGTACTCCTTGCCAGGCTCCCACTTGGTGACATCGTTGTCCCGAATATTTCCTGACATCGTAAATGTCTGATTGTCATATGCGCGCTTGAACACCACCTCGATTCTCGCATCGGACGGAATCTCCTGCGGAATCAGCAGGAATGTCTTCGACGGCATACGGACGTTGAGAACCTCGTCTCCGGTTGTCTTGTCGGTGGTCTCATAGTTGAAAGTCTGGGTATATGAGCTGTTGGCCTCGGTATGGCCGCTCCACACGAATTCATCCTTGGCAGGATTTGATGTTCTTGTATAGACGCAACGGGCTTTCCCGGCGACACCTGCGATGGAGATGCGTTCGATTGTCCCTCCGACGACATCCCTTACCGCAAACTTGATGGCGGACAGGGAGTGCCTGAAATTCAACGGCACCTTACCGTCAACGCTTGTGGTTTTGTTGCACTCCGTTATCGCGAACATCAAGTCGGGCTGAATCTCTGCGTCATTATGATAATTGTTGGTTACAGATCCCTTGGGGACTTCATAGTCAAAGCTTATGGTCTTGCCGTCATTGTCAGCGGACATATTCTTCAGCAGATTTCCCGCGGACGCCGGAGCATACGCGTAAAAGCCCAGCATACGATTATCTACGGGCCAGTAATATGTCGGATTGGTGTTCCAGACATTTTCGGCCTCATCTCCTGACTCAGGCTTCGCGACCGCATAGCCCGGAATGAATGTCGTTCCTTTCGCGTCGTATGCCTCGAGCCGGAAGCCGTCGGCCCTGTTCAAGGCTACGAAATCATTCAGTGTGTTTACCTGCGACGCTCTGGTCGGTATTCCGGAGTCCGTTCTCTCATCAGCCACGTAAGTATGCAGGTATAGAGGAATCTCCGTCTCCCCGGACTTCAATATGAGTGGTTGAAGCAGCCCTGTTGTGTCGTCCTTTTCCGGCGATTGCGAACGGGTTGGGATACCGGATGTAATTCCTGATGTCACATTGAAAGATATGGCGTCGGCTCTTGACGCCGTGTTCCCGGCATCAAGCGGATCATCCTCCGCGCAGGCGCAGAAAGATAACGCGATGAATCCTGCCAGAAGCGGCTTTGAATATGCCTTCCTGATGCCCTTCCGATAGATGGCGCCAGAAATATTCCCGCGGCTTCCTGTTATATATTTCGTTGTATCAGACATAATTACATTTCAATATGTACCTTTCCTCCATAAACCCATTCATCGACGGATACCAGAAACTGTATCGGGCTGGCCACGACGTTGAACCGGTAAAGATTGTTGCGTTCTACATTCAGCCGCCTTGCATCCGCATTGTCGGTCAATCCGTCGGAATATTCGGCAAAAAAAATCTTGTGCGGGCTGTCGCCCTCCAGCTGATTGCTGAACGTGGCTTCGATGAAGCAGTATCCATCGTTGGCGCCGACATTCTGATATTCGCTCAGGTAGGCTATCCATTTCTCGAACCTGCTCCCGTTCTCTTCCCACGAATCGACTTTAAGGAACGGCAGTCTCTTGTCCGCCGCGCCGCCCTTGCCGTCGGTATCGTTTTTCCCGTTGACAAGATGAAGGGCTCCTGCGTAGTCTTCGTCCCATGCTCCGTCGTGGTCGTAGTCGCTTCGGTTGTAGGCTGCCGGAGCGCAGTAGCCTTTTTGATTGTAGCGGCAGATTTGAACGCTGCCGAACGACAAGTCGCAGGCCGCGTCGGTCTTAAGTATGACTTCGGCTTTTGCGACGGCGCGGAGCAGTGATACAGGCTCGGACAGGACAGTTGTCACATCCGGCTCGAAATGTACACCTGTGAACTCGCGGACTCCGAAGAACGGAATCAGATTTCCGGTGTTCAGCGAGAACGAGGTGAAATGGTCGAATTGCGAGGCCGCGTCATTGCAGAGGTCTTCAATCGTTGTCTGTCCTTTTTTCATCTTGTCGTCATCGGGATATGTCGGCCAGTTGGCGATTACGACGACCTTGAACTTGTTGTTCACGACAAGCGAGGCCGGTGTCGTCCCGGTCACGTTGTACTCCCTGTAGCCGCTTCCTTCGGTGGCAATGAAGCCGTTTGGATGAAAGCGGGAGATGAAGCGGTTGTCAGAATCGAAGAAATAGATGCGGAAATCGCCTCCTGTCACATTGATGAAGCTTTCATAAGCCTCTCCCTCTTCGTAGTATTTTTCGCCCGGAGCCTTAGTGGCCATCCTGAAGCCCACATTCAACTCCACCTTGTCCGGCTTTACGACCGTCTGGCTGAGGTCGAAGTCGCACGAGAAGGAGGTCCACAGAACTGCGAACGCAAAGACTGTCTTGATAATATGTCCTGTTCTTATTCTCATATTACCTGTTCACGTGTCATAGTCCGGTGTTCTGCAACACCACTTTCCAAGAGTTTATGTAGATGTAGGCGTCAAGCCACCTGTCTCCCTCGTCGAGGAAGAAGACCATATCGTAGGTATCCTCCCGGTCGAGATATTCCTGATCGTCCATTTCCCGGTTGTAGAAACCTTTCACGAGCAGGGCATAATCTATCAGAGGAATCGAGATAACTACTTTCCCGGTCTCTTTATTGCTGACAGTAAGGCGGGTGTCTTGCCCTTTGACCAGTCTGGCGACTGTAAACTCGGCGATCGCCGCGCTGAACACAGTGCGTGTCGGAGCCTGTCCGGCCTGGACCGCGCTTCTCATTCCGGCTTCACCCGCGTCTGTATGCCACGCAAAATATGTCATCGGCTCATCCGGCAACAGCGTGTTGTCCCAATCCATCCTGCCGTTGCTGTCGTGTATGGCAAACGTGAACTTCTCCTTGTCAACAGGCTCTCCTGACAGGTGCTGCAACACTACCCGTACGCTGTTGGTGTTTTTCACCAGCGGTACTGTGTAGATGTACGTGCCCTCCGTCTCAGGCATCCGCTGCGAAGGCAGCCAGCCATGGAAAAGACGGTCAATATCCTTGTCGACGAAGGCGGAGCCGTCAGCGTCATATTCCTTGTTGAGCCCGCAGGTCAATTCCTCTCCGTCAAGGGTCTGGGGAATCGTGAACGATTCTTTGTCGGTTGTCCCGCACCACGCCAGCAGACTGTATTCCCCGGGGGCGACGTCGAGGGTCATCTCATAGTCCCCTGACGCAAGCGCTTCTCCTTGCTCGGTGCGCTGCCACACCACGCGGCTGTCCTTGTCAAGGGCGTACAGGGTCACGCTGTTCACCTCGCGGGCGAATGCGTCCGCGAACTTCATATTGTAGTCGTAACGGAATCTGACCTTGTAGTTGACAGAACAGTCGCCTTCGTAATCGTAGAACACGTTGTCGCAGGCGCACAATACCAACATACAAGAGGCAAGCACTTGCAGCAGTTTGTTTCTTCTTACATTATCTCGTACATCCATTTTATAAATAGTTCTGTTTGTTACCGGATATCACAGATTCTGTCACAAAATTCAAGTGCCGGTGTTGATTCGAAACGATTTCCGGCACGTTTCCTATGTTTTTGGGGTTATCCGCGGCAGGCATGTCTCGCGTGCCTGCCGCGGATACCTTTAAGGATTGTTTTCACTAAAGCTCGACACCCTGTTCCACAACTTTCCAGGAGAGGATGTTGATGCGTGCGCCGATATAGTAGGTGTCTTTGTCCTCCTTGCCAGGAATGATAACTTCCTCAGGATCGAATACACCCTTGCCAAGTTTTTCTAATTTGTTGATGGTAACAAGATAGTGATGGTTACGAACAACTCCGTAGTTGGCTTCCTCGATGGCGGTCGCATCAGCGGCTATCGGATTGAGGTGTTCAATCGGGATGTTGTAGTACATCTCTCCGCCCTTATAGCCGATGGCTCCGGCGCACAATGAGGCGAGGTCGGTGTCTGTGCCGGACTGATCAGCTATCACGGCGTATGAAGGGGCCGCGTCGGTTCCGCCCTTTGAGTACAGGGTCAGGCCGCTTTTCAATTGAACCTTGACTCCTCCCTCGCCGTCGCTTACCAGTTCCACACCGTCAGTGCCAAGCTGTGTGTAGGTCTCGCTGTCAGCGGCTTTCTTCCATACGTTCCAGTTTCCGTTGGAGTTCATCACATTGATGATGTAGCTTAGGAACTGGCTTTCTTTGAAAAGAACACCGTTGAAACGTACGAGGTCTATCGCGTCGCCGTTCTCGTCGCACGCTTTCGCTTTCAGCAGGATGCTGGTGACAGCGGCAGGGAAGTTGCCTTCGGTGTTGAGAACCGCGGCGGTGTTGGTGTTCTCCGCACAGAATGAGCTGCCGCCCATGGCTGCCAGATTGTTCTCGAGTGTCACGTAATTCAGCGGGCAGGTCTTGCCTGGGGCAGGGGTTGCGGAATATGCGTAGTCGGCATTGCCGTAGTTGTACGACTTGCCCCAGAAACTGCGGAAATCGGTGTTCTTATCCCATCCAAAGCCCAGATTCCCGGCTGTCCAGTCGACATCGATGTTCTTGACCACGTGGGTTTTCTTGGCTGTACCGTTGAGCTTCCAGCCGAGCATCTGTATGTACAGGGCTTCGGTGGCGTAGGTGTCACCGACATTGTCATCTCCGGCCACGGTGGCGGTAATCTTGTAGAAATCTCCCTCTTTGCCCGTGATGGCTGTCTTGACCGCGTCCAGCTCGCTGCCCATACCCAATGTCACCTTGGCCGCCAGGCGCTCTACATAGACGGTGACGTAATTGGTGATGTCAAGTGTCACTGGCTCGAGAGAGAAGTTCTCCTCCTTGATCTCGGTCACAAAGTACTTGACGCTTTTGTCGATTTCGCTGTCGGTGCGGCGGACATAGCTTGAGGTACTCATCGTAAAGTACTGTTTGCCGTCCAATGTTGTGGTGATTCCGTCCAGCAGTTTCTGTTCCATCTCGTCAAGTGTCTGAGGTACGGTGAAGCCTGCCGGCTTGTTGAGCAATGTCACCATATACTTGGGGTAGTTCTTCTTGTTCAGACCTTTCAGGACAACAATTGTGTTGCCTCTGAACTCGATGTTCTCATCCGGGTCTGCCGTGCTTGCCGCGCCGCCTCCCCAGGCGCTTCCCTCGGACACGAACAATCCGGCTTGGTCATAGAAATAGAAATGGGCGTTCTTGACGGCGCGCTCGTCGGCTGTGCCGTATTCGTAGCCACCGTCCGTCCCTCTTGTGCCGATCTGGCCGACATCCGCAAGGCGTACGTTAATGTAGGCATCGTTTGCCGGGAATGTGTTTGGAGTATTCTCCAAAGCATTCTCTGAGCAAGCGCACAGCAAGGCGCCTGCCAGCAGTCCGAAAAATAGTTTTGAACTTTTCATAACAGTTTTTATTACTTGATGTTAATTGTGATGTGTCTATTCATTTAATTGTCTTCAGCGCCGTCCTTTTTCAAGTTCCTCGAGCGTGAGGGCGGCTTGTTCCAGGCCAAGTTCCTTGGCCTGGAACAGATGCTTGCGGGCGTTCTCGTAATCCTCCTGACGTATGGCCAGGGCCCCGCGGGCGTACACGGCTTCCGGAGAGTCTCCGGCCTTCGCAAGATAGCGTCCGGCGGCGGAAAGGTCCCCTCTTCGGATCGCGGCGTTGGCGGCGTTCAGATTGGCGACAGGATCCTTGGGGTAGATTCGCACGGCGGTCTCAAACACCTCCGAGAATTCGTCAGAACCAGGCTCATACTCTTGCGCAAGAAGGTAGAACTCGTTCAGATCCAGCTTCTGAGGTTGTTCCTCTATCACTTTCCTGATGTCTTCGGCATCTGTGTAGGTACGTATCGTGTATGCTATGCGGTAGTCTGTATGACGCAGGGCCGGATAGCAGTCCCGCAGCAGGTACCGGTAGTCGTCAGGATACTCCCTCTTGATTCTCGTTTCCTTTACATCATATTCCAAATCGCTGTCAATCAAGGCGAGAATCTCTGAACGGTGTCTAAGGTCGGATTGCTCCACGTATGCCCTCAATCCTGCCCAGTCCTCGGCCTCGTAACCGGTGCTTATGATTCCGTCCCCGAACCGGTAGAGTTTCTGGATGTAGTTCTTGAGCGCGTCGGTACGGCCCATCGCCAAGTCCCTGTTGTGGGCGTAAGGGCTTTCCGGCGAAGCGAATCCTTTCAGCCATACGGATGTGATGGTGATGTCGCTGTCATTCCTGACGGAATCTATGGTGGCGGCTATCCTGCCCAGTTCGGCTGTGTTGCGCCGGTAATCCGGATATATCTCCGTTTTGTCAACCGGGAAATCAATGTAGGCCGAACCCTCGATCGAGCGGCTCTTTTCCCTTTCGGCCAGAGGACGGATGTAGATCAGTTCCGGGAAGAATTTTTCTGAATGCTCTCCGATAATCCCTTCTTCGTTGGCAAGCAAAGTGTTGCAGCACCCGTAATCGCCCCGGTACAGAGACAGCTCCGAGCCGTTCATCCAGTCAGCGTACGGAATGACGCAGTGATAGACTATCTCGTCCGGTTTCTCCGAGGCTTTGAAACTCTGTTCCTCTTTTCCTGTAAGCATACTCTCTCCGTTACGTACATAGTAGTAGTAGCGTCTCCTGCCGTAAACTCCGATGGATTCCAGGTCCATTCTGTGAGAGTCGTTAGTCAGGCGAGGCGTAAGCAAGACGGCTCTGTTGCCGTCTACGTCAAGTCCCTTGAGATCGAGAATCATATCGACAACCAGATAGTTGCCGGGCCTTTCGATTCTCAGGCTGCCGACTGAGACACCGCTTACGACATTCTGTCCGGCTTCCTGCGCCCCGGCTGAAATGCCGATGCACGCAAGAACTGCTATTATGCCACTTATCTTTTTCATATTCAACGCAATGCTTAAAACAGATAAACCAAGTTGATCGCTATTTTCGTCGGCCCGACATAATGATGTGGCTTTTTTGTCTCCACTTTCCTGCCGCATCCGGTGCAAAGGAAGCGGTCATATTCGGTGTAGGAATAGCCGAAACCGAATTCGGCCTCAAGGTTCCAGTGACGGCCCAGTATCCAGTCGTATCCGTAGGCGAGTCCCGCTCCGGCGAACCATCCCTGATAGCGGTATTGACCGATCTTGCGGGCGTCAGTCCCGAGGAGATTGTATATTCCGTCAAATCCGCCGAGGTTGTATTGGCCGCCGTGAATATGAGCGCCGAAGAAGTGTCCTGAAAAACGGTCGCAGAGCCAGTATCTGAGTCCGGGCTGCGCGACCCAATGCTTCCACCTGCGGTTGCGGGACATATCAAAAAGATTGAACTGCCCGGTAATGTCCGTTGTCCATCTGGGCCCGAGACCTATCTCAACCCCTAAGTTCGGATTCAGGAAAGCATCCGCCAAGACATTGCTCTTGACGGCGACATCTTGAGCCTTGGCATCCTGCATCAGGCCGACTGCAAGCATCGACATAAGGAGAAATGTCCGTTTGATGATTCTTTTGTTCATATGGCTTCTTGTCTTCTTTATGGCTAAAACCGTTTTATCAATACCTAATCACCGGCATAGCGCCGCTGATTACCCCGAATCGCTACGATCCGGGATTATCCATAATCTCGTTTAAAGTCAAATAATCTGGATTGTTCCAACAGCAGCGCTCAAAGTCTCTGTCTCCCGTTCTCCCTCATAAATCTAAATGGGAAAAACGGAATACAGCAAGAGGGCTCTTAATAATTCATTTCTGAGCTTAAGTTCATTTCCAGACCTTTAGCAATCCTTTTTTCTTATGGCCGTTATGTTATCTCTTGTAGGTCAAGGCGAAAGCCGGCGTGAAGGAAGACCTGCCGCAAGGTTATGCCTGACAAACACCGCAAAATTATAAATAATCCTCCGTAGTTCCAAGTGAAATTGTGAATATGAACCCAAATGACCAAGAAGCTTTTTAACGGGACACCGTGTCAGACCGGCGGTTATGCCGAACAACGGGAGGGCGACAGAAAAAGAGTGCCGGGCCTTACCTGAGAGCCAGATAGTGTTGTCGTATGGATTCCGGGAACTTTTCGATTGAATAGCGGAGCATGGTTCTAGGCATCGAGGCCGCATATTCATCAAGGAAAAGTTCAAGCCGGTTCCGGTCGCGCTTGCCCGCTTCGCGCAGCATCCATCCGACAGCCTTGTGCATCAGGTCATGCTTGTGTCCCATCAGCTTGACGGCAAGCGCGTAAGTGTCGTCAAATTGTCCCGCGCGGATGAGACTGAGGGTTGAGACCACAGCTATCCTCTGGTCCCACAGCAACTTGCTTTCCGCCAATGAATACAACGCCTTGCGCTCCTCGGGTGTGTCGCGCAGGTAACATCCTACTATGGACGGGGCCGTCAGATCCACCAGATCCCAGTTGTTGATTCTTGCGGTGTTTGACAGATAGAAGCTGAACACTTCTTTTGCCACAGTCTTCCGGCATCGCGACACAAGAATCAAAAGCGCGCAAAGCCTTGCCTCGTGCCATTGTGAGCCAAGCAGTCCCTTTATTTCGGGGAGAGTGGCGGAACTGTTCCGCTTCGCCACCTTCCTTACCTCCGGTACGGCAACCCCGAGAAAGCGGTCTCCTTCACCGTATTCCCCGGGGCCGCATTTGAAGAACCTCGGAAACACCGCCCTTCTTTCTTCCGACCCCAGTGACTCAAGTTCCGCGGTAACTCTTTGCGCAAACTCTGCGCCCCGGTCATTTCTTCCTGTCATAAGCGTGTGGCTGTCAGTGCTTTGGATGCGACAATTCCATTGGCATATTCTCATCTATGCGAACTCTTCTGAATAATCCAGAACAGCTTCTACTTCCCGGATGGAATGATTATTCTGTAGGTTTTGCCTGATTTGTTCAGCAGCTTGTTGTCTCGGAGCCAGAGATTCGCTTCCTTCAGCTGGAAATATGATACGCCGTGTTCTTCCGCGAAGTCAACAAGACTGGCTATGGAGCCCTTGACCGTGACAACGTCCTTGGGGGAGTGGCAGGGGTACTTTTCAAATTCCTCGATCCTGTAGCCGAAGGCTTCCGGATTCTCGAAGAGCAGCTTTGCCGCGAGAACCCTGAACATGTACCTCGATGTCTCCTCGACAAGCCAGAGGTTCAGGGCGGATTTCTGCCGCTGGTCTGAAAGGCGGCGAGAGATTCCTCCCTGTCCGGCGTTGTAGCTGGCGGCCACCGTCATCCAGTCTCCGTATTTCTCGTAGGCCCGGCGAAGGTACTTGCATGCCGCCACGGTCTCTTTCTCAATGTTGTAGCGTTCGTCCACCTCGGTGTCTATTATGAGACCGTATTCCTTGCCCGTGGTTTTGGTGAACTGCCACAGTCCGGCGGCTCCGGCGGATGAGTATGCCTTGGGGTTGAGGTTGCTCTCGATGGCCATAAGATACTTCAGATCGTCCGGAATTGAGTATTCTTTGAGAATGGGCTCCACCTGACTGAAATAGCGGTTTGACTTCTTAAGCATGAGGATTGTGTTGGAATGCATATAGGTGAAAGAGACCAGCTCGCGGTCCATTCTTTCATAAAGGTCGCTTCTGTCCATACGCACGGTGTCTCCGGCGAACACTACCTGCCTTGGTACTGCGGGTGACTTGAAATGAAACTCCTCCTGAGGGTAGGTCTGCGCTTCGGCGGGGATGGCGCTGACAAATGCCGCCGAGGCGGTCGCCAGTATGAACGGGAATATCCTGCCTTTCAGATTCGATGCCATAATATGAGTGGTGCTTTTGATGTATATTCCACAAATTTAATCAACTTCCTTGTGAAAACAATCCATTATCCGCAATCGTGTACCTTCTCTTTATTGCTGCCGGTCAAATGTGTCACGACCCGTGGCATCGCGGATGGTGGGGTGTGGGATCACTTTTCCATCACTCCCCGGGATGTCATGCACTGACCGGCAGTGGATTAAAAATAAGATAAAGCGCGCGGCTTAGATGCATTTCAGCCACACGCTTCATCATAAGGGTATCTTCACTCTTATCCCTGCCTTACCTAAGCGGCATAGCCCTCTCTCCGACGAAACTTCCGCCAGAAGACGGAATTACCGGCGCGTTTGCCTTGAACGGCGCAAGACTGAGGTTGGTGTACGTCTTGGAGCCTACGCTTTGCCTCAAGTATGATGTGCCGATCGCGTTCTCGGTGCTGAAAAGCAGGAACTGGTAGCTGTTGACCGCCGCGCTTGAGTATGGGCTTGGTGTCATCTGTATCACTCCGTCCACATAGCCGAGGGCGATACTGCTCGTACCCCAGTAGATTGACAGGCCGTCGGAGAAGCCGAGGGTGACATAGTTCCCTTTATAGCGTCCAAGCTGCTGCGGCTCGATTACCACAGCGTGGATTTCCGGGTCGAAGTATGCCTTCACTTCCGGAGTGAAGTCGCTGGTGTTGGACAGTCCGCTGATAATGAGATCGTTGCCTCCGAGACTGTAGATGTCCACACGGAACGATTCCTCTGATGAGCTTGAGGACTGGTCAACCGTCGCGCTTGCCCTGAAGGCTCCTATGAAGTCATCCACGGTCTTGGTTCTGTCGAAGTCAGAGGCTTCGTAGCCTTTGGTCGAGGCGGTTTTCTTGACGAAGGCCGTGTCGCCGAACTCGTTGACTATGCAGACGCAGAGTGTGTAGGAGGTTCCTTGCTTCAGGGTGTTGAAGACCGTGGCGAAACCATCCTCGGACCCGAGTTTCAAGATGAACTCCTCATTGACCTCGTTACCGTTTTCCCATGCGATTTCCTCCGCGCTCTGGCCAAGGTTCTCCTCTATGTAATCCATGTAATCCGTCCTCATACAGAGGTATTTCATAGACACTGCGTTGTCGGCCTGCATATCCCAGAACAATGTCGTGTAAGGGGAGTAGAGGTGGTTCGCCTCGTTCCGTCTCCATTCGAACTTGTTTACCTTCGGGGTGTAAATACCGTCAGGGTCACAAGTGAACCGCTTCATGTAGAGCATCGTCGCATTTGATGTCGAGTCGTAGGCCAGCGCCACGGCGGTGCAGTTGCCTGATCCGACGTTCCAAAGCTCGGAGCTGTCATCGTAGAGAGTGAGTACGGGAGCGTTCCCCGGCTTCCTGTCCTCTGAAAGCAGTCTCTTGATTTCTTCCTGACGGCCGGTGTCGCCTGTTATGTCGCCGCTTACCACCGTAGCCTTGTAGAAACGGGCGTATTCATTCTTGTAGAAAGAGAGTCTCGGAGCCTTGAGCCCGGTCTCCGTGGTCTCGATTCCGTCGAACCCAATCTCCACGACCGGGGTCTTGTCCTCGTTTCCGTCAAAAGTGAGTGTCTCGTTGCCCTGGGCGAAATAACCGGCTGACACATAGTAGATAAGATAGAACGAGAATGTGCCTTTTCCGTCATAGGTGCAAGGGTATGAGGCATAGGCTGACTTGCTCCCGGTGTATTCCGCCATATCGGCTACCTTGACGTACTCCTCATAATTGGAGTTGTAGTAGCCTATCGACTGGGCCGGTACGGTGCAGGTGTTGTCATCGTTCAGTATGAACTTGAACGAAACACCGCTGGCCCAGTCATTGACCTTGAATATGTTCGTTCCCGCAGCTTTCTCTACAGCCAGGCCGGAGTCCCGTCCGGTGTAGAAAGCGTTGTAGTGGTATGTGGCTGTCTGCTGCACCTCCTTTCCGCTTTCGTCTGTCCTGTAGTATGGCTCCCATTCGAGGGAATAGGATACGCTGAGCTTGATTTTGTCCGAGAACTGGGTCACGTATGCACCGTTGCCGCTCTCTTCCTGGCGGTCCGAGATAAGAATCGTGGCCTCAAGGCTTGAGCCGGCGAGAAGTCTGGAGAGTTTCACTTCCACCGGAATCTTCACGGAATAGCTTCCGTCCGGAATCGTGACGGTCTCCGGGACAGTGAACGAGTCTTTGTTCGTCCCCTTTTTCTCGAGACCTACCGAAAGTTCCCCTTTGGCGCTCGGACGTGCGAGCTCAACCTCTATTGTCCCGGACTCTGTTCCCTGCGGGAATTCCTTTGTCAGAGCGGACTGTATGAAGTGGATTTCCTTGGCGTCCTCGGAACTCGGGTTGTAGATTGTCCCGTTCTGCTCCTTGTCGCAGCCGGCCGCGGCAAGGAGAAACGATGCCGCAAGGCAGGATATTATTCTTGAATATTTCATTGTGTCTAAAGTCTATCAAGGGTTCTGGTCTTCTTCGTTGATGTTCGGGTTGGCGTCAAGCTCGTCCTTAGGGATGGTCAGCACCCAGTCGTAAGTGTCCGCCTTGGTGAGATCCACTCCGTTTCTTTTCATCGAGGAGATGCATTCTTCGGAGAATCCGTCTTCGGAGCGTCGGTCGATGCCCTGGCCGGTGCGGCGTACATCGAAGACGCGCCCGTACTCGCCCCACAGCTCCACGCGCCTCTGAATCAGGATGTTCTCCAGCAGGGAACCGGTCCAGGTGGTTGTCGTGGCGCCAAGGTAGGTCCCCGAGTAATTGTAGGCGTTGTACTTAGGGTTCCTCGTGGCCATCACCTTGTTCATAATCTCCCTGGCCCTGTCTTGCTCGCCAAGTCTCAGCGCCGCTTCCGCCGCTGTGAAGTACATCTCCTCCACTCTCATATAGATGTAGTCTCCAAGCCAGGACTGAACGTTCGAGAACGCGAATTTCTTCGAGATGTAAGGGGACTCCTTGTCTGTCGGGTCCCACCATCTCAACCGGATGTCTCCGGCTCCGATATGGTTGTAAAGCTGCTTGTTGATCAGCTTCGGGGAGGATTGGGCGTAGGCTCCGTCGTAATTGTCCATATGTGTGAAGAAGCCGGCGTAGGCTCCGGACTGCTCGGAAGTTTCGATTCCCGCTCCCCACATCACGTTCCCGGCGCTTATGGAGTTCATTCCGCTCATCAGCTCGTTCTCGCCGCCGATCTGGTAGCCTCCGTTGTCGATTACCTCAGAGGCGGCTTTGTAAGCTCCGTCCCAGTCACCGACAGCGAGGCAGACACGGGACTTGATGCCCAGCGCGACATATTCATTGATGTGCGATTTGTTGCCTTTGGCAAGGGTCGAGGCTCCGCCTTTTGCGAGTCTTGTGACCGCCGTGTCTATGTCGGAGATTATCTGGTTGTACACAACCTCAAGGCTTTCCCTCGGCTTGCCTTCCGTGTTTATGGAAGTCGGTTCGGTATAGACCGGCACCCCCGGATCGCTCCATCTGTACTTTCCTGTCATCGGATTGTACGGTGGACGCGCGAACCAGGTGGCCAGGCTTAAATAGGAGTAAGCCCTTATCGCATAGGCTTGTCCGATGACATAGGAGATGTCGGCGGAGTTCCCTCCCATGGTCTCCTTTGCGGCTATGACGTTGTTGGCGTCGGCGATCCATTTGTAATTGGCGAACCATACGTCGTATGACCTGAAAGCCGATGAGGTGTACTGGTTCTTGACGTTATAGACGTGGTCGTACCAGAACCATCCGTTTCCCTGTGACTGCATGATAAGGTCGTCTCCCATCACTTCCTGAGCAAGGTTGTAGGCGGAGACACCGAAGCATTGGTGGGTGTTGCCGGAAGTTGACCAACCTGCCGTCCACATCGAACGGTAGATTCCGTTGATGGAGGTTATGGCCGCCGAGGCTTCCTTCATCAGTTCCTCGCCTGAACCTGAATCCGTCGGATTGAACTCAAGCATACCGCTGTCGCAGGAGATGGCCGCAAACGCGGCGGCCGCAAGAATATAAAGTTTCTTTCTCATTGAATATCCTCCTAAAATTGAATGTCGATGCCGGCCACGACCGCTCTTGACGGTGTGTATGAATATGACACGCTTCCGGTAAAGTTGTATTGCGGATCCATACCGTCCAGATGGTTGAACATAGCGATGTTGTCAGCCGTGACGAAGATTCGGAGCGCGCTCACGTCAATCTTCGAGAGCCAGTTCTTGGGGAAGGTGTAGCCGAGGGTGATGTTCTTGATGGCGAAGTACGACGCGTCGATGAGCGAGGCGTCGTTGGCCGGAGACGAGCCGCCGATCTCGACCATAGGCACGTCTGTGACATCCCCGGGCCGCTGCCATCTGCGAAGGACGTTCCTGTGCCAGTTGTTCCCGGCGTACTGGACGTTCATCGTGCCGGAATATAGCCCGTCATATACTTTCCCTCCGATTGACCAGGTCGTCAGGAAGGAAAGGTCGATGTTCCTGAATATGACGAAGCTCGATCCGACGCTTCCAGAGACAGCGGGCTCGCGGCTTCCCATATAGTATTTGCTCAGGGATGCGAGGGAGACATTGTCGGTCACATACTCATCACATCTGACGTTGCCGAGGTTTCCGTTCTCGTCGATGCCTCTTTTCCAGCAGGCGTAGTAGAGCCGCTTTCCTGTGGCTGGATCGACTCCGGCTGTCTTTGAAAGGTAGAAAGTGTAGATCGGCTTGCCGACTTCAATGACGGCGGTGCCGGCGCTGATGAAATCCTGTGAGGAGGTGAGGCTTGTGACCTTGTTCCGGTTCATGGAGGCCATCGCGTTCAGATCCCATCTGAAATTCTGCCTGTCGAGGATGTTCACCCTTCCTGAGAATTCGAATCCCTGGTTCCTCATCGATCCGACATTGGCGTCGTATCCGGTGAATCCTGTCGAAATCGCCAGAGGGTTCTCAAGGAGCATATCACGGGTGTGGCGGTTGTAATACTCGGCGGTGAATGTCACCTTGCCTCCGAAGAGGGAGGCTTCGATTCCGGCGTTGAGGTTGCCGTTCTTCTCCCACGTGATGGACTTGTTCTCCAGTTTCGAGGCGAACGCGCCGGCCTCGCTGCCGTTCGCCCATGTGTAGTCGTACAGCCCCTGCCAGGCATAGTAGGTCCCGAGGTTGTCGTTGCCCTGCACGCCGTAGGATGCTTTTACCGTAAGGTTGCTGAGCCAGGAGGAGAACCGTTCCATAAACTTCTCCTGCGAGAGCCGCCATGATGCCCCTACTGACCAGAAGTTGCCCCAACGGTCAGTCCTGTAGAACCTTGACGATCCGTCCGTACGCCAGCTGGCGTCAAAATAATAGCGGTCCCTGAACCCGTAGTTCAGCCTGGTGAACCAGGATTCGATTCCGTAATTGTTTGAGTAGCTGGAATTTCCTGATGTTGTCACAGCCGGGTCAAGTTCGTCGATACCGTCCATTATTCCGGTCTTCTCTCCCATCGCATAGTTGTACTTGTAGCGGTAGTACTCGTGGCCGAGCAGAACCTTGATGTCATGCTCCGAGAACGAGCGGTCGTAGTTGAGAATCTGGTTGAACGTGTAGCTGAGGGTCCGGGTGTTGGTCTTGCCAAGGCGTCCCCCCTGATCGGCGGCGTTGCCGTGGTATTTGTCATTTGTGATGGTGCGCTGGTAGTCGTTGAAGTCCGTTCCAAGGTTGGCGGTGAGCCTGAGCCCGTACAGAAGCGCGTCCTCCCTGGTCGTGCCCAAGGTAATGTAAGACCTGGCCGACAGGGTGTTGCGGTAGTAGTAGGCCTTGTTGTTGTAAAGCTCCGCCTTTGAGTTGAAGCCCTGGGCTGTAGGACGGTTGGCGTAGCCGTTGTCGTCCTCGTCACCATACTCGTACTGAAGGTCCCCGGACTCGTCAAGCACATTGTCTCCGTTCATATCCTTAAGGTAGACCGGGTAGACCGGAGCCATAAACTGTGCCGTGTACCAGACATTGGATGTAGTGGAACCGGAGAAGTTCTGATAGTCTGCCTTCGTGTGCGAGTAGTTCGCGCTCATCCCGACCTTCATCCAGGAATTCGCCTGCGAGTCCACATTGACCCTTCCCGTGTAGCGGTTGAAGTCCGTGTTCCGCAATATGCCGTTCTCCTTGTAATAGCCCATGGAGATGAGGTAGTTGACCTTTTCGGTGGCTCCGTTCACGGAGAAGATGTGTTCGGTGCGCATGGCGGAGTTGTCGCTGATTTCGTCCATCCAGTTCTCGTTCCAGGCCGCTGCCGCGTCATCCTTTATCCTGCCTGTGGCCGGGTCGATCAATGAAGACCAGCTGTAGTTCTTGTACGGGTTGTAATACTCAGGGTTCTTTAATCCGCCGATGGCCTGTCCGAGATTGGCGGCGGCATAGGCGCTCGCTCCCTCGAAATCCATCCCGGTGCTGTATTGCGCGCTGTTTCTGAGCGATTCGTAGGTAAGCTCCACGAAGTCATCCATTCCGACAAGGTCATAGCGTTTCAGCGAGCGAGAGGCTACGCCGAAGCTGCCCTTGTAGCTTACCGAAGACCGTTCGCCGCTTCCTTTCTTTGTCGTGATGACAATCACTCCGTTCGCGCCTCTCGCTCCGTACAATGCTCCGGCCGACGCATCCTTGAGAACTGTCAGAGACTCGATGTCCGCAGGATTGATCGCACTGAGGGAACCGTCGTAAGGAATGCCGTCAACCACATACAGAGGGGTGGAAACAGCATTGATGGAGCCGATTCCTCGGATCATTATCGATGCACCCTCTCCAGGCTGCCCGCCTCCCGAGGTCACCTGAAGGCCGGCGACCGTTCCTTCGATGGACTTGGTGATGTTGCCTGTGACTCTTTTCTGAAGATCGTCCCCCTTGACCACCGACGCGGAACCTGTGAAACTGCTTTTCTTCGCCGTGCCGTAGGCGACGACCATAACCTCGCCAAGCTCGTCATCAATAACATCCTCGGCCAGGGTCACGTCTATCACTGTTCTGCCGGCGACGTTGACCTTCTGTGTGACGTAGCCGATGCTTGAGAATGTCAGCACGGCGTCCGAAGGTATTCCGGACAGCGCCCAGGTCCCGTCTTCCGCCGTGACGGTCCCGATAGTCGTGCCTTCAATGAAGATTCCGACCCCGATCAGAGGAAGGTTGCCGCTGTCTGTGACCTTTCCCTTCACCTCGATGTTCTGCGCCGAGGCTGACAGGACACAGAGAAAGGCCAGAAGCGCGGCGGTAAGTGTTCTCTTTATGCTATTTTTCATAATCTGTTCCGAATATGTTCATATTATGGATGACAGTCCAAAGATCCTCGGCTGTCGCAGGACTCTCCGGCGCCGGAATGGCTTCCACTCCGTCAAGTCTCAGGCCGACAGGGGAGGCCTCGGCTTTTGCCGCCAGGTTCTCGAAATTGACTGAAGCCCTTGTCCTCGCCGCCTGTGTCTTGGCCGCGGCCTCTTTGGTCGTGGCCGAGGAGTGCCTTGTCAACTTGTCCCCGGCGATGTTCACCGCTGTGGCCATAACCGTGTAGGATGTATTAGGGTCCGCATCGATGACGAGGGCGAGTCCTTCGCCGTTGATGTACCCGATGTATGAAGCCGCAAGTTCGTTGCCTTTGTCTGCGATGAGGGCAGGGTAGGATGACTCCGGAATCCCCGCCAGTGCCTCCGTCTTGACGATGACCAGTCTTGCGGACTTTATTCCCGCTCCTTTTAGCACACAAGCCAGCTTTGTCGAGGTGTCGCCGTATCTCTCGTTGACTATCGCCGCGATGGAGAACCATGTGTATTCCTCGCTGCTGGTCTTAGTCGTGATCGAGTTGACGGTCAGTTCTTCTTCGCCTGTCACGGAAGTGGCCAGGGCTGACATTGTGTACGACGCTCCGGCTGAGGCCGGGGTAAGGGAGTTGTAGCCGCTTTCAGTGTTGAGCAGCCCCAGATACTCCTCATTGACCGCATAACTGTAGGACGGATCCCTGAGGAAAGCCTTGACGGCCTCCTTGTCGTAAGGGTCGCTGAAGACGGAGTTGAATGTCGAGGTAGGGAGGAGGCGGTAGCGCACGCTTTGCACATCCTGCCCTTTCCAGGTCGTCCAGACCGAGTTTGTCCAGCCGTAGCCGGTCAGCCCTATGTAGGAGTTCGTGATGTAGAACCGTTGGTTGAACCAGTCGGCCCCTCCGTAGTTCGGTCCGGATGACCAGCCGGTGGCCGTGGTCGTGATTCGTTTCGTGTACAGCCCCGAGGTGACATTGCCGTCGTAGTCCATGCCGAAAGCTATTATGTCATAGCTCATTTCGGAGGCCAGACTTGACACGCCGATGGTGTTCGTGCCCAGTTTGAGGACAGATGCCATAGCGAGCCTGAGGCTTATGCCTTTGCTCTTGGCATATTCGATGATGGCGTTTCTGTAGCGCTCGATAATGGTCTTCTCGTCGTACTGCATCAGTGTCGACGAAGAGATCACGTCGTAATAGTAGGTCTCGTCCGGTGTCGCATACACGTCGAACACGACAGCGTCGGATAACACGCTCTCTGGCACGATCAGCAAGGATGGCACGTCCTCGACTGAAGTCGTGAATCTGGCCTCGGCCGCTTCGGAAGAGGTGCTGCCGTTGTCCGCGGGGATGGCTTTGACTGTGAATATGTAGTCTTTCCCCTTGTCGAGATTCGAGATCGAGACGCGGTTTTCTGTCGTTGAGCCGCTGATGTCTCCTACGGAATACTCATAGCTTCCGGCTCCCGGAATCACGCTCCAGGACACGATGGTCTTGGATGCGTAGGCGCTGCCGATTGTTATTTCCGGTTTCGGTAGGCGGCTGACTTCGGATGTGCGCACATGAATGAACACAGGCTCCGAGGGGGACACCACACTGCCTTCGGCAGGTTCGGCCTGAAGTCTGACGACATATTCCTTGGCCGCCTCCAGGCCGCTGAACTGCGTGTAAAGGGCCTCTGTCTTCCTTTCTTCAGCTCCGTCGAGGGAGTAGATGTAGCATCCGGCTCCATAAACCTTTTCCCAGTCCACCCTGAATCCGGACACGGTCACTTCGCTGACCTTTGCCTGAGGTGTCTTAAGTGTCTGGACGATGGTGTTTTCCTTTGTGTCCGAGCCACAGCCCGAAAGCAGCAGGAAAACCGATGACACGGTCGCCGCCGCCTTGATTATTCTTGAAGTCTTCATCATTCCACAGTCACGTTGATGGTCCTGACGGATTCGTTGCCGTCGGTAACCTTGATTACTGTATTACCTCTGCTGAGTCCCTTGATGGTCATAACGCTGTCATTGAGTGTTATTTCCACGATGCCTTTGGATGTCATGGTGTAGGTCAGCACGTCGGTCTTGTAGAAATAGTCCTTGAGGTCTACGGTCTTCTCTCCTCCTACACGCAGGCTGACATCCGGAATCATAGCTACCTTCTTGACCGCAAGAAGCAGCCCGTAGGTGTCCAATGATCCCGCTCCCATATTCCCGAAATACGGTGCCTCGCAGAACGGGTCAACCGGAGTGACGCTGGAAAGCAGGGCCTCTTTCAGCATCTCGCTCGTGAGTCCTTTTCTCTTTTCGGGTCCGTAGTACCAGCTTACCGCGAGGGCGCAGGCCCCCGACACGTGAGGACAGGCCATTGACGTTCCGTTGATTCCTTCGTAGGCAGAGCCTCCGTCCTCGGCCACGCTCGTGCTGAACACACCGCCATAAACCGAGTTCAGGCTAAGGTCTCCGCCCGGAGCCGAAATGCTCACCCACTTTCCATAGTTGGTGAAATAGGACGGTGTGCCGAGCCAGGAAGTTGAAGCCACACTGATCACGGACTCGTCTGACGCAGGGTAGCAAAGCTCGTCTGAAGCGTCGTTCCCGGCGGCGAAGATGACTATTCCACCAGCCATCGGGCCTTCCTGGGCACCGTTCTCATCGATTCCGGCGTATTTGACGAAGTAGCTTATCGCCTCCGAGAGAGCGGAGTAGTTGCCTCTGGTCCAATCGTTCTTGGAGAGCGCTCCGGCTGTGTACCCCCAACTGTTCTGGCAGATGACCGCCCCGTTGTCCGCGGCGTACTTGATGGCGCGCACCTGAGCTCCAAGCCCTCCGCCCGAATTGCCGGACTCCGACTGCCCGAGTGTCTCGCAGGACATTATCCTGACTCCATCGCCTTTGCCTGAACCACCGGCTATTCCGTTGACTCCAAGCCCGTTGTTGTTGACTGCGGCGATAGTTCCCGCCACGTGCGTACCGTGCATATAATCGACAGAGAAAGTGATGGAGCCTTTATTGTCGGTGAAGTTGTAACCGTGCACGTCATCGATATAGCCGTTGCCGTCATCATCTATGCCGTTGTCCGGAATCTCTCCTTTGTTGACCCACATATTGGCGGCAAGATCCTCGTGGTCGTATTTGACGCCCTGGTCTACCACTGCCACTATCACGTCCGGGTCGCCGGTGCAGAGCTGCCAAGCGGCATACACATCCGCGTCAGCCCCGGCGACAGTTGAGTTCGCATAGACATTCCCGGGATTGTTGTAGTGCCACTGCATCCTTTGCGAGCGTACACTTTCGTTGAAAGGGAACGGGACATTCCTTGCCGATGAATAAGCTTTCGTGGTTGGAACCTCTTCATATTCAAGTTCTGGCGAAACTTTTGAATATTCCGATGACGCGGTTGGGATTGAATACTCGATCACCTCCACTCCGTCGCATTCAGTGAGCATCGCGGCCACTTCAGCGGCAGGCACCGTCTCGTCGTATCTGGCGATGAACCATCTGTCCATTCCTTCCGCCTTTGTCCTGCGCTCGAATCTTCCGCAGTCTGGGAACAGGCGCTCGAAACTGATTGAGCCTACGCTCATCAGGACTCTGTCGAGCTGGGAGTCGCCTGAGATTCCTGTCCCCGCGCGTGTAATCTGTTCATCCGCGGCCCCGGGTCTCATCTTCACGATGATCTCGCCCTCGATCGCCGCGTCCGGTGAAAAGACAACGATAGGCCTGTCGTCTCCCGACACAGGCCCGTTGTTGTCATTGTCACCGATTCCGTTGCACCCCGCAAGTGTAAGAATCAGCGGAGTGATAGCTAAGAATCTGTTTTTCATTATACTTTAAATTCAACTTTCGCAAGTGGATAATTACCTGCCGTTAAAAACGCCTTATCACGTTCCGCGCTTATTCCTTCACGCATCTTACCTGACCGGTGTATACCTGGGCCCTTGTCTCGTAGTAGGCCCAGTAGCCGTTGAAGACAGCCACGTGGTATGAGCTGTAGCTGCTGTAGAGTCCCTCCTGACTTGTCAGGTACATAGTCTGGCCGCTGGCGTAGTTGTAAGGAGTCTCATCCTCTGTCGAATACGTAGTCGGGTAGATGTTTCCGGCCATCGGATAGAAGTCCCCGGTCGCTTTCCATACACGGCCGCAGCCTTTTTCGGCATTCCAAAGGTACTTGGCGTTCTGGCCGCTCTCGTCGTATTCACCCTGGTTGCCTCCGGTCTTGATGACCTCTTTTCCGGTGCTTGTCCCCCACATATCCTTTCCCGGAACCTTATATCCGGGAGGGCACGGGTCGAAGATTGTCTTCTCCTCACCCCAAAGTCCCGGTGTCAGGCTTTCCGGGTCAGAACCGTTGCAGTACCACTCGGAACCGTTGCTGTAGTAGCCTACCAGGAATCTCATCGGGTGCTTGGCGGAGAACGGTATATTGCCAGGAGCGCTGAACGCCGCCGGCGCCCTGAAATTAGGAGAGATCTCCCAGGCTCCGGTACCGTCGCCGATCTCTAGGTTCCGCTTGTTCCATTCAGGGTCGTTGTCGCAATAATCAGGAGCGTTCGTGTAGTCGGTGATTCCGCTGTAGTCCTTGTAAGGGGAGCGTGAAGGGATGAAGGGATCCTTCCTGCCCATCTGGTAGATCATACCTCTGTTGTTGACATCCATCGGAGTGTTGTTAAGCGCGCCGAGGTTGCGGTCCATTATCTGCGCTATGACATCACCTTCAGGGCCTATGTGGTCGTGGGCCGTGATCTCATTGTCCGTTACCCAGATGTGCCAGCTCCAGATGACATTGCCCTTGGAGTCCTTCGCGGCGATCAGGGCGTTGCCCTCGCTTCGTCCTGTGGAGAATGAGATGTAGCCTCCTCCGTAGGTCGGTGTGCCGTCGATGATCTCATAGGACATAGTCCTGTCTCCGTCGTTTCTGGCTTCCCAGAGCAGATCCGCATAGACCGCGCCTTCTATTCCGATGCCTTCGGTCTCGATGTATCTGGTTTTTCCGTCCTTGCCGCCGTTGCCCTTGATGTCGGCCCTGAATCTGAACGAGCCGTTAGTGTGCGCGACGTAGCAGTTTGCCGTTCCCTCGGCGCTGAGGTCGGAGGATTCGTCCCCTCTTTGCGATATGCTCAGAGTGATTTCCTTATTCTCTCCGCCCTTGGATGCGGAGATTCTGACATTTTCGTTCTTGGCGGAACTTCCGTTGTTGGCCGGTGCCTCCACGACGATGCAGCTGTCAGCGTCCACGCTGACTTTGAACCAGTCTCCTGACTGTGCCTCGCAGCTCCAGGCTGAAGAGTTTGTGGCCACGGTGACGATCGCCTTTCCCCCTTCCTTGTCGAAAACCACCTTTGTGTCGGATGACTGAAGGAACAACGGAGCGATATAGGCATCTGGTTCGAACTCTGTGGTCTCCGTGCAAGCGGACGCTATGCCGGCTGCCACGAATGCCATTATGATATGCTTGAGTTTCATATTCTTAACTTTTATGATTATTATTCAGACTTGCAGACATCCGGCATCGAGGCGTAGTCGGAGAGCTTTGTACATCCGCCGAACATTCCGCTGAGGTTCGTGAGAGCCGCGAATCCTGTCGCCTCCTTGTTCTCGGCGGTCCTTTCGTAGAGATGGTACTTGACTCCGTCCACGACCGTGTAAGGGGACTCTCCGCTGAGGGACACGCAACCATTAAAGGCTTTGATGCCGCTTGTCACAGCCAGAAAACCGTCGAATATCCCGACAGGCACTGACTGGAGCGATGAGCAGCCCTCAAACAGACTGTTCAGGTATCTGACTTTACCCGGGTCCAGGAACAGGTTCTCTCCGACCTCCTTAAGTGACGAGCAGCCTGAGAACAAGCTGTTTATAGAGGTGCTTCCGTAGGCGCAGCTGAACACTTCGCTTCCTACTTTCTCAAGCCCTGTGCATCCGCTGAACGCGTAGGTGTAGTTGCTGATCTTGGTGTTATACTTGAAAAGTCCTGAAGGCACTTCCTTGAGCGAGGTGCAGTTCTGGAAGATTCTCATCACCGTGCCGTTCGTCGTATTGATGCCTTTGAACGCATCCGGTGCGATGGTGGCCAGTGCCTTGCAGTCGGCGAACATGTTTGTCAGCGTCTTCGTCTTGGTAGTGTTTCCGAAGAGCCCCGCAGGCACGGCCTTCAGGGAAAAACAATTCTGGAAGCAGCTCTCCACAGTTGTGACATTGATGTTCTTCGCGAAGAGTTTTTCCGGTATGTCGGCCAATGAGGAGCATCCGTAGAAAGACTTCTTGAATGAATCGGCTCCTGTGAGACCGTCGAACAATCCGGCAGGGACAGCCTGCAGTCCGGTACAACCTTCAAAGGCGGATTCGAAATTAATCTTGCTTGTGCTTGTTCCGAAGACCTTGCCGACAGAGGAGAGAGACACACAGTTCTGGAAAGCTGTCTTGTAGGTAGTCACCTTGGCGCTCTTCGAGAACAGGCCGTCAGGGACGCAGGTCAGTGAGGAGCAGCCTTTGAACGCGCTTTCGTAGGATGTCACGGCGGTCAAAGCCGAAAACAGGCTTGACGGCACGGTCTCGATTCCGGAGTTGGCGAACACCTCTTTGGCGTTGGTGACCGCTTTAAGACCGGAGAAAATGCCTTCAGGGACGCTCTTGAGGCTTGCGCAGCCATTGAACAGCCCGGAAATGTTAGTGACTTTGACGGCGCCGTTGAACGCATTCCCCGAAACTTTGGAAAGACTTATGCAGTCTTTGAAAAGATTGGATATGTTCGTGTTGGCCGAGCAGCCTTCGAGGATGTTGTCTCCTACTTCGGTGATGCCTTTGCATCCGGAGAACACTCCGGACAGGGATGTCACGTTTTCAAGTCCTGAGAACACTCCTTCAGGGACTGCCTCAAGGGCGACACAGTTCTGGAATACGCTCGAGAAGGTCTTGACGTTTTTCAGATCCCTGAACAGGCCTGACGGAATCTTCTTCAATGACTCGCAGCCGCTGAAAACGGAACTGAACTGGTTGATTGTTGTGAATCCGTCGAACAACCCTTCCGGAACCTCGGTGAGTGACTTGCAATTCTGGAACACCATATTCATTCCGTTTGTCGTGACGTTGGCTTGCGAGCCTGAGTTCTTGAACAGGTCGGCCGGAATGCTTTCCAATTCCTCGCAACCGTTGAAGCACGACAAGAAAGTAGTGACTTTTGAGCATCCTTTGAATATGTCGCCGGAAATCGCTTTGATCCTGGATTTGCTGAACGTCTGCTGGAATGTCGTGCATTCGGGGTTGTTGGCGAACAGATCGGCCGGTATCTCGGTGAGTCCTGTGGCCGTGAACGCCATTCGGAAAGAGGTGCACTCAGTCTGTTTTCTGAATATTCCCGCAGGAATCGCCGTCAATGCGCTGTCGGCGTTGAACACCGAGTTGAATGTCGTGATCTTAGGGTTGTTGGCGAACAGATCCTCGCTGACGGACTGCAATTTGTGCATTCTGGAGAAGGTCTGAGAGCATATCTCCAGCTCCGGATTGTTGGCGAACAGGTCTTTGTCGATCCGGGTGACCTTGATGCATCCGTCGAAAGCGCTGGTCGCATCCGTGAGTTTAGGACAGTTCGACAGAAGCCCCGCGGGAATCTCCGTTATGCCGGAGCAAAAGTAGAACATCGAGTTAATGGATGTCAACTCCGAGGCCTTTCCGAGAATCCCTTCCGGGAATTCCTTCACCGACTCGCAGTTATAGAACGCTTCCTTGAACGTTGTGGTTTTGGCGAAAGAGCCTAGAATGTCGCTTGGGACGCTCTTCAGGCTGTCGCATTGGTAAAACGCGCGTTCCATCGACGTCACGCCGAGATTTCCCCAGCTATAGACTTCCTCAATCTGTATTCTTTGCGCTGATGTCAGCTTGGAATAGGAGTCGACCCTGCCTGCCTTGCCTTTGAAGGAAACGACATAGTAGCCGGGATCAGTGTAGGTGTGCTCGGGGAAATCAGCGCTGACAGTCTCGGTTGTACCGTCTCCCCAGTCAACAGTTCCCTCGGTCTCTCCGCTGACAGGAAAAACCGATTTGAGGGACCCGGACTTGACTTCCAGGCCGAGGATGAACGCCTGTGTGTCAATGCCTGGCTGTGAGATTGTGATTTCCTTTGTGTCAGTGTTCTCCTTGCCGTCGCCTGTGGTCACAGTGATTGTGGCGGTCCTTGTCTCGGCGCCTGAATTCGCGGAAGGGATGAACCTGAATCCGTTCTCTGTCCTTTCGACTGTCAGCCAACCGCTCTCATTGCCGGAGACGGAATATTCCCAGTTGAAGTTGGCGTTGACGGTCACTTCCTTTGCCTCGCTGGAAAACGGTGTGACCGGGACGGTAGAGAGCGACGGCACGATGAGGGCCGCCCTGTCCTGAAGCACGTTGATGCTTTCGGTGGCGAGCTTCTCTCCGCTGCCGGCCTTGATGACGAATGTGACCTCTCTGTCTGAATAGGTCTCGTTAGGGTAGGCGCTGATGTTGACCGTGTTGCCTTCTTTGGTGACGAGCATCCATTCGCAGGCGCTTGTCTCGAATGTCCACTCAGGGTCGGTCGAGGTCACTTCGAACGATGCTGCAAGCTGTCCTTTGGCCGCAAGGTGGAAGTTGTTCTCTGACGCCGAGACCTCAATAGTGCCGTAGGCGTTCTGTGTGGCTGTCACTGTCGCGGTCTTGTCTCCGGCCTTGATGGTAACAGTGGCGGTGAGGGTCTTCTCTTCCTTGTTCTGTCCGCAGCTGAGTGTCAGCTGGCTGCTCTCGCTGTCTTTCTCCGTCTTTACGAAGTTGTCGCCGGAGACCTCGTAGCTCCAGTCCGTGTTGGTGTTGACATCGAGGACGACTTTTCCTCCGAGACTCTTGAAAGCCACTTTTCCCTTGGCCTCATCCTCCGAAGAGAACAGGGTGTTTCTTGAAGCCACCTTCAAAGCGGCGTTCACTTCGCTTTCGTTTTCGCCCGGAACCGGGTTCCGGTAATTGATTGTCTCTTTGGTGCAAGCGCACAAAGAGGCCGCAAACAATGCTGATAGAAATATCTTTTTCATACTCTTGCCTTACTTTATTTACTCAATGCTTCCGCTGTCCCTAACAAGGTACATCGCGCCGTCTGCGTAGTACACGTCGTTGAGCATCGCCGTGGTGGCGCCTGGCAGTACCTTGACAATCAGTCCGAGCGCTCCATAGGCGGTGTCGAAGCCGCTAAACAGAATCGCCTGGCAGTTGTCGTCCTTGCCGTCACTCGCTGTGCCTGACGTACCATAGAGGATACCGGTCTCGAATTTCCTTTCGCTGATGTTAGGCTGAACCAGATAGTAGTAATATGTCTGTCCGGACAGAGCGAACGTCTTGGTCAGACACAGTGAGCCGAGAGTCAGGACCATCCTCTTTGTGTCTTTGTCATATTCGGCCTCAATCTGAGTGCCTTCCACGAACAAGTTCTTGATTATAAAGCTCTTTCCGTACTCTTTCTGCTCTATTTCACAGAATGTGCCGACTCCTGGGACATTGATGGCGTCGCCACCGTAGTACCAGCGCTCGGCGTATAGACCGAACTTTCCGAGCATTTGGAAATAAGGGTTTTCCTCACGTGAAATCTGTGCGATTGAGATTTCCTTGGATTCTGTCTTGCCTCCAGCCGACGCTGTGACTTTGACGGATCCGTCGCGGTGCGCCGCATTGTTGGCGGATGCCCTCACCTCTACAATCGAGCCGTCTACGGCCACCTCAAGCCAGGAATCTGTTGTCTCCACGTTCCATTCCGCTTCCGTCTCGACGGAAAATCTGAAACTCTCTCCTTCGGAGTCAAGCTCGATGCTTTCCGGGCCGTTCACTGTAAGCGAAAGCACCGCTCCGGACCAGGACTGCGAGACTATGATCTCCTTTTTGCTTGTCGCGGACTCCAATGTCACAACGGCTCTTCGAGAGCCGCCTGTGCCGTTGGCAGAGGCGGTGATGACCACCTTCCCTTCGTTGTCGGTGGTTTTGACCCAGGACTGGTCTGACACTGTGGAACGCCACTCTGACGGGCAGGCCACTGAAATCGTCGCGGCGCCACCCTCCATCGGGAAAGCGACATTGTCCTGAGAGATGATGAGGACATCCGCGATCTCCTCTTTCGTGGTCTCGCTGCATGATGAGACAAGAAGCAGCGGGATTGCGAACAATAATAGCAATCTTCTCATAGCGATTATATATTTTGTAAGTAATAATTATTGCTTGTAAAACCTTGCAGAAAGAGAAGAATGTCGGCACGGCGAACGGATTTTGTGACAATCTCTAAGTTGTTGCCGTAATATTCTTTCATTTTGTTACAAAGATCTACTAACCAACCTGTCAAAGGTAGTTATCATTGCGTTAAAATGTTCGATTTATTTTCGAAATATATGTCGAAAAGGTTTGAAATGTTGTCCTAAAGGTTAGTTTTGAATTTTTATCCTGAAATTTTATGAATAAAATTTCACTTGCGAAATGTAAGACGTTGCTCCGCCATCAGCGAATAGAATTATACTTATTGCCTTGCTGACAGGCAGATGCTAAAAATGCCCCCCTCTTTCTGCCGCATGGTCTTCTTTTTATCCTCCCCGAAGTTTATAAAGAATCCTTTGTAAGGGAGCGCCGGTGTTCCGGAGTGCGCTGCCTCCGGACTTCCAAAGTGTGTGACGGAAAACGGAGGTTATCTGTTAATTATTTGATAGGCAAGCCTTTCAGAGTCGTCTGCAAGATGGATGACACCGCAGTATGTGAAACCGGCTTTTTTGATCAGGCGGCGCATTATGCCGTTGTCCCGGTGGGTGTCGATGCGGATGTCTGGTGAGACAGCGAGTGAATATTCAATAATCTCCCGGAATATTCCGTGGCTGTCCGGGGTGCTGGCGATCCTGTGGATCACGTAGTATGGCTCCGTATCGTCAAGCCACTGACCTTTGATTTCGGAATATGTCGGTTCGGGTGAGGGGAGCAGTGCGAAATACCCGGACGGGATACCATCACGCTCGACGATGTAGGCTCCTCCCTTGCCGATGTCGGACAGGACGATTCCCCTGTCAGGATAGTTTCCGGCCCATTGCGTAGGATTCCCGTCGGAGCGCATTATTCCCTTGGCGGCCTCGAACAACGTAAGGGCCGTCAGGATGTCTTTTTCTTCAGCTTTTCTTATCATCGGAAGGGATTCGTATTCAGGCAGACCTGCGGTGTCGCTTTCTGGACGGCCCGCACATGTTCAGTGATGATTCCCGAGCTTCATTGGACTCCCAGAAGCTCTATCTCGAAAATCAGCGTCGAATTCGCCGGAATCCCCGGCTGGGAAAATGATCCGTAGCCAAGCTCCGAGGGAATGTAGATCTCCCATTTGTCGCCTACGCGCATCCGCTGAAGGGCGATGACCCAACCTTCTATCAGGTCACGAAGCCTGACTGCAAGCGGATAGCCTCCGAGACTTGTGTCGAAGCACTTCCCGTCAATGGTCCTGCCAAGATAGTGACAGCTGACCACGCTTGCAGGAGTCGGCCGTTTCCCGTTTTCCGGTCCGGATTTCAGGACTTTGTAGCATACACCCTTGGGCAGGCCGAGCACACCCTCCTCCCTGCTTTTTGATTCAAGCCACTCCTTGTTGGAGCGGGAATATCCACTCTTGTTCATAATCAGTCTTCTGCCGCTGCCCGCCGTGCCGTCCGGCCAAGGCGGAAGCCCTACGTTGGAGGCTAAGACCGCTTCGTCAGGAAAACAAGCGGGATGTCTGGCCAAGACGGAGGCAAGACGGGCTCGGCGGGTGCTATCCGTTAAATCTTTTGGCTTGTTCCTCAATAAGTTCCTTGTCGTTGAAGTAGTCGATTCTCATTGACTTCTTCACTTCGTCAAGAGTGGCCGCCGCTACCGCCTCTGCATTCTCGCTGCCTTTCCTCAGAATCTCATAGACCGCAGGGATGTCCTTCTCGTATTCCTTTCGGCGAGCTCTTATCGGCTCAAGCTCCTCGTTGAGGATTTTCTCCAGGAACCTCTTGACCTTAACGTCACCGAGACCGCCCCTGCGGTAGTGATCCTTCAGCTCGTCGAGGTTGGCATAGTCCGGAAGATAGAGACCGAAATGCTCGTCGCGGCAGAACGCGTCAAGGTAGGTGAAGACGGTGTTGCCTTCCACGTGTCCGGGATCGCTGACGTTGATGTGTTGCGGATCGGTGTACATTGACATCACTTTCCTATGCATCTCGTCGGCCGATTCTGCGAGGTAGATGCAGTTGCCCAATGACTTGCTCATCTTCGCCTTGCCGTCTGTTCCGGGCAGCCTGTGGCACGCGGCGTTGGACGGAAGCACGGCCTTTGGCTCCACAAGGGTCTCTCCGTAGATGCGGTTGAAGCTGCGCACAATCTCGACAGTCTGCTCAATCATAGGCTTCTGGTCATCTCCGACAGGCACGTCCGTGGCCTTGAACGCCGTGATGTCAGCGGCCTGGGAGATCGGGTAGCAGAAGAAACCGACAGGAAGTCCGCTTCCGAAGGCCTGCTCCTCGCCTTCCTGCCCGAAACCGCGCATCTGGATCTCCGTCTTGACGGTAGGGTTGCGCTGGAGTCTTGCCACCGTGACAAGGTTCATATAGTAGAATGTAAGCTCAGTCAGTTCAGGAATCATACTCTGTATGAATATCGTCACTTTGTCAGGATCGAGTCCGACAGACAGGTAGTCAAGCGCGACCTCTATGATGTTCTGGCGCACCTTTTCAGGGTTGTCGAAATTGTCTGTAAGCGCCTGGGCGTCGGCGATGAATACAAACATCTTCTCGTAGTCACCGGCGTTCTGGATGGCCACCCTGTTCCTGAGGGAACCGACGTAGTGGCCGATGTGGAGCCGTCCCGTAGGACGGTCACCTGTAAGGATAATCTTGTTTGACATATTCGTAAGTTCTTTTGCTTCACTTGATAAGGTTGAGGAATTCGTTCCTTGTCCTTGCGGAGGTAAGGAACGCTCCGGAGAATGCGGAGGTTGTGGTCGCGGCGTTCGATTTCTGTACGCCGCGGACGGACATGCAGGTGTGCGTCGCCTCGATGACCACCGCCACTCCAAGCGGATGCAGAGCCTTGTCGATGCAGTCCCTGATCTGTACGGTCAGCCTCTCCTGCACCTGAAGCCGGCGCGCGTAGGTCTCCACGACCCTTGCGATCTTGCTCAGCCCTGTGATCTTGCCGTTTGGAATATACGCCACGTGGCACTTGCCGAGGAAAGGCATCATATGATGCTCGCAAGTTGAGTACAACTCGATGTCCCTGACCAGAACCATCTGGCGGTACTCCTCGTCGAACACCGCCGAACGGATGATTTCCTCCCCGTTCTGTGAATATCCCTGTGTCATGAACTGAAGCGCCTTGGCGACCCTCTCGGGGGTCTTCAGAAGCCCTTCCCTGCCGGGATCCTCTCCGATGAGCCGGAGTATTTCCTTGACGTGGATGGCAATCTCCGCGGTCGTCTTGTCCTCGTATATCTCCTTTTTCTCGTATGACATATTATATCTCTCTTTTTTTGGTACAGTTGTTGAAACTGCAACCGCCGGAATCCGCCGGCTTGTCTGACAGTCGTTTTCCGCAGTCTTCCCGTTCTGATTCAGGATCAGCCGGGGCGAATGGAAATCGTTTTCATCAGCCAAGCTGATTCCGAGCCTACAAAAATAGACAAAAAATACTTATTGTTATGTTTTTTTACATATCTTTGCGGCAAATTGAGAAGCTGTTTAATTTCTTTATCTGAAACCTTGAGGGAATGAATTCGGGCAGTTTCGACGGACTTTCGAGGAAGACGGCGGTGATGCCTGACGGGAAAGCCGGAAGGAAATAGACGGATTTAAAACTCAAGGAACTTTTTAAGGAAATTTAAAGCAGCTTCTGGGTCTTTTTTTTGACTGTTTAATGTAATTTAATGATAATTAACAATTTAATTGTTCGAGAATATGTATTGGACACTTGAACTTGCCAGTAGCCTGGACGACGCTCCGTGGCCTGCATCTAAGGAAGAGCTTATTGACTACGCCAATCGCTCAGGCGCCCCCGAGGAAGTCATCGAGAATCTGACCGAGCTTGAAGACGACGGAGAAGTCTATGAATCCATCGAAGACATCTGGCCCGACTATCCGACCAAGGAGGACTTCTTCTTCAACGAGGAGGAATATTAACAACTTTTAAATAGGTTAAATAATTAAATATCAGCGCGATGAACAATGGGGATTTGTTTGTCGCGCTGGTGTTTTGTATGGATATTATGTTTTTTCGGGGGGACCGTAATTATGGTTTTATGAAGTTTATTTGGTTTTACTTTTTGAAACAGTATCAAGCTGCGTGAGCTTGTTTGATGGCTCGCTACGCCTCGTTCGTCGCCGAATATGACGAATGACAAAAACTGACTATATTTGCACATCTAAAGAGTCCGAGAGACCGGCTCCGGACACACAAATTGAAACACCGCCAATGCAATATGCCCTTTACGATTTTCCTCTTGGAAGATAGATAGGTGATTCTCTGCTGAAAATGACTGGTCAAACATAATCAAATAAATCTTATAGTTTATTTTTTAACACCATAAAAACTTCATACATGTTCTCTCGAATAGCTTTGCGATATATTTCATTCTTAATAAGTGATGATTCTGTTCTAATTGATTCAATACAAAACAACCTCCCAATGTCCACCGAAGTCAGCCCCAACACGCTTGATAATTCCTTGCTTTTGTAGTTTTTGCATGTGATACTTTACTCCGTTCTCTGTAATGTTGCTTATATTCGCTGCAATTTCCTTACGACTTGCATTAGGATGATTATGGATGTAATCAATAATTGAGATCTGTACCTCTGACAGTGTCTGGGTAGTTGTCTGGGTAGTTGTCTGGGTAGTTGTCTGGGTAGTTGTCTGGGTAGTTGTCTGG
>CAYMOB010000008.1:0-7458 GCA_964391955.1 uncultured Muribaculaceae bacterium | reverse complement strand
GTAATGCTCTCTTCATTTGAGAAAACATCAACAGAGAAGACCGTCAGTTTGGAGACATCAAATTCAGCCTTCTTGTTACCATTCTCACGCAACATATCCTGCACTCGCTTCACACCCTGATTGAACATATTAACATATTTCATTTCCTTCATTGCCTCCGCCACAATTGGGTTACGATAGTCATTCACCATCGGAAAATTTTCCGGTCGAGCTTCACCGTAAAGGCCACCGGCATTCATTATTTCAATATGATCGTCAAACTGATACAGACGGATTGGCATATTTGATTGATAATCACGGTGCATACATGCATTCATCATCAACTCTCTCAATGCGTTGTTTGGGTAGTTGATAATCATTTTCTCCCGAAACAGACTGGCTGAAATCGGGCGTTGCATTATAATAGCATCGCTGACAAAAGATTCCAACGTTGGCAACATACTGTATAACGGTCCTTGAAAACGCTTCTCGTTAAGAACTTCTCCTCCCTTTTCTTTGCCGGCAAAACGCACATACTGAACATAAGCACCAGGCATATAATAGCGAGGATTCTTGCCAAACAAAATAATAGCAGCATAAGTAGGACAATCATGTGTACGGTCATATAAACGAACCGATGCCATTTGTTCTTTGATATCGCGAGTATCCTGATTCAATATGTCAGGATCTACAACAGACGGAAGGTATGTGTTTTTTATGTAGTCAAGTTCCAGGTCATCAAGCGTAGAACCCAGACAAGGTGTGGCATCAAAAGTTGCCATATATGCGGTACGCCTTTCAGTCAAAAGACGTTCTTCAGCTTCGCTGGCTATATCACGCCTCGGACCGATACGGATGAATACTCTACCTCGATAACGAACTGGAGGAAGCAATGATGGAGACACCTCTGCGACTAGTACGTCGCCATCAGGGAACTCAGCTCTATCCACTGCCATTACAGGCAGTGGTAAGATATTGCCGTCTGAACGTATTGCAGCAATCTTTTTCAACAAATCATCGGTCACTTTTAAGCCGGACAAACGACCATCATCATACACCCCGAGAAACAAGTAGCCTTTCTTGTGCGAATCAGGTAAATCGTTGGCAAAAGCGCAAATTGCCTCGCAAAATTTGTCCATATTGCCAGTTGAAGTAGTCCGTTCCACTCTATATGTCTCAGTGCTATGCAACATAGATTGTATTTCGTCTTTTGTTATCATAATCCGTCTAAAATTATCGCTGTAATACCTCTTTTATAATCTGCAACATTTTCTTGTTTTTAAGTTGGGTCCGGAAATGCACATTATAGCCTTGTGCTGACAAGTTTTTGAAAAACACCTCTGCACATTGAATTTTCTCACTTTCAGTGTCTCGAAGAGTTGATTTATTTTCGACATCCTTAGTTTCCACAACAATGGTAAGTTCTTTCTCTCCGTTGTCCTTCTTGACAACATACATAAAGTCAGGACTGTATGATTCTCCAGTAATGGTAGGAATAGCAATACTGCTACGAGGTATCTTACCATATACGATTACCTCATCAATTACAGCATTGATGTTTTGCAATTCCAATGGTGAATCATAAGCCTTTGCATCATATAGATATTTTTGCATCGGTTCACCCTCCTCTACTTTGATTCCGATTCTTCCCCGCGTTATACTGTCACGAACTGTTCCATCATTGTGAGTAAGAGCCGTTGCTCCAGTTTGTCCATTAGTCTTCTTATAATTAAAGCGCCCTTGAAGATTTTTAGTCTTCCAGTCAGAAAAACTATGGATTATGAAACTAGCTGTCTGTTCGTTAAAGAACTTATCTTCTATTATTCCATGTTTCTTTGTGTATGCAACAATAGATTTGTGTATTATTGAAACAGGAATATTGGTTGCCAATGATATTCGTTTTAAGAAAAGTCCATACGGGAGTGAATTCGCAATAGTATATTGCACCCCATCGCTTGTCGCTGCTGACATTTGTTTGCCATTGCTTTGAATTATATCCCTATGACTTGAAATAACTTGTTCCGTAAAAACGGAATTATTCTCTAATATGTCAAACAATCCAATCTCTAGTTCGTCATTGATGGCCTTATCGTACCAAATAGTATATCTTTGATTGAGAACCTTCCACAGCTCCTTAATTTCGTCAAACCTAGCCTTGCGAATCCCAATCGGTTTTTCGGATGTTTTATTGCGGTCTTTGATTTTGCTAGCGTCCAATCCAGATTTGAATAATGGATACTCTTCAAAGAACTGAGTCTTGTTTGCCGGAATTATATTGTGTTCCAGGTCAATATAATTCTTTGACAGAAGCTCGATAAACAAAGTTTTTTCTTCTTTGCCCATTTTTTCGGCTACCAGTTTGATCTGCTCCAATGAAACAGATGTCGTACCTGGTACTTCACTATTTATTTGCTCGACGAGCTTATTGGCAAAATCAGCTTCGGTAAAATCTACAATGTAGTTCAACATGAACTCCTGATTGGAGATTCGGTTCCCACACTCATCAACAGGCAGTCGTAATCCTCGTCCTACTTCCTGCAACTTCGAGGTTTCACTACCGCTCGACCTCAATTTTGCAATAGTAAACACATTCGGATTATCCCATCCTTCCTTTAATGTCCACTTGGAGAATAAGAATCGACGCAAAATATATTTCCCGTCTTTGTCTCTAAAAGTAAGTAGGTGTTTCTTGCCATTCAGAATATCATCAACTTCATTGGCAATGTCTTCGTCCGACGAACTGTTGTCCTGAGCAAAATATCCCCCATGACATTCGTCAATATGGTTTAAACTGGCTTCAAGATATTCCCGATACTCAGCTTCCGATTCATCCAGATCTTTGATTGTAGCAACCAATTTCTCCTTGAGTAACCTTTCAAAAGCTTCCAATAAATACGGTTTCTTACCATCCTCGCTCTCGCGATAGGAAGTAATATCATCTATAAAGAAAAGTGCCAGCGTTTTGATCTTAAATGTGCGTCCGCAGAAATTCCCCCGTTCAGTTTCAAAATGGCGTTCGAGAGCAAGACGCAGCATCTGCTCCTGGTACGATTGCATGTAAATGTCCACATTCATCTCCTCGCCAACGTTCTTAATCAATCCATTGGACAACTCAATGGCATTTTTATCTATGGCTTGTATTGTGATGCCATTGAACTCCTCGGAAATTACCGACAACGAGTCATTTACCTGTAATTGATATGTCTTTGTCGGACTGTCTGCACTTTTATGCTGAAATATGGCTTTCTCATTTTTGACTACCGACAGAAGCTTTATTTTTTCTTCTTTTTTAGAGACTGGCTCAAAGTGTTCTTTGGCAACACCTTTAATCAATCCTTGGTTAAATGCTTCACAAGCATTCAGGTCGTAGAGCAGGTTCAAATAGTCATGTACAACCGTTTTATTTTTACCCCTGCCGGACACTGTTTCAGGGAAAGTTGCGCCGTATCGAATAATACATTGAGGGTTAATTTCTTCCTTGATTACGCCAAACGCCTTTTGGTCGCGCGAGAACTTATGTGGCTCGTCAATAATAACAAATGGACGAGTTGCACGGAGAGCATCGAACGGGCGATAAAACCCCTCAATAACGCTTCCGTAATCATCGCGACTGAGCATATAATTCTTGGCAACTTTCAATAGTTGCATATTTACCAAAAGGACATAAATCTTTTTGGTATCCCTGTTAGATCCCTTTACAAATTCACTTACGGCTGCCGGGAAATATTGTCTGCCTTTCTTTTTTCTCTTGGGCGGCTCCAAAGTGAGCAATTCGATTTCTGCATCATATCCGCACACATCCCGGAAATGACGTTTGACATAACCGTCCTCCATAAATTGTCTTGCTCCGGCCTTGATCGGAAGCGTAGGTACGGCAACAATAAATTTATTGATACCATACCGTTTGTGCAACTCATATATCGTCCGGGTATAAACGTATGTTTTACCCGTACCCGTTTCCATCTTGATGTCAAGGTTCAGGCAGCTTGCATCATGAGAATATGCACAATTCTCCGGTTGTATGCTGTTCCTCTTCTGTATGGCAACAATATTTAGACCCACCCCATCTTTTGACAGGGTTATTTCGGGATTGGCATAGAACATCACTGGCGACTTTATCGCCGTATTGGCAAAGGCATCAGCAACGGCATCAACACCGATTTGCTGATGAGGCAATGAAGGCTGAAGAATTAGTTCCATATCAATACCGAACATCAAAGTTAATACGCATATTTTTCTCTCCGTCCCGTATTACCCGAAGACTGTCTTTCAGCCCCTGTAATTCTCCCCACGAAAGGGCATAGCCGTATATTACGATGTTTTGAGGATTGAACCCTGCATCCGATTGATATTGATCCAACAACGATGCAACGACTTCATTACTCAAATTTGGGTTTATAATATACAGATGCTTATCCATATAGTAAAGCTCATACCCTTCAATATTGAGTGTCTTTACATCAGAAGTCAATCCATAACCGTCATGTACAAGCCATGTCGTGAGAATTGTCGGTACGCCAAACTCATCCACCAATGTCTTATCGCCAAATATAGAATGGGGGTCAAATCGCTTCATCTTTTCGATCGATTGACTGGTCGGCTCTTGAAGAGTGAAGTGTTTAAAGCCTAAATCTCCAAGAAACATAGGATTTTGCTGTTGATGATGTAGCCTGACTCTTTTGAGTCTTTCTGTCGCAATATTATCTAAAGTATGAGGTTTACCAAGCATATCGCAAAATTCAACTGCGTTTTTAGCAACAGCTTTTCCTCCGCCTGTCGCTCTTTTAAGAGTATTATCCAGATCTTCTTTTATTTGAACTAAAATAAATGACAAGTTCTTATCATCCGCTATTAAATTCTGTACCGCTTCGCCTGTTGTCCCAGAACCCGAGAAGAAATCCAAAACAATATCACCGTCCTGTAATCCGATGGCGTTAAATAAACGGCAAAGTAGTTCTGGATCTTTGGGGTTAGTGAAGACATTTGCACCTAGAAGAGAGGTTAATCTCTTGGATGCAACTCTTCCGTCACGATATTTAATACTTGTCAGACTCTGATTCAATGTGTCTTTTAAGTAAGTCTTTTTATTCGGTACGGTTGTCTCATCTTCTCCAAAATGTATAAGACCATCGGCGATCTTTTCTTTCATGGTTTCCTCGGGGAAACGCCATCCGCTTGCCGGAGCTTTACACACTTTACCAGTGATGGGATGAATTACGTCATAAACATATTGACCAAAATTAGGCCCTGCGATATTATCTGGGAAATAAACTCCTCTTTCATCCATCCATGAATAATGACTGCTGTCAGAAATCGGGTCGGAAGCCTTAAATTGTTTATACCAATCCAATGCAGCTGCGTGAATAGCTTTCCAATCTGTACCATATTTTTTTCGGAATTCAGCAAAAGCTGTGAAAATTTCTTGCACGCCCTCTTTAGCTTCATGCCAATCTCCACCATTAAAGGTTTTGTTTTTCACAAAGCAAAGTATGTATTCATGCTGCATGGAGATATAGTCCTCATCATTTTTACTACTGTTTTTCCATACAATCTCGCCTGCAGAATTTTCTTCTCCAAAAATTTCCTCGCAAAGTAATCTTAAATTAGCGTGTTCATTCTCATCAATGGAAATAAATATCACTCCGTCCTTTGAAAGCAGGTCGCGAGCAAGCAACAGTCGAGGCAACATAAACATAAGCCAGGCAGAATGCGTGGCAGAGCCTCGACGCGTCAAGTCAAGAACTCGGCTGGCTTGTTCCTCGGAAATGCTCAGTTTCGATGCCAGTTCTTCAACCGTAAAATTGAATGAATCCGTGTAAACAAAATCATCGGACCCTGTATTGTAAGGAGGATCAATATAGATACATTTTATGCTGTCGGCATAAGATTTTAGCAGATGTTTTAGCGCATCCAGATTGTCTCCACTAATGTAGATATTCTTACTATCTTTATTCTCCGGTAGGTTATTATGTTCTTCATCAGGCACAACCACAGTTGTAGTATCTAATGATGCCAGCAAACGGGCATAATTCTTTCCAAGGAACCGAAGTTCATATCCCTCTTCAGTTACATTTATCTTATTCTTGAGATATTCCTTCAACCGCTCGATATCAAATGAACCGTTATGGATGCAAGCTGGAAAATGCTCTATCAGAATCTCTATTTCCTTTGCTCCGACCGCCACATTATTATTGGCATCTATTATATCTTTAATCATCGTAATCAAATTTTATTGTTTAATAATTCATCGACAGTTACCTCCAGCAACCTTGCAATCTTAACAAGAGTCTGTAAATCTGGCTGTGAACTGTTCGTGCACCATTTGGAAACAGTTGAAGGGTTTACACCTAACTGCTCACATAGCCATTTATTTGTTTTTTTCTTTTCAACTAAAACTACTTTCAGACGGTTGATATCAGTTTTCATATCATCCAAAATTGTTATCGTACGGCAAATATAGTGAAAGTTCTTCACGCATAATAACTATGATTGATTATTTGTTTTTATTAGCTAGTTTGTGTTATAAGAGTTTGTTTATCCACCCTTTCCTCCTATCGCCTCCGCCCTTCTCAGACGGTGTGGTTTGTTTGCGCAAATTTCATCGATTATTGCATAATATATTGATAATCAATGCGGATAGATTTCTTCAACGAGGAGGAATATTAACAACTTTTAAATAGGTTAAATAATTAAATATCAGCGCGATGAACAATGGGGATTTGTTTGTCGCGCTGGTGTTTTGTATGGATATTATGTTTTTTCGGGGGGACCGTATTTATGGTTTTATGAAGTTTATTTGGTTTTACTTTTTTACCGTTGCCTGGAATCGCTTTATCCGCTGAATTTCGATTTGGCGAAACTCTGATTATGCTTTATTTATATTCCTCTTTCAAGGTGATGTCTTCATAGAACAGTGTACAGAAACTCCTGTATCGCTTCTTTAAAATTGCCGGGAACGGCATCCCTTGCCAGAAACCCGTAGAAAGCGCTTCACCGTCGCCGATTTCCCTTGGCTCACCCGAATAGGCCACACCTAACCGCCACAGGACGCACTGTGGACCGCATTCCCGTCCCCGTCGATTGAAAGAAATCACCTGCTGAAAATGACAGTTTGAATTCTGCCAGCGTTTGCCACTTGAGAAAGAGCCGGTGGATTCCGTTAAATGCCACTGCTTATAAGGCGGCGTTTTGCAAAATATCTTTTTACAGAATCCATCTATCTCAACTCCCGCACAACATTTGTGGCCGAGTAGTTCTCCGTCATAGATTCCTCCACCGATACCTGCAAATAGGTGGAATTCCTTTATACCGCTAATTGCTTTTTACATTTGATTACTTTCGCTTCATTTTTTCATTACTAAAAATGATTAAATCCCGTCTGTAAGAATATTCTTATTCAGCGTGAGTTCAACGAAATTAAATTCTTGATTATTAGTAAAATAGCAATATATTCTGTAAATTTGGAATCACCACAAATCA
>CAYMOB010000007.1:0-89696 GCA_964391955.1 uncultured Muribaculaceae bacterium | reverse complement strand
ACAAGCGCGATTGACTTGTGTGAGAAGGTCAGCCTGACAGAATCGGCTGAAGCCCTGTTGAGTGTCGCCTGCCACCAATTGTCGAACACGACGTCATCTGTCTTCCAGACAAGACCTTCTGACTTGATTCTCAGTGAATTGTCCGGACTGAACAGAGAGACTGTCCTTCCTTCCCCCACGAAAATCTCGCACGAATCGGTAAGGGCGAAGGCTGTGGAATAGTCGGAGACCGCGTCGATGTAGACCTGACCCTCCGAAGGGTGTCCGCTTGCTCCGTAGAGTCTGGAATATTCCATAAGCTGTCCGAGGTTGCCGATAGTGTGGTCTTCCCGTTTTCCGGCTGAACCGAGGATGTGTACCGTCTTCACATCGGGCCAATGCTCCATCAGGTAGCGGAAAGCCTTGGTCTGGTCGTTCGTGTCCTGTTCGCTTACCTTGACGGAGATGTCGGAATATTCCTTGAACAGCATCGGGGGGATCGAGTCCATATCCCCGATGACCACGTCAGGATTCCGGCTGTTTTTGAATATTCTGTCCCGGTTGCGGAGAAACGCCTTCAACGCCCCGTCGCAGCAGACTATGACATCGGCCCGTCGCAGCAGCTCGCGGGGATATTCCTTTTTCGGGAAATCGCCGTTACCTATGATGACAGCCTCCATTACGCTTTGGTCTTGGCAATCGCGGCCTTTGAGGTTCCGGCGGTCACGGAATATGTCTCCGGCTCCCTGAATCCGGCGAGGAATGCTTTGATCTCCATTCGTTTCTTTCCGGCTATCTGCACGTCTTTCAACGAGATGGCTCCGTCAGCCGTGGTGATGTGGAGGTAGGTCTTCCCATCGGTGAGTATCTGCCCCGGAATTGTTCCGGCAGACTTTCCGGTTTCATTATCTTGGCGCCGGGCCTGTCCGAGCGCCTCGGCGAGAGCGGAAGCGCCGACCTTCTCGGCAGAGAAGATCTTCAGCTGTGCGGGTGCGCCGCCGTCCTTGACAAGCTCGGCGTAGGCCGTAGGATACGGGCTAAGTCCTCGTATGAGATTGCAGATCTGTCTGGTTGAGTCGTTCCAGTCTATGTGGCAAAGCTCGCGGGTGAGCTTAGGCGCCGGTTTCAGCACTTCCGAACCCTGGATGAAGCTCCTCTGGATTCTCGTGTCCACATTGCGTTCTATGAGTCCCTGGGTCGTCTGTACAACCAAATCCGCACCGATTTCCATCAGTTTGTCGTGCACGTCACCTGCCGTGTCCGTGTCAGAGATGTTGATTCCCTGACGCAGGATGATTCCGCCTGTGTCGATGTCCTTGTCGATCATAAACGTCGTGGCCCCGGTTCTGGTCTCCCCGTTGATGACCGCCCAGTTTATAGGAGCGGCTCCGCGGTACTGAGGAAGCAGAGCGGCGTGCAGGTTGAACGTGCCGAGCTTGGGCATCCCCCAGACCTCTTCCGGCAACATCCTGAAAGCCACCACGATGAAGAGATCCGCCTTCAGAGCCTTGAGCTGCTTCAGGAATTCCGGGTCTTTCAGCTTTACGGGCTGGAGGACAGGAAGACCTCGCTCTACGGCGAACTTCTTGACCGCGCTCTCGTTGACTTTCTGACCTCTGCCGCTCGGCTTGTCGGCCACTGTGACCACTCCGACGACGTTGTATTTCTTTTCCAGAAGCGCCCTCAACGGCTCCACCGCGAATTCAGGCGTGCCCATATAGACGATTCTTGTCTTCTTGAAGACTCCGGCGAGATTGCTCTTAGCCTTTCTCCACCAATTCTTGATGCTGTCCATATTCGAAATGTCCGTGTCGTGTATCGCCTTCCAGGTCAGGAACAAACCTATCACTAAAAGTATCCCGGAGGACATGAATGCTCCCGCCACCGAGCTGATGCTGCCATCTCTCGCCAGCTTGACTCCGGTGATGTCGATGATCCAGTACAGCACGAAGAAAAGCAGGGAGACAATGGCTGATACCCCGATGCCGCCTTTCCTGATCAATGCTCCCAGAGGCGCTCCGATGAAAAACATTATGAAGCAGGCCAGCGCCTGTCCGTAGCGTCTGAGAAACTCAAGGGCTGTCCAACGGAGGCGCACCGTGTAGTCAAAGGCTCCGAACTCGTAGGACTCCAGGTTGGCTTTCAGCTGCCTGGCGTTTTCCGCGGCCCTGTCCAAGGCCTGGGACTTTGTCTGTTTGTCCTTGAAGACCAGAAAGTCGGGGTCGCTGAAGTTTGCGGTTATCCCTGTGGATGTTGTGTCCAGCTGCCTGTTTTTGGCGAAGATGTAGGATGCCGCCGTGCTGAAGAGCTGCTGCGCCTTCGTGCTGTCCCTCTTCATCTCAAGGGCGTATTTTTGAGCGCGTAGCATCTCCAGAGGGAGGGACTTGACCTGGTCACCGTACCTTGCGCTGTCGGATTTCTGGAATGCGTAGTTTTGAAGAGCTATGACCATCTCCTGCCTTGAGAAATCGATTTTCTGCAGTTGGAATGAAGTGTCCCGGTAGTTCACTTCGTTGGTCTCCTGATAGTTCGTGCCGTTGTACATCCTGAAGGTCAGGTAGGACTTGTCCTTTGACATCTTCATTATCGCCGAGTCGGCCAGGGTCAGACGCGTGTTCCCTTTTCCGTGATGGTCGTAAAGCATCACGTCTTTCATCATCCCGGTTTTGTCGTTCCGGCTTCCTACTCTCAGGACGTAGCCTTCGACTCCGTCATAGAACGTTCCTGAAGGAATCTTGATTTCTTCCTTGGTCTTCCCTATGTCGTCCCTGAGGGTGTATATCTCGTTATAGGAGACCGGCACGAGATTGTTGATGACGAAGAATGTCCCGACGCTGATGAAGAACGATGCGGTGAGAATCGGCGACATAACCCTGAGAACCGACACACCGGCCGCTTTCAGGGCTATAAGCTCGTTGTTCTCGCCCATATTCCCGATGGTCATCATCGAGGCGAGCAAGGTCGCCAGCGGCAGCGCCAGCGGCAGCACTGTGCAGCTCCCCCAGAAGAGAAATTCCGCCACGATGCCGAGGCTCAGTCCCTTTCCGACCAGCTCGTCGATGTAAACCCACAGGAACTGCATCACGAGGATGAAGATGACCACGAGCAGGATCATAAAGAACGGCCCTATGAACGAGGTCAGTATGAATCTATCTATCTTCTTCATCCCCAATGTGTTGTTAGTCTATGAATATCATCCCGTCTAAGCCGTTGCGATCTCCGTCATCTTGTCCAGGGCCGCCTGGAGCCCGTCGGCGTTCCTTCCTCCGGCTGTGGCGAGGGTCGGCTGTCCGCCACCTCCTCCCTGGATGAGCTTGGCGGCCTCGCGGATGTCCTTGGCCGCATTGTGTCCGGCGGCCGCGAGGTCGTTGGAGTACATCAAGACAAGCTGTGGCTTTCCGTCGTGCTTGAACGCGGCCGCGAAAGCAAAGTTCTCCACTTCCTTCTGGAGGACGGCCGCGGCCTCGCGCAGCATTGACGGATCAACATCCTTGCTGAATCTCACAACTTTTATTCCGTTTATGGTCTCGGCGTTCTCGGAAATCACCTTGGCGAACGAAACCGCCTTCTCTTTGGCGTATTCCTCGATCTTCTTCTTCGCGTCGGAGTTCTCGCTTATGAGTCTGGCCACGGCGGCGGCAACGTCAGGGGCGTTGTTGAACATCGCGCGGATGCCTTTAAAGGTGTCTGCGAGAGTGTCAAGAAGAGCCTCGGCGGCCTCTCCGGTCACGGCCTCGATCCGGCGTACTCCGGCGGCGATGGCTGATTCGGAGACTATCTTGAAGAATCCGATGCGGCCGGTGGAAGCGGCGTGGGTTCCGCCGCACAGCTCGATGGAGTCGCCGAATTTGACGACGCGCACCTTGTCGCCGTATTTCTCGCCGAAGAGAGCGATGGCGCCCATCGCCTTGGCCTCGTCCATGGTCGCGTCTCTCTTTTCCTCAAGGGGATAGTCGGCCCGGATAAGCTGGTTCACCCTGTGCTCGACCTTTCTCAGCTCCTCGTCCGTAACCTTCGAGAAGTGTGAGAAGTCGAAACGGAAATAGTCCGGGCCCACGAACGAGCCTTTCTGCTCGATGTGCGTTCCAAGCGTCTCCCTGAGCGCGAAATCCAGAAGGTGGGTGGCTGTGTGGTTGGCGGTGATCCTGAGTCTGCGCTCCGCGTCTACCTTAAGTGTGAAGGTCTCATCGCATCCGGAAGGGATTCGTTCGGCGATGTGTATCGTAAGGTTGTTCTCTTTGACGGTGTTGAGGATTCTGACTTCCTCGCCGCTTTCCGAGATGATGACTCCCGTGTCGCCGACCTGTCCGCCCATCTCGGCGTAGAACGGGGTGCGGTCGAAGACCAGCTGGAACATCGTCTTGTTCTTCTGCTTGACGGTTCGCTGTTTCAGGAGCCGTACTCCACCAAGCTCAAGGTTGTCGTAGCCGAGGAACGCCTCTTCCTCGCCGTCATGGTAGATTGTCCAGTCGCCGAACTCGTTGGCCGTGGCGTTGCGCGCCCTGTCCTTCTGCTTCTGAAGTTCCTTCCCGAAGCCTTCCATGTCGACCGTGTAGCCTTTCTCCGAAGCGATAAGCCCGGTAAGGTCTATAGGAAATCCGTATGTGTCGTAAAGAACGAACGCGTCCTCTCCCGGTATCGTCTTTGTCGCGGCGTTCTTGGCGATGTAGTCGTCCATCATCCTGATTCCGCGGTCAAGAGTCCTGAGGAAGGACATCTCCTCCTCGCGGATCACGCTCTCGACGAGTTTCCGCTGCTTGCCAAGCTCCGGGTAGGCCTCTCCCATATCAGCCACGAGCTGAGGCACGAGCGAGCAGAGGAACGGCTCGTCGAAGCCGAGGAACGTGTAGCCGTAGCGGACGGCGCGGCGCAGAATCCTGCGGATGACGTAGCCGGCCTTGACGTTGGACGGAAGCTGGCCGTCAGCGATTGAGAAAGCTATCGCGCGGATATGGTCGGCGATTACCCTCATCGCCACCTCGGTATTCTCGTTCTCGTGGTACTTGTGTCCCGAGAGTTCCTCTATTTTGCTTATTGTTCCGGAGAACACGTCTGTGTCGTAGTTGCTGGTCTTCCCCTGAAGCACCATACACAGCCTCTCGAAGCCCATACCCGTGTCGATGTTCTTTGCCGGAAGCGCCTCGAGTGTGCCGTCGGCCTTGCGGTTGTACTGCATGAACACAAGATTCCAGATCTCTATTACCTGGTCGTTGTCCGTGTTGACAAGATCCTTTCCCGGAATCCTGGCTATCTCCTCGTCGGAGCGCAGGTCGATGTGGATCTCGCTGCAAGGGCCGCAAGGACCGGTGTCGCCCATCTCCCAGAAGTTGTCGTGCTTGTTGCCAAGGATGATGTGATCCTCAGGCATTAGCTTCATCCAGGCCTGTCTGGCCTCTTCGTCCAATGATGTCCCGTCCTCGTCATAGCCCTCGAACACGGTCGCGTAAAGCTTTGACTTGTCGATCTTATAGACTTCTGTCAGAAGCTCCCAAGCCCAGCTGATGGCCTCTTGCTTGAAGTAGTCCCCGAAGCTCCAGTTGCCGAGCATCTCGAACATCGTGTGGTGTCTCCCATCGTGTCCCACCGCTTCAAGGTCGTTGTGCTTTCCGCTGACCCTCAGGCATTTCTGTGAGTCTGTCGCCCTTTTCATCCGGGGCGTCGAATTGCCGAGGAATATGTCCTTGAACTGGTTCATTCCGGCGTTCGTGAACATAAGCGTAGGATCGTTCTTGATCACCATCGGGGCGGACGGCACTATCGTGTGTCCTTTTGATGCGAAAAAGTCCAAAAATTGCTGTCGAATCTCTTTAGCGGTGTACATATCTAAAAATCAATTAATTCAGAAATATTTCCCCGTCCGGTTCCGAAAAACTTGTCCGGAAAGGCACGGAATTGGCAAAATTATAACATTTTTCGGGATATATCGCAAAAAAGGGTATATTTGTAAATTATGGGAAAGTATATTCTCAATCCAGAGACCTTATTATATGAGATAAAGGAGGTGTCCCTGAAGTCGAAAGTCTTCAAGGGACTGTCGCTGTTTGCCGGAAGCGTGGCTATGGCCGCGCTGTATCTTTGGCTGTTCACTTCGGTTTTCGGCTTTGACTTGCCGAAGACCGCGATCCTTAAGGCCGAGCAGGCGCGCTGGGATGCGAGGATGAACCTGATGAACACGAAACTGGACCGCTATGAGGAGACTCTGGAGGCTTTGAGGGTCAGGGATGACGACATCTACAGATCCATATTCGGAATGAATGAGATTCCGGCCGGTGTCCGCGACGCGGGGATAGGCGGAGTGGACAGGTATTCGTTTCTGGACGGTCTTGAGTCTGATGACAGGCTGAGAAACACCGCGTTGAGGATTGACAGGCTGACGAGGAGGACTTACGTGCAGAGCAAGTCTTTCGACGAGGTGGCCGCCGTGTCCAAGACCGCCGGAGACATGGCGTCTTGCATCCCGGCGATTCCTCCGGTTGTGCCTGATCCGTCGAAGTACCGCCTGACCAGCCGTTTCGGCTACAGGTCAGACCCGTTCACGGGGGCTTCCAAGATGCACACAGGCCTTGATTTCGCTATGAAGATCGGCAATCCTGTCTATGCCACAGGAGACGGTGTCGTGGAGTCGGTCAAGTTCGAGTTCTTCGGCTACGGCAATTCCGTCACGATCGACCACGGATTCGGCTATAAGACAATCTACGCCCATCTCAATTCCGTCCGGGTCATCGAGGGAATGGAGGTCAAGAGAGGTGACTGCATCGCGGAGAGCGGTAAGTCAGGACGCTCCAGCGGCCCGCATCTTCACTATGAGGTCGTCTATAAGGGACAGAAGGTGAATCCGGCCAATTATCTGGATTTGTCAATGACTGTCCGGGAATATTCCGATATGGTCAGGATGAGGGAGGACGCCTCAGGGTTGTCGTCCGCTTCCCGCCACGGTTTCAGTGTAAGGACTCGATAGCTTGGGGTTATGGGTGAGAGGTACGAGTTTGACAAGACGCGGATGGAGTTCCGCAAGGTCACGCATTCTGTGTGGACGGTTCTTGGCAAGGCGGTGAGATACTTTCTTGTGACAGCGTCGCTGGCTGTGGTCTATTACATTGTCTTCTCGCTTGTGGTCAGCACCGATTCCGAGCGAAGGCTCAAGAGAGAGAACCAGATGTACCGGCAGATGTATAAGGAGCTGACGGCGAGGGAGGAACTGGCGGGTGATGTCATCGAGGGCCTGAAGGTCAAGGATGACGAGATCTACCGCCGTCTGTTCAATTCGGACGCTCCTGATCTCGGCGGCATCTTCTCGGACGGTATGCTGTCAGGTGTCGACACAATCCCGGACAGGCTGATAGTGGAATATTCAAGAACCAAACTGGACACTTTGGACAAGGTCTCCGGCAGGGTCGAGTCCAATTTCAGGAGGATAATGGAAGTGCTTTCGGACGGGGCTTCCTCCCTTCCGCCGATGACGAATCCTTTGTCAGGCTTCTCCTATGCGCGGACGGGGGCTTCGGTAGGCGAAAGGATCAATCCTTTCTACAAGGTCAAGACCTTTCATGGCGGACTGGACTTGATTTCCCAGCAGGGTGAGGATGTGGTGGCCGCCGCCGATGGTGTCGTCAAGGAGGTCGCGCATTCGTCCAAGGGGCTTGGCAACGTTGTGTCAATCGACCACGGAAACGGATATGTGACCCGTTACGCCCATCTTGAGAACACCCGCGTGTCGAAAGGACAGAGGGTCAGCCGGGGACAGAGACTCGGACAGGTCGGAATGTCCGGCAACTCGTTCGCCCCGCATCTTCACTATGAGGTCCTGAGGGACACACTTCGGATGGATCCGCTGAACTATCTTTTCGCGTCTGTCGGTCCGGATGACTACATGGGAATGCTTTTTATGTCGGTAAACACTGGGCAATCAATGGATTAACTAATATTTGAACGATAATGGAGAAACTGTATTATACAATAGGGGAGGCTGCGGACATTCTCGGGGAAAGCACGTCTTTGGTGAGGTTCTGGTCGAACTCGTTCCCGAAGTTCATAAAGCCTAAGAGAAACGCCAAGGGCAACCGTCTCTTCACGGTTGAGGATCTGGACTGCCTTAAGCAGATCCACCTGCTTGTCAAGGAGCAGGGCCTTACCCTTGAGGGGGCCGCCAGAAAGATGGCTTCGGACAGGAAGACGGTGGATGGCCGCGTCAAGGTCTTGGACAGCCTGAAGGAGATCCGCAGGCAGCTTGTCGAAGTGAAGAAATCATTGTGATTATGAAAGTCAGGGATATAACGTCTGTCATAGAGTCTTTCGCCCCGCTGTCCATCCAGGAGAGCTGGGACAACAGCGGACTGATCATCGGCTCCCCGGAACAGGAGGCCCGCGGAGTCCTGCTCGGTTTCGATTGCACGCCGGAGCTTGTGGATGAGGCCGTTGAATGCGGCGCTGACCTGATTGTGACACACCACCCTTTGATATTCGGCGGGCTGAAGAGGGTTTCTCCGGATGACCCGGTCGGTCTGGCGGTCATCAAGGCCGCTTCGGCGGGAATCGCTGTCTATGCGGCCCACACTACAGCCGACAAGGTCCCCGGAGGCGTGAGCGGAACCATGGCCCGGAGGCTGGAGCTTGAAAATGTCCGGATACTTGACGAGGAGCCGGGCGGCTACGGGCTTGGAGCCGTCGGCGATCTGCCGCGTCCAATGCAGGGACAGGATTTTATTGAATATGTCAAGTCCCGTTTCGCCCTGAAGATTGTCCGCTGCTCGCATATTCCTGAGATTCCGGTCAGCCGTGTGGCTATGTGCGGAGGCTCCGGAGGCTCTCTGGTCGGAAAGGCGAGGGAATCGGGGGCTCAGGCTTACCTCTGCGGCGACATATCCTACCATCATTTCTTCACCACTAAGGATTTTATGGTCATTGATATAGGCCATTTCGAGGGGGAAGTGGAGATTGTGGACATATTATTTTCTCTGTTAAGGAAAAATTTTCCTAACTTTGCAGTCCGCACCAGTGTGAGACTGGCGGCGGGCAATCCGGTATATTATTATTAGTCAGATAGCTATATGGCAACTAAAAAAATCAAGAAAGTCGAGACCCCGATAGACCAGAGGGAGACGTTCGTCTCTCTTCAGAAGAATTTCGCAGACTCTGAAATCAGCGTTGAGGAAAAGCTGAAGACGCTCTACGCCCTTCAGGAGGCGGATTCTGCTATAGACAAGATTATGCAGATGCGCGGTGAGCTTCCGTCTGAGGTCGAGGCGCTTGAGAACGAGATAGCCGATTTGAAGGCCCGTCAGGCACAGGGCGCGGCGGTGATTGAGGCTTACAGCCAGACTGTGACGGAGAACAGGCAGAGCATTGTTGACTGTGACGCCCAGATCGAGAAGTATCAGCGGCAATTGAATGATATCTCGAACAGCCGCGAGTACGACTCTATTAATAAGGAGATTGAGAATCAGGGACTTTTGCGTCAGATAGCCCAGAAGAACATCAACGACACCAAGGCGGCCGTCGCTGAGAAGAAGGCCGAGATTGAGTCTCTTAAGGACTATATCTCCATCAGGAATGACGATCTCAAGGCCAAGAAAGAGGAACTTTCGACAATCGTTGAGTCAACTTCCAAGGAGGAGAAGAAGCTGCGCGCCGTAAGGGATGATTGCGCCAAGAAGATCGATCCGAGGACGATGAGCGCTTATGACCGCATCCGCGCGAGTGTCCACAATCATCTTGCTGTCGTCTCTGTCTACAACGGCGACTCTTGCGGTGGATGTTTCAACACCATCACTCCACAGCGCCTTGTGGACATCGCTTCAAACAAGAAACTCATCATCTGCGAGCACTGCGGAAGAATCATCGTCAACCCGGATTTTGAGTAGACCGGCAAACAACTTCGGATAATATGCCTGACCAACCCGGAAAGACAGCGAAGAAGAAGGCGAGGCCAGTCAACCTTGACACTCTTGGGCTTGAGATGGGAAACAAACCGCCTCAAGCTCTTGAAGTCGAAGAGGCTGTCCTTGGCGCGATGCTTATCGAGCCTTCGTCCGTGGACACCGCGCTCGAGGAGCTGACCGCATCCTGCTTCTACGATCCCCGCCACAGAATGATCTTCGAGGCGATGACGGCGCTCGTGAACGAGCACGTGTCGGTGGACATCGTGACCGTCAGCTCGAAACTCCGCGAGAAAGGCGATCTTGAAGCCGTCGGCGGCCCTGTCGCGCTTGCCGGGCTGTCGGAGAAGGTCGGTGCGGCCGCCCACATTGAGTACTATGTCAGAATCCTGAAGCAGAAGAACATCCAGAGGGAGTTGATTACGGCTTCATATGAGATTCTGAGGGATTCCTATGACGATTCCGTGAAGGTTGACGACTTGATCGACGAGTCTCAGTCACGGATCTATTCGGCCATACAGAGCAGCGTCAAGAACGACATCCAGGAAATCGGCTCCGTGATAAACGAGGCTATGAGGGAGGTCGAGAAAAACCAGAAGGCCTCCGGCGGACTCAGCGGGGTTCCGTCGGGCTTCCCGTCTTTGGACAGGGTCACAAGGGGGTGGCAGAAGTCTGATCTTATCATTCTCGCGGCCCGTCCTTCGGTCGGAAAGACGGCGTTCGCCCTTAATCTTGCACGAAACGCCGCCGTGGACTATCATATGCCGGTGGCGGTCTTCTCGTTGGAGATGTCAGCCTTGCAGCTGGTCATGAGATTGATGACCACTGAGTCCGGACTTTCGGCCGACAAACTCAAGGGTGGCTCCAAGCTTGACCCTTGGGATTGGCAGCAGCTTGAGACCAGGCTGGCGTCCCTTTCAAAGGCGCCTCTTTACATAGACGACACTCCGAGCATTCCGCTTATGGAGTTCAGGACGAAGATCAAGAGGCTGGTCAAGTCCAAGGATGTCCGGCTTGTGATAGTTGACTATCTTCAGCTGATGCAGGGACCCGCCGAGCTGCGCGGAATGCGCGAGCAGGAGGTAGCGGCGATTTCAAGGACGCTTAAGGCCACGGCAAAGGAGCTGAACGTACCGATCATAGCCCTGTCCCAGTTGTCCCGCGACGCTGTCAAGAGGACGGGAGGCAGCGGCAAGCCGCAGTTGAGCGATTTGCGCGAGTCCGGATCAATCGAGCAGGATGCCGACATGGTGATATTCATTCATCGTCCTGATTATGTGGGACTTGGTGAGACTCCTGACGGCAAGGAGACAACCCAGATCATCATTGCGAAGCATCGTAACGGTGAGGTTTGCGACATAGATATGCTCTTCAAGGCTGAGCAGGTTCGTTTCGTTGAGCCTGGTGATTCCCTTGCGGCGAGAGCGGAGGAAATCGGGGGGATGGAATCCGCTATGAATTCGGCTATGAACAATGAGTTTGACAATAACACTGAATTCTGATGAAACCGGCAAGACTTTTCGGCGCGTTCACCGTCATATTCATTCTGACTTCCGTGTCCGCCTATGGCGGAGATGAGAAAAAATGCATTCCGGTAAAGGATCTCAAGGAGAAGAATCTGGCTTTCAAGGGAGGGGAGGAACTTGTCTTTACCCTGCATTACAAGTGGGGAATCATAAATGCCGACGTGGCGCAGGCGACTCTCAGTGTCGACACTACGATTCTGAACGGGCAGAGGGTCTTTCACGCCTCTCTGACCGGCAAGACACAAAAGTTCTACGAGAGGTTCTTCCGTGTCAAGGAGGAGCTGGATTCGTGGTTTACCTGCGACGGGCTCAGGCCGGTGAAATTCACGAGGTTCGCAAAGGAGGGTAAATACACCTGCACGAATCTCTATTCCTACGATCATACTCCCGGCAACGAGCATATCAACGCTTCTCTGAACAATTCCAGGAAAGGTGACTTCTCGGCCACCCTGCCGTTGGACAAGTGTACCTACGACATACCGCTGATGTACTATGTCCTGCGCAACATCAACGTGGAGAATCTTCAGGAGGGGAATGACTATCCTATGACTTTCGCGGTTGATGACGATGTCTATACCCTTCATTTCAAATATTTCGGCAAGGAGAACAAGACCGTTGACGGCATCGGCTCGGTCAGATGTCTCAAATTCAGTTTCGAGGTGGTCTCGGGAGAAGTCTTCTCGGGAGAATCCGACCTGTTCGGGTGGTTCTCGGACGATGGCAACAGGATTCCTGTCTGGTTCGACGCCCCTTTGAAAGTGGGACGTGTCCAGGGTCGGCTTCGAGGCTATTCGGAGCTGATGCATCCGTTCTCTTCCATAGAGTTTTGATTCCCCCCCCCTCAATATGTTTCAGGCTATGTCCGCTGGAGAGATTTCACATAAGGGAAGGGTCGTGTCTGTGGAGAAGGACAAGGTTTCGGTTCAGATTGTGTCCGAATCGGCTTGCTCGGCCTGCCATGCCGCCGGCCTTTGCGGGGCCTCGGAGTCGAAGAAGAAGATAGTGGAGGCTCAGCTCTTTGGCGGACAGACGTTTTCCGTAGGTCAGGAAGTGGAAGTCTGCCTGGCGCGGAAGATGGGATTCAAGGCCGTCTTGTTCTCTTATGTGATTCCTTTGGTGATATTACTGATTTTAGTGTTATCTTTGTCTTGGATTGGACTCGGCGAGCTGGCCTGCGGGCTTGTCTCGGTCGTGGGGATCGCAGTGTATTACCTCATACTCTATTTCTGCAGGAACCGCCTTGCGGAGGGGTATGTGTTTTATGTTCGGCAATAACTAATTAATTAGCTTTTATTTGGCTTTATGACAACAACAATCATCTGGACTATCGCAGTCATCACGGGGCTTGGTCTCCTGCTGGCGCTGGCCCTTTACCTTGTCGCGCAGCGTTTCAAGGTGGAGGAGGACCCGCGCGTCGAGGAGGTCGAGAAGGCTATGCCGGGGGCGAACTGCGGAGGCTGCGGTTTCGCCGGCTGCCACGCTTTCGCGGAGGCTGCGGTGAAGGCTCCGAATCTGGACAGCAACTATTGTCCTGTCGGAGGTAATGAGACAATGAAAAAGGTCGCCGCTATCCTTGGCTACGAAGTCAAGGAAAAGGCTCCTATGGTGGCAGTGGTGCGTTGTGCCGGCGCCTGCTCCGCCAGACCAAGGACAAATGAATATGACGGCTCGGCTTCATGCAAGGTCAAAGCCGCCCTTTATTCCGGTGACACGGGCTGTCAGTTCGGTTGCCTCGGTTGTGGAGACTGCGTCGCCGCTTGCCCGTTCGGCGCCCTTTCGATGGATTCCGAAACCGGGCTTCCGGTGGTCGATCAGGAGAAGTGTACCGCCTGCGGTGCGTGCGTCAAGGCTTGTCCGAAGTCCGTCATCGAACTGAGGACAAAGGGACCGCGCGGTATGAGGGTGTATGTCTCATGCGTGAACAAGGACAAGGGACCGGCTGTGAAGAAGGCCTGCTCCGCCGGCTGTATAGGCTGTGGAATCTGCGCCAAGACCTGTACCCACGGCGCCGTTACCGTTGAGAACAACGTCGCCTACATCGACTTCGCGAAGTGCAGGCTCTGCCGCGAGTGTGAGGCTATGTGTCCTACGGGAGCCATCATCGGGGTGAATTTCCCTAAGCCTCTGGACAAGGACGCTGTCAAGGCCCGTGTGCAGGAACGTCAGAAAAAGGCAAGAGAGGCTGCCGCCGTAAAGAAGGAGGAACAGAACAATGGCTAACAGAACATTTTCAATCGGAGGAGTGCATCCGGACGATGCCAAGATTTCCCGCGGTTGTGCCATCGAGGCTCTTCCGCTTCCACAGACCGTATATATTTCCCTTGCCCAGCACATCGGCGCTCCGGCCAAGCCGCTCGTCGCGGTAGGAGACAAAGTCAAGGTCGGACAGCCGATAGCCGAGCCGGGCGGATTCGTTTCCGCTTTCATCCACTCGTCTGTTTCGGGTACAGTGAAGTCGATAGGCCCGCGCAAGGATTTGGCCGGCAACATCCAGACTTATGTCGAGGTTGCGGTCGAGGGCGATGAGTGGGTCGAGACGATAGACCGTTCCGATAGATTGGTGACAGAGATTCCCGAGGACGGAAAGGGCATCATCGAGAAGATACGTCTCGGCGGGGTGGTCGGACTTGGCGGAGCCACCTTCCCGACCCACGTGAAGCTTTCCCCGCCTCCTGGCAAGAAATGCGAGATGCTGATAATCAACGGATGCGAGTGTGAACCTTACCTTACCTCCGACTTCCGTACCCTTCTTGAGAAAGGAGAACAGGTCGTAATCGGCACGGCGCTGATCAAACAGGCTCTCGCAGTAGGCAAGGCCACCATCGCCATCGAGGACAACAAGCCTGAGGCGATCGGGCATATTCAGAAAGTTCTGGCAGACCTAAAGGATAAGTCTTCCAAGTACAACGGCATCGAGGTTATGCCTTTGATGAAGAAGTACCCGGAGGGTGGCGAGAAGCAGCTCATCGACGCTGTGATGCACCGTCAGGTCAAGTCCGGAGGGCTGCCTATCGATGTGGGCGCTGTCGTGCAGAATGTCGCCACGGCTTTGGCTGTGTATGACGCTGTTCAGAAGAACAAGCCTTTGATTGACAACTCTGTGACTGTCACCGGAGAATGTTTCCCTAAACAGGCCAACCTGCTTGTCAGGGTAGGGACGCCGCTCCGCTACATAATCGATTATCTCGGAGGTGTGCCTGAGAACGCCGCCAAGGTCATCAGCGGTGGCCCTATGATGGGGAAGGCCGTCTCCAATCTCGACGCCGCCACCCTTAAGGGTACCGGAGCGTTGCTCTTCCTCACCGCCGGGCAGACAAAGAGGCGGCCGGAAGGACATTGCATCCGTTGCGGAAAGTGTGCGGACGCCTGCCCGATGGGTCTGGAACCATTCCTGCTTTACCGTCTGGCCAAAGTCGGCGACACTGACGAGCTGGAGGCTAACGCTGTCCAGGATTGCATCCAGTGCGGATGCTGTCTTTACACCTGTCCTTCCTACATCCCTCTTCTGGATGTCATCAGTATGGCAAGGGGGCAGGTTATGGGAATAATGAAGGCCCGCGCGGCAGCCGCAAAGGCAGCCGCTGAAGCCGCAAAAGCAAAAACTGTTTAAAAATATGGAAAGATTGTTGGTTTCACCATCTCCGCACCTTCATTCCAAGACCACCACACCGGTCCTGATGAGGGATGTCGTGATTGCCTTGATTCCCGCCGTCGTTGTCTCGGTCGTGTTCTACGGTCTGGCCGAACTGCTGGTTCTGGCTGTCAGTGTCATCTCCTGCGTGGCGCTGGAGTATTTGATCACTAAATACTTGCTTAGGACTCCGTCTACCGTCGGCGATTGGTCCGCCGCCGTGACAGGCATCCTGCTTGCTCTCAACCTGCCAGCATCGACTCCTTGGTGGGTGGTCTTCATCGGAGCGCTTGTCGCGATCGGAGTCGCCAAGATGACTTTCGGCGGTCTGGGACAGAATGTGTTCAACCCGGCTCTCGTAGGCCGCGTGTTCCTTTTGATCTCGTTCCCTACCTATATGACGGACTGGACCATCCCCGGAGGTCTTTTCGGAGCTGACGCCGTTTCCGGAGCCACACCTCTCGGCATCATCAACGAGGGGCTTATGAAGGGAGCCTCCGCCGCTGACCTGATTGCGGAGAACGGATTCTCATATTCACAGATGCTCTTCGCCAACATCGGCGGCTCAGCCGGAGAGGCCAGCGCCATCGCGATTCTGATTGGATTCATCTACCTTCTTGCCCGCAAGGTCATCAAGCCGTGGATCACTCTCTCCATCCTTGGTACGGTGGCCGCGGTCTCCTGCGTCTTCTGGCTCGCCGACCCGGCCAGTTTCACCGATCCGGTCTTCAATCTCCTTACCGGTGGTCTTCTTCTCGGATCCTGCTTTATGGCGACTGATTATGTGACATCCCCTATGACCACGAAAGGCGGGATCGTCTTCGGCGTAGGAATTGGTTTCATCACGCTGATGATCAGATATTTCGGGTCTTATCCCGAAGGTGTCAGCTTCGCTATTCTTATTATGAACTCGACGGTTCCGCTCCTTAACAAGTGGTTCCATCAGAAAAAATACGGGAGGGCTTAGGCTATGGCTGTAAAATCTAATCTTACCACAATGGTGGTATGCCTGACTCTTGTCAGCTTTGTCTGCTCCGCTCTCCTTGGCGGAATGTATGTCCTTACCGCCGAGCCTATCGCCAAGGCCAACGCAGACATACTCAAGGCCTCCATCGGGGCCGTGCTTCCTGAAGGCGGAGAGCTTTCAGAGGCAAAGCCTGTCGAGGTCGGCGGACTGGCTTCCGAATATTATGTGAGCGCCAAGGACGGCGCTCCTGTGGCTTATGCCGTGAAATCAACGACCGTTGGTTTCGGAGGCCCGCTTGTCCTTATGGTCGGCATAACTGCGGACGGCATCGTCTATAACACCTCGGTGCTGTCCCACAACGAGACTCCCGGCCTTGGGGCCAAGTGCAACACCGACGAGAAGTTCATGAACCAGTTCAAGGGCTTCGATCCTGGCGCTAAGAGCCTGGCGGTCAAGAAGGACGGCGGCGATGTTGACGCTATCACGGCCTCCACGATCACTACCAGGGCCTATGCTCTCGCCATCGACAACGCCTTGAAGGCATTCAATTCAATCAAAGGAGAATAGGATATGAGCAGCAATAAATTGAATCTTTTCACAAAAGGTTTCCTGAAGGAGAACCCTACCTTTGTCCTTCTTCTCGGAATGTGTCCAACGCTGGCCACCACGACTTCGGCCATCAACGGCCTGAGCATGGGACTTGCCACCCTGTTTGTCCTCGTGCTCTCGAACATCGCCATCTCGGCGATTGCCCCGCTGGTGCCGGACAAGGTGCATATTCCTGTCTACATTGTGGTTATCGCCACGTTTGTGACGATTCTTCAGTTTGCGATGCAGGCCTACACCCCGGCGATGTACACAACCCTCGGACTTTTCATCCCGCTCATCGTGGTCAACTGTATTGTCCTTGGCCGCGCCGAGGCCTTCGCCTGCAAGAACGGCATCCTTGACTCGGCGTTGGACGGACTTGGAATTGGTCTGGGCTTCACGCTTTCCCTTACAGTCCTCGGAATCGTCCGCGAGATTCTCGGAAGCGGCTCTGTCTTCGGCTACAAGTTCATCTCAGGTGACGGAATACTTGTGTTCGTGATGGCTCCGGGTGCGTTCCTTGCCCTCGGCTACCTTATGGTCCTGTTCAACAAAATCGCTAAAAAGAACTAAGTTATGGAATATTTCCTCATAATAATCTCGGCGATATTCGTCAATAACATCATGCTTGCCCAGTTTCTGGGCACGTGTCCGTTCCTCGGTGTATCCAACAAGATTTCGACCGCGACAGGTATGGCCGGAGCGGTGTGCTTCGTGATCACCCTCGCGACCCTTGTGACTTATCTGATCAACCAGTACCTACTGGTGGCTTTCGGGCTCCAGTTCCTCCAGACCATCGCTTTCATCCTTGTGATCGCCGCCTTGGTGCAGATGGTCGAGATAGTGCTGAAAAAGATCAGTCCGTCACTCTATCAGGCTCTGGGAATATTCCTCCCTCTGATCACCACGAACTGCGCCGTTCTCGGTGTGGCTCTGAATGTTGTCACCAAGGAGTTCGCTTTCGGCGGTCCGGCCCATATGCTGAATCTCGGTGAGTCTGTCGTCTATGCCTTTGCGACCGCTGCCGGCTATGGAATGGCTCTTGTGCTGTTCGCCGGCCTGCGCGAGCACCTTGATATGAATGATGTCCCTAAACCATTCAAGGGCATACCGATAGCTCTTGTCACTGTCGGAATCCTCGCTATGGCCTTTATGGGATTCTCGGGTTTAGTATAGTATTTGCAGACAGACAGGCCTTGTTTGAATGACAACTGTTTTTTTAGATTAGTTTTTTTATGAAAAAGACAATTTTGATTCTTGCCGCTCTTCTTGGCTTAGCCGTAGCTGCAAGCGCCCAGCCCAAGGCCTTAGGTGTCCGTATCGGCTGGGGAGTTGACCTGACCTATCAGAACTATGTAGGCGGTTCGGACTTCCTTGAGTTTGACCTTGGTCTGGATGATGGTTACAACACCAGTAATTTCCACGTTGACGGTGTCTATAACTTTATGATTGCCCAGCCTGACTGGACATCAAGAGGTTCTTGGGGCTTCTATGGCGGCCCTGGCGCGTCTTTCGCCGTATGGGACAATGGAGACAAGGACAACGTGGTCTACGCCGGAATCCTCGGAAACCTCGGACTGGAATATACCTTCAACGTTCCGCTCCAGCTTTTCATTGATGTCCGCCCTCGCCTTATGTTCGGTGACGGTGGAATCAGAAGCAAGGGTATCTTCAATTTCGGCCTTGGAGTCTGCTACTCTTTTTAGTTTTTTGATTTTTGGATCGATGAAGCTGTATTGAACCGGAGTGTTGAGAGTGGAAAGTTTTCATCTCAACCTACTTTTAGACAGTTCATGAATTTGTCCGGGAAAAATGTTACTTTTTCCCGGTTTTTTCGTTTATATTGGTGAGACCGTGATTATCTGAATCTCAAGCGATGATTGATGACTTTCTGACAGAAGCGTTTATGGCTCTCCGGGGCCGTTGGAAATCCGAGGACGTCTTGCAGGACGCCTTTTGCAAGCTTTGGGTCGGGAAGTACAAGTCAAGAAGCGTCAGGGAGGCGATAGGCCTGCTGTCCAGGACATCCCGTAATTTGGAGATAGACGAGTACCGCAAGGCGAAGAGAAGTCCTACGGTGAGCCTTGGCGACCGGCAGGTGGAGGAAGAGGAGAACGATTCCGCGGAACGCGAGGCTTTGTTCCGGCAGCTTGAGGAGTCGGTTGACAGCGAGCTGACGGATCTCCAGAGGCTGATAGTCAGAAAGCGGGAGTATGAGGGACAGTCCTTCGAGCGGATAGCCAAGGATCTCGGAATGAGGGAGGAGGCGGTCAGAATGCATGTTTCAAGGGCAAGAAAGATTCTTAGGAATAAATTCAGAAAAGATGATGAACAGGATTGATGAATATGTCAACAGGTATTTCGAAGGTACTCTCTCAGAAGCGGAGGAATTGAGGCTCAAGGCCTTCCTCTCTTCGCCGGAGGGACAGGCTCCTGAATATGACGAAGTACGCGCCGTCGTGGGCTATTACTCGGTCGGCAGGTTACTTTTCCGAAAGGATAATATCGCATATTCCCGAAAAGGTGTCCGCTTTGCGTCGTTGTTGGCCAAGTCTGCGGTGGCCGCGGCCTGCGTCGGGATATTCATCGCCCTTGGAGTCAATCTCTATAATAAGGAAAACATCTGTGTCTCCTACGTCGGAGGCCTGAAGATAACCGACAAGGAAGTTGTAATGAACGACGTCGATGACATCCTTGCGGATCTACTTTCCGGCGGGACGGATGTGGACAAGCTGTTAAAAGATTTTTTTGAAAACCAATGATTAAACGAAAGTTATTGCTGATTTTAGCATTATGCGCCGTGTTTCATTTCTCGGCGTATGCGCAGAAAGGGCTTCAGATTGACAGCCTCTTTCAGGGTAAGCTGGTCGATATGTCCGTGGCCACCGAGTCGATTGTCAGAGGTAGGAAACTGAAACCTTACAATCTGGATTATTTCCGCAGCGTGCGCTTCAGGGCTGATGAAAGACAGGTCGCCAAGGTAGTCGACTGGATCCGGAATGACGCTCAGATGTCCGAGGAACAGGATATGGAGTCGGAAAACGGCAGGCTTGTCTATGCCTTGCTTGAATTCCCTCGCAGAATGGACAGAAACAGGTATGTCGGCTATCAGGTCAAGCGGATCGGAGGCAGTGATTATGTGACAGTGGTTTACCTTGAGGGGGAGGCGACAGCGCGGGACCTGAGGGTTATTTTCAAACAAAGATAATTAAGGATGAAAAAGATATTTGTTACGGCGTTTGCCGTTTTGCTTGGCGCGTTTTCCGCCGGCGCTCAGGATGTTGCGGACACGCTGGATCGCAACGATTGTGGAAAAGAGGACCGAAATGCCTGTTCCGGGAAATCCGAAACGGAGTCCGTTGACAGTCGTCGCCTTCTGGATTTTGACATTCCGTTTTACAGTAAGGTTAGGAAAAGCCGTTCCGCTTCGTACGATGTATGCCGCGCCAATTTCGGTTTCGGATTATTAAAGGCTTATTCGTCAAATCCTTATGATTTTAATGTGCAGAATTCTTATGAGCTGTTCATTTGCTCCGATGTTACAGAACTCCATTTGACCGGGAGAAGCGTGTTCGCCGTAGGGCTGGGCTTTGACTGGAAGAATTTTGTGATGACCGGAGATGCCATGGTGAAGAATGAGACCGGGCTGGTCAAGGTTGGAGAGTATCCGGAGAACAGCGTGCCGAAATCGTCCAAATTGAGGCTGGCGAGTATTATTATGCCTGTTACTTATAGCTGCTCATTGGGCAGGCGGTATGGTTTTACCCTCGGTCCGGTTCTGAATTTCAACACACATAGCTCGATTGTCAACAAATACTCGCTGGACGGAAGTAAGCAGAAGGACAAATACAAAAAAGTCCACTGCAACGCGTTTACAGTGGACTTGATGTTTCAGTTGAACTTTGACGATGTCTGCCTGTTTGTCAAATACTGTCCGGTTCCGGTGATGGACAAAACCTATTGGCCTGATTGGCAGTATGGTTCGGCAGGCATAGCCATTTCCTGGTAGGACTACCTTTCGATTGTGGCCTCGCGGTCAGGTCCGAGCGAGATGATGCTGATCGGCACTCCGAGGTAACTCTCCATAAAGCGGACATAGTTCTTGAAGTCCTGCGGGAGTTCGCTTTCAGAGCGGATTCCCGTCAGGTCTGTTTTCCAGCCCGGGAATTCTGTGTAGACAGGCTCGATTTCCGCCGCGATGTCAAAAGGAACCTGGTCGGTCTCCTTGCCGTCAACCTTGTAGGATGTGCAGACCTTGATTGTCTCGAAGTCATCCAGACAATCGGACTTCATCATTATGAGGTCGGTCACCCCGTTGATTGTCACCGTGTATTTCAGCGCCACGAGATCCAGCCAGCCGCAACGGCGGGGACGGCCAGTGACGGCTCCGAACTCGTGTCCGATCCTGCGGATTCTCTCACCGGTCTCATCGAAAAGCTCTGTAGGGAACGGGCCGCTGCCGACGCGTGTGCAGTAGGCCTTGAATATTCCGTAGACGTGACCTACTTTGGAGGGGGCCACTCCAAGTCCGGTGCAGACCCCGCCGACAGTGGTGGAGGAGGATGTGACGAAAGGGTAGGAACCGTAGTCGATGTCGAGCATAGAGCCCTGAGCGCCTTCGGCGAGCATCGGCTTCTCGTCCAGCCACTTATTGACAAAGTACTCGCAGTCGATCAGTTTGAATCCTCTAAGGAATTCGATGGCGCTCATCCACTCGGCCTCGTCCTTGTCGGGGTCGCATTCGAAGTGCAGGTCCGAGAGTAACTGGATATGTCTGGCCTTGAGATTCGCGAACCTTTCGCTGAAGTCAGGGGCGAGGATGTCTCCGACCCTGAGTCCGTGCCTGCTGATCTTGTCTGTGTAGGTCGGCCCGATGCCCTTGAGGGTCGAGCCGATCTTGCCCTTTCCGGCGGCTGCCTCGTAGGCCGCGTCCAGAAGTCTGTGGGTAGGGAGAATCAGATGGGCTTTCTTTGAGATGAACAGCTTCTCTTTAGGGTTGATTCCGATTTTCTCTATGTTGGAGCATTCCTCCCTGAAAGTGATGGGATCCAGAACCACACCGTTCCCGATGATGTTGGTGGAGCCTTCTCGGAATATTCCTGACGGGATGCTTCGCACGACGAAGTTCTTGCCGTCGAAATGCAGGGAGTGTCCCGCGTTCGGGCCGCCCTGGAATCTTGCCACAGCCGGATATCGGCCTGCAAGCACGTCCACAATCTTACCTTTTCCTTCGTCTCCCCACTGGAGGCCAAGGACTACGTCAACTTTTGAACTCATATCTGAAAACATTCGTTTTGTATATTCTGCTAAAGTCTTGAGTGAGAATCAGAACGGAAGGTCGTCCTGCGGCATGTCCTCCGCCGGTACCCCGACCGGGCCTGCCGTCGGCTGCTGGTGGCTCTGTTGCTGGTAAGCCGGTTGTTGATATGCGGGCTGCTGGAACGGTTGTGTCGCCGCTCCGCCCGGCTGGTTGTAGCCGCCTTGGTACTGCGGCTGTGCGTAGGCCGGCCCCTGGGTGACAGACTGCCCCTGGGAACCCTGAGGCTGTCTGACAGCCGCCCCGTCCTGAGCCCCCGGATTGTCCGATTTTCTGCCTAACAGCTGAAGGCTGTCAACCGTTATCTCCGTTGTGTACTTCTTGTTGCCGGTCTGGTCGGTCCACGACCTTGTCCTCAGCTTGCCCTCGATGTAGAGCTGGGTTCCCTTGCGGACGTACTTCTCCACCACATCGGCCGAGTTTCTCCAGGCGACGATGTTGTGCCATTCTGTGTTCTCCCGAAGTTCTCCGTTGCGGTCACGAAAGCGTTCTGTAGTCGCAAGGGGGAATGTCGCCACCTTGGCGTTTCCTGAATTAGGGTTGTTGTTTCCGTCAAGGTAACGTACTTCCGGGTCTTTTCCAACGTTACCGATCAGCATTACTTTGTTCAGTGACATAATCTTAAAGTGTTTGGTTAATTTGATTGTTCCGGGTGCCTTACGGCCCAAAACATTGCAAGTTAGTCAAAAAAATCCGTATCCCCGTATCTTTCGTCCACTAATCGGCATAAAATTTCACAGCCCCGGCTTAGAAGCTGTTCAACATTTCCTTAAAAAGTTCTTTGGGTTTTAAATCCGTCGAAACCGACTGAATTCATTCACTCAAAGTTTCAGATAAGGAAATGTTGAACAGCTTCTTGAAGCCGGGGCTACGCCCTTTTAGTGAGGCTCTGTTCTAAACGGCTTGTCAGAAGTTCAGCGCCAGTCCGACACCAGAGCGGGTCGCGCCGACGGTGACGGATGAACTGTAGCCAAGATTCCGGCGGCCGTAGTTGCGGTTGTAGTCATCCGCGATTTCGTTGAATTTCCTGTTGCCCTTGACCCACAGCGGAATTCCGCTTCCGAGGCAGGCGACTCCGGCGATATAGCCGAGAGTGTGGCCGATGCTGTCATTGTTTGAATGATCTTTGAAGAGCTTGTCCTGGAACCCCGGGTTGTTGTCGAATCTGCTCTGGTGAATCTGACTGGTCACCGTGCCTGTAAGGATGAATGCGCCTAATCCAGTGAGCACTACTCCCCAATAGTACTGGTTGTTGGCTTTTCGATATTTCTCGCCGTAGAGCGAGTACCCTATGTAGTCGGCCAGTTCCTGTCTTCGCAGCCTGCGGTCTCCCAGATAGTAGTTGCCCCAGCGGTAGTCAAGCCGGCCGTCATCATAGCCGTCAATGTAGCCGTCCACGTAAGGGCCGGTGATTCCTCCTCTTGTGAAAACCTGTCTTGTGCCGTTTTCGAAATCAATGCTCGCCACCCTTGAGAGCGAGATTCTGTAGTCCGGCCCGTCAAGATTGCCGTATAGTCTGTAAAGCAGGTCAACTTCTCCTATTTCAATGACTTTCGCTTCGATTATCTTGCGTGAGTCCAAAAGGTGGATTCTGTCTTGGGCTTTCGCGCAAACAGCACAGCTGACCATTGCCAGCACTGCGGCAAAGATATTTCCGAGTCTCATAGTGATGTTTTTTCTCCTTTTCTTACATAATTTGAGCCAGGCGGTGACCTCGGCGCTGGCCATGGCCGTTACAGGCGGCTCCGGCGGCGATTCAGGGCGTGGCTTCCTTCCCTTTCCCGGCCATTATTCCTGTCTTTTCCTCTTGCAGAATGCCCGGCGGTTTGCTAACTTAGCGTATTGTTAAAGAATTCAGCTAATATGGCGAGATATGGTCTGATTGGCGATCCGATAAAAGGATCAGGCAGCCCGGCTCTGTTCGAGGCGGCGTACAAGGGAGTCAAGGATGGGGATTATTCATACGATTTGATTGAGGGAGGCGACTTCGAAGCGTCTTTCAAGAAGTTCATCGACGGGTACTTGGCGGTCAACGTAACCGCTCCGTTCAAGGAACTGGCATATTCTAAGGTTCTTGAAATGGCCCGCAGGGGTGAGGGAACGCTTTCGGGACCCGCCGCGCGTATCGGCGCCGCCAATCTTCTGGTGAACGGCCCGGACGGTGTCGAGGCGCATAATTCAGATTTCACCGGGATAGTGACCGCTGTGGTGGAGGCTTATTTTCCGGGTATCGTCGAGGAGTTCATCGCTAATTTCGGCGACAAGTTCTTCGTGAAGATGCATCAGTTCTTCCTGATGACGCTCGGTCGCACCTTCAACCGTCAGCCTCAGGCTCTTGTGGTCGGATGCGGCGGGGCTGGAAGAGCAGCCGCCGTGGCCGCGGCGGAACTGGGTTTCGCCACCATCCTTATGAACCGCACTCTTGAGAAAGCCCAGGCCATCACAGAGGCAATGCCTGAATATGGCTTCCTTCCGGATCCGGTTTCGGATTTCAGGGAGGCGGTAAAGGAATGTGACCTTGTGATCTACACCTTGCCTGTGGCTCTGCCTGAGATCGCCACATTCACAGCCGATGATTTCGCCTGTGAGGATTCCGGACGGCACAAGGTCGTTCTGGAGGCGAACTACAGGAACCCTTCGTTTGATGATGATGCCGTAATGAAGCTCGTCTCAGCCGACTGTACTTATGTTTCCGGTTGTAAATGGCTTTTGTATCAGGCTCTTACCGGCTATTCTGTGATGACCGGACTCCAGCCGGACCTCAAGGCGATGTCCGAGGCCGTCTATTAGCGGAGGTCAGATTGATTCTTGAAGGTGACGCCTTTGACGCAGGGCCTCGAAGAGGAGGATGGCGGCGGAGACGGAGACGTTGAGGGAGTCGAGGGAGCCGAGCATCGGAATGCGGATGTGAGCGTCGGCGGCCTTGCGCCAGATGTCGGTCAGACCGGTGGACTCGGCGCCCATCACGATGGCGGTCGGCTTCGTCATATTCGTGTCATAGTAGAGCGACGAATCCTGAAGCTGCGCTGTCAGGATCTGAATATGTCTGCTTTTCAGCCAGGCTACGGTCTCTTCGGAAGAGGAGGCGGCGACCTGTCTTGAGAAGACCGCTCCGATGCTGGCCCGGATGAGGTTCGGATTGTAGAGGTCGGTCAACGGGTCGCAGATGATGACCGCATCCGCATCCGCGGCGTCAGCGCTTCGCAGCACGGCCCCGAGGTTGCCTGGTTTCTCCACGCTTTCCAGCACGATCACGAGAGGATTCTCGCTGAGAGACAGACCGTCTAATGTCCTGTCCCGGTACTCAATCTCGGCTATGACCCCTTCCGTGCCTCCCCTGTAGGCGATCTTCCCGTACAACTCGTAGGGAATCTGGATTACTCCGACTTTTGGGTTCATTCTTTCCGCTTTGCCGAGCAGTGCGTTCAACTCCCATTCAGTGAGGATTTCCCCACAGATGAACAGTGTCCTCGGAACGAAACCCGCGTCAAGGCAATGCCCGAGTTCCCTGCGTCCCTCGACCACGAACAGCTTCTCCGAGCGCCTCAGTCTTGACTTCTCCTGAAGCGCTAACAGCTCCTTGATCTTTGCGTTCTGCGCTGATGTAATGTTCTCGATCCTCATCGCTTGTCGTTGATGTTTGTGGCACAGACAATCCTGGAAGGACGATTGTCTGAAAGAAAATAAAAAGGGTGACACAGACCAGCGGTCACTGCCACCCTTTTCTATCCTTTGATGCAACTACTTATTTTCCTCAGTCTCGCTCTTTTCGGCCTTCGCGATTTTCTCCGGACGCATATGAGGGAAGAAGAGGACGTCCTGAATGGTGGTCTGGCCGGTCATGAACATCGTTAGCCGGTCGATTCCCATGCCGAGTCCGGAGGTAGGCGGCATTCCGTACTCAAGGGCGCGGACAAAGTCGTAGTCGATGAACATCGCCTCGTCGTCTCCGTGGCTCTTGAGGGCGGCCTGCTCCTCAAATCTCTCCAGCTGGTCGATAGGGTCGTTAAGCTCTGAATATGCGTTACATAGCTCCTTGCCGCAGACAAACAGCTCGAATCTTTCGGTGAGGGTCGGATCCTCTCTGTGCCTCTTTGTGAGCGGAGACATCTCGACAGGGTAGTCGATGACGAAGGTAGGCTCGGTCAGATGCTCCTCGCAGTAGGTTCCGAATATGGCGTCTATCAACTTGCCGACACCCATTGAAGGCTCGGTCTCCACGTTCAGCTTCTTGCAGGTCTCGCGCAGCTCGTCAACACCCATACCCTTGACATCCACGCCGGCATATTCCTTGATGGCTTCGAGAATAGGCAGTCGGCGGTAGCCGGCCTTGAAGTCGATTTCCTTGTCACCGATCTTGACGACGGTTGTGCCGTGCAGCCTCAGCGCGATCTTTTCGAGCATCTTCTCCACGAAATCCATCATCCAGATGTAGTCCTTGTAAGCCACGTAGATCTCCATACAAGTGAACTCCGGGTTGTGGGTCTTGTCCATACCCTCGTTGCGGAAGTCCTTGGCGAACTCGTAGACACCGTTGTAGCCTCCGACGATGAGCCTCTTGAGGTAAAGCTCGTTGGCGATTCGCATGTAGAGGTCGATGTCAAGGGCGTTGTGGTGGGTTATGAACGGACGCGCCGTCGCACCTCCCGGAATGGCCTGAAGGATAGGAGTCTCTACCTCAAGGCATCCGGCGGCGTTGAAATACTCTCTCATCGTGGCGATGATCTGTGCCCTCTTGACGAAGACATCCTTTACCTGAGGGTTCACAATAAGATCGACGTATCTCTGGCGGTAGCGTAGTTCAGGATCCGTGAAAGCGTCATGGACCACTCCGTCGACTTCCTTTACGATAGGCAGGACCTTGAGTGACTTGCTCAGCACGGTAAGCTCCCTGGCGTGTACGCTTAGCTGTCCGGTCTGGGTTATGAAGGCGAATCCCTTGATTCCGATGATGTCACCGATGTCCAGCAGCTTCTTCCAGACGGTGTTGTACATAGTCTTGTCCTCGCCCGGGCAGATCTCGTCTCTCTTGACGTAAATCTGGATTCTGCCCGTCGAGTCCTGGAGCTCGCCGAAAGAGGCGGCTCCCATAATCCTTCGCGACATCAGGCGGCCGGCGATGCAGACTTCCTGAAAGTTGCCTTTCTCCTGGTCAAATCCGTCCGTGATTTCCTTGGCGGTGGCGTTGACCGGATAAAGAGGCGCCGGATAAGGATTGATTCCCAATTCCCTTAACTTGGCAAGAGACTCTCTTCTGATTCTCTCCTGCTCGCTGAGTTCGATGTTTGCCATATATATCTTCTTTTAATATTCAACTTAGGTACTTTGCCGCGGTCAATTGCCCGAGTCGTCCACCTGCCTTAAGCTCCTCGGGGAGGGGCTTGCGTTAACCGCAATCGGTGGAGAAACGGAGGCCTTCCGCAAGGCGAAATACAAATTTACTACTTTTGCCAAACATTTGAAAATATGTGGGAGCGGATTTGACGTGGAAAGACGAAATATATTTGCTAAATTTGTCAATTGATGTCCGGAAATATTCTTGCTGAGGCGTGGCTGTGACGAGTGGGGGCTTCTCTGAAAAGGAGAAGGCACAGGCGGGCGGGAATATGACTGCGGTTGAATATCAGGTGTAATTAATGGAAAACGACAACAGAAGACTCTATCCGCTAAGGTTTCTGGACGAAAGAGCGGATATGCCGTGGGGTCACGTGAGCTACCAGATCGCCGATTTGGGGTTCAGGGATTCTATGGTGGATAACGGCTGGTTCGGCGGCAACACTATCAGCGAGCTGATGGGCACTTATCTGGAAAGGGTGGTAGGCGATGACGTGTTTGAGTACTATGGCCTGCAATTTCCTGTGATGGTGAAGGTTATGAATGTTTCCGGGTGGCAGCCCCTTCAGGTATGCGCTTCTGATGAGGTGGCTGCCGAAAGATACGATTCTTTCGGAAAGACAGCGCTCTGGTACGTTCTGGAGGCCGCTCCTGAGTCCGAACTGCTTGTCGGCTTCAACAAGGATGTCAGCCCTGAGGAGTTTTACTCCAGATGTCTTGACGGGACTGTAAGGGAGATTCTGAACGTTGTCAGGCCGCATAAGGGCGAGGCTTATCTCATCAGGCCCGGCACCGTTTTCGCCGCCGGACCCGGATTGAGGATTGTCGAGATTGCCGAAAGTTCGGAACTTGTCTTCAATCTTCACGGTTGGGGTATCGACTCCCTTGATTCTTTGGGACTGCATCTCGAGGAGGCTTTCGACTTCATAGATTTCAGGATGTATGTTCCGGAACCGTCCGAGGGTGAAAAGCTTGCAGTTTGCCCTGAATTTGTCGTGACAAGGATGGAGCTTAAGGATGGTCTTCACATATTCTCGGAGCAACCGGGCAGCTTCGCAGTCTACTACTGCGTCTCCGGAGAGGCTATCGCGCAGGTTCCATCCGAAGGTGATAAAGGAGCGAAAAGCCTTGAGGCCTACTCTCTTAAGCCCGGACATTCAATTCTTGTCCCGTCGGAGCTGAATGACATTTTCATTGTTCCGGCCGCTGTGGGTACAGTTCTGCTTGAGACTCTTGTCGATAAGCGTCAGATAACCGATTCCTACACCAATCAGATGTCCGATCCTGTCTCGTTCGCTGATGCTGACGTTTCGGACCCTCATATCCGTGAATGGAATTCTTAGAATCTGTCTGATATGTCCCGTCATCCAGGCCGTCTTTCCGGCTATGACCTTCTTTTTAATCCGTGATTTACCACCGGAAAACTTTCTCTTCGTAATAAGAAGCTGTTTATAATTTCTTTTATATTAAGTTCTTTGAGTTTCAATCCGTCATTTTCTTCCGGCTTTCTCGTCAGACAGCGCCGCTGTCTTCCTTGAAAATCCGTCGAGACTGCCTGGGTTTATTCCCGCAAGGTTTAGGATAAAGAGATTCAAACGGCTTCTAAGAGACTGTCACGTGAGTCAGGAATGGCCGGTTTCGGGAAACAATATTAAACGGCTTCTTGGCAACCGACTCAAGACGCTGAATGTTAGTTTTTTTGAATATTAGTTAATATGCCAGACGCTGAAAGAATTGATAAGGTGCTTTGGGCTGTCAGGGTCTTCAAGACCCGCACCGAGGCTACCGATGCCTGCAAGGGCGGAAAGGTTAAGGTCGGCGGAACCAATGCGAAGCCTTCAAGATTGCTGAAGGTAGGAGAGGTCGTTGAGATACGAAAGGGGGCTGTTCTGTATTCATATAGAATAAAGCGATTGACCGGTCATCGCCTCGGAGCGAAACTGGTCCCTGAATATGCGGAGAACCTTACCCCGCAGTCCGAGCTTGACAAGCTCAAGGCTCCCATAGAAACATTTTTCCTCCGCCGTGACCGCGGGACAGGCCGCCCGACTAAAAAAGAACGCCGCTCTATGGAGGAAGCGTGGGATGAGCTTGACTTTGGCAATGGTCTCGGTGACATCCCGGATGACATAGCGGAAAGATTCGGCATCTCGGAGGAAGATCTCTGAAAGGGTGGCGGTCGAGCCTGAATTGCCCTTGGGTGATCCGGCGCCCGGCGGCAAGGCCGTGCCAAAACCAGCCTAAAACACAAGGAGTGTGGCTGAACATATCGTATTTAGCCACACCCGCTCTCTTGCTATGTCAAGAAAACTCTTGAAAATCCGTTACTTCCCGAAGTAGCGTGTATAGAGTCCATAGAATCCTGCTCCGTGGCGCGCCTCGTCCTTCGCCATCTCGTGTACGGTGTCGTGGATGGCGTCGTAGCCGAGCTGCTTGGCTCTGGTGGCTATCGCAAGCTTGCCCTCACACGCTCCGGCCTCGGCCTGGTAGCGCTTCTCAAGGTTGGTCTTAGTGTCCCATACAACGTCTCCGAGAAGCTCGGCGAACTTTGCGGCGTGCTCGGCCTCCTCAAAGGCGTATCTCTTGAACGCCTCCGCGATCTCAGGATACCCCTCTCGCTCGGCCTGGCGGCTCATCGCAAGATACATCCCCACCTCGGAACATTCTCCGTTGAAGTGGTCTTTCAGCCCTTGAAGGACTTCCCCGTCCTCTACCTTGCCGTCACCGATGTGATGCTCGCAGGCCCACTGAGGCTTGCCGCCGTCATCCTTTATCTCGACGAATTTGCTCGCCGGAGCGTGGCACTGCGGACACTCCGCAGGAGGATTCTCGCCTTCGTAGACATAACCGCAAACCAAGCATCTGAATTTCTTTTTCATAATATAATCTTTTAAAAGTCAAACATAATGAAATGAGTTTCTCTCGTTTCGTATCGCGAAGGTAATCACTAATTTTGAATTTTCAAAATAGAATTATTCAAAATTAGAAATATTTTGTTCCTCTTTCTGAAACTTCCGCGCTTGTGAAGAGTTATTTCACAATGTATGATTATCTTTGCGGTTGGAATATAGGAAAACATTCTTGCAGACAACCGATATGACTCCTTTCTTAAAACAAGTGGCTGACCATTATATGGCATTGGGCGGGATCTCAAAGACCTGCCTGATATTTCCCAACAGGCGCAGCCAGGTGTTCTTCACCAAATATCTCGGCGAGGCGGTAAAGGAAACAGGCGTTCCGATTGTGGCTCCGAAAATGCTGACAATCAACGATTTCTTTTTTAATGTTTCCGGGTGCGAACCTACTGACAGAGTCAATCTGCTGCTGGAGCTGTACGAGTGCTATAAGTCGCTCTACCCGGCTCACGAAAGCCTTGACGAGTTCATTTTCTGGGGAGATGTGATCCTTGGTGATTTCGATGACGTTGACAAGTACCTCGTCGATCCGGGAAAGCTGTTCGCAAACGTGTCGGAATTTAAGGAGATACAGGATTCATATTCGTATCTTACCGAAAATCAGAGAAAGGCGATAGAAAGTTTCATCAGTCATTTCAGCGGAGAGGGGCGGCTCACGGTGAATCTTGACTCCGACAATCCTAACGTCAAGGAGCGCTTCCTGAGAATATGGAATGTTCTTTTGCCGCTGTACAACAGTTTCCGGGAAAGACTTTCCGCGAAAGGCATGTCATACGAAGGAATGGTCTATCGCGGCCTGGCGTCCCGGCTCGATTCGGAGGCGGCTGTGGATGTGCTGAAAGCCGCGTTCGGCGATGTCTCCGAATATGTCTTCGTAGGCCTCAATGCATTGAACGAATGTGAGAAAAAGGTTATGAGGCGGATGCGTGACGCCGGGCTGGCGGAGTTCTGCTGGGACTATTCAGGTGAGATGGTCAGGAATCCCCTGAACAAGTCATCCTTCTTTATGTCACGGAATGTCAAGGATTTCCCTCAGGCGTTTGAGATGGATGCCGACGGGCTTGGAACTCCAGAGATAGAGGTGATAAGCGTTCCGTCGTCTGTCGGGCAGGCAAAACTGATTCCGTCGGTGGTCAGGGACGAGAGGTGCGCTGTCGTGATTCCGGACGAGTCCCTTCTTGTTCCGGTTCTGAACTCCATCCCGGAAGAGATCAAGGACATAAATGTCACGATGGGTTATCCGATGAAGAGCAGCGCCTTCTTCGATTTTCTGACCCTTGTCTCGGCCATGCAGATGCACCTGAGGCGGAAGGACGGGAAATGGTATTACTACCACAAACAGGTCTGGGCGGTTTTCTCGTCTAACATATTCAGAAAGGTGACTGATGAGGATCTTCCCGCAAAAGCCAGAGTCGCTGAAATCAAGGCCGGGGCGAAGTATTACATACCGCAGGAGGACTTGTCCGGGATTCCGGTCTTTGACCTGATTTTTCAGCCTGCTGTAACCGATTCCAAATCAGCCTCAAAGGAGCAGGTCGAGGTTTTGTCGGACTACCTGAAGGCCCTGATCAAAGGACTTGCCCCGAAACTGGCTGAGGACTCTTCCCTTGCCATCGAGCTTGAGTTCGCGAAGGCCGCGTTTAACGCCGTGGGCCAGCTCCGGTCCGCCGGACTTGAGGTGCTCCCGATGACTTATCTCAGACTTCTTGACCAGCTTTTGAGACCGGTGTCTGTACCGTTCAACGGAGAGCCGCTGAAGGGCTTGCAGATTATGGGGCCGTTGGAGACCCGCGCCTTGGATTTCAGCCAGGTGATGATTCTTTCATGCAACGAGGGTGTGTTTCCGAGGCGGAGCGTCAGCTCTTCGTTCATTCCTCCTGAGCTGCGTAAAGGTTTCGGCCTGCCGACATACGAGTTTCAGGACGCTGTCTGGGCATACTATTTCTACCGCCTTGTCCAAAGGGCGGAGAAAGTGACCCTGGTCTATGACTCCAGAACCGAGGGGCTGAAGGGCGGGGAGGAAAGCCGATACATCAAACAGCTTGAGTACCATTTCAATGTGCCGATAAGACGCCGTTTTGTCAAGGCGAACGCATCCGGTGTTTTCTCCTCAGAAGAAATAGAGAAGACGGAAGAGGATGTCGAGACCATCCGCCGGACGAATCTTTCGGTGTCTGCCCTGAAGAATTATCTCGACTGTCCGGTGAAGTTCTATTACGGCACGGTAAAGAAACTCCGTAAAAGTGACGAGGTCTCGGAGGATATGGATGCCGGGATGCTCGGAAACGTGTTTCACGAAGTGATGCAGAAACTGTATTCCGAGGAAATGGCGGGCGGAAGGAATGTCACCGCGGAATATCTTTCCGGGCTTCTCCGCAAACGCTCCGAAATCAAGTCGATGGTGCGGGGTCTTATCTTGGAACAGCTTCATTCCCTTGAGGTTACCGGTAGGGATTTGGTTGTCGAGGATGTTATAGTGGAGTACGTCATCAAGACGCTCGACCGGGATCTTGAGCTTTTGAAATCTTCGGGTTACGGCGCTTTTGAGATTCTCGGTCTGGAACGCGGGTTTGTCTGTGACATAGACGGATTCCATTTCATCGGCTATGTGGACAGGATGGACAGACTGCGCCCCGGGGAGGTCAGGATTGTTGACTACAAGACCGGCAAGGTGGAGGACAAGGATATAGACATCACCGATGAGAACGCCGGGAAAATCGTAGAGTCCTTGTTCGGCCCGGTCAACAAGGGCAGACCGAAAATCGCCCTTCAGCTCTATCTCTACGATGTCTTCTGCCGCGGGACCGAAGGCTTGGCCGGAAACAGGATTGTCAATGTCATCTATCCTCCGGCCAGACTGTTTACCGACCCTGTCAGGGAAGTCCCTGTGAGCGGGAAGTTTATGAGCCTTGCGGAGGAGAGGCTTCACGGGCTTCTTGCGGAGATGGCCTCCGTCGGGATTCCTTTCAGGCGCACCACTGAAAAAGAAAGCACCTGTTTGTATTGTGATTTCAGAATGATTTGCGGGCGATGATACGTATAATGAAAGCCTCGGCCGGTTCGGGCAAGACCTTCAATCTGGCCAAAACCTACATAAGACTTCTTTTGACAGACGAGGAGAGATATTCCTACCGTCATATACTTGCCGTGACATTCACCAACAAGGCGACGGACGAGATGAAAAGCCGCATCCTTAAGGAATTGCACCGGCTGGCGGTGTCTCCTTCGGATTCTCCTTATTATGAAGAACTTGCGCCTTTGTTTGAGAACGAGGAGCTGTTGGGGGGAAGGGCAGGTACAGTCCTGTGTGACATCCTCCACGACTACGGCGCGTTTTCAGTAAGCACCATAGACCGCTTTTTCCAGCAGACCCTGAAGGCGTTTTCGAGGGAGATCGGCCAGTTTGCCACCTATCAGGTGGAACTTGACAAGAAGTCCTTGGTAGCGGAGAGTGTGGACAGAGTGCTTGACTCGCTTTCGGATGACAATAAGGAATTGCTCGGATGGCTGACGCAGAGTGCGTTGGAGGAATTGCGGAAAGGGCGCAGGTACAATCTGGAAAGCAGCCTGAAGGAAGTTGCGATGACACTCAAGTCAGATGAGCACCGCGCCGCCGTGGAGGAATTCGGAATAGACGAGGAAAAGGAATATTCCAAAGAGAACCTTGCCAGGATGAAGAAGGCTCTTTCCTCGGTGACGGCGTCGTTCAGAAAAGAGGTAAGGGATGCCGCCCGGGCTTTTGTCAGCGCCGCTGAGGAGCGCGGCCTTTCCAAAGAGGACTTTTCCAGCAAGCGTCTTAACCCTGTCTACAACAGTGCCTCCGCCAAGCCGGATGACGAACCTGTCTATCCGTCAGATTCCCTATTAAAGAATTGCGAGGACTTCGGCAGGTGGTTCAGAAAGGCCGATCGGCCTCGGTTTGCCAGCCTTGAAAGTGTGTTGATGCCGCTTCTTCAGAAGTATTGCGAGGTGTTCGCCGGGAAGTACATGGTCTATTCCACGGCCTTGCGGATTTCCTCAATCCTGAACGAACTGGGCATAGCGGGAGATCTGAACCGCGAGTTCAAGGCTTTGATGAAAGAGAAGAACGTGCTTAGCCTGGATGATTCCAACGTGATACTCAGGAACATAATAGACGGTACGGACGCTCCGTTCATCTATGAGAAACTGGGTGTGCGTTTCGAACATTTCCTGTTGGACGAGTTTCAGGACACGTCCAGGATCCAGTGGGACAATTTCCGTCCGTTGATAGAGAACAGCGTGGCGCAGGGGAAGGAGAATCTTCTTGTCGGTGACGTTAAGCAGAGCATCTACCGCTGGCGTGGCTCCGACTGGAGAATGATGGCGCGCGAGGTGCAGGGGGAGTTCCAAAACTGCGCGGTGGAGACTCTGGACAGCAATTACCGAAGCCTTAGGAATATAGTCGAGTTCAACAATGGCTTCTTTGAATATGCCTCATCGGTTCTCGACGGACTCCTTGGGGATTGCTCGGACTTCAGTGTCCAAGACATTTATTCAGACGCCTCCCAGCTGGTGAGGTCAAAGAGTGCTTCCGAGGGGAGTGTCGAGGTTGTTTTCTGCGGCAAGGACGATGAGATGCGGATGATTCTCGATGCGGTAAGAAAGGTTTGTGACTCCGGGGCCAGATTAGGTGAGATCACCGTGCTGGTCAGAAACAACAAATGCGGTTCTGCTGTCGCCATGTATTTGATGGAGAACGGACTGAACGTTATTTCCGATGATTCTCTCCACCTGAAGTCATCGGTTGTGGCCCGTCAGGTCGTGTCGCTTCTGTCATCGGTCGGCAACGAGGATGACACCATCGGCTCTTTCCTTGCCGGAGAGGTTGGAGTCAATGTCAGCGGATTGACGTACCTGTCTCTTACCGATCTCTGCGAGCGGCTTCTGCGCATCCTTAAGGACAGGGATCCGGGATTGTTCGATTCCGAGACACAATATGTACTGGCGCTGATGGATTTTGTGCAGGACTATTCCGCCGTCAACGGCAATGCCATTGACGGATTCCTCGACGCCTGGCAGGAGGCGGATCCTATGATAAGCTCGCCTGCCGATCCTGAATCTGTCCGGGTTATGACGATACATAAGTCGAAGGGGCTTGAGTTCCAACATGTTATATTCCCGTTCGCTGAAGAGATCGGGCTTTCCCGCCCCGAAGAGCATTGGGTGCGTCCTTCGGTTGAGGGGACAGAACTGGAGGGCATAGCTGACGGTGTGTATAATGTCATGCTGAGAAAACCCGACAATGAGGACACCTTGTTCCGTGACTGCAGCCTGAAGGAAATGAGGTTCCAGTCAGTAGACAACATCAACACTCTTTATGTGGCTTTGACCAGACCTGTCAAAGGCTTGACGGTCATTGCGGCCGAGCCTCCTCAAAAAATCGCCGGTGCGGTGACGGCGCCGGCTGTTCCGGCCTCCGGGCCGCACGGAACGCGGTTTCAGGTCCCTCAGTGCGACTTTTCGGACTTTTCCCAGATTCTTTACACCTACCTGTGCGCCTACAGTGGCTCGTCGGGCTATTCCAAAGAAGAGACTGAGGATGCGACGGTCTTCTCGAAAGGCACGCTGTTCGACTATTCCTCTGTTGAACGCAAGGCGGACGTTGTCGGCGAACTCACGCCGGGCTATCCTTCCTATCCTCTGAATCCGTCTGATGAAGAGAATGATTCGGATGTGAGGGAACGCGGAAGGCTCAAATTCAGCGCCGATTCGATAGACTTCTTCTGTGATGGCGCGAGAAACGAGGCCAAGCTCAACGGGACCGTCCTGCACGGTATCCTTTCGGAAGTCCTTGTCCCGTCTGACCTTCCGGCGGCGGTCAGGCGTTCGTTTGAGGCCGGAGAGATAGATTCCGGGCAGGAGGAGAAATATCTTGACCTCCTGTCACGCAGGATAGCCTCCCGTTCTCAATGGTTTGTCTCCGAGGGAGTTGAGGTGAGGAATGAGACCCGGCTGATAGACACGGACGGCAATGTCTATCGTCCAGACAGAGTGCTGATAGAGGACGGCAGGGTGACGGTCATAGACTATAAGTTCGGCGACAAGAATCCTTGTTACCGCCGTCAGGTGGCCCGTTACGCCGACATTTACCGCAGGATGGGATATTCCGACATCACTCCGGTAATCTGGTATGTTCTTACCGATGAGGTGGAATAATTTTCGTATATTTGTCTGTTTTATACAAAATGATATTGATATGGAATCTAACGACAGCGCGATAAAACTCTATTACAACACTGAAAGGGAGAAACTTCAGATGCCCGAGTACGGCAGGATCGTACTTAATATGGTCGAGCAGGTCAAGGAAATCCCCGACAGGGCTAAGAGGAGCGAGCAGGCAAAGGCCGTCGTCAGGGTAATGGAACTCCTGAATCCGCAGGTCCACACCCAGGAGAACTATGAGCAGAAACTGTGGGATCATCTTTTTATGATCGCGGGTTATGACCTGGACATCGATTCTCCTTTCCCGGCCCCGCATCCGGAGGCGATGGAAGTCCCTCCGATGACCATTCCGATAGACAAGACTCCGGTGAGAGCCTCGCATTACGGACGTAACATCGAGAGTATCATAGACTTGATTTCCAATGAGCCGGAGGGCGGGGTCAAGCGTTCGATGCTGCGTTCCCTTGCCATCTATATGAGGCAACAGTATCTTATATGGAACAAGGACAGCGTCGCCGACGAGACCATATTCGCCGACATCGAGAAACTTTCCGGCTACAGAATCCAGGTGCCTGCAGATCTGGAGCTTACCAAGATTTCATTTGACTCCAACTTCTCCCGTCCCGGTCTTAATCTGGGTATGGGGCAGAACCGTCGTATAAACAAGAAAGGCAACCGTAAGAACAGGAAATAGTGTTTCGCTTCTGGAGAAATATGGATGATGACGACAAGGCCAGGCTGATAAGGATCACCGGACTTCTTGTCTCGTTGCTGGCGGTCTTCACCTTGCTGGCCACGGTGTCCTATTTCTTCACCTGGAAGGCAGACCAAAGTTCCTTGATGACGGCTGTTGGTGATACTTCCGTCAAAGTCAGGAACATAGCCGGAAAGCTTGGCTATCGCTGGGCTGATTTGCTGGTGCGCAGATGGTTCGGTCTCGGAAGCCTGGCGTTTGTGGTCATACTCTTCGCAGTCTCTGTCAGGCTGCTTCTGCACCGCTGGCGGTATTCGATGGCCAAGACCGCCCTGCTGACGTTTTCGGGAGCGATGCTATCGTCTTTCCTTTTTGCTTATATATCTGACTTGTCGGGACTTGGCAATGTCTTCGGAGGAGGTTTGGGAGGAGAGTGCGGTGAGTCCGTCGTCAGATGGTGCTCGGTTGTCTTCGGTGACATCCTGAGCGGTTGCTTCCTGGTTTTCCTTGCCATCCTGTGGCTTTTGTCGGCGTCAAGACGATTCTCCGTCTGGCTTTTGTCGCTTGGAAACGCCAGGAATCCTGTGAATGCCGACCGCTCCGGAAGTGTTTCGCACCGTCCTGCGGCTCCGAAACGTCCTGCTCCTGATACTGTGCCGGCGGTCGCTGAGCCTGTCGCTCCTGATGCCGGGTCTGCCGGAAGCGCGTCCGGTGAATCATCGCGCGTCAGTCCGAAGCCGGACAACAAGGATGCCGGAGGGTCATCGATGGAAGTTATAAAGGGAGAGAAGCTGAGCACGGATGTGAAGACGGAACTCGAAAGAATCAACGTTCGCGACGAGCTTCCGGATTACAGTTTCCCGTCTCTGGAGCTGCTGGACACATATTCGTCCGGTAGAAACGATGTTTCGGACGATGAGCTTGCAAGAAACAACGCGCGGATCCGCGGCGCTCTTGAGAACTACAGAATCCAGATCAATGATGTCAAGGCCATCGTGGGTCCTACCGTCACGCTCTACAAGGTATATCCGGCGCCGGGAGTCAAGATATCAGAAATCAAGAAGCTGCAGGAAGATCTTGGTATGCATCTGCATGCGAGGGGGGTTCGTGTCGTGACCTTGACCGACTCTGTTGGCATCGAAGTCGCGAATGACATGCCTTCCATCGTTCCGATGAGGGCTGTCCTCAATGACGACGCGTTCCGCTCCAGCAAGGCCGAACTGCCGGTCGCCATCGGCTACACCATCCAGCAGAAAGTGAAGGTCTTCGATCTCGCGGACGCCCCGCACCTTTTGGTGGCGGGAGCGACCAAGCAGGGGAAGTCTGTGGGACTCAATGCGATAGTCGCCTCATTGCTCTATTCGAAGCATCCTTCTGAACTTAAACTGGTGTTCATCGACCCTAAGATGGTCGAGTTCTCGGCCTATGCCCACCTTCTGAAACATTATCTCGCCCTTCTTCCTTGCAATGACGAAAGGGAGGAGCAGGACAACGCCATCGTGAAAAAAGCCGACAAGGCCGACAAGATTCTGCGTTCCCTCTGCATAGAGATGGATCAGCGCTACGAACTTTTGAGCAGGGCCTCGGTCCCTAACATAAAGACTTACAACGAGAAGTTCCGCAGCCGCAGGCTCCGTCCGGATGAAGGCCACCGGTTCCTACCGTACATTGTCACCGTCATTGACGAATATGCCGATCTGACGATGTCGGTCGGAGGCGGCGGGGATGCGAAGGTGGTCGCCCGCAGCATTACGACTTCGATTATCCGACTCGCGCAGAAAGGACGCGCCGCCGGCCTGCACGTCGTCCTCGCTACCCAGAGGCCGTCAGTTGATGTCATCACGGGACTGATCAAGACCAATTTCCCGACCAGAATCGCTTTCAGGGTAGTGTCCAGAACCGACTCCGCCACTATCCTTGATTCTCCGGGAGCCGAGAAACTGATTGGAAAGGGTGATATGCTGTATTATGCCGGAGTCGAGATGGAACGGGTGCAGTGCGCCTACATCGACAGCGAGGAAATAAACAGGCTTACTGGTTATATAGGCTCTCAGAATGGGTACAGAAAGAGCTACAACACCCCGTATTACCTGCCTCCTGTGGATGACGACACTGAGGAGGGCTCCGGAGGAATGGTGGATATGACAAAGCTTGACGAACGGTTTGACGAGGCCGCCAGGCTTGTGGTGATGAGCCAGCGGGGTTCCACGTCCGATCTCCAGCGAAGGCTTGGAATGGGATATGCGAAAGCGGGCCGCGTTATGGATCAGCTGCAGGCCGCCGGTATTGTCGGTCCGCAGGAAGGCTCCAAACCGCGTCAGGTACTGGTTTCCAGTCTTGATGAGCTGGATCAGATCATAGCCGCCTACAAGAACCAGTAACCGGTCTGTACACATTGTCCACTAACGTGTAGAATAATATGAAAACACCAGTCACAAGAATATTCATTGCCGCGGCCGTCGTTTTCTGTGCGATGCGTCCGGCGGCGTCAGCCGACAGCAGGACTTTGAAAGAGTTTGTCGGCAAAGTCTCATCCTCTTTGGTTTCGTTTGACTATTCCTTCACGATGCCGACCGGAAAGGGAAAGGTGACAGGGAACGGAAACGTAAAGGTTCAGGGGACGTCATTCTTTGTGGACGGCAACGGATTGGAGCTTTGGTGCGACGGGAAGACACTCTGGACGGTGGATCGGATTTCTGAAGAGGTTCTGGTTGAATATGTTGATGATTCCTATAATGGTTATGCAACGAATCCGGCCATGATGGTGTCCTCGATAGGTGACGCTTTCAGGGAAGAGTCGTTCGGGGCTTCGAAGTATGCCGGAAAAGCGGTGGACGCATCCGTTCTGTCCCCGGTGCAAAAGGGGAAAAGCCCGTATGACATCGCCGGTCTTAAGTTGTATTTCAAGAAAGGAACAAGTGTTCTGGTCGGAGCCGAAGTGACGCTTAATGACGGGTCAGTCTCGGATTTCAACATCTCCGGACTTGAATTCGAGGCCGCCGGTGAATCAAAAGAGTCTTTCCGTTTTGACGAAAAGACTCTTGAATCCTCCTATGTTGTCACGGACTTGCGTTGAAGTCCGTCTTGGGAAAAGCTCCTGATTCCCCGCTTGTCAGTCCTTCACGCAGCGTACCGAAGCCCTGAATGACTTCTTGTCTCCGGAACCGAGCAGGATGTCGTTCTGTTTTACGTAGATGTATCTGTAGACACCAAGGTCGTCATCTCTGGAATCGGATGTCCAGAAAGCCGCGTAGTCGTCTATTCCGGTGAATTTGTGGGAGTCGCCCGAATCGATCACATAACCTACCGGAAGAGCTGACAGCCCGGCCTCATTGGTGATTTTGACATCGGGCCAGTACTCCCACATCCGTGAGCCTAAGAATTTGGCGTCCACCATAATCCCTCCGGCCACACCTGTGAAAGCGTCGTTCTTCGAAAATACGGTCCCTTCCTCTGCAAGGGCTCCGGCCATCTCGGCGAACTCTTCTCCGGACGGAAGATGCCATCCTTCCGGACAGGCCTTGACGGCTTCGTCCCAAAGGTAGTAGCGTCCGTAGATCGGATCCAGCGCCTCGCTGTTTTCGTAAGATACACCGTAACCGGAGTGATAGAGGTTGTTCTTCAGCCAGGTCTTTCCGTTGAAAGTTGTTGTGTAGTAAGATTTTCCGTCTCTTGGATCGATGAATTTCGGATCGCTTTCCGAATAAGCTCCGGCGATTGTCGAGTCAAGGGCTGAATCAACAACGCAGAAGGAAATCACTGAGGAGATTGTGTAGTAGTCCGTGGCGAATGCGACGCAGCTGACTGTGAATGTACCCACCTGCGACGGTGTGGTGAAGCTATATGTGCCGTCGGCTTTCGGGTCGGTCTCGGTCTTTGTGGTGTCCTGACTGGAAGTCCAGGAGTTTGTCCAGTAGTACCCGACATCCTCGGCCAGTCCGGTGGCCGGATGCGTCACGCCTTTGGGAGTCAGGCTGAAAGTCTCGCCCTTTGTCACATATTGTGGCATCGAGAAACTCAGGCTACCGTCAAGGTACTCTTTTGTGGATGAGGTATCTTCGTCCTTCTTGCACGAAGGAAGCGCGGCCAGAGCGGCGGATATCCCTATCAGAATAATGCTTTTTATCTTCATTCTTTTTCTATTGAAATACAAATATCGTATAAAAAATGCAAAAACATAGTATGACCGAAGCAAAAACTAGTCCAATGGTGTCCGAAATTTGAATCTAAATGCCTATAATTGCATAAATGAAAACAATGAGAGGAATATTCAGGGGAGTCCTGCTGTGCTCCGTCATCTGTATGGCCGCGGTTTCCTGCGGACGGAAAGCGTGCTACAGAGAGTTAAGGGGATATGCCCAGGGGGGAGAGTATCTGGTGAAATTCAAGTCCGACGGATCATTGGATGTCAAAAAGATAGAAAAGGCCGTTGACTCCATCCTCACCTTGGTTGACACGACATTGTCCGGTTACAACAAAGGTTCGCAGCTGAGCCGTTACAACGCGGGTGAACCGGTGGTTCCAAACGAAATGTTCAAGGAAGTATTCAGTTTGTCAAGACAACTGTTCGATGAGACCGGCGGAGCGTTGGATGTCTCTTCGGGCTGCCTCTACGATGCATGGGGATTCGGCTTCAAAAGGGATTCCCTTCCGTCGGCGGCGACAGTCGACAGCCTGAAGGCCGTCAGCGGAATGGACAAACTCGACGGGAATATGTCCCCGAAGGATCCGGCAATACGTCCTAAGTTGAATTTCAATGCGATAGCGCAAGGGTATTCTTGCGATAAGATAGCCGGCTACCTCCATTCCATAGGAGTCAGGGATATGTTGGTGAACATCGGTGAGATCTACTGCGAGGGACTTAACCCTTCCGGAAAGCCTTGGATGATAGGGATAGATATGCCGGTTGACGGGAATATGGTGCTTGGCGGCGAGGGATTCGCCGGAAAGTGGCAGGGTGACGGCAGAGGATGCGGCGTGGTGACTTCCGGCAATTACCGCAAGTTCTATGTAAAGGATGGCCGGAAATATTCACACACAGTGGACCCGCGTACCGGGTATCCTGTCGAACATTCGCTGCTGAGTGCCACCATTGTGGCTTCTGACGCCACTCTGGCGGATGCCTATGCCACTTATTGTATGGTCGTCGGCCTTGATGAGGCCAAGGGATTCATCAACTCGACCGATGGCGTGGAGGGGTATCTTGTCTATGGAGACGGCGTTTCTATGTCGGGGTGGGCATCTTCTGGCTTCAATCTTGTAAGTGATTAGGCGATAGATTATTCTTGCGATGAAAAAACAGGTCAAAGACTCTACCCTTTTACTGGCCTCGGCACTTGCGGCGACCGTTGGCTGCAGTACCATAAGCAGGACGGAAAAACAGCTTTTGAAGGTTAATGCCTTTGATTCTCCGGACATCCCGGCGGAAGGGAATTTTCCGCCTGCAAGACCCCGGCAGGCCGGATTGGCATATTCGCCGAACACTCTCATAATCTACTATGACGAGAGTGTCGGTAACGGCCCGCTGAAAAAAGGAGCGGCTAAATATGGCGCGGAAATCATCTATGACTACAGCATCATAGACGCCATGGCTGTCAGAATCCCTGCCGACAAGACTCTGGAGGAGTCAATCAAGTATTTCAGGAAGGTCAAGGGAGTCCTGGATGTGCTGAAAGATGCCGGCGGCCACATTGACTGAGAGGCTGTCCTTCACCGTGAACCCTCCTGAACCGGTGCGCTCCAGCGAATTCAGATGCGCTCCCGAGCCGAGCGCTTCCCCAAGGTCTCTGGCCAGCGCCCTTATGTAGGTTCCTTTGCTGCACTTTATCCTGATCTCTGCCAGCGGAAGATGTCTGTCGGAAGTGTCGGTCACGTTGATTCTTGGATTCGGACGCGACTCTTCCTCCCCAAGAGCCTTTGCGGATGGTTTCCCTTCGGGATGAAAGGACAGCAGTTCGATTTCCGAGATGTTGATAATCTGCTTGTTAAGAGCTTCGGCGGCTGAGTGGTCGAAGTCTGTCATCACTTCTGTCTTCTCCTTGCGCGCGTCCTTGTACTGCTTTCTCGCAAGCTCGTAAGCCCTTACCCCATCAACGGACTTGGCGGAGAACAGCGGGGCTATCTGTTCCTGCTCTCCAAGAAACCGTGGCAATATCCCTCGGACGGACTGTTCGGAAACACCGTCGGTGGGATATTCCTGATCGATGGCCTTTTCAAGGTCGTAGGACGGCGTGGTGGCTCCGAACGATACACCGGCGACATATTCCTTGCCCTCCTTTTGCAGCGTCTCGGCCAGTTTTGTCGCCTTGCCTATGCAGACGAGCAGCACACCTGTGGCGAGCGGGTCAAGTGTCCCCGCATGTCCGACCTTCAGGTTCTTTTTGTGAAAATGCCTGCAGGCGGCCCATTTGATCTTCCTTATGACATCGGCGGAAGTCCATCTGTAGGGCTTGTCTATCGGAACGATGATCCCCTCCGGGTAGTCCTCGATGTTGTCAGACAGTCCGAGGTTGGCCGAAAGGAATTTTTTATCCGCTATTAATGCTTTGATTTCCAAATCTTTTTACTTGCTGAGAGGGACTTTTTCTATGCGGCGCTGGTGGCGGCCTCCCTCGAATTCGGCGGTCAGCCATCTGTCGAGCATAGCCGTTGCCATCCGGTATGAGATGAAGCGCGCCGGCATAACAAGGACGTTGGCCTTGTTGTGCGCCTTGGCCAGGCGGGCCAGCTCTGTTTTCCAGCAGACGGCCGCGCGTACTCCCTGATGCTTGTTCAGGGTCATCGCGATTCCGTTTCCTGAGCCGCACAGCGCCACGCCGAGATCGACCTCCCCATCGTCAATCGCGGACCCGAGCGCATGACCGAAATCAGCGTAGTCGCAGCTGTCTTCCGTATATGTTCCGTAATCAATGACTTCGTACCCTTTCTTTTTAAGCAGGGCGGCGATTTTCCCTTTGTACGCGAATCCAGCGTGATCGCTGGCGACACCGATTTTCATAATATTCCAAATTTAGATAATCCTCTTTTTGCTGACTGTCGTGATGAATTCCTTCAGGTAGAACGGTTCGAAATAGGCCACATCCTCGAATTTTTTCTCCTCCAGCGCAGTCAGTGCGGGATGAAGCATCGAGGCGGCCTCCGGGCAGCATTGGATGAAGCGGGCGTCAGGGCTTGTCAGTGTACTTTCGCACTTTCCCGCTCCGTCGCCGATGAAAAGGACAGGGCCTTCCTCAAGCTGTGGCCTGAAGGAGTCACTGTCGATTACGCGTGCCACGGTAGGGGAGACCTGCGTGCCGTCAGGTTTGAATATTCCGGTGTAGACTTCCATCCTGCGGGCGTCTATCATCGGAATGATGTAGCGGCAGCCTTCAGGTATCAGATTCCGGTCGATTGCCTGCCACACCAGGGTGTCGAGCGTGCCGACGGAGATCAAAGGGATTCCGGCTCCGAAGCATAGCCCTTTGGCCGTAGAGACTCCTACGCGCAGTCCCGTGTAGGAACCCGGCCCTTTGCTGACGGCCACGGCGTCGCAGTCAGAGACCTTCAGTCCTTTTTCGGAAAGCATCCCGCTGACGAACGGAGCCGTCTTCGAGGCGTGCGCCCTGGGTTCGCCGCTGATTCTTTCGCAGATGACCTTCCCGTTCTCCACAAGCGCCGCGGAACAAAGGGCGGTTGAAGTCTCTATTAGAATTATTCTGCTCATTATTTATTGAATATCAATTCTTTGATGTAAGGAAAAAAGACATCGGCGAAACTCTTGAGCGGTGTGTATAAAGCCGATTCGCCTATGGCTTTGGAACAGTCGATGTCCAATGAGGTGACGACCGAGTCGAACAACAGAATCATCAGTCCAAGCGCAAGAATGACCTTCAGGAGCGAGAAGACCACCCCGAGGCACTTGTTCAGCCATCCGAGCATAACGATTTTCACAACCCCCTCCAACATTTTGCCGGCCAGTGTGAGCGCCATGAACACGGCTATAAGAATCAGTGCGAACGATGTCGCCTGAAGCACTCCGGGCGGGACGTCCAGCGCCGGTCGGAGCCATTCAACGACAACGCCGGAGAAACGGAAGGACATCCAAGCTCCGAGCACCAATGCCGCCAATGCGGCGACCTGGGCTATGAATCCCTTGGACAGACCGCGGAATATGGCTGGAACACAGCATAGAAGGATTATGATGTCTATTATATTCATCTGTCACCTATTTGAAAAAAAACGCGGAAATCACTATCTTTGCAGACTTAATTGCATAAGATGCGGTCCAGTGTTTTCTCTGGTGCAAAAATAGAAAGAAAATTATGACATTCAAAGAGTACAAAGGCCTTGATCTGGTTTCTGTCGGGAATGAGGTTCTTGACAGATGGAAAAAGAATCACGCGTTCGAGAAATCCCTTGAGGTAAGGGAGGGGGCGCCGGAGTTCATATTCTTCGAAGGCCCGCCGTCCGCCAATGGCAAGCCTGGAATACATCACGTTATGGCCCGTTCCATCAAGGATGCCATCTGCCGTTACAAGACCCAGTCCGGGTACAAGGTGAACCGCCGCGCCGGATGGGACACCCATGGACTTCCTGTGGAGATAGGTGTGGAGAAGAAGCTGGGAATCCATAAGGATGACATCGGAACCAAGATATCCGTCGAGGAGTACAACAAGACCTGCCGCTCCGAGGTGATGAAATACACCGCCGAGTGGGTGAATATGACCGAGCGTGTCGGCTACTGGGTTGATATGGACGATCCCTACATCACTTACGACAACCGCTACATCGAGACTCTTTGGTACCTTCTCAAGAAGATTTACGACAAGGGGCTGCTTTACAAAGGATACTCTATCCAGCCATATTCCCCGTCAGACGGCACCGGGCTCAGCTCACACGAGCTGAACCAGCCAGGATGCTACAAGGATGTGACCGACACGACCGCCACCGTGCAGTTCGAGGTCATCAAGGACGGAAAGTCACAGCCGCTATTCGGCACCGAGGCCTTCCCGGTCTATTTCCTGGCCTGGACCACGACTCCGTGGACCCTGCCTTCAAACACCGCGCTGTGCGTGGGGCCGAAGTATGAATATGTCCGTGTCCTCTCTTTCAACCCATACACCGGAAAAGAGGCGATATATGTGCTGGCCAAGGATCTGGTCGGAGTCTGGTTCAATCCCAAGGCCGCCGACATTCCGCTTGAGGATTACAAGCCGGGGGACAAACTCGTGCCTTTCAAGATTCTTGACGGATCTTTCAAAGGGGCCGATCTCGTGGGAATCCGCTACAAGCAGCTGATCCCTTGGTTCAGCCCTGTCGAGGAGGGCGAGCCGTTCCGTGTGATCTCCGGGGACTATGTCACGACAGAGGACGGTACGGGAATCGTGCACATCGCTCCTACATTCGGCGCCGACGACAAGAAAGTCGCCGCGAATTTCGGTGTTCCGGGAATGATGGTGCTGGACAAGGATGGCAAGCGTCAGGCCCAGGTGGACCGCGACGGACGCTTCTATCCGATTGAAGACCTTGATCCTGAATATGTCCGTACCAATGTGGATCCTGCCTACAAGGAGTATTCCGGCCGTTACGTGAAGAACGCTTTCGATGATTCTTTGCCTGCCGACGCTCCTACTCTTGACGTCGACCTCTGCATGATGATGAAAGAGGACGGACGTGTGTTCAGGATTCAGAAACAGACACACAGCTACCCTCACAGCTGGAGGACCGACAAGCCTGTCCTCTATTATCCTCTTGATGCTTGGTTCATCAAGACGACAGCCGTCAAGGATGAGATGGTGGCTCTCAACAAGAAAATTGCCTGGAAGCCGGAATCCACCGGCACAGGGCGTTTCGGCCAGTGGCTGGAGAACATTCAGGACTGGAATCTGAGCCGCAGCCGTTTCTGGGGTACCCCGCTCCCGATCTGGCGCTCCGAAGACGGAAAGGAAGAGGTCTGCATCGGTTCGGCCGCGCAGCTCTATGCCGAGATCGACAAGGCTGTCGAAGCCGGCTTTATGTCAAGCAATCCTTTAAGGGACAATGGCTTCGATCCTAAGGATATGAGCAAGGATAACTATGACAGGATTGACCTCCACAGACCTTATGTGGATAATATATTCCTTGTCAGCCCTTCCGGCAGGAAGATGACCCGCGAGTCCGATCTCATCGATGTCTGGTTTGATTCGGGCGCTATGCCTTACGCCCAGGAAGGGCTTCGCGGCCTGGAGTCTCCTAAGTTCGGATGTACGGCTGACTTTATTGCGGAGGGTGTCGATCAGACCAGAGGCTGGTTCTACACACTTCACGCCATCCACACGATGATCAGCGGAACTCCGGCCTATGGGACAGTGATTTCCAACGGCCTTGTCCTGGACAAGGAGGGCAACAAGATGAGCAAGCGTCTGGGCAACGCCGTTGATCCGTTCGAGCAGCTGGACAAGTACGGGGCCGATGCTCTCCGGTGGTATATGCTGACCAACGCCCAGCCTTGGGACAACCTTAAGTTCGATGAGGCCGGTGTGGATGAGGTCCGCAGGAAATTCTTCGGAACGCTTTACAATACATATTCTTTCTTCGCCCTTTACGCCAATGTCGACGGGTTTGACCCTAAGTCGGAGAGGGTGGAATATTCGGACAGGCCTGAGATTGACCGTTGGATCATCTCTCTTCTGAACACGTTGAAGAAGAAGGTGGCCGCGGCCTACGAAGACTATGACATCACCACCGCCGGCCGTCTGATTCAGGACTTCGTCTGCGATGACCTGAGCAACTGGTACGTTCGCCTGAACAGGAAACGTTTCTGGGGAGGAAAGATGGACGAGGACAAGCTCGCCGCCTATCAGACCCTTTACGAGGTGCTGGTCGATGTGGCCGTACTCGCCGCCCCTATCGCTCCGTTCTATATGGACCGCCTTTATCTTGATCTTGTGCCGGAAGGCTCAGAGTCTGTTCATTATGTGATGATGCCGGCCTGCGACGCCTCTGTCATAGACACCGATCTGGAGGAGAGGATGGAACTTGCCCAGAAGGCCACATCGATGGTTCTTGCGCTCCGCCGCAAGGTCTCCATCAAGGTTCGCCAGCCGCTTCAGAAGCTTATTGTCCCTGTGATCTCCGCAAGGGTAAGGGAACAGCTGGAACAAGTCAAGTCCATCATTCTCAATGAGGTGAATGTCAAGGAGTCTGAGTTCCTCTCTGACACGACAGGCATAATCACGAAGAAAATCAAGCCGAATTTCAAGACTCTCGGCAAGGTCTATGGCAAACAGATGAAGGAGATTGCCGGGGCTTTCGGCGGATTTGACCAGTCGACAATATCGGCCATACAGAACGCCGAGGCCGCCGGGCAGTCATATTCGGTTGACCTTCCGTCCGGAACGGTGGAACTCAAGCCGGGGGATTATGAGATTTCATCGGAGGATATGCCGGGCTGGCTCGTTGCGACCGAGGGACAGCTGACGATAGCCCTTGATATTCAGATTTCCGACGAGTTGAGGAAGGAAGGTGTTGCCCGCGAGCTTATCAACAGAATCCAGAATCTGAGAAAGGACAGCGGCTTCGAGGTTACGGACAAGGTCAATGTCGGGATTTTCGCGGATGCCGCCGCAGGTGAGTCCATCGCATCGGCTTTGGATTCGTACAAGGATTACATCGCGGCCCAGACTCTCGCCCTTTCAATCACTCTTGGACAGGACGCTCCGGAAGGGGCGGCGGATGTCGAGTGGGATGAAGGTCCGGTCAGGATGGTGCTGACAAGATAGTTTTCAGACCTAAATATTTTTACACTATGTCAGAGTTAATCAAAGACAATGCGGCTTCAGCCGAGACGACGAAGTCGCGTTACAGTGATGAGGAGCTGGAAGAGTTCCGCACCATCATCAATGATATGCTTGACAAGGCCAAGAAGGAGTATAATACCTTGCGCAGGGTGATTATGCACAATGGCAGCAACGACATTGAAGACACCACTCCGTCGTTCAAGACGGTTGAGGATGACGGTGCCTACCAACTTTCCAAGGAGGAGGCCAGCCAGCTTGCGCAGAGGCAGTACAAGTTCATCCAGAATCTTGAGGCGGCCTTGGTGCGCATTGAGAACAAGACTTATGGAATATGCCGCGAGACAGGTAAGCTTATTCCGAAGGAAAGGCTGAGACTGGTTCCGCACGCCACTCTTACTGTCGAGGCCAAGGAGAAACTTGCTAAAAAAGGACATAACTAGTGAGGATTTCCAAAGGTAAGCGGCTCCTGCTTCTCGGAGTCATTCTTGTCGTCATCGACCAGGTCATCAAGGTTCTGGTCAAGACTAATATGCAGATCGGAGAACATTTCAGTGTAATCGGAGACTGGTTCCAGATTTTCTTCATTGAGAATGAGGGAATGGCTTTCGGAATGAAGTTCGGAGGCGAGGTCGGAAAGTTCTGCCTGTCATTCTTCAGAATAGCCCTTTCCTGTGTCCTTTGCTGGTGGATAGCGTCTCTTGTACGCAAGTCAGTTGACGGGGACGGGAATCAGGCTCTTCTGGCTGACGGAAAGCCGGTTGTCCCCACGGGAGTCCTTGTCGGGCTTACACTGATTACCGCAGGGGCGTTCGGCAACATTATCGACAGTCTTTTTTACGGTGTGATATTCGACTATGCCCCGCTGATGTTCGGTCGTGTCGTGGATATGTTCTATTTCCCGTTGATAGACACGATCTGGCCTGGATGGATGCCGTTTGTCGGAGGGGAGCGTCTTCTGTTTTTCGCTCCTGTCTTTAACTTTGCGGACAGCTGTGTCACTGTCGGCGCTTTCTATCTGATTCTTTTTCAGAACAGGTTCTTCGCCCGCTCCGAAGAGAAAGAAGACAAGGCGGACAAAGGCGTCGGTAAGCGTTGAGCGACTTCTGTTTTTTATTGTCTCATACCGAGAGTGGGTTCTGCGGCAAGGTTAAGAGAGTCCGTTGTCACTACAGGCGCTATCAGGGTGATGCAAGTACCTGACAACCACTCTGAACCGTAAGGTTTCTCTCCCTCACCCCTCGGTTTTTGATTTATTGGATGGATATTCAGTGAGTTATGGGAATGAAAAAGGACAACCCCGGAATGAGGTTGTCCCTTTTGTGCGGGTGAAGGGACTCGAACCCATACGCTTGCGCACCAGATCCTAAGTCTGGCTTGTCTACCAGTTTCAACACACCCGCAAAACCTTCCGGCATAGGAATCTAGATGATGATAGGGATTCCACGGGGAATTCCGGCGATTGGAAGCTGCCGTTGTTCCGAGTCCGAAAGGAACACAAATATAGGATAAAACTATTAATATTCAAATAGAGACGGTTGAATATTCGCTATGTTTTGTGGCATCGCCCTGAAGCTGTAGGGTGTCTTAGGCACTTTATGCCGCATTCCAGGGCGGCAAATGCCCTTCTGACCGGAGAACTGTGGCGGAATAAGCGGCCTGTCGGACGGCAGTCTGTTATCTGCCACCGGCAGGCGGCTGTCATATCGGAGAGCTGTGGCTGAGGGAGCGGCCTATCGGACGGCGCTGGTCAGGGCATCCAAGGCCTGTAAGGCCTGTTTTTCCTCGGCGGACAGTTCCTCGGTCAGGGAAGCCGAATATTCAAGTTCCTTCTTTTTGTCTTCTATGGCTTTCTGAGACAACTCGTTCTGTCTTATGGCCTGATCCACTCCTTTTTCGAAAATGTTGTGGATGGCGTTCGTCAGAGTGTGCATCAGCCCGTTTACCTGCTCGTCGAACAGAGGGATGTTACGGTTTTTGTACTTTGTCTTGCCGAGCTTCCATTTCCAGTCGTCGAACGAGCCGTCCAGATTGATCCCAAATTTGAAGGGAACCGGAGACTTGATGGCGGAGAGATGGTATTTGAACCGTTGGTCAAAGTTCTGTAGTCCGCTTGCCGCCACCAGGTAGCGGTCGATGTCCAGCAGGAACGGGAGTACCTCCAGCTGGTTGTCCTTTATTATGCCCCTGATAGACAACGATTTGACGTGACTGGAATCTTTGTCTCTGAACATCAGTGTCTTGCGCAGCTTGTCCAGGTCTTCGCTCTCTGACAGGGACAGGTCTTTGCCGTCAATCTTGACAATGCCGTTAAGGGATGGAAGCACTATGCTCATCGAAGTGTCGATGGCGCTTGTGGCGGCTATCTCGCAGTCAAGCAGTCCTTTGAACGCTTTCAACATGGGTGCGATGCTGTCGATCGCCGGGAAAAGCCGGATGACTTTCTCGGTGGTTATCCCTGCCAGAGTGAGATCAAAACCGGCCTTAAGATCCTTTTTGGTCCGGGTCGAGTAGAAACCCTCAAGGTAAACGTCGCCCATATTCGTAGTCGCCAGAGTGTTTGTCGCCTGAAGGCAGCGTTCCTTCATCACAATGTCGGAGGCCGCCCAGCTTGTCTCAAGATTTGAGTACCTTATCTTTTCCGCCTGCAGTGATATTCTTGCGTCGAGGTTGGATGGCAGGACGATGAGCGACGCTCCGGCAGTGGTGTCTGTGGCAGCCAATCCCTTGACCGTGTCGAGATAGGCGTCGTCGTCAATCTCTGACAGCGCTTCGCTTCCTGCCGGGAGGCTGAAGTTCTTTCCGGAGTTGATGGCGATGAGTATCTCGTCCACATCGAGCAGGCCGGAGGAAATCCCAAGCTCCAGCCTTAGCTTCCCTTTTCCGGAAGTCACGATTCTCCTCAGTCCCGACAGGCGACCCTTGGCGGAGATGTCTGAGGAACCGGATTTAAATGACAGGTTCTCAAGGTCTATCGCGTTGTTGGAGAACTTGCCGCTTAACCCTGTTATCCTGTTGTCCAGCGGATAGTAAGGTGAGATGACAAGCCCCTCCGAGATGTCGATGCCGCCTGAAATATCCCAGTTCTTGAAGTAGGCGGCGATGGACTCTCCCAACTGGAGTCTTATGTCGTTTTTCTCGAAGTCCTTTTCGGAAAGGTAGTCTGGCAAGCTGGCTCCGTCCCTTCTGCTGAAAGCCTTCCTGAACAACGAGTCGCGCTTAACTCCGGGATAAACCCGTTGCAGTGAGTCCAAGAGATGCTTCCTGCGAATTTGTGTCTCGGCGGAATTCGGATGCGCCTCGGCGGAAAACCGTACTTCCCGGGCGGAGAATCTGTTGATCCCTTTCCGAAGCGTGATTCTCCCGTTCGAGCTGGTCAGATTCATAAACGGGACAAGGTGCTTTCCGATTGGCTTATGTGTCAGCTTGAAGGTGTTCTTCGAATTGAGCGCTCCGACAAAGCAGGAGTCGATGTCCATCATTCCGATCGATGAGATGTCGAGATGTCCGTGGACAGGATGCCTGTCAGGATTCCCGGCGACCGTCTCCTCAGGATTATGGGCGGAGAGTCGTATCCCGGTGCCCCGGACGAAAGTCGAGGCACCATATTCGGCAAGGACGCTGTCAATAGCCACTGCCAGTCCGGTGTGGCTGTGGCCGCTGTCATCCTCTTCCGGTCGGTTGAAGGTTCCCAGGCTGATGTCCGTGTGGCCTAAGTAGGCGAAGAGCGTGTCTTTAGGGATGCTTACACGGATTCCGTCGCTTTCCAGAAGCCCCTCCAAGCCTATGTCCGAGAAATTGAATACGTTAAGTTCAGACAGACGGAAACCGCCTGCGATGATGCCCTCCAGATTCCCGTGGACGGACACCCCCAAGGTGTCTGGCAGGAAAGCCGCCAGCGAATCCAGGACAATGTGGATGTCTCCGGTGATGTCGAACCCGGGATCTTCTCCGAGCAGGTCTTCTCCTGTTCCGCTTACGCTGATTTTCATCCCGTTGACACTGAAGCATAAATCGGGTATCTCGGCGGACAACTTCCCGTTCATGCTTTTTGCTGTCACGTCCATGTCGAACCTTCCGCTATCGTCTATCCCTTCCCAGCCGATTCCGGCGTCCGGAATCTGAATTCGGACGGAAAGAGGAGGCAGGCTGCCGGTACTCTTGTCATAGAAACCATCGCAGAAAGCATTCACTGAAAGCAGTGCGTCGGTGCGTAACTTCTTAAGGATTGGAAAATTGGCCCCGAAGTATTCGGCCAGTTCGCTGACTGACGTCTCTTTTGTCGCCACGTCCGCCTTCAGATGAATGTTCTCACCGGAGAAGTCTGCCTTTCCTGCCGCCTCCAGCCCGATTGTGGCTATTCTGGCTTTAAGATTCTCCACGGAGACCCGCTTTGGACCAGGCTCCGGAAACACGTCTCCCTTGATCTCGACAGGAATGGACATCCTGCCGGATGATTCAAGGCCAAGGAACAGGCGTGACGTGAGGCTGACATCAAAATGTCCGGCGCGTTCCTTGATCCCGAGCCACTCCACTCCGAGCGCGACGGTGTCAGCCGGAAGTCTTCCGGCGACGAAAAGCGAATCCAGTTCCAGCCCGATCTTTTCTAACTTGTTCTTCCCCGCGTCATAACGTCCTTTCGCTGTCAGGCTCTTGAGGGATATGCACCCGAATATGGTGTCCGTCGGGTTCGTGTAGACTATGAACGGTCGTTCGCCAAGGCTGACCCTGCCGATTGAAATCTCCGGAAGCGGAGACGATGTGGCGGTGTCGCTTTTTTCTTCGGCCGGCACGTTATAGAAGATGTTCCAGTTGGCTGTTGTGGAATCATACTGATGGGCGAAAATCCTCGGATGCTCCAAAGCCGCATGCCGGATTTTGATTTTTCCGAATGCCGCCTGGATGTAATTAATTGACGCCGAAAGTTTTCTGAAATGAGCCAGGGTGTCGGAAACTTCTCCCCGTCCGGCTTCGAGCAGATAGCCTCCCGGAACATCCGTCGAGTCAAAGGCGGCGAATCTTTCGCGCGGGTATGTGATGGAAAAGTCCTCGACCGTGACGTTGAGGTTCGGGAAACTCCTGAACATAGAGGCGTCTATGCCGGAGAAAGAAACCTCTCCGTCAATGTATTCATTTGCCATTCCGTTCACTATGCGCGTCAGCACCTTTGAGTCAAGCACGACCTGAAGGGCGACAATGAGGACCGCCCATATCCCCAAAAGCACCCAAAGCACCGGTTTCAGCCGGCGCCATATCCCGTGTGCGAAGTTTTTCTTTTCCATATTCTACAAATATAGCGAAAAATCAAGATACTCACGCCGATAACGAAAATCGGACCGCCGCAGGGCAGTCCGATCCGGTTGTATTCAAGCTCTTAATTATTGCTCGTCAAGCAGCTGGAGGTGCTGAACGTAGATGGCCTTCATCTTCGCGGCTCTCTTCTTTACAGAAGGCTTCTCGAAGTTCTTGCGGGCGCGAAGCTCACGGATAGCACCGGTCTTCTCGAATTTCCTCTTGAATTTCTTCAAGGCTCTTTCGATGTTCTCGTTTTCCTTGATGGGAACTATGATCATAATGCTTTTACCACCTCCTTTTTTTTCTTAAACCAGGGAATATGCCGGCGTTTTTGCCGTTTAATTCCCAAGCGCTCACTTAAGCGGGTGCAAAGATAGGAAAAAAATGTTAATTTTGTGACAACAAAAATGTTATTTCGATGGACAGCCCTTTTTTGTACAACAAATATGTGACCGGACAGCATTTCCTCGGCCGCAAAGAGGATTGCGCCATACTCGGTAATCTCCTGACTCAGAGTGAGAATGTGGTCATAGGGGAACCTTTCGGGACCGGGAAGAAATCTCTTGTCCATCAGGTCTTCACCAAGATGAAAGTGAGTGGCGAGCGCTTCTCTGTCGGAGAGATGACGGCCTTGGACATACGCCGCGGCGATGACTTTGTCAAAAGGCTTGGAACCTCGGTGATCAGAATCGTGGCCACGACCCCGGATGAATATGAGAGGATTGTCACCCGGTATCTTGAGGGGACTCATTTCGTCTTCGACAGGAAAGCTTTCGCGGACAGTGACACGATTCTCTCCACCAATTGGGATCTGGATGAGAACGATCTCAAGGCTGTTCTCAGGCTTCCATACGTCCTTGCGGCGGAGAGAGGCGAGAAGGTTTTCCTTATTGTCGATGAGTTCCAGAACGTTGATCTGGCGGATGACGGCGAGCTGGTGTTCAAACTGATGGAGGAGGCGATCGACGGAGCGAAGGCGGAAGGTCTCAAGTTGTTCTCCTATATATTCATAGGCTCTCAGGTCAATGCTATGGACGACATATTCGTCAAGAGGCATTTCTTTTATCGCCGAGCCACCCGTTTGAGGCTGAGCAAGGTTGATGAAAGGGAAATCGTGGAGCGTATCATCAAGGGATTTCTTGCGGGCGGCAAGGTGATAGACAGGGACCTGATCAGCGGAGCTTGCCGTCTTTTTAAGTGCAATCTTTTTTATATCAATCATTTCACATCGGTCTGCGACTCTCTTTCCAAGGGCTACATTATGGAGCCTGTGCTGCTCGAGGCGCTTGCCACCGTCATCGCCGTCAACCGTGGCCGCTTCATCGCTATGATGAATGACCTTACGACTTTTCAGGTCAGTCTTCTCAAAGCTATTATAGACGGCTATTCCAAGTTCAGTACCGCTGAGGTAATCAGGAGATATTCCCTCAATTCGTCCGCCAATGTGCGCCGTCTGAAGGACGCCCTGATGAAAAAGGAGATTCTTACCTTTGTGGGAGAGGAGGGCAAACCGGTGATTCTCGATCCGCTGTTCGAGTACTGGCTTAGGAATTATTATTTTAAAAACCGATAATTTACTGTTGCTTCATTGTTATTGTGGGGCTGCGCTCAAACGAGAAATAATATGAATCCGGTGAAAAAGAAGATAGTTGTCCTGACCGGCGCGGGGGTGAGCGCCGAGAGCGGACTCAGCACATTCCGCGGCAATAACGGACTTTGGGGTGAATATGATCCCGAAGAGGTGGCCTCGATTCAGGGTTGGTATCGCAACCGGGCCTTGGTCCTGGATTTCTATAACGGACTGCGTAAGAGACTTTCAGAGGTGAGACCGAACGCCGCCCACTTTGCAATCGCCGGGCTTGAGAAGGAATATTCAGTCACTGTCATCACGCAGAACGTTGACAATCTGCACGAAAGAGCAGGAAGCACGAGGGTGTTGCACCTTCACGGCGAGGCTACCAAGGTGCGCCCGGAGGACGGTGAATATGACCGTACATATTCAGAGAAGGAAGTCATCGACATCGGCTACGATGAGGTAATCCTTGGTGACAAGGCTCCGAACGGCAGCCAGCTTCGTCCGCACATCGTCTTCTTCGGGGAGGCTGTGCCGAACATCGAGAAAGCCATTGACATCGTCTCCGCCGCCGACATAATGCTGATTGTAGGCACCTCGCTGAATGTCTACCCCGCCGCCGGCCTTTACCGTTACGCTTCCAACGGAGTTCCTATCTATCTGATTGACCCTGAGGATGTGGCGGTGAACGATTCCCGTATAACCCACATCCGTAATGTCGCCACAAAGGGGATGGAGACTTTTCGTGGGATGATTTGAGAACCGTCCCGGACGGCTTCTGCTTGATGTGGCGGCCAAGTGGTTGTTGAGAGCTTCATTTTTCGTATTCTGAAATTAAATCCTTACCTTTGTCTATTATGGGAAAAGAGCGCAAATGGATTTTGAAGGATCCGGCTGATCAGGAGAAGGTGGGAAGACTTTCCGCCGAACTTGGCATCGACCGTGTCCTCGCCGACCTTCTTGTCAAGAGGGGAGTCGAGACCTTTGAGCAGGCGCGTTCGTTTTTCCGCCCGAGCCTGAATGACTTGCACGATCCGTTCCTTATGAAGGATATGGATGTGGCCGTGGACAGGGTCCGCAAGGCTATCACTACCGAGGAGAAGATTCTTGTCTATGGCGACTATGATGTGGACGGAACGACCGCCGTGTCGTTGGTGTATTCATTCCTCAAAAGGTACTCTTCGAAGGTGGATTTCTATATTCCGGATCGTTACGAGGAGGGATACGGCGTGTCCTACAAGGGAATAGACTGGGCCGGAGACAACGGCTTCGGGCTGATCATCACGCTGGACTGCGGCATCAAGGCCAACGAAAAAGTTGAATATGCCGCCACAAAGGGGATTGATGTGATCATCTGCGACCACCATCTTCCTGAGGACACCATTCCGTCGGCTGTGGCCGTGCTGGATCCGAAGCGGGAGGATGACACCTATCCGTTCGACGATTTGAGCGGATGTGGCGTCGGGTTCAAGCTAGTCCAGGCATATTCACAGAAATTCGGTATCCCGTTCGAGACTTTGATTCCGCTTTTGGATCTGCTCGTGGTCAGCATCGCCGCGGATCTGGTGACGATGGTGGGGGAGAACAGGGTTCTGGCTCATTTCGGACTTAAGCAGCTGAACGAGAATCCTCGCAAAGGGCTTCAGGCGATGGCTACTCTCTCCAAGCTCGAACTCGGTCATCTTACGATAGATGACATCGTGTTCAAGATAGGGCCACGGATCAATGCCGCCGGAAGGATGGAGACAGGCCGATTGGCCGTGGAGCTTCTGACAGCCTCTGACGACCACATAGCGACTATTATCGGCGAAAAAATCAACGACAACAACAACGACCGTAAGAGCATCGACCGTGAGATCACACAGGAGGCTCTCGAGATGGTGCAGAACGGCTCCGCCCTTTCAACCGCCGCGGCGACGATTGTCTATAACCCTACCTGGAACAAGGGGGTTGTCGGCATTGTGGCCTCGCGTCTTGTAGAGGCGTTCTACAAGCCTACCATCGTGCTTACAAAGTCGAACGGTTTCATCACCGGCTCAGCCCGCAGTGTGGCCGGTTTTGATCTTTACGAGGCCATAGAGAACTGTTCCGACCTGCTTGAGAACTTCGGCGGACACGTCTATGCGGCCGGTCTGACCTTGAAGGAAAGCAATCTGCATGAGTTTGTCGGCAGGATTGAGGCATTCATAGCCGATAAGATCACCGAGGAGATGCTGACACCGATGACGGACATCGACGCCAAGCTGGAGTTCAGCCAGATTACCCCTAAGTTCTTCAGGCTTCTGAAGCAGTTCCAGCCATTCGGCCCGGGCAACACAAATCCGGTCTTCCTTACCGAAAGTGTCTCTGACGGAGGTAATTGCCGCAAGGTCGGCGCCGGCGGAGTGCATATGAAACTCGACCTGATTGACGAGAAGCAGCCTTTCCACCAAATTCCTGCCATCGCTTTCAATATGGCCGAGTTCTACGACTACATCAAGGCCGGTAATCCGTTCGACATCTGCTATTCCATCGTCGAGAACTACTACCGCGGCAACACCACCCTCCAGCTCCGCATCAAGGACATCAAGGAGCGCGAGGAGTTCATCTAATCCTTTTGGGTGCGTATAACCCTGATGAAGTCCTGCCGACAGCCGTTCTTCCCGCCGACGCAGTAGGACACCACCTGATTTTTGTACCCGGCCATAAACCGGTTTGCCTCGACAGGAGTCCAGACTTGGTCATATTCATTAGATATCGGCCATTCTGCGCTGACCTGCGTCCAGGATTTCGCCCTGTCGTTTGAGATGAACATCCTGACATCTGGTTGCATTCCCGGGACATATACAGAGGTATAGACGATGTCTCCGTGTTGGTGGATGCAGTCCGGAATATGATCGCTCGAGGCATCCTGGAATTTTATCCGTGACACGAAATGGGCGGAATCTCCGATGATTCTGAAATAATCGGCTGTTTTCCTGTTCCATACGCCAAGAATGTCCTCGCCGTATCTGATTTGGTAGATGACCTTGAAACTGCCTATGACAGAATCAATCCTTTCAGTCAGAGGATTGAACGACAGGATCATATTCTCATTATTCAATCCGACGGCGGTTCTGCCGCGGGAGAAACTTATTGGAGAGGCATTGTCAAGACTTCTAATGGTGTGGAAAATATTGTTGCTGTCTGACAATTCAATTGAATACTTGATGCCATAAGTCTTCTGTCCGGCTTTTTCCGATGCAGGAATTCAGTGAGTTTGATAACTTATTACAGAATAACGATAAATGTAAATTTGTATTTCATTTTTGTCCACCGATTGTCCCCGAAATATTTGAGATATAGATTTTTTTAGGATTATATTTGTCGTGGGACCTAAATAGATGGTGTGCCCCGTCCCCTTTTGAAAGCAAGAACACACCACAATCTTCGGCATAGGCTAACTATTTCATTTTGGCTTCCCAATGGCCTCCTTTATCTTCACCGATGCGGACAATCAGCTCTTTTTCTTTTAGAACCGAAATTGCCGCATTGACAGAATTGCGGCTGATGTGCAGAACCTCAGCTGCCCTGGTTGCATTCGTATAGGTCTTTTCTTGAATCATCTTGAAAATCTTCTGCTGCGTTACAGACAAGTCTTCTGACAAGTTTTCTGACAAGCGATTGTCTGCAGGGTTGTCAGAAGTTGATGCTGTTTTCCCATTGAACAAGACCACTGTGACATTTGCGGCAGTTTCTATAATCTCGGGCTCCGGAAGTCCTGCATCTTTCATTACGGAGAAAACGCGTGGAACACCCTCGTTGAGTTCCCTCACGAGTTCCATTTCCGTCAGGATACGGGAAATTTCAGCGCAATTCTTTGAACTCCATGATGTCGAGCATCGAGAACAGGACGCCGTCGATTCCGGCATTCCAGCTTTGGTGAAAGTGTCCGTAGTACCAATGTGACAGCGGGTGTCCGGCAGCCTTCAGATGCTCGAATAATCTGTCCATCGTCTCCCTTTCTTTTTCGCAGTCGGTCAGAAGTTCTGCATCGCGTTCCGCCCATCCGGACAGACCGGCTTTCGACAACGGTTCGCAGAACGATGGGGCAGTGTGGGTGATTACGGAGTCTATCTTGAACTGTCGGTCAATTTCGGTGAGTTTTGGTCCGTCGAAGATTGGCATTTCATCTGACCAATATGATGCTGTGTCTGAGGATTGGTTGCGGGAGTCGTGTTCTTTGCGGATGCTCCTGTCAATGCTGACGGCACCTCCGACGCATAGGATGTTGTGCCCGCATACCTGCACGATGCTGTAATCCGGGATTGTCCGGAATCTCTGATGTGATATCCTTTCTTCATTGAAGTATGCCGGATCATCGTGATTGCCGCGAACCATCGCAATCCAGTTGTTCGCTTTGGTGAATCTTGCTGAATTGTGGTGGAAAACATTCTCGTAATATTCCGGCTTCTCGAACCCGAAACCGCAGTCTCCGGCCACGATGAGAAGTGTGTCCGTCATGCCGTATTGGATGCACAACTTGTAAATCAATGTATTGAACTCGCCGTGGATGTCTCCGCAGACAACTATGCTCCGCGCTTCGGGATAGGAGTATGTTTTGATATTGCTCATTTCTCTTGATTGAGGTTTTCCCAATATGGAAGAAGTCTATTTTGAAGGTATGAAACAACGTCCATGAACTGGAGCTTAGAATTGCTCCCAATCTTTTTTATGAATGCTTGCCAATGAGTCTGCATTAAAGGATTTCCTCCGAAATTATTGCGGAAAAACATTGTTTCGGAATCATATTGCGTATGTCTGTTCGCGAAGGTGTTTCGTATAGCTTCTTGTAGAACAGAGTTATCCAATTGCTGTGATGTCAGAATAGTGTACAAATCGTAGTAGTCTTTCATCCTGCTGTTTCTGTCGGCGAGATCAATTATTGCGTGCATTTTCTCAGCCACAACTGTTTCCAGAGAATATGCGAGAATGTTCGCGCCTGGAAGATGTTCAAGCAGGGTAGGGTAGTCAAGTTCTACCGGAGATGGGGTAACGATGTCACCGAAACCTATGTCCATTGTCATTATTTGAGATGCCGTGTCCATTGAAACAGGAATGCTGAGCCTGATTCCGTGATAGTCTTTGAACTCTGTTATATGTTTCGATGAAATGTGTTCAACATCGAATGCCACTCCGTCCTCATCGCAAGGGAAAGAGCAAATCTCGCGGAATGCAGAAACGATATTGTCGCCATTGTTGCTGATGTTGTGCCCCAGAAAGTCGACATCCAATGTCGGTCTTGCCGCAAGTTTCTCGTGTGCATACATCAGGGCTCCACCCTTCAGATAAAAGTTCTGACGGTAACCGGTTTTGGAGATTCTGTATATTAGCCTTTCCTGGAAGTAACGTGTCAGAACCGTCTGATAGTATATGTTTTCGTTCTTTGCAATGTTAAGCAACTTGCTTCTGACGGATTTGCCGTAATTTTTGATGATTTCCTTGCTCATAGTTTTACCTCCAGATATTTCCCGAGAACCGCAGCTACCCTGAGAGTTTCTGCATAGTCCATCAGTTTCGATATGTTTCTTTCGGGGCGCTCAAGATAATTACCGATTATTTCGGAGCATATATCAGTGCCCACTTTGTTCCGGAACTTCACGGCATCGCATACACACCTTTCCGCGTCATAGACATTGATTTTGAAACCGTCAATAGTCATCTGCTCTACTCCAATTCTGAGGATCTTGTCTGTGTAGTGATGTATTTCCACTTGGGGAAAGGCTGGAACCGTCACAGTCCTGTCTCTTTTGACAGCAATGTGGAAAGCCTGCGGGGTGGATGTCGTGAGATTATGTATGTTCCATGCCGACCATAGGCAAAGTATACCTCCGGGAACTATGGCTTCGATGTCTATCATGTTGCCGCTCAGCTGTTCCGGTGTAGCATAAATACCTCTGCGGACTTGGATAAGCTCGCCTTTCCTTGCCTTTTCCAGCATTTTGTAGTACTCCGTCCTTCCGTATCCTTTTACGGATGTGGAAGAGAGAAACTGTTCAGTGTTGCTCATATTTTAAATTAAATCCGTACAAAGATACCACAAATAATGAAATTTGTGGTGCTTTTGTACGGAAATTTGTTATTGGCGAGATAGCTTCGGATTTTGGGAAATGTCGATAGAGAGTGTTTTTACAAGAGAAAAGTGGTCATTTGGCCACAAAAATCTAGTAGAACACGAGGATTATGCGGTTACACATATTGGATAGGGGAGTGGAGAGGGTTTATTATTTGTTGTATTTGCGGTAATTATTACCGCTATGGTGACAGAAATTAAACAAATCTTGGATTTTGTGCGGCGTGATCCTATTTATGGCGCAGCAGACGAGCTGCCACTATTGCAGCAAGCAGAATCAAACTTACCCCACCCATACACATCAGCGCCGTCTGCCACCAACGGAGGACATTGACCTCCTTCTCGACGACGGTCTCGACAGTCCTCACCTGTTGCTCCTCGCGGTGGCTTCACGGAGCGTCAGATAGATTCCCATCGAGTCCACCACTGCCTTGACCGTCACCGCAGTAGGTTGATACGGCTCGGCAGGAGATTCCACGGCCAATGTCTGCTGCAATCTCGACGACTCCCGCAGCATCCGTATCTCCTCCAGCCTGGCACGCCCGGTGGAATCGCAGCGGATGAGAGCCCGGACGATAGACGAATCCTGTCGCACCTGCACGACAGTGTCCCTGATGGTCTCCGTGACTGTGACCGTATGCTCCGTGCTCTCCGTCCTGTGCGGATACAGCCTCGGTGAGCATCCGCACAATGCAAGAGCACCGACAACAAGAACTGAAACAACCGTTTTCATACGCCCTGCTGTTCCAATGCCATCTTGAGCTGCCGCACTTCGTCCTTGAGCTGGGCGTTCTCTGCACACAGCCTGTCCACCGAGGCCTTCAGCTCCTCATTCTCGCGGCGCACCGCCACGATTTCCGCGTTGACGGCCGTGATGTCCGAAAGGAGCCTGCGGTTCTCTGACGAGAGCAGGTCTATGGATGCCTGCAGGTCCTTCAGAAAGTCATTCCTCCGTTTGCGCGAGCCGACAATCCACCCCGCCGCAGCCGTCACCGCCGGCAGGACGAAAGTCCCTATGAATGTCAATGTTTCCATAATATCAATGATTTTGCGCGAAATACAGCCTCGTCTCCTCCAGCCTCCGTTTCTGAAGTCCCGGCTGCACGACACCTCCACCGTACACCCACCGCAGGAACTCGTCCATGATGCTGTTGTCATCGGGATTGACCTTGACTTTGGCGAGCAGTGTGGACTTCCGGAAGTTCACTCCTCCGACATTGAACACGAACGACACGAGCGCGTCGAACTGGCATTGGCGCAGCCCGGAAATCCTCTCGGCATTGACAATGCCTTCCGCGACGGCGACATCCTGCGCAAGCAGCTCCTCCGCCTGCCCGATAGTGATGCTCATTCCCGGAACAACTCCCGATGTATGCCCATATCCAATCGTCCAGACTCCCGCCGGACACCTGTACGCCGCAAGCCGGAGTCCCTCGAACTTCCGTATCAATGCGTATGCTCTTTCTGATGCTTTCATAAAACTGTCCCCATAAAGTAAAACAAAGCCCCGCCACAGGCATCCTCCTGAAGGAGAACCCGAACGGTGGGGCGATGACTGACTTGACTGATGACTGAAACAACGTCCTTCTACAGCGAAACCTCCCCGAGCATCTCGCCGGACTTCTCTCCGGTCTTGACGTTGATGAAGAAATACTTCAGGAACACCTTCGGTGCGGCGGAGGTCACCTCCCCGTGTGCGGCCTTGTAGTCCGCGAGGATGTCTATCTGCTCCTCCACTACGGCTCTCGGCGAGCCGATCATCACGGCCTTGCTGTAGGCCCTGGTAACGCCACGGCTCTGCGGAGCGGAAGCCATGATGACGAGCCTGAGGTCGTCCTTCACCTGCGGAGGGTCAGGCAGCTGGAATGTGAACGAGTCCGCGGTGAGCGAGAGGTCAGCCTCGCACGGCGCATCCACGCCGCCCAGAACCGGAGGAACTGACAGGGCCGCGTTTCCGGACTTGACCACCCAGAAGTTCAGCCTCGAATAGAGGTTCGCTCCCGAGATGCGGCTCGACGTTCCGAGCACCGACTTGCCCTTCTGCGTGTTCGCCAATGCGTTCCACGCGAGAATCTGCGCGTTGGTGAGACATCTCCAGCCCTGCGCGAGCTGCTTGAACACCGCCTTGACGCCGGACTGCGCCGCCGTCTTGAATCCTCCGCCGTATCCGCGGTTGCGGATGTACTTGCGACCGCGCACCTTTGCCGCGGTCACTCCCTTCGCCGAGCCTGACATCTCCTCGAAGGCGATAGATGGAATGTACTTCATAATGAAATGGTATTAAAATGGTTGAACAATGTGACTTCTATTGATTGTCTAAATTCTCTGCGGACTCTTCTTCTGTGTCTTTGTCCATTGAAGCCGTACCGGAAGCATCGGCATTGACGGAATCCCTCGCGATGAACGCGAACAGGAACGGATACTCTCCCGTGTCGCCCATCGATGCGGATGTTTTCGTGACGATGAGGATGCCGTCCCCGATGTGACCCTCAGCGACGTATGTGCCCTTGAGCCCCGTCTGCTGACCGCCTCCGACAAGGAACACGTCAGCCGAGGCATCCTCCGGGAATCCCTCCAGCTGCGCCCGTATATCCTGGCGGAACAGGTCGCCCGAGGTGCTGAAATACAGATGCAGGAAGCACCATCCGTCAGCCACGGCACACATCAGGTCACTAGCCCTCGCGGACACCTCGCTCAAAACCGTGAACTTCACCGCAGTCTTCGCGAGCTTCGCCACCACTCCCCGATAGCCCCTTGTCGTGAACATCGAGCAGAGCAGAATCTCGAAACTGCCGTTGCCGTCATATTCCGTGAACTTCTCTATGCAGAGGGTGTTGCCGCCCTTGATCCACGCCTTGACCACCGTCCCGATGTTCTCCGTCTTCTCGTATCTCGTGCCCTGCCCGACGGTCACCGAAGTACGGATGTACGCGTTTGACACGGCGCTCCGCTCCATAGGCAGCTGAGGCAGATACACCTCAAGCACTTCCGCCGACCTGTACTCCTCCGATGCCGTGTCCACGGAGAACCTGCCGTTAAGGACAATGGCATTCTCCGACAGGAAGGCGTTGAACTCCATGCCGCCAACGTGTCCGAAATTGTTTCCAGTTGATATGATCTTCATACAGTTTCCTCCGACGATTTAGATGAACACTCCCGTTCCGTCGATGAGCGACGGCTTCCTGTAAGCCCCGCCGCGGTGGACGAAGGTTAATGCCGTGCCGCTGCTTCTGCGCAGCCACATAATGAACGTCTGCGGCTTGAATCCGCTCTCCGCATCTGAACGCGCGAGGAAATACCCGTCACCGGCAGGAATCCCGTCGGCAATACCGATGCATGAGCACTGCGAAGCCGCGCTTCCGTTCTCGCCGGCAAGCACCGCCTCTGCCGACACCACGCCCGCTTCCTGGCCGAACTCCACATCCACACTGGTCGCGCTGCCTCCTGGCACGATGTCCGAAGGCCGTATCCGCTTCCTCCCCACGAACTCCGCCTTGTGCACATTGGAAAGCTCGCCGCAAATGGCAGAGACCATCATGGACTCCCCGGTGAACCCCGTCCTCGTGTCCATCCACCACATCGAGATGAAGCACTTCTGACCGGAAACGGGACTGAACCCTATCCTGTCAATGTATTCCTGCGTGACATCCGCCTCGTCCCAGTCCGGGGACAATGCCGGGGTGATGATTACCGTGTCGTTCCATCCCGAGGACACTCCGCCGCTTGCGCTCCTGGACATCTTCAGGACCAGCCTGTGGTGTTCCGACGGAGTGTTGAGTCCCACGAACACGATGCGCTCCGGAGAGAGCCAGAAGTCCTCGTAGTCCACCTTGGGAACATCGGATGTATAGAGCGGTGCGGATTTCAATGTCGGAAGCCCGGCGAGGATGCGGTTCGAGTTGATGCGGATGTAGGCGTTGTGCGCCGTAAGCTCCGCCGCCTTTCCGAATGTGGAGATGCCCTTGAGATGACCCGCCAAAGTCTCCCAGCTCTTCATCTGGGAATCGGAAAGCTGCTTGTACGACCGGGAGATCTTGGACAGGTTGCTGCGGCTCGCGGCCTGCGCCGGAGTCGTTATGCTGCTGTGCTGAGATTTTGCTGAAAGAACGGTCCGGCCCCTCATGCTGCGGGCGGTTACGCCCTTCGCCGAGCCGGAGAAATCGCTGAACACTATGGATGGCCTGACTATCATATCCTCTGATTTAGTCAAGCAGCTCCGCGATTCCGATTACAAAGATACGAAATTTATTTTTTATTTGACAATCAATTAAATAGGATATATTACATAAACAAATACTTTATGCGCATTGCGATTCATTCCTTAACCTCAATGACAGCCGACATGGATTGATATTGCGAGCGGTACCCGGTCTCGGCATCAAGAATAAGATAGCGCATGTGGATCTGACACGGCGGCGCAGATACTCCGGCGGAAGACACTTGGAACAGAACTTCGGAGATCGCCCCGCAAGGTACGGATTCAGACAGGACATTTCGCATCTTGCCTGAATCCTTTCCGCATCTAGGCTTCCCGACCTGAATCTTCGCGAGCACTCTGTACCGCTCTGGAGACTCCGCATCCGGAAGGAACAGCCGGAACTTCAACTTCAACGAATCTCCCGTCGCCGATTCGCATCCTGCATACTCTATTGCGAATATCGGAAACGGTCTCCACTTCACTGGCTCGGGAACATGCTCATTCCCCATCTGCGCAAACCCGTGATACGCGCTGACGAAGAGATTGTGCCCGGTGACATGTCCCCTGCCGTCAAACGGAGGTCTATGCGGAGGTACTTCCACGGCAAACTCGTTCCACTTCAGCTGCACCGGATGTGACAGCTCCCGCCACGACGCCAACGCCCTTCGGTGGACATCAGCCGTCCTCATCTGCTCCGCAGTCCCCTTGAACCGGCACTTCGACCTGGTGCGCCAGAAGCACCTGCCGTTCCTGTGATAGAACGTCACATCGCCTACCGATGACCAGCAGTCGGAAAACCGTGTATTTGGAAGAAATTCGGGCATATATCCGTAAAATCAAGCAGGTTAGGAGGACTGCGCCCGGTTTACAAGTCTTGACTACATAGGTGATTCAGAGGGAGTTGAGAGCAACAATTACCCATCATCACTGGAACTGCACGATTACCTGATGTTCGAGCCGTACTCGTCTCCGACACATTACCATTCAGAGCAGTCGGCTAGCATTGCAAATTTACTGAAAATCAGCCATTCCGTCAAAGCTTTTGACGGAATGCCCGGAATAAGAATATATGCCTGTTTCTATGCCAAAACGAGAGACCATGCGGAATAACCGTGTACGCCAACCACGTAGGCAACAACATGAGCTCGGCGGCCGGGGCTGTCTGTATGACGCGGCGCAAGACGTGGCATACAGACAGCCTCGGGCGCGAGCAGGCAAGGCGGAGCCGCGGCAGGTCGGGCCGGCTTCGCGCAGTCGCTGACGCAAGGAAGCGTCTGTACGGAGCATCCAGGCCCGACATTGCAGGGAGCGGAGTGGAACACGGAGCGATTCCGCTCTGCGAGTCTGCGTCCGCAATGCCGGAGCGCCAGCGGAGAAATGGAGGATGCAGTCTCGCGTCCCTGTCCGCCCACGGAGGATGTGTGCGCAGAGAAGATGCGGTACTGCGCCAGCAGCACGGAATCGCAGCGGAGCACACTTCCGGAGAGGAGGAAGCGGACAGTATGGAAGAGCAAGGCGAAGCCTTACCTTGCAGCCGACGGCTTTTCTTGAAGGCGAGAGCTTGCTCGAAGGCTTGAGGAAAAGACTGCGGATGCCCGCAGCCTGGGCTGCTAAGGACGGCATCCAACCCGGACTTACGGCCGTGGACGATGGGAAGGCGGTCAATGAAAGGGATGTCCCCATCCTGCTGACGGAGGTCAATCTGGAGAAGCCGGAAGTCCCGGGCTTTCTGACGGGCCTGGAGGCCGTAGGCCCCTGAAGAAAGCCCGATGATGCCGTCCGCCCCGAAGGAGCGGAATCGGAGGGACGAGGGTCGAGCATCACAGGCTCAGCCAGTTAACATGATCGGGGTTGTGTAATCAGATGGCGTAGCCACTGCCGGCAGGCAGCCCGGAGGGGCTGTTACACAACTAAGCTCTGATTATGTTAATCTTGCGGGATACGGAGGACAGGTTCAGCACTTCACCGGCGGCAGCGGAGTCGGTTATGGCCCCTGTGGGGCGGTGGGGCACAGAAGGGTCGAGTCTGCGCCTTGGAGAGAGGGGCTGAATGGAGGAACGGAGAGGTGCAGTCTCGACACCGCTACCCAATAATTCGAGCGGAGCGAGTTGTGAATTACGATGTCGCATATTCCTCTTGTATTGATTCTCTGCTTTGGCGGTCTATCAGTGTAAGAATTCTTTGAGTGTGATAGCCTTTACATTAAGGCCAATCGCACGAGAACGCAACATGTTATCTGATGTTAAGAGAATCGGATTTGCTCCGTCATTTTTGTGCTTAAGCGCAACGGATAAAATCTTGCAATCAGGGTTAGAGGAATTGAATCCATCAGGGAGTAGGGAAGTGTCCGCATCCTCCATCTTCGAGAAGTTCTTTTCAAATGCCTTACAAATATTTTTTGCGGCGCTGCTTAAAGCTTGCTTGTCAACACTGTCTTTGAGCTTGAGCTTATCAAGTTCTTCGAGCACCGTAGACGGAATGATTATTCTGTACTTCGGACCGATTTTGGAAATAATGTCAGGGCAGTTTACAAACACATTGGTGTCAATGATATAGATATTTTCTTTCCCATCTACCAGCTCAGGGTGTTTGCTTTCGAATGGCGTCAAATTAATTTTCCCTACAATGGTTACACCTATATCGCCAACGGAAATGTGTTTAGGAACATCCTTAATGCCTATCTCTGCAAATTGATTCTCGTATGCTTTAAGAATATACTTTCTAACCTCATCTGACATCTGTCTTTGTAGCATTGAAGCATCAGCTACAAGTATTGTGTTCATTCTAGCACGTGATGTCGCTACATTGAAAAGTTTACTTTCCAATGAGTAAGAGAGAGATGCATTAGGTATGAGGAAGATACAATAATCTACCGTTAAGCCTTGTACCCTATCAACTGTTTCTATTTTGAACTTGTCGGGGATGCTGGCTTCTTTCCAATTCACGATAAAATATTTCTGGAGTTCCCTTACAGTGTCCTTAAACTTTGACAAGATTGCAATCTCGCTTTTGGGGGCCAAAGAATGGATTGTGTTAGCAATCTCAATTATTTGTTTGAACGCATTTATAGGAGCTTTGTTGCCTATTTCCATATCTAAATCTATTATGCTTGGACCACCTTTGGAATTTAGATATGGAAGCTGCAGGGGAACATCTGCTATCTTCGAAACTGAGTGAAGATTGTTATTATAAAAAACACCTGTACTGTCAGCTGCTCTTGGCATCAACCTGAACGTGTCGCTTAGTAGGTAAGAGTCAAGGTGCTGGGTGTTACATAAGGTGTCAAACCCATTTATGATTTTATTCCATTTTTTGTCGCTGATTATATCTTCGTTCATAGCGACTATTGGAGACAATTGCTGTTGGTCTCCTATCCAGATTACTTTCTTTCCCAACTTGTAGGCTGCAGCAATCATTGGTAGTAGTGCTTGACTCGCCTCATCCATTAACACATAGTCAAAAGGAGTCTCTGCAAGAGTTGCAGCCCATGTGCTGGATACATAGAAAGTTGCAAGGCTTAGGTGTCCGGAACAAGCGTTGCACTTGTTCTCCATTATAGGAACAAGGTTTGGCAAAAGACACTTTTCATCAATCGTCATACTGGATTTAGAGACTTTGCCTTTATTGATAAAGTCTGTCAAGTCCTCCTTTTTTGCGAGCTCGATTAATGCTTGATTGGTTAATGCTGTAACCAATACACTTCTCCCTTCACTCAATAGGCGGGCTGCATATTGAGCAAGGCGATATGTCTTACCTGTCCCCGGAGGTCCCTGCATTGCCACACAATTACTTTTTTTAAGGACCGAGGTAAGAATGGCCGGTAAATCTGTTTTAGAGTCCAATAATGTTGGAGTCCACAATGGATCAGTCTGTGCAGAGAAGTCCAGTATTTTGTTGACATCCGGCAGCGAATCGTCCCTGACAATATCCTTTAGATTATACAAATATTGCAGTGGTGGGTCTTTGGGACCAAATGCAATTATGGGCTGTTCCTTCTCTAGTATTTCGGCAAATTCAATAGATATATTCTTCATGCCGATAAGACAGACGTCCTCGTCATCGGATTTGGAAATCCATGCGCAGTAGGCATCCGAATAGTCTCGCTGATAGTCTTTTCTTAAATCCAGCCACGACATGTCACCCCAGTTCTTGAAACTTCCCATTTCTCTTGTAAGGTAACATGCTGTCCAGAACGAATTCTTGCGCGGCATATTATCTGAATTTCGGACCTTGAAAATAGCAGTTCCACTATCCTGAAGCTTTTGAAACCTTCCCACAAAAACGTTCCCTGTGGATTTTAGAACAAGTGCTTTTGTCTGAACGATTTGCTCAAAATCTCGTATTTGAGCATTGATTTCGGTATCTAAAAATTGTGTGTATGTGTCTCTCACGTAATACATAACTATAAATCATCATCTGTTGTTTGTGCCTGAGTTCCTTCATGTCTTACATATATGTGGCGTATAGACTCCGCGCGACTAGATATATTGAAACTATCAAAATTAAAGGTGATACTATTGAAGTAATTCAACGCCTCAGCAAGTTTGTTGACCTTGTCGTCTGATTCAAGATTCTTGCTGCTGAAAGTAATTGACACCTTTGTTTGATCCCGAAGAAGGTCTATGACGGAGATTCGTTTAAAGTCAAGGCCATCATATATAAGCAATTGGGCCTTGTCTCTAATTAGAGATAAATACTCCGTAGGGTTAACCATGAACTTACCGCCTTGATACTTAAAACTTTTCAAGACGATAGGCTCTGAACCGTTTTCAGTAGTAATGACATTGCATGAGTAGCAATATGGATTTCCATCATCATCAGTTTCTCCGAATCCGTTTGGATACCCCCAATCAGGATATGCACGCATCAAGGCTTGTTGTGCCTCCAATTGTGCTTCTATCATTTCGCGTTTTGATAATGACGGGTCCTCGCCTTTTTGCATCGTAGCTTCCTCGTTATTCTCAAGGCTATATGCAATCTGTTCTTCAAGAAGGTTCTTTTCATTACGCAACCTCTCAACTTCCGATAACAGATCATTCACAGTCGCTCTTGAAACCAAGAATATTTCTCTCCAGTCATCTTTTGTGAATAGTGAAGAATGCGAATATACATCTGCCAATACGACCTCAGGCTCAATATTCTTATTGATATAAATATGCTTAGAGTCATTGAACACAATAGAATTATTCTCTTTTCCGTTGAATAATACTACACCAGAATAGACTCCACGATAAGGCATTTCTCCGTCAATAAGGTATATTCTGGTAGTATGTGTCGCTTTCCAAGTGATATATTTATCGTCCGACCATTCTTGAGCTGAAGAAAAGTCACTCTCTTGATGATCGAGATGGATGTTTATCTTGGCGAATAAATTCTTTAGGATGCAGACTTTATTGTCTGTGTTTATAGGCAAAGACTCTGTTGTTTTAACCCACGAAAGGAAGGTATTGATTGTGGTTGGCGAAGAAATCCCCCAAATGTCATCCAATCTATTGTCCTTAAATGATTTTCGGCGTTGAATCTCATCACTTGTTTCGTTATGTACGCCAAGCATTGTCAAGAATGACTTCTTCTCAACTGTATTTGCCCATTCAGAGACAAAGCCTTGAATCCTTTCTTCTGGGAGGGTATAGTCTTCACAATCAATATACCGTCCAGATAATCTGCCGAAAGAATAATTTATATATTGGTCGTTAATGAAGGTGCGGAGGGTGTCTCCCACTTTCATATCAAGACACTTGTTTAGAATATCCTTGAATACCGTTGTATCTGAGGTGTCAACATACCTCCTTGTGTTTGTATCAAGAGAACTATGGCCTAGACTCTTGTAATACAACATCATGAAGCAATATTGTATCGCCGTAAAATGAGGAGTTCCATATTGCTTCGAAATATAAGACATCAATTCCGATTTCACCCAAGACGCGGAAGCTTCAGTTTGAGAAAACACATTCTCATATCCGACAATTGAGGAAAACTTATCAGTTATGGTCGCGAGTTTCGATGAATCTATGTGGGCTGGCAGCACCGATGATAGCGAGAATGAATATCGAATGTCATTCAATACAATCCCGAACTCGTCTTTTAATGTAATGTCCGACAGTGGAATTCCGTCAACTTTGATTATTGATCTAAGATGTTTTGATGAAACAGGACTCTCGGCTGCAATTTTGATTAGTCGGTAATGCTCACTTTCGGCTGTATATACACTAGTACTGTTTAAGTCAAATGAGCCGTATGCCTTTATGAATTGCTCTTTCGTTGCAGAATCTTCTTGCTCAACAATTGGAAGAATGCCGGCAACTCTTTTGTTTATCAGTGTCTGGGTGAAGGAATGTCTCCAATTTTGTCTAAAGGATTGATATACTGTATATACGTCAACATGGCTTAATATCTGGTCTATGTTATTTTCAACAATTGACGAATAGATTGATTCACTGCTTATCAAGTACGAATTCAGGCATGAGTTATATTCGTCGTTAGCAATCATATAGTCCTTAAGCCAGTTCGGTAATGAATTGCTGAAGGGGCACATTTTGCATAATGGTGTGTATTCTCCCTGAGCATTCTTGAAGAGTGACCACTTTTTAAGTGTATCGTCACCAATCCCTTCAAATTGCTTAGTCGCATTAAATAGCCGCAATCGGCTGGTGTAAGTAAGGGCGGCTGTATTGGATGAAGTGATTGACGAGAAAAGCACTTTCTCGTCTTGCTTTTGCAAATAGTCTTTCAGTGGATGCTGCTCAAGAACGGTATCGGAACATAGATACCCTAACTGAATAAGGATATCCTTTATTCCCAATGTTTTTTCAGTAATTATTACTGTCCCGCTAGTATTTATAGCAGAATGATACGACACCCATTGGTTGCCAAACAATATGGACGGAATATTTGGAATTAGTCCAATTGTATCTTCGTTTTCGGTAAGCCACATGTAGAAATTGTTTCGTTCTTTCTCAGTCGCTGAAGTTATCCATGAGAGTATTTGATCCGGTTTACTCTGAAGAATCTTTGCAATATCAGCGCTAGATGTCCTTTCTATTTTGAAAATAGACTTCTCCAATATGCCAACATTTAAATTCTTATGAGGAAGTCGCTTCGCTGTACTTGTTATCTTATAGAAATTTTCGTGGCCAAGTGTTTCTGCAAGAGAGGATTTATCAAGAATAATATCATTCGTTCCAACAAGTTCTTCTTTGTCGTTAATGATAAACTTTGACTGTGATAATGCAGCAGTATACCCCTTATTGAAGGATTCAATGAGAGCATATGTGTCCTGTCCCGTAGACTCGAATTCCTTTTGCGGGAGAAGGTTCAAATAGTTTGGTTCATCAATTGAAGCCGTCCATTCAACCATGGATACGATAGTCTTTCCGATGTTGTAAAATAGGAAGTGATTCCATGGATTGTCGCTTTGAACGCCTTCACGGTCTGATTTAGGGATAAAGTCTGCATTGATAAAGAACGGGAATCTAAATCTATGCTCATTCATTGGTAGATAGGCGTAGAGTGAGAGAACGTTGTTGTCAATTGGCTTTATGTGTCCATCAGCATCAAGTGGAATGGCAAAAGAAAATGATGTGTCGTTTGTGGACGCAATTCTATCTGGGATTCCAGGAACCTCGGATTGTTCGATGCCATTTGCATCTAATCGGATGAAATAATTTTCAATCTCGCCCCGATTATTCTTTCTCTCTTTGCGCTTAACCAAGACACCTGAATACTCAAATGCTTTATCGCTAACCTCAATCCCGGTCTTTGTATAAATCTTGTAATTTTCGCTTCTCTTGTTTTTATCAAAAGAATTCACCAAAGAAATATACTCACCATTATCGGATATGTTTTTCTGAATCGTGCGACAATTTCCATCCTGAATAAGTTGGATTCGATTGGTTCGTCTAAGAAATAGCATGAATCTCGGTTCGCTGAAAACTTCTTCGATGGCTTGGGCATACTCAGACAATGTCCTCTCATCCATTTGGAGAGCAATGCAGACATTTTCTCTATCGCTCCATATTGTGTGATTTTTATCAAAGTCTATAGTATCAGACCAAATGGGAAGCAATTGCCAAGGTATATCCTTGACTCCCTTGAATTCCCTTTTGAATTTTTCGTATTTGTGAATAAAATTTGCTTGTTTTTCCTGATCGTGCTCAATGTCGTTTACTAGAAAGTAAAAACGATCGAAATCATTGTAAATATCAAGACTCTTATTGAAGCTAAAGCGGAATCCTGAGCTTTGGATATAGACTGACTCGGAGTTGGTAAACACGGATTTAAAACCGATACCCTTGTATCCTGTTTTCTTCCTGCTCGCAGCTTTCGTACTTTTAGCTGCAGATGTAATTGATTCAAAATCATGCCTATTGAAAGAGTAGCCGTCGTGCGTCAGAAGGAAGTGTTTGCCGTCCAATTGAATCTTGACCTTTACGCCATTTTGCCCAGCCGCATCATCCGCATTTTGAAGAAGTTCAAAGAACATCCTCTTTTTACTAGTATATAGATTTTGACCGACTTCGTCAAGGAGATTTGCTACACTTGTATTTGTATTGGGACTTGTGTGCTGCTTGAAAGATAAATCAACAGCTTCCTTATATGGATTCGGAACCTCTTGTAGAGTTGGCGAAGATACCGAAAAGATGTAAGGGGTTCCCTCTTTATGGCGAAATTCGGAAGAAGGTAAACTGATTTCGACTTTGTAGTACTTACCTTCAATTAGGAGATTCCTCAATCTATTATCCGAGCGGACAAGGATGTTTTTCCCGTTTGTCGGATCTATCAACAGTTTCCCGCTTACCTCGCTATCAGACTCAGAGTACGTCATCATTTCCGTAAAGAAATAGGTACCGTTGATAGAGATGACTTTTCCAATAAAGCAATTGGTCTGTATGTCCATCGTTTCCAAGAGTTCCATCAATGGAAGTGTATACAGTTTTTCTTCATACCTATCTTTTATGATATACCGTCTGCTGAACTGCACCTTGTTTTGCTCATCAATACCAGTATATACAATTTTAATATGCTCTCCAACAAACACTTCGTCACTCGCTCTAAGAACTTTATTCGGGGAAAGCTCATCCCTTGAGATTATTACAACTAAACCAGAGTCAATAATCTCTACCTTAGCTATTTTATCGTCAACATATTTCACTTCACCCATAATGATATCTCCATGGTGAAGACTATTGCGGATTTCTTCCATTTTAATGCGTTCATTCTCTTTTTCAATAGGGCGCATGTCTAGCCATACTGACGAATGCTTCTCGTTATACTTGCTGTAAACGAACTCAAGCATTTGGCCGGGGACGAGACTGTCGGAGATAAGTTTGGTCTTATAAGGTTCAATGAAATATCGTTCTGTGACCTCAATTAAAAACAAATCCTCAACAGAGATGATTGCGGTAGGGATTTGAGCGCCTGCCTTCTGGTCAATATACTTTGCACTAATTCTTTCTCCAATATTATGCGTTTGTGCAAATATGGAATGAAGCGGATATGTACTTAAAGTGACTTTTGTCAATCCAGTTTCATCAACTCGCACATTTTTCACTACACAAATAATATCGTCACCTGACTTATAGTGCGTCGAACTTAATTCTTTCCAAGGAGCAAGTCCGATAAAGGCATCAAATCTAATTAAAAGGCCATAGCTTTCAACAGTATCCACAATTCCTTTCAATATCATTCCAGATAGCAATTTACGTGGATTTTTGTATGCCTCTTTCCTACTCAGTTCTAACTTTCCATCAAGATGCACATTCTTGACCAGTACTTGAATATAGTCCCCGACGCGAAGAATATCAAAGAACTTATTCTGGTGACTCCATGAAATACTTGCTTTACGGACAAGTCCTGAAATACCGTTTGGGGTACTGACAAAGATTCCATATTGGGCATTCTTATTTGTAATTTGAACAGAAAGCTGTTCGCCAATTTCTGGAGTTAAATATGACATATGTGGTTGTGACTTTTACAATGTAAACAATAGAAGCATCTAAGGTTAACCCTATTCAGCAAAGCGGAGCAAGTGAATGTAGTTCTATTTCTTCTCGCCCTGCTGAATCTGGAAGATTTCTTTTTGGGCTTCGATTTCGCGCCTGAGGTCTTCTTCGGACGGGAGGTATGTGAGGTATTTGGTAGCGAAGAGCTGGGGATTTTCGTGGAGTACGGAGTATTTCGCGATGTCCTTGCTTGTCTCGGAGCAGAGAATCAGACCGATGGTGGGGTTGTCGCCTTCGGTGCGTTTGAGGTCATCGTACATCCGCACATACATGTCCATCTGCCCGACATCTTGGTGGGTGATTTTCGTGGTCTTGAGGTCAATGAGCAGAAAGGCTTTCAGCAGGTAGTTGTAGAAGACGAGGTCTATGTAGAAGTCTCCGACGTCTGTGCTTATGTGCTGCTGGCGTGCGACAAATGCGTAGCCTTTGCCGAGTTCGAGCAGGAATTTCTGGATATGTGTCAGTATGGAGCTTTCGAGGTTGGATTCCGTATAGTCAATGTTGCTGGAAAGCCCGAGGAATTCGGCCACGACGGGATTCTTGATGAACTCGTGCTTGTCTTTCTGATAATCGGCTGTATTCTGCTGCATCTCGCGGATGACAGGTTCCTTGTGTTGGGACTGAAGGAGACGGAAGTAGTACTGTGAGCCTATGTTGCGGTCGAGAGTGCGTGAACTCCAGTTCTCGGATGCGGACTCGTTCATATACCAATACCTGGCTTCTTTGTTTTCTACCGAAAGAAGTGAGCGGAAGTGAGTCCATGTGAGATTCGGCACGCGTGCGTGCCAAATCTCATAATCCGGGAATTGGAGGTAGAAGGAACGGAAGTTGCGCAAGTTTCTCTCTGTGAATCCCTTGCCGAGTTCTTTGGTCAGCCTTGCGGACAGCCTTTTCAGGAGCTGCGTTCCATATTCGGCACGCAGTTCGCCCTTCTGCTCTTCCTGAACTATCCTTCGTCCCACATTCCAGTATGTTTCTACCATGGAGACATTGACGGCCGCATAGGCTCTGTCCCTGCCGTCGCTGACAATCTGGAGGATGTCTGCGACAAGGCGACTGTCTGTGCTCAACTCTATGATATGTCTGTCTTTAGTGTCCATAATCTTGGTCATGCAAATTTAATGATTTCTGTGATGTGACTTTGCAGTCAGGAGTCAAGCGCTTCAAGGGTGGTGGGGGAGATGGTGTATGTGACCTCTTCTCCGGTTTCGGCTGACCTCAGTTTTGCGGATTTGAATGCTTCAAGATCTTCTTGCCCCTTGCGGCTCTTTTCGAAAGCGAGGATGAAATGTTCTCCGGTTTCGTCTATCGTGTAGATCTTTCCCCGTGTCCATTCCGAATAGAGGAAGTTGAACTTGACGGTACCTATTGCATTGTCCGGAGTCAGTATATAGAAGGAGTATTCCTCATCAATGCTTCTGATGAAGCTGTCGCGGATTGTCGTGCGGATTTCTGACGCCCAATATGTGTCTTCGTAGCCGGCGTATGCAGCTATGACGAAAAGAAAGTTGATGCTGAATTCACGAAGAAGCAGCGTGTCGCGGTCGAAGAGCCTGTCTTCGAAGTGCTTGTTGGTCTTCGGATACTTCTGGCCTTTGGATTTGTCCCATTCGGTCATCATGAGCGCAGGCGAATCGTATGTCGCGTCATCTTTTGTGACTCTGCTGCGGATGAAGAAGTTCGGGGTGATGTTGTACCCTTCGGTGAGGGTGTCCCGGTAGCGGATGTCTCCTTTCCGGATAGGCACGGCCGGCTTTCTGTTTTCGAGGTACAGTTTCTCGATATGGAACTGGATGGCGTTTCTGGCGTAGGTAAACTGCTTGTAGAGAGCTACACCTTCAGGATTGTTGCCGTCCATATAGTATTTGCTGTCCCCGATGTAGTAGATGTCGGAGAGTTTCCCTACAAGCGAGGTGTATCTGAAGATGTGGTCTATGAGCTTGCCGTCCGGCTGGTTCTTGAGGGCTTCTACTCCGGTCGGGTCGCTGATGATGGCGTCTATCATTTTCTCGAAGAAGACTTCCACTTTCTTTATGAGCAGGTATTCTTTGCGTTCGTCTCTGTCATCGTCAGAGGTGTTGTGCGTAAAGAATGAGTCCAGAAGACTCCAGAGATGTTTGAGGTCATCTCGGAAATACTTGTGGCGGATGCGTTTCATCTCCTTGCTTCCTGTGCCGTTTTCCAGCATCTGCTGTATTTCTGTGATGGGCAGCAGCTGGTAGGGAACTTCTCCGAGGTCAATCGGAAACTTGTATTTGTCACGCAGGTATTTCAGCACGGAATAGTAGAGCACTATCAGCCTGTCATCTATGTTGACGGCCTTTTCTTTGATGGCCGGGTCAAGATACCAAGGCTCTCCGTTTTCGTAGAACGGGTCTCCGGTGACAGTCTTTGGCCAGTCTATCTTGTTCCTGCCGCTATGGTTGATGAGGCTTATCTGGGTGAACAGGTTCCGGTGTTCTTTGAGGAAGTCAATCAGCTCCAGTACCGTGCTGAGAAAGTCCTTGTCGCGGGAGTCCTCTTCCGGGAGCATCGCGTCAAGTTCTGCCTCAAGGCCGATAGGAGTACCTTGGTTTTCGTTCCGGAAGCGGTTGAGTGCGCGATACAGCCAGAGGCCAAGCTCCGGAATCAGAGTCTCTTTCCCCAATACTTAGAGTGGGTTGTTCTCGTTGTCTGTGTCTATCACATCTTCGGGGTGGACATCAGGGATGCCGAGCACTGTGTATCTGCCGTCATCGTCCTTTATCAGAAAGGACTTCGGGAGTATGAATATAGGCTCGTTGTATTCGCCGTTTGAGACGAACAGATATCCGATGCGGCCAATCTGCTGCTTGTCGGAGGTAATGTCTTCGTCATTCAGCAAAAAGTGCATCGCTCCGAGGTATGGTTTCACTTCGGAGGAAGGGTACGGATAATTTTCAAAATAGATGCGCATCGGACGGAAGGGGATTATTCGTTGCAGGAATCATCCGGTGCCGGCAGGGAAAGGTGCTTTACCCAATCAATGTGTCCCGTCTCTTCGTCAAGCGGTGCGGAGGTGTGGTCTTCGAGGTATTTCTTTTCGAGGAACAGTATGAATTCCTTTAGGAGGCGGGAGTCCTTGTTCCGCTCATTGTCGAAAAGGTCCACGAATGTGAAGTATTCTTTTTCTCCTTCCTGAGGATTGGCAAGTTTCATGAAGAACTTGCTGTTAGGCCTGCGTGCGGTGTAGTGGTCTTTGCAGACATCGTTCCAGATGTAGAACATCACTTTGTTTTTGTAATTATCTTCGGAGATGTTTCCTTTATCGTCGCCTTTGATGAAAAACTCTCCCATCTGCTTGTCTTCGCTGTCTGTCGCGTCAAGAATGCGTTCGTTCACCATCTTGAGGAATCCTATCCATAGATATGTCTCATTTCCCATATGGAGCTTGAAACCGGCAGCCTTCTTGTTCGTGTACTCTATCTGCCGTATTTCTGTGAACCTACGGAGTATTTGCAGAATGGGTTGTTCTGGGTGTAGCCCATGTCGATGCACCAGCGCCAATAGGCTCTTACTGCGCTCATGTAGGTGACTATGGCGTTGTCGCTGCGTTTTAATGGTGTGCGCTCGTGTTCGGAATTGTCCCAGGCGTATTTGTATTTTCTGACGGGCTTGAGGACTGTGCGGTATTTGGTCTTGGACGGTTCGAAGAGCTTGTGCTCGTTGCGGAAGAAGTCTTCGATTCCGATGAGTGTGTCGGCTGTCGCTTTGTCAAGACTGATCTGCTTGCCGGTGTAGAGTTCGTATCTGTGTATGATGCTGAAGATTGTCCTATAGCTTTTGTGGCGCTGGTATGAAATCTTCTTGTATTTGAGGAAGTCTTCGGTTTTGTCGAGGAAGTCGAGTTCGCCGCTGTCCGTGGTTTTGTAGTTTTCGGGGTAGAGGAGACGGTCGATGGTGTCTTGCGCCCAGTCTTGGGTGAAGTCTGAGATGAGCTTGTCGTTGCCTTTTTCAATCAGGTGGGTGACTATTCGTTCTATCTGGGCTTTCGCCTGCTGGGCTTCATGGACTTCCTGGTTTATGATGCGGTTCTTGATGACGATTTCTCCGTCAATGAAGAATTTCGGAAGGATGAATGTGCGGGTGTGGGCGCGGAGTGCCACTTCGCGTGTGTTGCGGTAGCGAAGCAGGATTTCTGATTTGCCTGTGTCTTTGTTGCTCCGGGCGGAGAGGGATAGTGTGACCGATGCCATAAGCTTTCCGTGTTATTTGTTATGACAAAGGTAGGAATTACGGGGACAAAAACAAGTTAAATTGTCCCCCTAATCGGGTTCTGATGAAATCGGGTGAAAATGTGTTTGGCGAGTTATATGCTTGTAAGTTGTTGATATGTCGCTTTATAATGGCGAATTTTAAAAAGGCTTGTTTTCTGCGGATTTCTGTTGTTTTCGTTATTTATTTCCCGATGCAGAATATAGTTGGACTCCTATGATTCGGTTTGTGACCAGCGGTTGTCTGACTTCCGCGTCTAAAAGAAACAGATCCTTCCAAGTCGTACCATAATCTGTTGATGGCATAATCCGGCCACTTTTGACAGTCACCCCATTTCTGCTCTCGTCGCGAAGAGAACAGTATAGAGTACCGCTGTCAATTACAAGATTGTCACAGATCCAATTCCCGCCTGAATCGTATCCTTTTTCCCAATTCTTGCCACCATCGCTCGCATCACTCGGATACTTTATGTAGTATCTTATTTGAGCACTGACGATAGCAGCGACTTGCTCACGCCCTAATCGTGAGATGATGTCCTTGAATTTGATAGTTGTGACTATTTTGAGTTTGTCTATCATATCCAATTGGAGAATTCTTCCTTCAATATATGCTTCAGGATGGGATTTGAAAGCGGCAGTTGTTAAACTGATAAGCTTCTAACAATACTTGTGATTAGAGGAATCCTTCCAAGTTGTTGATAATCTTATCGTTCATTTTCGCAAATCCTTTTTGATATATGATTAAAATGAAAATACTTGTTATAGTTTATTATTGCTGTCCACTAAAATGACTATTTTTGCGCATGGTTATTTGGTTTTGTTTGGCGACAGCAAAATAACCCAAAAGGACTGACTCCTGCAAATGGAATCAGTCCTAATTTTTATCGTATTCTAAAAAGTTTTATCGGACAGAAATAATTTCATTTATTCTTCAATTCCACAATGAGGACATTCTTTTCTTTGTCGTCGGTGTATTTTGCCGCGTCCGGGCTTCCGGCGCGATAAACTGTCATAGAGGCTATTCTTTCAGGCAGTATTCCGCTCAAATCAGCCTTAGTCGATTTCTTGCCATTGACAAATATCTCCATTTCTTTTTCTTTAGCCCCTTCTTTGGTTTGAATATCAGCGGCAGAATGCTTTCCATTTACTCCAACAATTGATATTTTGGAAATCTCGCCGTTAGTGGAGAGTAAATAACTGGAATTGGTCACAGATTTGACTGAATTTCCGTCAGTTGAGATTACGTGCATTTTAGTTACCGATGTAATCCCGTTACTGGTGCCTGATGCAGTCATTGTCTTGTAGTCACTGATGGTCTTGCCTACGAGCTGGCTGCCGTCAAAATTCTCGACTTTCTCTCCGTTGATTATATAAACGTTCAGAGTGTCAGTCTGGTTTGTGATTGTGTTTCCGCCAATGGCGAGAGCGCATACTGCGCTTAAAATGGATGTAAGCATAAGAATGTTATTAAGTTATTGAATATTACCGGACTATTTGCTCATTGCCGTGATTGAGGCAGCCGATGTCCCGGTGTCCTTGCTCATCAGATAGGAGCAGGTGCTGCCATCCTTCATCAAAGCCTTGATAATCACATTGCTCCCTTTTGGACGGGCGGTGATGTTCTCAACATTGTCCATATTTAGAGAGATTATTTGTTCTATGCCCTGGGCGATTTCCAGACAGTTGAAATCGCAGGTTCTCCGGTTGGCGAAGATGATTCCCAGGCTGATGACGATTGCTGCTCCGGCTGCGAAACTGAAGGACCATCTCATTATGCGTGAGCGTCTGTCGGCTTTTGAGACAATGGCGTCGAATTCCTTTCCAGCCGTGTTGTAGGATGCCTCGGGGTATTCTGCAAGGATGAGTTTCCTGACAGATTCTTCGTCTGATTCGGATTCGTTGACTGAGAACCATTCTGCCAGCATCAAATCTTCCTCCAAGGAAGACTCGGCATTGAGGTATCTCTCTATCAATGTTTTTCTGTATTCTCTGTTCATTTTGACATCTTTGCTAAAAGTTCATTCATTGTTTTTCTCGCCTGTGAGATGGTTGCTTTGATGCTTGATTTCGGATGACCTGTAGCGTCTGCTATTTCGTCGAGTGTCATAGCCTCTTCATCCCTCATTTGCAGGTATCGTTGCTGGGTTTCGCTGAGATGCGGCCATATATAATTCCGTGTATCAATCGCTTCCTGCGTCTCCACTCTCTCGCTTGCGGGTGTCCCTCCGGAAATATCTATCCCGTCGATGGCTGTGGTTTGGAACTTTTGTCTACGGTAATGCCTTACGCAAACGGTTTTGGTGATTTTCACGGCCAGTGCCTCTGCATTGCGTATCCTGTAGCCGGATTCAAAGAGCATCCATAGTTCGGTAAGTGCCTCCTGGACTATGTCTTCGGCATCCGCGGCCCTATCTGATGCTTTTATGAAGCTCCGTGCCATTTTGATTAATTTCCCACGCTGTGTGGACAGTATATGTTCGATTTCAGTTCTTGTCATTTGTGTTGTAATCTACATATAAGTAGCGCAAAGCTGGAAAAAGTTAATGAGAAAAATGAATTTTAATGTTGTTGATGAGCGGATATGGCAGTGAAACCATCATCTTTTAACTTTTCTAGGAAATCTTTCACTTTTTCATACCGAGATATTCCATCGTTAGGGAATAGTAACCTCAATTTGTCATCTATAAACTTATTGGACTCGTATGTAAGACCATCCTTCTCTTTATGCAAAGGCGTTCACTCGCGTTTGTACTGAATGTTATCAATTTCTCCTTCCCTTAGCTGTTTGAGAAGTATTATCCGTATTGCTTGTATCTCCGTCAGTCGTTTGTCCTTTGCTTGCTTATGCCCGACCGCTCGTCATCGCAAATCAGCGGTTTCGTTGGATAATAATCCTCTCCGGTTCCATTCCTGACGGAATATTCCAATATCTCGTACCCGGCCTGGCCCTGGCCACCGACGTTGCGCCGAATGTTGCAAGAGGTGTACATCAGGGTGATAATGAGTAGTGTTGTGGCTTTCTTCATTATTCGATAAGCTATAATGCTGGCGTTATTGAAAATGTCGGCGGTCGCTAATTTGGGCAAGATCGCGCATATTTTAATGAAGGATGCTACTGTTTGCTCCCGGTTGTTCCTTAGTTGTTTTGATTGGCGCTTGATCTTTGTAGGCCCTCGATCGGTGAGCTCGGTTGCTGATTCCAGATTTGCAGGAAAGAGGGCGTGGAGGTGTCTCGGATTGAAATTCTGTTCTGGAAAACTGCGCTTTTGCCTGTTTTGGCTGACAGTTTTTCAAGGAGCACTCCATTAGAAGCACGTGGGTGGGCTTTGTGGTGCAATTCTGTCGTGGTACTGCGTTATGGGAAAATGTCCGGTCTGACTTGTGGGGCAATCTGTGCGGCAATCTCAGCGAAGGTCTGGCCGTCGATGTCGATTATGTGGTGGGCGGTGGCGAGGTACTGAGGCGAGCGGGTGCGCATAAGAGCCTCGATTCTTTGGCGAAGTGCCTCTCTTTCAGTGAATATGCCTACGGTCGCCGGGCTTGCGGAAGCGGCTGGATTTGGTGTGTGACAGTGCGTTTCGACAGCCCCGGAGACAGTCTTTGACCCGGCGGGCTGAACGGAATCTGAGACCGGACTGGACGTGGATGTAAGCATCGGTCGGCCTGCGGAATGGCCTTCGAGATTGCCGAGGAGGGTGTCGGTGGTGGCGCGGAGATAGAAACATTCGGTGTGACTGCGGATCAGACGGCGGCATTCCTCCGATGTCACAGTCCCTCCACCGAGGGATATGATAGCGCGCGGACGACTTGCGTCACTGAATATTACCTTCAGGGCCTCCAACTCCATCCGGCGGAAAGCCGTTTCGCCATATTCATTGAATATTTCGGGAATGCTTTTGCCCTGCTTTTCCTCGATGTAGGTGTCGAGGTCTATAAGACACCATTCGGGGAGCAGCGCCGCAAGCTCTTTGCCGACGCTGCTTTTCCCGCAACCCATAAAACCTATCAATGATATGTCCTTCATTCTATCAGCATCGGCTGCCGGCCGCTTTTGCAGTGTAACGTTATGAAAGATGTTCCGCCACCGGGAGCAATATGTGTTCCTATGACGGGATACTCCTAAAAAAGGGTCGGCTCATCGATGTCATCGATGTCAGGAATGTCGTCCGTGTCCAAAAGGCTGGCGGCTCCGGTACGGCTTCCGGATGTGTCTGTGGGTGAATCGATTGCCGTGTCTCCGCCGGTCGGGGTCTCGTCATCCTGCCCTATCGGCTCTATGATGTCAAACGGCTCTTCCTCGATGTCATCCTCCGGCTTGCGGAGCGGCTCGATGAACCTGACTTCCTTGAGGTCGTACTGATGGCACTTCTTTCCCTTTGCTGTGTAGCCCTTCTTTGCTATGTATTCCTCGGCATCTATGTTCTCAGGGTCGCGGTGATCGTGTTTGCCTCCGAATATGACCTGTAGCTGTGGATGCCTGTCGTCCGAGATGTCCACAAGATGGGACTTGCTTCCCGTAGCGATGAAAGGCAGAGGAGTGTTGTCGCTCGGGACGAAGCTGAATCTCTTGACGTAGAACGCTTTGGCCGAACCGTCGTAGTAAAGGACGGTGTAGGTCTTGTTCGGATCGAACTTTTCGATTCTGATGACTTCTCCCTGATAGCGGTTGGAGACATCGAACGAGGTCGTGTAGAATGTCCCGTCCTTGAAAATCGCCAGGACTTTGTCCTCCGGCCCGAACTCTCCGAGGTATTGGCCGCGCTGCTCGTCGTTTAGTTTCTGGATGTCTGCGTCGTACCAGATGTCCTTTCCTCCGATAGTGGAGACACCTTTGGACTTCAGCTGGATTCTGGCGATAGGGTTCTTGGAGACAAGATTGCCCCTTGAACCCTTGCCCTTGATCGCAAGGGTGGAGAAGTCATATTCAAACTGCGTCTTCTTCAGTTTCGGACGAGGACGCAGGTATATCCGCACAGACTCCGCCTCGCCGTTGTGGTTGACGGTGAACCAGAGGATTTTGGAACCCTCCTCGCCGGTGGTGATGTCGTAGTCCTTGTCTCTTGTGACGCTGGTGATGGCGAAGCGCTTGGCATAGGATACGCTGCTCTTTCCCTCGCGGTAGATGACGTTGTAGATGGTTCTGCTGTCTCCTCTGTTGAAGACTCCCACGTAGAGCAGGTCTTTCCAGAAGAATGCCTTGTCGGTGACTTTCGTGATCCGGTACTTGCCGTCCTTGCCGATCACGATGATTTCCGAGAGATCCGAGCAGTCGCAGACATAGACGCCGTTGTCGTCTTTCTTCATCGACAGCCCCACGAACCCTTCCTCGTAGTTGGCGTAGAGCTTGGCGTTATTGCTTACCACCTTGGTGACGGCGATGCTTTCGAACGCCGAAATCTCGGTCTGACGGACGAAAGGCTTCCCGTACTTCGCCTTGAGGTTCACGAACCAGTTGATTGTGTACTCGGTGATATGATCGATGTTGTCCTTGACGCTTTTCATCTCGGATTCGATGGAGGCGATCTTATCGTCTATCGCCTTGGTGTCGAACCTGGAAATCTTGCGCACAGGCTTCTCCACGAGCTTCTCGATGTCCTCCATCCCGATTTCGCGGCGGAGAATGTCCTGATAGGTCTTCATCTCGGCGAACACGTCTTCCAGTTGCTGTTCCCAGCTTATCTGATTCTGTTCCAGAATCTTGTAGACCTTGTTCTCAAAGAATATCCTTTCGAGGGAAGTGTAGTGCCACTGATCCTCAAGCTCGGCGAGCCTGATTTCCAGCTGCCATTTGAGAAGGTCTCTTGTGTGGTTTGTGTCGTAGATAAGGATGTCCTTGACGGAGAGGAACTGCGGCTTGTTGTCCACAATGACGCAGGCGTTAGGAGCGATGTTGCACTCGCAGTCCGTGAACGCATAGAGAGCGTCGATGGTCTTGTCCGGAGAAACGTCGTTCGGGAGATGGATGACAATCTCCACCTTCTCCGTGGTCATATCCTCAATCTTCTTGATTTTGATTTTGCCTTTGTCCTTGGCCTTGAGAATCGAGTCGATCAGGATGTGGGATGTCTTTCCGTAAGGAATCTCTGTGATTGCTACCGTGTTCTTGTCGATTTTCTCTATTTTGGCGCGCACTTTCACGCTGCCGCCCCTCGCTCCGTCCTTGTAGTTGCTGCAATCAGCCGAACCTCCTGTGGGGAAGTCGGGGTAGATTGTGAAATCCTCGCCTTTGAGAATGCTTACGGAAGCGTCTATCAACTCGTTGAAGTTGTGCGGAAGAATCTTCGAGGCCATCCCGACGGCGATTCCTTCTGTGCCCTGGGCCAGCAGAAGCGGGAATCGTACCGGAAGTTCGGTAGGCTCCTGGTTGCGGCCGTCATAGGATGTCATCCATTTGGTGATCTTCGGGTCGAAGACAACCTCTTTCGCGAATTTGCTCAGGCGCGCCTCTATGTAACGCGGGGCGGCGTTGCTGTCGCCGGTCAGGATATTTCCCCAGTTACCCTGACAGTCGATCAAAAGACCTTTCTGGCCGAGCTGAACGAGCGCCCCGAGGATGGACTGGTCTCCGTGCGGGTGGTACTGCATAGCCTGGCCGACAATGTTGGCCACCTTCGTGTAGCTCCCGTCATCCATCCGGAACATCGCGTGAAGCACACGGCGCTGTACGGGTTTGAGCCCGTCAACGATGTGAGGCACGGCTCTTTGCAGAATGACATAGGAAGAATAGTCAAGGAACCAGTCCTTGAACATTCCGGAAAGCTTGTACTTTCTGCTGTCGGAACTCAACAGCTTGTCGTATTTCCCTGACGAGGCCGCCGATGTCTCGCCAATCGGAGTCTCGTTCAGTTCCTCGTTTCCCTCTTCTCCTTCCGGAGTCTCTATGTCATCCCACTCTGCCATATTCAGATGTTGTTTTTAAATGCTTTTGATTATTCCTCGTAACCGAACTTGCGGAGTTCCTTGCGGTTTTCCCTCCAGTCCGGATTGACTTTTACGAAAAGCTGAAGGAATACTTTCTTCTGGAAGAAATCTTCCATCTCTAATCTCGCCTCGGTACCTGTCTTCTTGAGCGCCGCACCGCCTTTGCCGATGAGGATTCCCTTCTGGGAGTCGCGCATCACGTAGATCACGGCGCTGATCTCGTACCTGTCGCTGCCTTCCTTGAATGCCTCTATCGCAACCTCACAGCTGTACGGAACCTCCTGGCTGTAGTTCTCAAGAATCTTTTCCCTGATAATCTCCGAGGCAAAGAACCTCAGGTTCTTGTCAGTGAACAGGTCTTTGTCGAACCATGGCGGAGCTACCGGAAGCTTGCTCATCACCGCGTTCAGCACGCTTTCAAGGTTGAACCTTTCCTTCGCTGACACAGGAATGACGAGCGCCTCGGGGAGCTGTTCCTGCCAGTAGGTGATCAGGTCTGTGACATCCTTCTGCTCGCTGATGTCGATCTTGTTTATGACAACCACCACCGGGCAGCGTAGCTTCCGGAGCTTTTCAATATATTCAATGTTCTTGTCGCTCTTTTCAACCACGTCCGTCACGTAGAGGATGATGTCGGCGTCACCGATGGCGGCATCCACGAATTTCATCATGTCCTCCTGAAGGCGGTAGTTCGGTTTGAGCATACCGGGAGTGTCCGAATAGACAATCTGGCAATCGTCCGTGTTGACGATTCCCATAATCCTGTGCCTTGTGGTCTGCGCCTTGGCCGTGACGATGGACAGCTTCTCACCGACCAACGCATTCATAAGCGTGGATTTGCCAACATTCGGATTACCGATGATGTTGACAAATCCCGCTCTGTGTTCCGTGTGTTTCTCCTTATTATACATAGGCCCCCATCTTGAGGACATTAACCTCGCCCTCGCTGAGGTATCTCCACTCTCCTTTCTTGAGTCCCTTCTTGGTCAGACCGGCGAAATAGACTCTGTCGAGCGCCCTTACATCGTAGCCGAGAGATTCGAAAATCCTTCTGACAATCCTGTTCTTGCCTGAGTGGATCTCGATTCCGAGGCATCTGTGGTCGGAAGCGTCGATGTACTCCAGCTCGTCTGCCTTGATGTTGCCGTCATTGAGATTAAGTCCCTCGGTGAGAATCTTTTCCTTGTCAGCTTCCTCAAGTGGTTTGTCGAGGATGACCTGATAGATCTTCTTCTTGTTGTAGGAAGGGTGGGTCAGCTGTTCCGCGATTTCTCCGTCATTGGTGAACATCAGAACTCCGGTGGTGTTCTTGTCAAGTCTTCCGACCGGGAACACGCGGAGCTTGCAGCCTTTCAGCAGATCCATCACCGTTTTCTCGGCGTGAGGATCGCTGGCACTGGTGACAAAGCCTTTTGGCTTGTTCATCACGATATAGACCTTCTCCTCGCCCTTGAGTCTCTCTCCGTTGAAACGGATGTCATCATTGATGACGTTTACTTTCGTTCCAAGTTCAGTCACGACCACTCCGTTGACGGTCACGACACCGGCCTGGATGAAATTGTCGGCCTCGCGGCGCGAGCAGACTCCAGAGTTGGCGATGAACTTGTTGAGACGTATCTCTTCCTTGATAGGAGTAGGAACATTGTCGTTGTCGGACAGTGCGGAATCGACCTGAGGCTTCCTTGAAAGCATTTTGTTGATTCCGGCCTCGTCTGCTTCGGTGAAGTGCGGCTCGTCCTTGCGTCCAAACTTCCTCGGTCCCTGATGGACACCTCCCTTGCCTGCTGAGAAGCCACCTTGCTTAGTCCCGAAACCCGGCTTTCTTGGGAATGACGGTTTTCTGTCTCCGCCTTCCTGACCGGCTCCGTAGCTCCTGCGCTGTCCGTATGCCGGACGTCCCTCACCGAACGAAGGACGGCCGAAAGATGAGTTTCTTCTCTCTCCGCCCTCGGAGTTCTCTCCGTAGCTTCTGCGCTGTCCGTAAGACGGACGACTCTCGCCGTAGGATGGACGGTTCTGTCTGTAATATGGTTTTTTTTCCTCTCCGTCAGCGCTGCCGTAGCTTCTGCGCTGTCCGTATGCCGGACGTCCCTCACCGAATGAAGGACGGCCGAAAGATGAGTTTCTTCTCTCTCCGCCCTCGGCGCTCTCTCCGTAGCTTCTGCGCTGTCCGTAAGACGGACGACCCTCGCCGTAGGATGGACGGTTCTGCCTGTAGTAAGGCCTTCTCTCCTCTCCGTCTGAGCTACCGTTGCCGTAGCTCCTGCGGTCAGAGGAATATCCTCCCCTTCCATTGACTCCGCGGCTCTGGTAGCCACCGCCGCGCTGGCCATATCCACCACGGTTGTCTCCGGAGTAGCTTCTGTGATTGTCGTAAGACTTGTAGTCTCCTTCCGCTGAAGATGATGCGGCAGGCGAGACTTTCCTTCTCGGCCTAAGTTTCCTGCCTTCTGATGAGTAACCTGTTTTTGATCCTTCGTTAGCGTAATCCCTACGCTCTTCGTGGCTCTCCTGACCACCATTGAAATTCTCTTCCATAATGTACTTGGCTCACGCCATTAAATAATAATAATTTAAATGAATATATAAGTGTCTCTATTTTAATTTGAATTTATAAGTGATG
>CAYMOB010000006.1:0-95774 GCA_964391955.1 uncultured Muribaculaceae bacterium | reverse complement strand
GCTTCCGTGGCTATTCTGCCGCTTCCCCCAAAACAGGATTGCACGTCATCCCTCACTACAGTGCATTGTGGCCGTCCTGCCGCCGCAAACCTGTTCTGCCTTGCAGGCCGAGACCCCTGCCGGAAGCGCTTCCGTGGCCATTCTGCCGCTTTGGGGCAAAACGGATTTGCAGGGTAGTGCGTATTGCAGGCCATTGTACAGGTTTCCTCTTGCAAATCCGTTTGTGAGTGGAAATTGGTTTGATCGACTTCGGATTTGACTGATATTCAGCCTTGTCTTCATTAATATCTTCTACTGGTATCCGTTGCTAAAGTCTTTGGGGACTATATAGAAGTTGACTAACTTTGTCATAATTGGCACCGTTGGCAATCCATAACAATCCCAGGCCATCAATCAACCAATTAAAATGGTGTTCTATAATGTTTTAGGTATTTCAAAAAGAAAACGTAGTCAACTCCTATATAGTCCCCAAAATAATAATTAGATGAAACTCGTTTCATCTAATTTACTAGATCTTTCTATTTATCAATACGTTATATAGGGTATCACCAACCGTTTTTGTCCACTTTACCCGAAAAGACGTTGGAATTTTAGTTTTAGCATAAAAAAGAAGGATGTTGATAAAGCATAACCGCTTCTAAATCAACATCCTTCGTTTCTGCGGTGCGGAAGGGACTCGAACCCTCGACCTCCGGCGTGACAGGCCGGCGTTCTAACCAGCTGAACTACCGCACCCTGCGACTTTGCATCCGTTGTTTCCAGTTGTGTTCCTGAATGCGGATGCAAATATAGGCATTTTTCTTTTACCTGCAAACTTTTTTACTTGATTTCTATGATTTTTTTTGATCGAGGGACTTCCCGCTTCCTGACCTTCGGGATGTCAACCTTCAGGACACCATTCACCACAGAAGCGCTAATCTCCTCTTTCTCAGCATCATCAGGGAGAATCATAGTCTGTTGGAACTTTGAATATGAGAACTCGCGCCTCAGATAATGGCCGAGCTTCTTTCCATCGTTGTTCTCTTCCTTCTTCTCCATATTGATGACAAGGTCACCGTTGTCGTCAAGGCAGACATTGAAATCTTCCTTGGTCATGCCAGGCGCCGCAAGCTCGATTTCGTAACTCGCTTCATTTTCCAACACATTGATCGCAGGAGCGGTCGCATTTGTCCTGACCATCCAATCATTGTCGAAGAAATCATTGAAAATGTTCGGCAGCCAATTCTGGTTGTTGTACTTTTTTGATACTGGTAACATAATAAAACCTCCTATTCTTTGTGGAACCGCCCGCCATGGACCGCAGGTCGGGAAACCGTTCATCAATCAAACTGTTGCCGTTGGCGCAAGGCCGAGACAGGCGATTCCGATTTGTTTGTTTACTTTTGCCCTGTTCTTCCGGACGGGACGACAATGCTATCATCAATCGGAATGCCTGATAAGAAAAAGTATCAAAAAGACGACAAGTTGTCATATTTAAACGACAATTTGTCATTAACAGATGTCATTATGTCGAACACAGACTAAACAAACAGAAAAGGGCAAGGACTTTACATTCGTTGGCGACCAATATCATTTGAATAAATTCAGTGCGGAAGAATTTCCTGATTTGCTATTCTTCAACAGAGAATTGGCAGCTCTTGTATGTGTTTAGTTATTGGCAGGATTGAGCGTGGTGACAGACGTGCAAAGCGTGGGCAGGCCATATCCCTTGCCCAACAATTCAAGGTTGAAGGTTCTTGTCTCCAAGCACGGAATACCAAATGAAGAAAAGACAAGAGCCGCACACAAACGGGTCATCGATTTTTGGCAAGAACAATAAAGAACTCTGAAACAGGAACGGTATCAACCCACCACCCAATTTCCAAGCAACCGGAATAACCGTTCAGTCCAGAAATAATTACAAATTCTGCGACCATATTCATCAAAAAGGGTTCTTTCTTCGCTCCCCCAAAAAAGATGGGACGAGACTATGATTCCGGGACGCTGTCCTTAAACGGGCTTCTGTGGTCCTTGAAGCTTTTGGCCAGGCCTCCGGCGCTGGTCTCCTTGTAGAGAGACGGAAGATCCTTGCCGGTCTGCTTCATCACCTCGACCACATGGTCAAAGGAAACGCGGTGCTTTCCGTCGGAGAATGCGGCGTAGAGGTTCGAATCCAGGGCTCTGGTGGCCGCGAAAGCGTTCCTTTCGATGCATGGGATCTGTACCAGACCGCAGATCGGGTCACAGGTCATACCGAGATGGTGCTCAAGTCCCATTTCGGCGGCATATTCAATCTGGGAAGGACTTCCGCCAAAGAGTTGGCAGGCCGCGGCGGAAGCCATCGCGCAGGCGACGCCGACCTCTCCCTGACATCCGACCTCGGCGCCGGAGATAGAGGCGTTCTGCTTTACTATGTTGCCGATGAGACCTGCCGTGGCCAAAGCGTGAAGGACCCTGACGTCCTTGAAATTATGTCCTTTGGCCAGATGGTACAGGACAGCCGGCAACACGCCGCTCGAACCGCAGGTAGGAGCCGTGACAATGGTCCCTCCGGAAGCGTTCTCCTCACTGACAGCCAGAGCGAAAGCATAGACAAGTCCCCTTGTCTGAAGCGTCTGCTTGTAGCCGGTGGCCTTGACATAGTAAGTAGGGGCCTTCCTTGGAAGGTTCAGAGGCCCGGGAAGCACTCCCTCGTGGTCTATCCCCCTTTCCACGGATTCTTTCATGGCCACCCACACCTCCATCAGATAGTCCCAGATGTCCGCGCCTTCGCAAAGATCGACATATTCCCAGTAACTGCGTCCCTTGTCCTCGCACCATTTCAGAATGTCGGAGAGATGGTTCATCTGATAGACTTCCGGAGTCGAAAAGCGTCCGTCCGTCTTTCCCTCGGACAGAGCGCCGCCGCCGACACTATAGACCGTCCAATCATCGGTTTGCCGTCCTTCGGAATCAAACGACTTGAATTCCATTCCGTTGGGATGGTATGGAAGGAATATTTCCGGCTTCCACACAAGCCGCGCCGGCGCCACACGCTCCAGCACTTCAGTAATCGCTATGTCTGTCATATGACCCTTTCCGGTGGCGGCAAGGCTGCCGTAAAGCGTCACTTCAAAAGACGAAGCGTCAAGATGCCTTTCAACGAACTCCTTGGCAGCCTTGTTCGGCCCCATAGTATGGCTGCTCGACGGCCCCTTCCCTATTCTGTATAGTTCTCTGAGTGATTTCATAAACACAGTCGCTAAAGGTCAACGCTATCTGGAGCGGTTCTTCACGGCGCGGACCGCACATTTCTGGCAAAGACGGGCGTCCTTGCGGGTGATGCTGTACTCGGTGTCACGCAGAAGGTAGCCATTGCCGCTGACAGACTTGCCGAGAGTGGGCTTTATCAACGACTCGAACCAGACGCAGGCGGCGATGTAACGGCCAAACTGACGGGACAGATGATAGCCGTCACGGGTAAGCTGATAAACCTTGCAACCTGCCGGAACGTCGCCATCGTTGTTCAGACGTGTCGCCCTGGCGATCTGCACCGCGTCACCGCTCGGGATGACCACAGGAATGCCAAGCTCCTCCGATGCGCGGGCCACGCAATCCACTATCCCCTCGTACATATTCACCTGGCTTTTGCCATAGAGCCGGAACATATCGTGCGACGAATTGGCGGCATAAGCCCAGGTCTGATGCCAGACGATGGCCGCGCGGGGGTTCAACGCCTCCTTTCTGATGATGTCGGCAAGACGGGGGATCCACTCACGGTAGGTATCGTAGATTCCGCTGAGTCCGGAAGTCTCCTGCATAGTTATTATGTCCCAAGGCTCGTCCTTAAGCCCGTCGAGCATCGTGGCGTTCTTGCTGACCTTAACCCAGTTGTTGTTCTCCGATTTGTAGTACGTGTAGTTGTCAAGGCCTTGCGAATACTCCTTGCAATGTCTTTCAAGGGAACATCCGCCGATGTACAGACGGCCAAGGATGACATTGTGTATGCCTGCTGATTCCAAAAGCCCGGGAAGATACTCCGTCCCGTCGTCAGAGAAACTGTTGCCGACAGCCAGAATCCTGAGCGTGTCAGGATCGGAAGGAAGAGGATAGTTCTCGATATGCCCCTGCGCCGCGGCGGACAATGTCACAAAAAGGAAAAGAATGCAGAAAAGCCGTCTCATACAATGCGAGTTTCTAATTTTTCATTTCAAAAATTAGGGAAGTCTCCGACAGATGGCAGGCCTACTCCGCCACAGTCTCTTCTTCCACATCCGGCTCGCGCCCTGAAAGGGATCGCGCGGCAGCGGCGGCACAGTTGATACCGTCAATGGCAGAGGAGACGATGCCTCCTGAATATCCCGCCCCCTCGCCGCAAGGCAACAGCCCCGGGAATGCGTCCGCCTCGCAGTTGCGAGGGTTCCTCGGAATCCGTACCGGAGACGATGTCCTGGACTCCACGCCTATGAGCAAGGCGTCGTTGGTGTAGTAGCCGCGCATGGATTTCTGGTTCACAAGAGGGAAAACGTCCTGGAGCCTCTCGGCGATGAAAGGAGGCAGAAGCTCATGAAGCGGAGCCGGAACGACACCCGGCTTGTATGATGTCTGAGGAAGATCCTCTGATTCCTCGCCCTCACAGAAATCGACCATTCTCTGCGCCGGAGCCACAAACGGATTGCCAGAGTCGGAATGAGAGTGGGCATATTCCCACATCTTCTTCTCCACATCCTTCTGGAACTCAAGTCCTGCGAACGCCCCTGCCCCGGCATATTCCTCAGGGATGTCCTCCGGATTTATCTGCACCACCACGCCTGCGTTGGCGAACTTGCCGCTTCGCGCCGAGTTGGACATTCCGTTCATCACGATGGTCTCAGGCTCGGTCTCGGAAGGCACGAGCACGCCGCCTGGACACATACAGAACGAAAAAGCCCCGCGTTCACCGACCTGTTCCGCGAATGAATATTCGGCGGCGGGCATTCCCGGCTCCCACTGGCCGTGGTAACGGATGTCGTTGATCAGCGCCTGCGGATGCTCTACACGCACGCCCATCGCGAATCCTTTGGCCTCAAGCGCACAGTCCTTTGCGGCAAGCATATCATAGATGTCCCTGGCGGAATGGCCGGTCGCAAGGATGACCTTCCTGGCCGAATACTTCCTCACACTCGGCTTGCCTGTCTTCGTAGGATTCTCCGAGTCAAGCACTTCCACCTCTATCAATCCATCTTCTTTGCGAATGATGTCAGTGACCTTGGAGCCGAAGTGGTACTCGCCTCCCCTTGACTGGACGCACTGGCGGATGTTCTCGACAACCTTCGGAAGACGGTCGGTCCCGATGTGAGGATGGGTGTCAACAAGAATCTGAGGGCTTGCCCCGAAGTTCACGAACTGGTGAAGCACCTCCCTGATGTCGCCTCTCTTGGACGAACGGGTGAAAAGCTTGCCGTCGGAGAAGGCACCCGCGCCCCCCTCGCCGTAGCAGTAATTGGACTCCGGATCAAGAATGCCCTCTCGGGTCAGTCTGGCCATATCGAACTTTCTGTCCCTGACGTTCTTGCCCCTTTCAAGGACAACAGGTTTGAAACCGAGGGTCAGGAGTTTCAGGGCAGCGAACATTCCGGCAGGCCCGGCACCTATGACGATGACCGGCTCAGCGTCAGTAACATCTTTATATTCAGGAATCTCGTAAGGCACGTAGGATTCAAAGCGGTGGTTGTAGGCTTCGATGCGGTAGCGGTAGACCACATCGTTGCGGGCGTCGATCGAGCGCTTCGCTATCACGCAGGTCGCGTCGGCGTTCGGGAATGTCGGCTGGTATGACTTGGTAGGGTCAATCACATTGATGACCGCGTTGCCGCGGAGGTTCATCTCTCTCGCCGCGACGATTCTTACGTCATCCGGCCTGAGATCACGGCCTACACGGCCGGTCATTTCGAATTCGAGCATATATTCTTTATACTATGTTTCTACAAATCAGCCATACGGGAGACAGGAGCGACATCAAGTGACGCGCGTTCACCGGCAAGGTAATGAAACCAGCCGGCGACCGCTATCATCGCGGCGTTGTCAGTGGTGAACTTGAACTCAGGAAGATAAGTGTTCCACCCGCGCCTGCGTCCCTCTTCCTCGATTCTGGAACGCAGTCCGCTGTTGGCCGAGACTCCTCCTCCGATGGTGACCTCCTTGATTCCGGTCTGCGAGGCGGCCTTGATCAGTTTGTCCATCAGGATGTCTATCAGTGTCTTCTGAAAGCTTGCGCAGATGTCCTCCTTGTTCTTTTCCATAAAGTCCGGGTCCTTGGCCGTCTCGTCCCTCACAAAATAAAGAAGGGATGTCTTCACTCCGCTGAAGCTGTAGTCAAGACCGGGAATCCGGGGTTTGGAGAACTTGAAGCGTTCCGGGGCTCCAAGTTTGGCGAGCCTGTCGATCACAGGACCACCCGGATAGCCCAACCCCATCATTTTGGAGCATTTGTCGAACGCCTCTCCGACGGCGTCATCTATCGTCTGACCGAGAATCTCGAAGTCCAACGGACTGTTTACCTTGACAATCTGGGAGTTGCCTCCGGAGACCAGAAGACAGAGGTACGGGAACGCCGGCTGGCGGTTCTCCTTGCCTTCCTGCTTCACGAAACCGGCGAGGATATGTCCCTGAAGGTGGTTGACCATAATTATCGGAATGTCAAGAGCCACCCCCATGGCCTTGGCGAACGAGGTCCCGACCAGCAACGAGCCAAGAAGCCCGGGGCCGCGCGTGAATGCGATCGCCGTCAGGTCGGAGGCCTTGATTCCGGCTTTGTCGAGCGCCTGGCTCACCACAGGCACGATGTTCTGCTCGTGCGCCCTGGAGGCAAGTTCAGGGACGACTCCACCGTAATCCTTGTGGACCTGCTGGCTCGCTATTACATTGGAGAGCAGGAATCCGTCCTTAATCACCGCAGCCGATGTGTCGTCGCAGCTTGATTCGATTCCAAGGATATAATCCGACATATTCTTCAAAGACATTGTTTATCGAACGGCAAAGATACAACTATTTTCGGCAATCCAACGGATATTTGCCCGCGGTGACAATGAAAAAATGGTCTGGACAGCCGCCGGCGGTCCTCAACCCAGACTTTCATTCCGCAAAAAGAATCGTCGGGCAGTCTGAAGATTTTCCCCTTTCCAAGAAATTTTCATATCAATTCTAAACAGAATCTTAGTATATTTGTTCCTGGAAAACGGAAAGCAGACAAAACCTCTGCGCAATTATAGCCCTCTGTCATTGAAAAAGGCTTTGAAGATATTCTGGTGCGTCATAGTGACCGCCGTCTCGCTGTTGTTCGCCTGCTGGATTCTGTCGCAGACTCCGGCGGTTCAGACATATGTGGGGAAAAGGGTTCTCAAGTCTTTGGAAAGTTCCCTTGGGGGCAGAATCGAGTTCTCCAAAATCCACATCAGGCCTTTCACCGCGTTGGTTCTCAAGGATGTGGCGGTTTTAGACAATGAGCCGGCGGAGGACCGGTACGGAGAAAGCATTGACACGATAGCCAACGCAAGGTCGATTGTGGCCACTTTCTCCCTGAAAGGTCTGCGGGGCAAAGGTACCATCCACATCAAGAGACTGAACATCAGCGACGGGATGTTCACACTGGCGCAGGATCAACGCGGAAGCAACATCAGCCGCTTGGTGAAAAAGAAAAGCGAAAAGAAAGAGCGTAAGGGCCCCGGTCTCGGCATAAGCGCCGACAAGGTCAGAATCAAGAACTTCCGGTTCAGATTGCTCAACCTGAACAAAAGCTCGCGGCCACGCGTATACGGAATCGACTGGAGAAATCTGGATGTGACCGCCCATATTCTTCAGGCGCGTGACATCTCATTCAGCGGTGGTGTGGTGGAAGGGACGGTTGACAATCTGGCCGCCACCGAGCGAAGCGGCTACGACATTCTGGCGATGTCCGGAAAAGCCACGGTCAAAAAAGGAATGACGCTTGTCCGGGACCTTCGTCTGAAAGACCTTTGGTCAGACATCCGGATGGATGTATATTCAATGGAATATGACAGCGTCAAGTCTTTCTCCAAATATATCAGCGATGTACGGATGACAGGGAATATCCGCGCCAGCAGGGTCGATTTCAAGAGCATTTCATATTTCGCTCCGGCACTCGCCAAAATGAACACCATCATCAACCTCGGCTTTGCGGATGTCGTCGGACCGGTAAGCGACCTCAACGTGACGGGGCTTGTCTTTTCAGAGGCTTACAGCGGAGTGTCAGGCAAAGTGTCCGGAAGGCTGACCGGCATCCCCGATGTCAGCTCGATGCTGATGGATTTCGACATCAGTGACCTCGGATTCACTTCGGGAAGTCTTGGCACGTTCGTCAGAGGGTTCGCTCCGTCCGCAAGAATTGACCTGTCAGGCCTCGCCGCCGGGGAGCGTCTGTCATTTGACGGAAGCACATACGGGACTCTCGACAAACTGGATGTCCAAGGAACAATCTCCTCAAGTCTCGGTTCACTGACCGCCGACGCCGGAATCAGAAACCTGATTGACAAAAGCGAAGCGATGGGGTTCGGAGGAAGTGTCTCGGCCAAGAATCTGGATGTCGGCAGACTGGCCGGCGTCAGCCAGCTCGGAGGGCTGACGATGAAAGGAGCAATGGATCTGTCTCTGGAAAAGGGCCGGCCGAAACTCAGGATCGACTCTCTGTCCGTAGACAGGCTTACGGCGCTGGGCTACGACTATACGAACATAGCGGCCGCCGGGACATATTCGGACAACGCTTTCGACGGACGCATCGTATGCGGCGACCCGAACCTGAATTTCCTTTTCCAGGGTCTGTTCACGCTCTCGGACAAGACAAAGAACGGATTGTACAGATTCCACGCTTCCATAGGATACGCCGACCTGCGCGCCCTTGGGCTTGACAGCAGGGAGAATTCGAAAATTTCCGGAAGAATCAACGCCAACTATATAAACATCAGCCGTGGAGACCTGATCGGAGACCTCGATGTACTTGGGCTGACTCTGGAGAACGAGCAAGGCTGGCACGAAATCGGAGACATCTGCGTCAAGTCACACTCAAACAACAATATAAACCGCGTCAACCTGACCTCGACCTTCCTGAACGGAGATTATGTCGGCACAAAGCCTGTCACGAGACTGGTCAAAGACATCCAGCAGCTTACCGTCCGTAGAGAGCTGCCGGCTCTGTACCGCGGCAAGCCCTCGCAATGGGACGGCGACGAATATGAGCTCAGACTCGATGTCGGGGACGCAAGGGACATACTTTCGTTCGTCAAGCCCGGACTGTACATCGCGGAAGGCACAAGAATACGCCTGAACGTCGCAAAGGACGGAAACGTGACGGCCTCGGTCAAATCTCCGAGGCTTGCCTTGAACAAGGACTACCTCAAGGATGTCGAGATGAGCATAGACAACAGGGACAGCAGCCTCAACGCCGGAGTCGGCTTCTCCGCCATCCAAGTGGCCGGACTAAGTCTGCTGGAAGACGACCTTGTTTTCTACGCCAAAGACAACTCTTTCGGAGCGGGCTTCTCGTATGACAACGGGACTGAGCCTGCGAACAAGGGTGAGGTTTACATAACGGGTGACCTGAAAAGGGAGGCCAACGGAGATCTGTCAATATTCGGAAAGACCCTGCCGTCATACATCTGGTACGATGGCTCGGCCTGGGACGTGGCCGAATCCAAAGTGAGCGTCACAGGGAAGAACATCAAGGTTGACAATCTCGTCGCGAAATGCAAGGACCAGTCGGTCAGGGTGGACGGAGGATATTCATTCACAGGTAAGGACACGCTTTCGGTCAACCTTGTGAGGTTCGACCTCGGGCTTCTCAACAAATTCATCGGCGGCAGTTTCGGGATTTCCGGACTTGCCACCGGACACGCCATCGTCACTTCGCCTTGGAATGGCGACGCCGGGCTTATGATGAACCTCACCTCAGAATCCACCGAGATGGCCGGACGGCGTGTGGGAGTCCTCAGGCTGGCCGGATCGCTGGACGACGGGAAAATGCGTTTTCTTGCCAAGAACGACATCGACGGGGAACGTACCTTGAACATCGCGGGAGACTACTTTCTCAAAAACCGGTCAATGGACGCCTCGGCCGAACTCGACAGGCTGGATCTCGGCTACATAGCCCCGGCTCTCGGCTCGGTGTTCAGCGAGATGGGCGGGACCGTGAGCGGCAAGGTCAGGATAAAGGGCGCTATGGACAATCTGTCGGTCTCAAGCGAGGGCGCCAGATTCGATGACGCTATGCTGAGGGTAGGATTCACAAACGTCGCATACTATGCCGACGGCCCTTTCTCCGTGACAGACAAAGGACTGTTCTTTGAGGATGTCTCGGTCAGGGACAGGTTCGACGGCACCGGAAGAATCTCCGGCGGGCTTCTGTTCGACAAGCTGAAGGACTTCAGGATGGACACAAGGGTCAGGATGAACCGGATGGAGGCCATCGATATTACCGAGGAGGACAACCAGGCGTTCTACGGACACCTGTTCGCCAGCGGAGACGTCCAGATAAAAGGGCCGTTCCAAGCCATCCTTCTTGACATCAACGCCAGAACCGACAAGAGCGGACGCATACATATTCCGATAGACAAGGCGTCAAGTGACGGAAAGAGCGACCTGCTGACATTCAAGCAGGCTTTCAAAGAGGTTTACATCGACCCGTATGACGCTATGATGAACAGGCTTGTCGAACAGAAAGGCAAAGGCAGCGACTTCGGCCTGAGACTCAAGGTGGCCGCCGACCAAGGCACCGAGGCTTACTTGGAGATAGACCGTTCCGCAGGCAATGTACTGAGCGGACGGGGACAAGGCAACATTGACATCGAAGTCCGTCCCGGCAGAGACCTGTTCTCGATCAACGGAGACTACACGCTCCAGTCCGGCAATTTCCATTTCAATGCTATGGACATCGCCAAGAGGGATTTCACCATCTCTGAAGGAAGCTCGATCCGCTTCAACGGTGATGTTATGGACAGCGACCTTGACATCAACGGCGTGTATTCCACAAAGGCCTCCGTGGCCACATTGATCGCCGACACGACATCAGTGTCAGCCAGGAGGCAGGTGAACTGCGGGATAGGAGTCTCCGGAAAGCTGAGTGAGCCAAGGCTTTCGTTCTCAATCGACGTTCCGGACCTTGACCCGACCACAAAATCGAGGGTGGAGAGCGCCCTGAACACCGATGACAAGGTCCAGCGCCAGTTTCTGTCCCTCCTGATTTCCGGAGGCTTTATGCCGGACGAACAGTCTGGAGTCGTGAACAACAGCAATGTGATCTACTCGAACGTAGCCGAAATAATGGCGGGCCAGCTGAACAACATCCTTCAGAAGCTGGACATTCCGCTTGACCTTGGACTCAACTATCAGGCAAGCGAAAGCGGAATCAACATATTCGATGTCGCCGTCTCAACGCAGCTGTTCAACAACAGGGTGATAGTCAACGGCAATGTCGGCAACCGCGAGTACAACAACTCGTCTTCGTCCGGAGCCGATGTTGTCGGAAACTTAGACATTGAAATCAAGATGGACAAATCCGGACAGCTTAGGCTGAACCTTTTCTCGCACTCGGCCGACGACTACACCAACTATCTCGACAACACCCAGCGGAACGGTGTCGGAATAGCATACCAAAGAGAGTTCAACACATTCAGGGAATTCATCCGCAACCTGTTCTCAAGCAAAAGGAAACGCGAGCAAAGAGCCGCGGTCGAGACTGGCGAGAGAGAGACAAAAAGAATAACAATAAACAAGAAAAACATTCAGGGATATGGTAACTAACATCGCATTGGTCGCCCACGACTCCAGAAAGCAGGAGCTGTTGGACTGGGTACGTTACAACGCAGGCTCGCTCAAGCACTGCCATCTGTTCTGCACCGGAACCACGGGACGTCTCGTTTCGGAGGCGCTTACAGAGAGACTCGGTCCCGAGGCGCCATCCATCGTGTGCCTTCTCAGCGGCCCTCTCGGCGGAGATTTCGAAATCGGCGGGATGATAGCCGAAGGGAAGATTGACATGCTGGTCTTCTTCTGCGACAATCTGATTATGCAAGGACACCAGAATGACGTGATGGGGCTTGTCCGGCTGGCTTCCCTCTACAACATTCCGTTCGCCACAAACCGAAGCACAGCGGACTTCATCATCTCCTCCCCTCTTTACACCAGCGAGCAGTACAAACGCATAATTCCAAGCTGCATAGACACTTACAAGAATCGCAAGTTGTAGTGCGCAGTCATCGTCCCATCGGGAGGACTCATCGCAAGAAGTCCTGACACCTGCTATTCTTCTGATTTTTCGTAACTTGCGGAACATTACACTTTTCACGATATGAAATTCATTGGGAACATCCTTTGGCTTGTATTCGGGGGGCTGCTTATTTCGCTGATATATTTTCTTTTAGGCCTGCTTTTCATAGTCACCGTCATCGGGATTCCTTTCGGCTTCCAGTTGTGGAAGTTCGGAGTGTTCTCGCTATGGCCGTTCGGCACTGAAGTGGTTGACGGAAAGAATGCCGGAGGATGCCTCAGCATATTCATGAATGTGCTTTGGATTCTTTTGGGCTGGTGGGAGGTCGCCACGACGCACCTGATTTTCGGGATTTTGTGCTGCATCACGATAGTTGGCATCCCGTTCGGCCTGCAGCATTTCAAGATGGCGCTGCTATCCCTCATCCCATTCGGGAAGAGTTTCCGAAAGAAACTGAACTGACAACCGCAATTGCATCAAGAAAGGATTCCCCGGCTTCCCGGTTTTTCGCAGGAATCTCTTCCTTACACCATGCGATGACTGAGCGGTTGAGCGGCAAAAGGGCCTGGCTGAAAAGTATCAGTCAAGCCCTTTCCTTGTTTTCCGGCGATGCCGGACACGGCTTTGTTTTCAAAAAGAGAGCCAGATAGCCGGCGGTCTTGTCAGTGTCCCTCTATGCCGGGTGACCACTCCTTTTGAAAGCGCCGCGCGAGGTCAGCGGTCCCGGCTTTGATTGACCCAGATGAGCTTGGAAGTGTCGTAGCCCCTTCTCATGGCCTCGCCAAGAACCGAATCCACGGCTTTTTGCGGAATCTGAGGAGTGCGCGACAGAATCCAAAGGTACTTGTCGCTTGAACTGCCGACCAAAGCCAGGCAATAGTCCTTGTCGATCATCAGGACACGGTAGTCCGAGTAGAAGGACATAAAGAAAGATACCCTCAGAAGCGCGGGGTTGTTTGTCGGGTCAGGCTGTTTGGCCTTTCCTATGGATGTCTTTGTGCGGCTGTCTTTCCAACCGGTGTTGATGACATCGATCTTGCCGTCGTCCCTGAGGACATATTCGGCGGTGGCGTGCGAGATTCCTCTCTCGAACGAGTGGTCGAATCTGGCGATTTCGTACCACGTTCCAAGATAGCGCGAGAGATCCAGAGAGGTTACAGGTGTGTTGTCAACTGTGCCTGCGCTGAGGCATAACGGAAGCAATGCTGCTGTGGACATCACTGCCAACATCTTTAGAGTGCTTAGCATAACTTTTAGGTGTTTATGTGGTTATAATTATTGGACAGCCAATTACTTGCAAATACGATGCCGCCCGGTTGGCGAATTTGATGTTTAGTGTGTATCTTTGCTGGCTAAAGAACAGAATATGCAGATTACCGCCTTACGCCCCATAGTCCTCGGCCTTGCCCTGAGACCGCTGCTCGTCGTCCTGCTGACGCTCATCTCCGGTCCAAGGGCCGCTGCCGGCGACTTCTATTTCAAGTGCCTTGATGTGGAAAGCGGATTGTCCCAGAACTCGGTCTACGACATAATCCAGGATTCCTATGGCCGGATCTGGTCCGCCACCGGAGACGGAGTAAGCGTCTACGACGGCAGCTCCTTCCGGATATTCAGCCGCGCTTCCGTCGGCGACGGCCTGAAAAGCAACATCTCGCTGTGTCTGCTTCATCATAGTGACGGACGGATTTATGTGGGGACAATGAAAGGCCTCTCCGTCTATGATCCTGTTTCGGAGACTTTCGATTCCGTCGACCTTATCGGCAAGGACGGAGAATCAGTCAGCGGCCTTGTCAGGGATATGGTCACCGACCATAACGGAAATCTTTGGGTGGCTGTCGCCGAATACGGGCTGTTCAAGATTGACGGCGGCAATAACTGCGTGCCGGTGCCGTTGCCAGGGCAGTCCGACAAGTCCGGGAAATTCATAAGAAGCATGTGCCTGGCGTGGGACGGTAACATATGGATCTCGACCAACTCCAGAGGATTGTTCAGATATTCCCCGTCCACGGGTGAGATCAGGGCTTTCAAGCCGGAGACGAATCCCCTTTTCCGGGACATATGGAAAATAGTCGCCCTTGACAGGAACACACTGCTCGTCGGATGTTCGCAGGAAGGCCTGTATATGTTCGACCTGAGAAGCCACTCATTCCAGAAGTGGGTCTCCCGGGACGGAGGAAGCATAAGCGGAACAATCATCCACGACATCTACATCAACCGCAAGAAGGACATCTGGGTCGGCACAGAGAACGGACTGTATGTCTGCGAGAACGGTATCCTGCACCACCTGAAGCACTCCCCCAACGATGCATATTCCCTGTCGGACAATTCGATACATTCCATCGCCGAAGACACCGAAGGCGGAATGTGGGTCGGATCCTTCTTCGGAGGCATCAATTATTACTCGGAGTATACCTCACAGTTTGTAAGAATATGTCCCGGAGATATGCCCGGGGACCTTAAAGGGAAAAGTGTCAGCGAGATGTGCGAGGATATGGACGGCAATCTCTGGATAGCCACCGAGGATTCCGGCCTAAATTTCCACAACATCCGCACAAAGACTTTCTCCAACGGATTCATCGAGGCGACCAACGTACATGCGCTCGCCCTTGTCGAGGATTCCGAGCTGTGGGTCGGAACATATATGGACGGGCTATATGTACTGGATGTCAGAACCGGGGGACACAGACATTACGTCAATGACGGGAAGCCGGGATCTCTTATTGATGACAGCGTGTACTCAATCTACAAAGGACACGACAATTCCATCTGGATAGGAACCACCAAAGGCCTGTGCCGCCACGACCCGGCGACCGGAAAGTTCGAGCACATACGTAAGGACACCATCACATCCTCCGTCAATGACATAACGGAAGGTGTCGACGGCTGCCTCTGGTTCGCCACCATAGGCCAGGGGGTGATGAGGTACGATGAGAAACACAACGTCTGGAGCTCGCTTGACAGTGAGCGTTCCGGAGGGATCAGCCAGGCCATAACCCTGCTGCTCGACAGAAACGGGAGAATGTGGGTCGGAACGGAGGGAGAGGGCGTTTTCTGTCTCGGGAGGGACGCGAAATCCGTCGAGTCCCATTACGACGAATCGGACGGACTTCCTAACGGGGTGATATACAAACTTTTGGAAGACAGCGACGGAAACATCTGGGGAAGCACCAACAAAGGGCTGTTCAGAATATCCTCGGACACGGGCCGCATAGTCACCTTCAACAGCGAGAACGGTCTAATCTACAATCAGTTCAACTACAAGTCCGGTGTGAGGCTGCGGAATGGCAGGCTGCTGTTCGGAGGCGTGAAGGGAATAGCGTCTTTCGACCCTGACCACCTCAAGCGCATATCGTCGCCGCCAAGGATCATATTCAACAAGTTCCTGCTTTTCAACGAGCCTTGCCATCCGGGAGTCAAAGGTTCTCCGTTGCAGAAGTCCATAATCGCCTCCGAGGAGATTGTCCTCGGCCCTAAGCAATCGGTCTTCAGCATTGGCTTTACCGCGATAAACTATTCGGAGCGCCAGGGAGTACGTTATTACTACATGCTCGAAGGGCTTGGCGACGAATGGATTCCGGCGAGCAAGACGGCCACGATCACATTCTCCCGCCTTCTTCCGGCCAAGTACAGGTTCACCGTAAGGGCCGTGAGCGAAGACGGCTCCTGGAGTCCGGTGGAAAGGTCTGTGGCCATCAGGGTGATGCCTCCGTGGTACAGGACGGTGTCTGCAAGGATACTCTTCGCTTTGTCCGGGCTTGCGCTGTGCGCTCTGGCGGTATGGTTCATAATCCTTTACTATAAAAGGAGGGACCGGATGGCTTTCGAGCAAATGCAAAGGACAAAAGAAAAGGAGCTGTACAACTCAAAGATCGACTTCTTCACGAACATCACCCACGAGATCAGGACGCCTCTGACATTGATCACCGTGCCAATCGAGAACGTCATGAACAAGATGGGAGAGGATGACAAGAACTACGAAGTCCTTTCCATTGTCCGCAGAAACGCCAACAGGCTGCTCAAGTTAGTCAACGAGCTTATGGACTTCAGGAAGATAGACCAGGCTGTAAGCCATTTGAATTTCCGCAGGATAGAGCTGGTGAAGCTCGTCAGGGACACCTGCGCGAGGTTTGAGCCGTCCGCGGAGATCAAAGGAATAGAGCTGAAGGAATCCTTGCCGGACTACGAGGTGCCGGCCGATGTGGACGGCGAGGTCCTGACCAAGATTCTGAGCAATCTGCTGAGCAATTCCCTCAAGCATGCGGACCGGCGGATCGAGCTTGCTTTTGCCGAGGACGGTCAGACAGTCACCTTGTCTGTCACGAACGACGGGGACAGGATACCGGCGGACGAGGCGGAAAGGATATTCGAGCCTTTCGTGAAGCTTGACAAGAACTGCGAAGGCACCGGAATAGGACTGCCTTTCGCGAGAAACCTGGCCGAGATGCATTCGGGCAGCCTTAGGCTGGATACCTCGTCAGAATGCGTACGGTTCGTCCTGGAGATTCCGCTGCGTCAAAGCGGTGTCATCCTGATTGACAATGACATCCTTGAAGAGGATGACCCGGACGATGGACATCAGGTGTCACCGGACGGCGACAAAGCATCCGGTGGCGACGCCAAGAAGATACTTGTCGTCGATGACAACGCGGAGTTCAGGGCATTGATGTCCGGAACGCTGAAGTCCGAATATTCCGTCGTGACCGCATCTGACGGCGAAGAAGGCCTGAAGGCTCTGGCGTCCGGCAAGGTTGATCTGATCATCAGCGACCTTATCATGCCTGGAATGGACGGGATGGAGTTCTGCGCCGCGGTGAAAGCGAACATCAACTACAGCCATATTCCTTTCATTCTCCTTACAGCGAAGACCGACCCCGACTCCAACATCAGCGGATTGAAGAACGGGGCGGATGATTACATCACCAAGCCGTTCTCTCCGAAGATTCTTCTGGCAAGAATCGACAGCCTTCTGAGGATGAGGTCGCGCCTTTGCGACGCATTCCTCCACAAGCCGGCCGAGCCGGTGACCTCCATAGCCCACTCGAAGTTTGACGAGGAGTTTATGCAGAGGATTATGGACTACGTCTATGAGCGCATCGATGACACGAAGCTGGATGTCGATGACATAGCGAACGCCATGTGCATGAGCAGGGCGACCCTGTACCGGAAGTTGAAGGGAATCTCCGACCTTTCCCCGAACGATTTCATCCGCCTGTGCCGTTTGAAAAGAGCGGCGGAGCTTCTGAAGGAGAATGTCTATAAGGTGAACGAGATTGCGTACATCTGCGGCTTCAGCTCGCCGTCCTATTTCTCCAAGTGCTTCCAGAAACAATTCGGCGTGCTGCCTAAGGATTATTGCGGCAAAGAGGGGGTATGAGAAGATTCTATGGTTTTTGATACGATATTTCTTGCATCAGGACGCATAGCGAGCTACCTTTGCCGTTGGATATGAAGAGTTTCGGCTCACCGTACATGGACACCCGCCGGAGCATACTCGTCATACATCCCGGAGATACGACGAATATTCAATATGCCGAAAATATGAGACACAAATTTTTGCTTCCGGCCTTGATTGCCGCCGCTTGCTGTTCCTCTGCCTATGGGAAGGACGGCTCGACATTGTATCCTGACAACAGGGAGCCTCTGGCTCACAAACCATTGGTCGAGCTGCCGCTTGGAAGCGTGAGGGCCGGCGGTTGGCTGGAAGACCAGCTCCGAAGGATGGCTGACGGGCTTACCGGACATATGGATGAGATTTACCCGCACGTCATGGGCGAGCGCAACGGCTGGCTTGGCGGTGACGGCGATATGTGGGAGAGGGGTCCATATTGGATCGACGGCCTCGTCCCTCTTGCGTATACCCTTGATGACGAAGTTCTTAAGGCTAAGGTCAAGCCATGGGTCGAATGGGCGCTCGCAAGCCAGACGGAAGACGGTTATTTCGGGCCGACAGTCGATCTTGAATATGAGCGAGGGCTTCAGAGGTCAAACGCCAAGGACTGGTGGCCGAGGATGGTTGTCCTGAAGTTCCTCAAGCAGTACTACGACGCCACGTGTGACGGCCGCGTGCTTACTTTCTTAACGAATTATTTCCGGTATCAGTACGAGCATCTTAAGGAGACCCCGCTGAACAACTGGACTTATTGGGGACAGGAAAGAGGAGGGGACAATCTTTACGTCGTTTACTGGCTCTATAACCTCACCGGGGACAGTTTCCTTCTGGAACTCGGCGACATAATCGCCTCACAGACAGCCGATTGGAAAGGAAGACTTTCAGACAGGACAACCCTTACTTCCCTTTTCTCGCTGCATTGCGTGAATCTTGCGCAGGGGCTTAAGGAGCCTGTTATCCACTATCAAAGGACAAAGGACGAATCCAACCTGAAAGCCGTGGATGTCGGACTGGCTGACATCAGGAGGGCAATCGGCTGGCCTACCGGACTTTACGGCGGCGACGAGTTGCTCCACTCCGGCAATCCTACCCAGGGTTCCGAACTTTGCACGGCGGTGGAGATGATGTTCTCGCTCGAGAAGATGATTGAGATCACCGGCAGGACCAATTGGGCCGACCTGCTCGAGAGGGTGACTTTCAACGCCCTGCCCACTCAGGTCACTGACGCTTATGACGCCAGGCAATACTACCAGCAGCTCAACCAGATAGAGATTTCCAAAAACGGCGGAAGGAACTTCGTGACAAGCTACAACGGCACCGACCAGCTTTTCGGCGTGCTATGCGGCTACCCTTGCTGCACCGCGAACATGCATCAGGGCTGGCCGAAATTCACCAAGCATCTTTGGTTCGCGACCGATGACAACGGTCTGGCCGCCATGGTGTACGCCCCCTGCCAGGTCACGGCCAAAGTAGCCGGAGGCCAGGAGGTAACCCTAAGGGAGGAGACCAATTATCCGTTTGACGAGACAATCAGAATCACCGTGTCTACAAAGCGCAAGGTGTCGTTTCCGGTCCGCCTGAGGATTCCGGGCTGGTGCGAGAATCCTGTGCTGACCGTCAACGGTGCGCCTTGCAAGGCCGGCGGGAAAGGAGAGACCGCCACTATAGACAGGCAATGGAAAGACGGAGACGTCATAGAGCTGACCTTGCCGATGAAGGTGTCCGTAAGCAGATGGTACGAAAGGTCGGCTGTGGTCGAGAGGGGTCCTCTGGTCTATGCGCTGCGTATCGGCGAGAAATGGAGGAAAGTCTCCTTTGACGGGGAATTCAACGGCCAGCACGGGGACTGGTACTATGAAGTCCTGCCGACGACCCCCTGGAACTACTGCCTTCAATCCAAGGACATCAATGATGCCGAGAATGCGTTCCGTGTAGTGCGCAGGGATGTGTCCGGCTATCCTTGGAATCCCGAGAACGCTCCTTTGGAGATCCATGTGAAAGGCAAGAGAGTACCGTTCTGGCACGAATATAACGGTTCTGCAGGCCCGCTGCCGTTCAGCACGCTCTACCAAGGGACGTTTCCTGACGAAGAGGAGATAGTGCTGATACCATACGGTTGCACCACCCTGAGAATCACAGAGTTCCCTGTAACGGAGCGATAGCGGGTCCAGCGGGGGGGGACAAGAATGACACGAATATTGGGAAAAAGGCCGGAACTTCACAGCTCCGGCCTTCCCACTTAATACAAACCTAATTATGAATAAAACGTATGATGAACAGCTCCCACCGGTTAATAGATTAGAAAGATAAAATCCTATTAGAACCAATTAACTCTTTGCGGATATTAGCATCATTCGTGCCAAAACACAGAGCGAGACGGAATATTCGGCGCTTTTACACGAAAATAAAGCTCTTCGCACCAGTTTTCAACAAAGGTTCCGATACCGCATGCCCCGGCTGCCCGGCGGACATGTCACCACGGTGGCTTTTCCGGTGATCGTCAGTAACGTTCCAACACATACAAAGGTTTGAATTTATGACTTTAGATGTTTATATTTGAATATTGAAGAATCAACGACAACATTATGGACATCAAGACAGCACTTGCGGCTCTGACGCTGTTTTTGCCGCTCGTATCCCCGGGTGCGTCCCGGGACACCTTAAGGACAGAAGATGTCAGGGACACGGCATATCCGGTTCAGGTGATAAAAAGCACATCCGGTCTTGTCAGGATGTTCCAGAACCCGCCCAAGGAAGCGAGACCTCAGGTATGGTGGCACTGGATGGACGGCAATGTCTCGAAAGAGGGCATAAGGAAAGACATCGAGTGGATGAAGCGCAACGGAATAGGAGGCTTCCACCAATTCGACGCCGGAGGTGTGAATATGCCGAGAGCAGCCAAAGTCCGTCTCCCCTATCTCTCCGACGGCTGGAAGGATGCGTTCAGGTTCGCCCTGAATCTGGCCGATTCGCTGGATATGGATGTCACAATCGCAAGCGCTCCGGGATGGAGTTCGACCGGAGGCCCCTGGGTGAAGCCGGAGGACGCCATCAAGAAACTGGAATGGAGGTCGGTCGATGTGAGGGGCGGGAAAGTGTCCATACAAGTCCCTGACCTTTACAAGGTTGTCGGTCCCTATCAGGATTACCGGACCGGAAACGACCGCATAGAGGTAGAACCTTATGGCAAGGATCTCTACGTCATCGCCGTCAGACGGCCCGCGTCCGACAAATCAATGAACGCCCTCGGCGCCTTGATTTCGAGCAGCGACTCCGTCATCACGGTTGAATTCCGAAGGTCACAGAACATCAAAGCATTGACACTCAAAAGTTCGGCTATGGGCGGACGGCCTAAAAACGGCATATATGAGTGCGTCAATGTTCTCGAATGCAGTGACGACGGCGTCAAATGGAGGAAAGTCTGTGGAATCGAGCCTACCGTACTTCCGTACCTGACCGTCAGCATTCCGCAGACATGCGCCCGATTCTTCAGGGTGAGAGGACGCGGGCTGGAGTCCCTTGAACTGTTCACCGTAACAAAAGTCAATCACAGCGAGGAGCTTGGAGGGTTCGGGATCATCAACGACCACTGGAAGTACCATACGCCATATTCAAAGGATGCGGTCAGTACTTCCGACATAATCGACCTCACCGGGAAAATGACGGAGGACGGGAAACTGGAATGCACCTTGCCTCCCGGACGCTGGAGAATCTACCGCTTCGGATGGTCTGTCACCGGGAAGGTCAACCATCCGGCATCTCCCGAGGCGACAGGGCTGGAAGTGGACAAGCTGGACAAAGACGCATGGATGAGGTACTTCCGTACCTATGTCGACCTGTACAAGGAGGCGGCGGGGGGGATGCTCGGAGAAAAAGGGATACGTTACCTGCTCATTGACAGCTACGAGGCAGGAGCCTGCACCTGGACAAAAGAGATGGCCAAGGAATTCAAGGCCAGACGAGGCTACGACCTGATTCCTTGGCTCCCGGCACTTGCGGGAGAGGTCATCGGAAGTTCCCGGATGAGCGAGCGCTTCCTATGGGACTGGCGCAGGACAATAGGAGAGCTGTTCTGCGAGAACTACGACAGAATCAACGAGATAGTGGACGAATACGGGCTTGCCGGACACTACACGGAAACCCACGAGGGCGGTCACGCCTACACTGGTGACGGGATGGATCCTAAAATCAAGTCCACAATTCCTATGGCCGCGTTCTGGATGGAAAACACCCCTACCGGCTCAACAGTCCCTTCGGCGATATGCGACATCAAGGAATCGTCCTCGGTGTCACACATCTACGGCAAGCCTCTTGTCGCCGCCGAGTCCTTCTCCACGAACGGTGACGAAGGCAGGGCCTACACCTACTGTCCGGAGAATATGAAGTACATCGCCGATGTCGGAATCAGCGCCGGCGTCAACAGGTTCGTAATCCACGAGTCGGCGTCGCAGCCGAACGACAAGTACCTGCCGGGACTACAGCTGTTCCGCTACGGGCAATGGTTCCACAGGAACGAGACCTGGGGGGAATATGCCTGGACACTGACCGGATACCTTGCCCGCTCGAGCGCGATGCTCCAACAGGGACAATCGGTGGCAGACATACTGGTCTATTACGGAGAGGACTTGAATGTCACCGCTTTGTACGGAGGCGAGTCATTCAGCACCCTGCCCCGGATTCCGGATGGATACGACTATGATTTCGCTAATCCTACCGTAATCAGAACCGGAGTCAAAGCCAAGGACGGGACACTTGTCGCCCCTTCTGGAGCGTCTTACAAGGTTCTTTGGCTGGACAGGAACTGCGAAGTGATGTCTTTGGACATCCTTAGAAGGCTCAAGGAGTTCGCCGACGCCGGAGTCGTCATCTGCGGCAAAGAACCCAAGGAATGCGCCGGGTTGATGGCCGACGAGAGGGCATTCGCGGCAATCGTCGATGAGATCTGGCATTCCGGAAGGAAAAACGTGTATACGCAAGGTATCGAAGACTGCCTGTCACGCTGCGGCATAGAGCCTGATTTTGAGACCGGTACTGTTTCCCGGATAACCTCCTGGCACAGTATCGTTCCGGACGGAGAAACCCGCTTCAGGGCAATCGACGGGCTTGACGCGACCGAGGCTCCGGCCAACGCCCCGGACAGCTACGGGGACTATAAATATGTTCACAGAACCTTGGCGGACAGTACCCACATCTACTGGGTAAGGAACTTCTCAGGCAAGGATTCCGAAGTGGAGCTACGGTTCAGGAACGGAGGTAAGTTCGCCGCCGTGTTCAATCCGGAGAACGGAGAAGTGACGGACGCGGTCGTGGATTCAGTCGGCGGCAGATTCTCCGTGACTGTTCCCCTGCTTGCATCTGACGCAAGGTTCGTGGTGTTTTCTGACAGACCGCAAATCACGGTCTCCGATTCATCCGCAGTCTCTCCGGCGGAACATCCTGCCGAGTCCGAGGACTCCTCCGCATGCGACCATACTCTTGGCGTGCCGTCCCCGCAGGGCAGACCGGCCGAGGCGGTAGTCGTACCGGTGACATCCGTCTGGAATGTCCGGTTCGAGCAGAAAAACGGAGGCACGGCCGAAGAGGAGTTCGACGAGCTTACATCATGGACAAGGAAAGAGAACCCGGTCGTGAGGTATTTCTCAGGCACGGCGACCTACACTACCACGGTGGCGATGGACTCTACGCTGCTTGCCCGAAGCGCAAGAATATTCATAGACCTCGGTTCCGTTAAAAACATCGCGGATGTCTCCGTCAACGGAGTGCCGGCCGGTGTCCTTTGGAAAGCTCCTTTCAGGACGGGAGACATCAGACCACTATTGGCTGAGGGAGACAACCGCATAGAAGTCAAGGTGACGAATGTCTGGAGAAACCGTATAATCGGGGATGTCCAGCCTGGCGAGAAGCATCCGGTCACGGCCATCCGCAGATTCTGCAAGGCGGACGACAAGCTGCTTCCGTCAGGACTTCTCGGCCCTGTACTCATAGTGGCGGAATAAACGGGGAAGTGAATGAAAGCTATTGCTTTCCGACCTGGGTGGTGAACCGGTACTCCGCCGGAGACTGCCCGGTCATATGCTTGAAAGCCGTGGAGAAGTAGTCGTAGTTGTTGTAGCCTATGGCATAGGCCACTTCCTTGACAGGCTTAGAGGTGTTGGTCAACAGTTCCTTGGCCTTGCTCATCCGCACTTCGATGATGAAACGGGCCGGAGAGAATCCGGTATATTCCTTGAACGTCCTGCGGAAAGACGAATAGCTGAGGCACACGCCACGCGCCACTTCCTCCGGAGTGATGGTCATATAGTTGTCGTAGATCATCACCTTGGCCTGGCTGATCTTGTTGGAGATGTCGGACTCCCGGAACTGGAAATTCCTGTCGTAGTAATAGGCAAGGCCGAGCAACCTGTCCACGATTCCGGCCAGAACATGCTGGAAACCGGACTCCTGGGCCACGGCGGCGTTTATGGCCGAAGTATAGAGATTGACGATGCCCTCGTGGATATTGACGTTGAAAAGCGGCTTCTCCTTCGAAAAGAACCCTTGGCTGACCAGATTGTCGACGAACGCTCCGTTGAATCCGATCCAATACTCCTTCCAGCCAGTGTCCTCGTCAGGGTGGTAGGTGTGCCATTCTCCGGGAAACAGCAGGAACATCATTCCGCTTTTGACGGGGAACTCCTTCTCCCGTCCCAAAGCGTCGCAGAAGAACAACCCTTTGCCCTCTGTGATGTAGAGCAGCTGGTATTCCTGCAGCACCCTGCCGCGATCCACGGAAAAAATATAACGGGAAGGATGGTCGCGCGGAGGGTAGTCCATTCCCGGTGAGATTTCCTGAAAGCCGACGGAGTTGACAGCAGTCCCCCATTTGAGATCGACCGGATTCACCGCCAGATATTTGAGATGAAGCGAAGCCATAGGTGTTCCTCCTCGCATTATTGGTTGTACATCACAAATATAGAGAAAAAATCCTCCCGTCCAAATTTTCAAGTCAGATTATCAAAATCTTCAACGATGAAACACGGGAAAAGGCCTATATTAGGAGTTGACAAACAGTATAGCCACATATATATGAATTTTCTTGCATTTGACCTCGGAGCGACGAGCGGCAGAGCCATAATAGGCGCTGTCGAGAATGGCAGACTCACCTCAGAGGAGGTCTACAGGTTTCCGAACTCGGCAAAAGAGGTTGATGGAAAGTATTACTGGGACATATCCTCTTTGTCCGGCCATCTCAAGGCCGCGCTCGGGAAAGTGGCCGGTATGGGTGTGGAAATCGAATCCATCGGCATCGACACCTGGGGCGTGGATTTCGGACACATCGGCGCTGATGGCGGAATCATCGGGATGCCAAGGGCTTACCGAGATCCCTACACTGACGGAATCCCTGAGGAGGTTTTCCGGATCATCCCCCGGGAGGAACTGTATTCGGCGACCGGAGTTCAGATTATGAACTTCAACACCATCTTCCAGCTCTATGCCCAGAGCAAGGAGCCGGATTCCAGACTGCTCCGGACCCGGAAGATTCTTTTCATGCCTGACCTGCTGGCATATATTCTGACAGGGAATATGGTCTGTGAATATACCGACGCGTCCACATCGGGTCTCGTCAATCCGAGGACAAGGGACTTTAGGAAGGATCTGCTGGAGCGGCTCGGCGTCGAGCCGTCGATTCTGCCTGACATCAGCCAGCCGGGCACAAGGGTGGGGATTCTCAGAAAAGAGATCTGCGGGGAGACAGGAATGAAGCCTGTGCCCGTCATAGCTGTAGCCGGCCACGACACGGCCTCCGCCATCGCCGCTGTACCGGCTTCGGACGAGAGTTTCGCCTACCTGAGCAGCGGTACATGGAGCCTTATGGGGATAGAGTCCAAGTGTCCTATAATCAATGGGAAATCCTACGAGTACAACCTCACGAACGAAGGAGGCATAGAAGGCACGACCAGATTCCTTAAGAACATCACGGGGATGTGGCTTCTGGAGCAGAGCCGAAAGACCTGGGAAAAGGAAGGACGTGTATACACCTACCCCGAGATGATGGAGATGGGACGCGCGTCTCTTTCCTTTGATTCGACCATCGACCCTGACGACCCCCGCTTCGCCGCCCCGAAGGACATGGCCGCGGAAATCAAGGCGGCGCTGGGCGAATCAGGGCAGAGGATCCCGGAGAATGACGGCGAGATGATCAGCTGCATCTACCACAGCCTGACGAGGAAGTACAAGAGTGTGATCGCGATGCTTCAAGACTTCGCCTCGTTCAGAATCAACAAGCTGCACGTGATAGGCGGAGGATCGGCAAACCGGCTGATGAACCAGCTGACAGCCGACACGCTGGGCATCCCTGTCATCGCTGGGCCGGTGGAGGGTACGGCCATCGGCAACATAATGGTCCAGGCGAAAGCGGCCGGACTTGTAAAGGATCGCTGGGAGATGCGCGCGATCATCGGGAAGTCAATAGGGACAACCACCTACGAGCCAAGGCAGCAAGCATAGCGTCAATTATTTATGAGCATATACAATCAAATCACATTAATATGAACGAGAATCTTATAACCAAGGCCTACGAAATGGCCAAAGAGCGGTACGCAGCCATAGGGGTCGACACTGACAAGGCGATAGAGCTTCTTGAGAAGACACCTATATCCCTCCAATGCTGGCAGGCGGACGATGTGATGGGGTTCGAGAGCGACACAGCCCTGACGGGAGGCATACAGGCTACCGGAGACTATCCGGGACGCGCGCGGAACATCGATGAGCTTCGCGCGGACATAGAGTTCGTCAAGAGCCTTCTTGCCGGAACACAGCGCCTCAACCTGCACGAGGTGTACGGCGACTTCCAAGGCAAGCGCGTTGACCGCGACGAGGTTGAGCCGTCACACTTCCGCAGTTGGATGGAATGGGGCAAGGAGAACGGGATGAAGCTCGACTTCAACTCCACGTCGTTCTCTCATCCGAAAAGCGGAGACCTTTCTATCGCCAACCCTGACAAGTCCATCCGCGGGTTCTGGATCGAGCACACTAAGCGTTGCCGCAGGGTGGCGGACGCAATGGGCAGATTCCAGAACGAGCCTTGCATAATGAACATCTGGGTACATGACGGCTCAAAGGATCTGACCGTTGAGCGTATGCGCTACCGCGAGATTATGGCCCGATCTCTGGACGAGATACTCGCAGAGGATCTTCCAGGGATGAAGACCTGCCTCGAGGCCAAGCTGTTCGGCATCGGGCTTGAGAGCTACACCGTCGGCTCGCACGATTTCGTGACAGGCTACTGCTCGACCCGAAAGCTGATGTACACCCTTGACACCGGACACTACGAGCAGACGGAGAATGTCAGCGACATGGTCGCTTCCCTGCTCCTGTTTGTCCCTGAGCTGATGCTTCACACAAGCCGTCCTGTACGCTGGGATTCCGACCACGTCGTGACAATGAATGACCAGACGCTCGACCTGTTCAAGGAAGTTGTCCGCGCAAACGCCCTTGACCGCACGCACATCGGCCTTGACTATTTCGATGCATCCATCAACCGGATCGGCGCATATATAATCGGAACACGGGCGACACAGAAGTGTATGCTTCAGGCGTTCCTTGAGCCGCTTGACACCCTGCGTTCATTCGAGGACAACGGGAAGTACTTCCAGCGCCTCGCCCTTATGGAGGAAGCCAAGTCACTTCCTTTCGGTGCGGTCTATGACTATTTCAACCTTAAGAACGGTGTTCCTGTCGGCGAGGAGTTCATCTCAGCCGTTGAGCGATACGAGGTTGACGTCACATCGAAAAGACAGTAAGAAGCTGCTTGAAAATTCTTTAAAAAGCACCTGAAGAAGAGAGTCTCACCGAAAGACAGGAAAAGGGGCCGGCCAAGAAGTATTAGCCAAGCCCCTTTTTCTTGTTTTTCGGCAAGGCCTGGCACGACCTTGCCGCCAATTCTTCGATTCCGACAGATTGCCCGGACTATTTGCCCGAGAACTTCTCGAGACCGGAATTCAGGAAGCCGATGAATCCATCAACCGAAAGATCGTATCCCCTGACCGGAGCCAACTGGTTCCCGTCAGAATCAAGGAGGGCATAGTTCGGCTGCGCATTGACTCCGAAACGAGTACGCACGATGTACGAGTTGGCGCGGCCGATTTCCTTCAAGACCTTTCCTTCAGAAGTCGTAAGCCAGTCAGACTCATCAAGTTTTGTCTTGTCATCGGTGTAAAGGGCAACAAGGACATATTCATTTCTGAGAATGTCCTGCACCCTCGCATCGCTCCAGACGCGCTGCTCCATCTCTCGGCAATTGACGCATCCGTGGCCTGTGATGTCCACAAAGACAGGCTTGTTCAACTCCTTCGAGGCCGCAAGACCTTCTTCCAGGGTGAAATACCCGGAAAGGCCAAGGGGCATCTTCAGATCATATTTAGCGCCATATCCGCCGTCCGCCTTTCCGACGCCTGCTTCAGATGGCGATAAAGCCGTAACGATTCCCGCCCGGGCTTCAGGAGAAACCGCTCCCGCAGGAGTGTCGGCATAGTTGTAGACAACAAAATCCTGTGTCTCAAGCGGCGGGAGATAGCCGGAGAGAGCCTTCAGAGGAGCGCCCCACATTCCAGGGATCATATAGACGACAAAGGTGAACACCGCTATCGCAAGCCCCAGGCGAGGGACCGAGATATGCTCAAGCGGATCGTCATTCTTGAAACGAAGCTTGCCGAGAAGGTAAAAGCCGAGAAGCGAGAATGTGACAATCCATATTCCCAAATAGACCTCCCTGTCAAGAAGTCCCCAGTGATAGGTCTGGTCTGCGACACTCAAGAACTTGAATCCCAAGGCTATCTCGATGAATCCCAAAACGACCTTGACACTGTTGAGCCAAGAGCCGGACTTGCCTTTCATCTTCTTCAGCAGAGACGGGAACATCGCCAGAATCGTGAACGGAAGGGCAAAGGCGACGGAGAAAGCCAGCATAGTCACCATCGGTGTCCAGAACTCTCCCTGAGTTGACTTGATCAGCACGGTCCCGACAATCGGCCCGGTGCAGGAAAAGGACACAAGGACAAGGGTGAGAGCCATAAAGAATATGCCGCCAAGTCCCTTGCCACCCGACTTGGAGTCGCTCTTGTTCGCAAGGCTGGACGGAAGCTCAATCTCGAAAGCGCCGAAGAATGAGGCGGCGAATGCCATAAATACAATGAAGAACACTATGTTAGGAAGCCAATGTGTCGCAAGCCAGTTGAATATGTCAGCCGTGACCGCATTGCCTCCGATAATCCAGGTCAAGCCGATGATGACGCTGATCGGGACCGTGTAGAGAAGCACGATGAACAGTCCGTAGACGAAGGCCTTGAAGCGTCCCTCCGCCGCCGACGAAGACTGCTTCATAAAGAATGACACCGTCATCGGAACCATTGGGAAGACACATGGGGTCATCAGCATCGCAAATCCCCATAGAATCGCCTCGATAATCAACGCCCATAAAGAGCCGTCGCTTTTGGATTCAACGGAAGCCGGGATAGTTTCCTCAGAGACGGATGTCGGCACGGCTTCGGAAACATCGGAGACCGCCGCGGATTCAACCGCCTTCAAAGGCACGGAGAACTCCCAGCTTTCAGGAGCGGCGCAGAACCTATCGTTGCACCCGCTCCACGTCACCTCGCCTGTTACCGTAGCCCCGCCTCCGGCAAGCCTGATTCTCTGGGTCAGCCTTACCGAATCGAAGAAGACTCTCTCGCCGTTCAGTTCCACAGGTTTTGTGACCTGTGTCAAAGCGCCATCGAGGGCATATCCGTCTCCCGGAGCAAACTCAATCACAATCGGATTGTAAGCGTGATCCACCGTGTATATGTGCCAGCCGTCCTCGATGACAGCCTTGAATGTCAGTTCAAAGACATCTCCGGACACAGCCTTGCCCGAGACCGACCATCTGGCGGTAGCCTCCGGGGCTTGCGCGAAAGAGGCCGCGCTCCCTATGAGAAGCGCAGCCACCAACGCAATAGCTTTCTTGATAATATGCGTCATAGCGTCAAAACATTCTGCCGTTGTTGATCTACGGTTAATAATTGATTATTTGGCATAGGCGACCGAGCGGGTCTCCCTTATGACCGTAATCTTCACCTGTCCAGGATAAGTCATCTCCTCCTGAATCTTCTGGGCGATGTCCGCCGACAGCCTTCCGGCCTGATCATCGCTGACCTCCTCGGCTCCGACAATCACGCGAAGCTCGCGGCCTGCCTGAATGGCATAGCTCTTTGTGACACCAGGATAGGAAGCCGCAAGGTCTTCCATACCCTTAAGCCTCTTGATGTAAGACTCGATTACCTCCCGACGGGCCCCCGGACGCGCTCCGGAGATCGCGTCACCTATCATAACGAGAGGAGAAATGATGGATGTCATCTCAATCTCCTCATGGTGGGCTCCGATGGCGTTGCAGACCTCAGGCTTCTCCTTATACTGCTCGGCGAGTTTCATACCAAGCAATGCATGAGGAAGTTCAGGCTCCTCCTCCGAAACCTTTCCGATGTCGTGCAGAAGACCGGCCCTCTTGGCTATCTTTGGGTTGAGGCCAAGCTCGGCGGCCATAATGGCGCATATACCGGCCACTTCACGAGAGTGCTGGAGCAGGTTCTGGCCGTAGGACGAACGGTACTTCATCCTTCCGATCATCTTCACAAGCTCAATGTTAAGACCATGTATACCGAGATCGATGCAGGTTCTCTTTCCTGTCTCAAGTATCTCGTCCTCAAGCTGTTTCTGAACCTTTGCGACAACCTCCTCGATTCGCGCCGGATGGATTCTGCCATCTACAACGAGCTGGTGGAGGGCAAGTCTGGCGACCTCCCTGCGAACAGGATCGAACGCCGAGAGAAGGATGGCGTCAGGCGTGTCATCGACAACGATCTCCACTCCGGTGGCTGCCTCAAGGGCGCGGATGTTACGTCCCTCGCGTCCGATGATGCGGCCCTTGATCTCGTCGTTCTCGATAGGGAACGTGGTCACCGCATTCTCGATGGCGGTCTCTGTGGCCGTTCTCTGAATCGTGTTGATCACTATTCTCTTAGCCTCTTTCGAAGCGTTGAGACGCGCCTCGTCCATCGTGTCGTTGATGTAGGCCTGGGCCTCTGTCCTTGCCTCGGCCTTCATATTCTCCATCAGGATGTTCTTGGCCTCCTGGGCGCTCATTCCGGCGATTGTCTCAAGCTGCTTGTTGACCTGGGCGCTGAGCCTGTCGTATTCATCGGTCTTCTTCGCCAGAGCGTCCTGCTGGGCCAGGAATCCGGCCTTGGCGTTGTCAGCGTCGCGCATTTTCTTCTGAAGCTCGGAATTCTGCTGGTTCAGTGAGTTCTCCTTCTGCCTGATGCGGTTCTCGGCATCCTTCAACTGGCTGTTTTTCTCGTTGATGTACTGCTCGTGCTCGCTCTTGAGCTGGAGAAACTTCTCCTTCGCCTGATGAATCTTGTCTTTCTTGATTCCCTCGGCCTCTATCTCGGCCTTGGCGATAATCTCGTTTTTCTGTCCTTTCAGAACTATCCTCTGAATGATAATGTAAGCCGCCAGTGCTATCACGGCACCACTAAGGACTCCTATAAAAAATAATAGCATAATATCATTAATATTAAAATGTTCAACCCGTAAGCGCGTCTGTACCTGCAATACCGGCCGAGTCCGCGTTCCCTATTCTACAGGCCGGATCCGGACACGTCAAAAAAGACCGGCCGCCTCCAACCTCGGAAACAGACCGGTCATCGAATTATTAAAAAAGCCGTTAGCCACTTGTCAGAAACCTTAAATTAATAAGATTTGAGATCCGTACCGGTTCAGAAATCCACCGTCGCGCCGTTGACGCGATCCCCGAAGGTAACCTTGGCCTGTCATTGCCGGCTCGAGTAAACTCGGTTCCGCAGAACTTGTTGATTTGAGCGCGTGGGACTAACGGCCGTCTTTTTCAATATTCATAATGTAGGACTCAACACCCTCCTGAAGTTTCTTGGCCTCCGCCTCCGCATCGGCGAGTCTCTTCTGATAGGCTAATCTGCCGACCGCCTCATTCAGAGCGACAAAGGAAAGCTTGTCAGAAAGGGCCTTGTTCGGATATTTCGCATCATAAGCCGCCAGTTTCTGGTTTATGGCGTCAGCCGCAAGCCTCATCATCCGCTCCATCTCCGGGGAGGAGGCGACGAGAGGATATTCATTGCCGGCGATCTTTATTTTGATGTTCTGTCCCATCCCTAATTCTCAAGCAAGGCGACGCACTTGTCTATCTCCTTGATAAGTCTCTCTATCTTTTCCTTGGCGGCATAGCTGTCTCCGCCCACTCCGAAAGCTTCGGACAGATGAAGGTTGTTCACCTGTTGTTCCAAATCCTCAATCCGTTTCCGGCAGGTCTCGTTGTCGGCCTTGCTCCGCCGAAGCTCTTCACGGAGCCTTTCGCACTCCAATCTCTCAGCTTCGTACAGAGCGATCAACTTTTCGATATTTGTCTTTATACCTTCAAGCATTTCGGTCAAGGCTTTCAATTCACCTGCTTGTCCGCAAATTTAGTAAAATATCTTCATTCGCACAAATGCTTCAAATGACAGCCACAACAAAAAAACAGAGTCCGAAAGCCGGCGCCCGAACTTGTCAGACTGACGCAATAATTGTACATTTGCAGATGACAAACAACTCAGCATTATGACAATAACATTGGAAAACAGGGAAATACCGGTACTGCTTCTGACAGGTTACCTCGGAAGCGGCAAGACTACTCTTGTCAACAGAATACTCTCCAACAAGAAAGGCATCAGATTCGCGGTCATAGTCAACGACATCGGCGAAGTCAACATCGACGCCGACCTCATCCAGAAAGGCGGGGTCGTAGGCACGACCGACGACAGCCTTGTGCCGCTTCAGAACGGATGCATCTGCTGCACCCTGAAGATGGATCTCGTGGCTCAGCTTAACGACCTGTGCGGCTCGAACCGGTTCGACTACATCGTCATCGAGGCCAGCGGCATCTGCGAGCCTGCGCCAATCGCCCAGACAATCTGTTCGTTCCCGAAGCTGGTTCCCGAATATGCAAAAACCAACGTTCCGAAACTTGACTGCATCGCGACCGTGGTCGACGCACTGAGGATGCAGAGCGAGTTTTCCTGCGGAGAGTCCCTCCAAAAGGAACACATCGAGGAAGACGATCTTGAGAATCTCGTGATCCAGCAGATAGAGTTCTGCAACATAGTGCTTCTGAACAAAGCCTCCGAAGTCAGGCCGGAAGAACTGGGCAGGATACGAAGCATCGCGAAGGCGCTGAATCCCAAGGTCACCATCCACGAGTGCGACTACGGCGACATCGACCTGGACGTGCTTCTCCGCACCGGGATGTTCGATTTCGACAGGACCGCCACCTCGGCCGCTTGGATCAACGCCATTGAGGGAGAGGGCAACGAGCCGGAGCATGACGGGGAGGACGAAGGGCACGGGCATCACGGGCATCACGGACACCACCATCATCACGACCACGAAGGTGGGGAGGTTGAGGAATATAACATCGGCACCTTCGTTTACTACCGCCGCCAGCCACTGGACATCAACAAGTTCGATTGGGCCGTGTCCAAAAAATGGCCGAAAAACGTCATCCGGGCCAAAGGTCTGTGCTATTTCGCCGACGAGAAAGACAAGTGCTACATCTTCGAACAGTCAGGCGTACAGAAGTCAATCAAGGACGCCGGCCTTTGGTTCGCCACTATGCCGGAGGAGCAGCTTCAGGAAATGATGCGCCGCGACAAGAACCTGCGCAAGGACTGGGATCCTGTCTATGGCGACAGGATGGTCAAAATCGTCTTCATCGGCCAAAACCTCGACCGAGGGCAGATTTCCGACCTGATGGACACCTGCCTTGAGGGATAGCGGCAAAAGCATCCTCAAGGACATCGAACCGTTGTCGCAGATTGCGGAACCGACCTCTTTCCCATCGGTTCCGCTTAGGATGTCGGGGATATGCAAACAGATCAGCCTGACCTACGGCACGAAAGAGAGTGGCAGGAAACCGGCGAGCCTGTTCCGATTATGCCGAGCCTTAGCCGGACGACGGAACTCTGGGCCGGGAGTGTGTGGCGGGCCTACCTTCTGAAGCCGCGCAACCGCTGGGCCAGTCCGCCGTTCAGCGCGCTCTTCATCATCTTTCGTGTGGTCTCGAACTGCTTGAGAAGCTTGTTGACCTCCGCCACGTTCGTGCCGCTGCCGTCAGCGATTCTCTTGCGGCGGCTTCCGTTGATGATTTCCGGGTTGTCCCTTTCTTCAGGGGTCATCGAGAGGATGATTGCCTCTATACCCTTGAAAGCCTTGTCGTTGTCAATGTCGATGTCCTTTATCGCCTTGCCGACTCCAGGAATCATCCCGGCCAGATCCTTGATGTTTCCCATCTTCTTGACCTGCTGGATCTGGTTATAGAAATCCATCAGTCCGAACTTGTCCTTGGCCAGTTTCTTCCTCGTCTCGCGAGCCTGCTTCTCATCGAACTGCTCCTGAGCTTTTTCCACAAGGGAGACCACGTCACCCATTCCAAGTATTCTGTCGGCGATACGTTCAGGATAGAAAACATCCATCGCCTCCATCTTCTCTCCGGAAGATATGAATTTGATAGGTTTCCCGGTAACGTACTTGATTGAAAGAGCGGCTCCGCCTCTGGTGTCACCATCCATCTTTGTAAGCACCACTCCGTCGAAATCAAGCCTTTCGTTGAAGACCTTGGCGGTCTCGACGGCGTCCTGACCAGTCATGGCATCCACAACGAACAATGATTCGGTCGGCTTGACAGCGCTGTGAAGGGCGGAAATCTCGTCCATCAGCTCCTGATCGACGGCAAGACGACCCGCCGTGTCTATGATCACTACCGAATATCCTTCCGTCCTGGCCTTGTCTATGGCGTTTTTGGCTATACGGATAGGGTCCTTGACACCATCCTCGGTGTAGACCGGCACCTGGATTCCCTCTCCAAGCACTTTCAACTGCTCGATGGCAGCCGGACGGAAAGTGTCACAGGCCGCCAGAAGCACCTTCATTCCCCTCTTGCTCTTGATGTTGTTCGCCAGCTTGGCAGAGAATGTGGTCTTACCGGAACCGTTCAGACCGGCGATCAGCACAATGCCCGGATTGCCCTTTATGCTTATCTCCCGCGACGCGCTGCCCATAAACTCAGCCAGCTCATCGTGGACAATCTTGACCATCATCTGTTGCGGTTTCACGGCTGTAAGGACGTTCTGTCCCATTGCCTTGACCTTCACCCTGTCGCAGAAATCCTTTGCCACGCGGAAGCTGACATCGGCGTCCAGCAGCGCCCTGCGGATGTCTTTCAGAGTCTCCGCCACATTGATCTCGGTGATCTTACCTTCACCCTTCAGAATCTTGAAGGATCTCTCAAGTCTCTCCTGTAAGTTATCGAACATATCCGGTTTACCTATTGATTCAGTCTACAAAGATAATCAAAATCTGTCGGAAGACTAGAAATCTATTCCGCAATTTCCCCGAACAGAAGCTTCATATCCCGTTCGATCGCCGGAACGGCTATGTTCTCAGGAACGAACGACCAGCGGCCAATCGTCGCCGGATCGCCTATCACAGCCGGATCGATGACACGGTTCTTCTTGAGATATTCATAGAGGATTTCCCGGATTTCAGGATAATATTCAACCGTCCTTTCGGAGATTCTGTCCGTATCGATTCCGATCTCGGCAAGAAGCCCCCCGCCGCCGCTGGCGCGGTATGATGTCATAGCCACGTTATAGGAAGCGCCGGGATCGAAAGGAGAGCCGTCCGCCATAGATGAAACCGTCACCCTCGAGCCGCGCGGCTTGGTCACATCCACGGTGTAGTCGATACCGGCGGCAGAATCGAAATTATAGGATCTTTCTATGAACGACCAGCCCTTCTGCCCGGTGCGAGGGTCATCCCTTCGCACGATGTTCAGTACACGGTCAGACGATCCGGAGGCGGTGACAATCCAGCGGTCGTAGGAAGCTTCAAGGTAGTCTTTGATTTCCTTTCCGGTCATGGTAATCACGTACAACTGATTCTCAAACGGATAGATAGTGAACAAATCCTTGTAGATCAGCGTCCCTCCCCTCACGGAGCCATCGTAGGTCAAAGGAGCGGCGATGGAGACCCGGGCCGGCGCGCAGCCGAGGGAAAGCGTATGGACGAGGTTGACATAGTCACACATACCCTTGTAGGCATCCCTTGTACGTATGTCGGCCTTCAGCTCTCCGACTTCCTGAGTGGTGAAGACACGGACAGCCTGATAGTCTTCGTAGAAGGTCTTTTCCATCCCGGCGTCAATCTTATGAGGGTCGACAGGAATCAGTCCGGCGGAATATTCCCGTCTGACAACGCGTCCGTCATCCACCGTCAGGCGCAGGGTCCCGTGACCGACAAAACGGCAATGGCTTCCCGAATTGATCAGTCCGATGCTGTCGCAGCTTGCCACATACGGACGGTGGTCGTGAGAGCAGACGACGAAATCCACTCCCCGGAGGCTTTTATAAAGGTCAAGCGCCTGCCCTTCCAACATCGTTCCGTCCCCTCGGCCTGTTCCGGAATGAACCGACACAATGACCACATCAGGTTTTTCTTTGGCCGCGACCTTGTCAACATCCTCCTGGACCAAAGGCAAAAGGCTCTCGAACGTCATTCCGCTCCAGAGCCTCTCTGAAAGCCAGTTCTTCATATTGGCGTTTGTGAATCCCAAGACAGCGACTTTCAGCCCGCCCTTCCTGAGAATACGGTACACAGGGAAATACGGTTTTCCGTTGTCGTTGCGTATGGCGTTGCCGGCAAGGAAAGGAATCCCGTATGAATCCAACTCCGAGGCGACCCTGTCATAGACTCTGTGTCCGGTCTCGATGTCGTGGTTGCCCACGGTGACGGCATCGTAGCCCATACAGGCGGCAAGCCTTGGATAGATGTGCGGTGAAATGGTGTCCACATAGTTGAAATAGTATGCGGCATTGTCGCCCTGAAGACAGTCACCGGCGTCCACGAACAGCACATTGTCCGCACCGTCCGCGGCGCGGACGCTGTCAACCACGGCCTTGACCGCATAAAGCGACCCCCTGACCCCGTCTCCCACGTATGTGGAATCAAAATAGGTCCCGTGCACGTCATTCGTTGTCAGCAGGTGAATGACATAGTCCCCGTCTTTGGGGCCCGAAGCGCATCCGGTCAGCAGAAAACCGGCCGAGACAGCGGCGAGGAAAGACGAAAATACTCTTTTCATACCTTATAGAAATATCTCGATATCACGTTGTCCTCGGGAGGTTTCCCTCGATGCCTTTACGGACTTCTTTCCGTTCAAGGCGCGGCCGAGGTCGAACAGGAGGCTTAGTTTCTGTTGGCATCCTTCGTAGCCGTCTCCGGTGAAATGGAACACGGCCGAAAGCCTCAGGCTTAAACAGTCGGAAATCCAAGGTTGCCAATATGCTTCCGCTCTGTCGTAGAAACCGGGATGCCGCTTGCCGTCAGGGTTTATGCGGTAAAAGGGGCTGCCGGAGTACAGATCCCGGCCAAGCATATTCCCGCCTCCGTCGATGGTTGACCAGTAAGGCATCTGCCCGGCGCCATAATACGAGTCATTCAGTACACCGAGCTTCCTGTAGCCAAGGTTCAGCGTAAGCGAGCCGCCCGCGGCCGGTTCAAGGCCGGTCTCGTTGATCCTGTCCTGATGTATTCCTTGGATATAGCTGAATCTGGCCGCACACCGCAAATCGCTTCCGCCGAACACCAAGGTCACAAAAGGTGCGACAAGGACGTTGTCAACCACTCCTCTGTATTCAAGCGTGTTGGCGAAATGGTACATAGTGGCGGTCCAGCCGGCCCTGAGGAAGTCGCCCGCAAGCGCGAAATTGCCGTAGGTGAAGATTTGGAAGCGCTCCCGCCTGCCGCTCCCGATCATTCCCATCCAATCCAGACCGGCCTCACAGTAGCCGCGGCTAGTCTCATATTTCAGCAGGACACCCTCTAAATTATTGTCGTAAAACAGGTTGGCTTCAGAGATGAATAACGTGGAAACCGGATCGGTTTTCACTGGATCGGATGGCCGGGCCGGCCATCCGGAGCCGAAACAGGAACGGCTGCGGGGGAATATTCCCGCCAGGAGACTGAATCTGTCACGCCCTTTCTGTCGTTCAAGCCCGTACCAGAATGTCATCTCGCGGAAAAGCCCCGAATTCTGAAGATTCCTGTCCTCTTCCGACACCGGAGCCTCTCCCATATTCTTCATCACATCGATTCCGAGTGTCAGGCTGTGGGTCATACGCCCTCCGGCGACCTTAAAGCCGACGGAAGGAGTAAGCCTGGCGGCGTGGATTGTCCCCGAAGTCTCGAAACGGTTGCCGGACCGGTCGAATTCCCGGTTGTCGAAACAGTACCGGAAATCCGCCCCGTAAGTAAAGGCGGCCTTGTGTTGCGCCTGACCGGCAAGAGCCGAGGCCAGAAGGAATGTTACTACTGTTATGCCCTTGTTCATATCCAAACTTTCGCAGGCAGACAACCGCCCGCCGAAAAAAATGTCCAGTGTCACGTCGCCCTCGGCCGCCGTCCCTGCCTTGTCGGCGCGGCGGCGAAAGATACTTCACTCGGCGACTGTGCAAAAATACTTAAATATTTTGTAATTTCGCACCCGTTATGGAAGTCCTGAAACTACAGACACCGGTCGAGACCGGGCGCAGTACTGTCAGCATCTCGCTGAAAGACAAGCTATTCGTTCTTGGAAGCTGCTTTGCCGACAACATCGGGCAGAAGATGGCGGAGCTGGGGTTTGACATCACCGTCAATCCATTCGGAACGCTTTACAATCCGGTCTCGGTGTGCAACTCCATAGCTCGCCTCACCTCCGGAATCCCTTTCTCCGAAAGCGAATGCGTACGGATGGGGGCCGGTTCAGAACTGTTCTGCTCATTCAGCCACCACACCTCATTCGCCAGACGCAGTGTCCAGGAGTTTCTGGACAACGCCAACAAGTCTTTGGCGGATGCGTCCGCGGAATGGGGAAAGGCAGGGAAAGTCATAATAACTCTCGGAACTTCCTGGATTTATGAATATTCCCGGACTGGCGAGACGGTCTCCAATTGCCTGAAGGTCGATGCGAAGGAATTCACCCGCCGGAGGCTCTCTGTCCGTGAAACCACCGCGCTGCTTATGAATATGCTCTCCCGGCATCCGGACAAGGAGTTCATCTTCACCGTATCTCCGATACGCCACTTCAAGGACGGCGCTCACGGCAACCAGCTCAGCAAGAGCGCCCTGCTCCTTGCGATTGACGAGGTCGTGTCAAAATTTCCAGGAAGATGCGCCTATTTCCCTGCCTACGAGATTGTCTTGGACGAACTGCGCGACTACCGTTTCTACGCCGCGGATATGATCCACCCTTCAGCCCAGACGGTGGATTACCTGTGGGCCAGATTCGCCGGATTTGCGATTCCGGTCTCGGAACAGCTGGAGTTGGAGGTACGGACGAAGGCATTTCTTCGCTCAAATCACCGCCCAATAAACCGATAGACACCTTTTGCCGCCCCCGTGTCGCCACTTTAAAAAAAACGTTTATTTTTTTAGTGGATTATTTTAGATAAAACGTTATATTTGCAGCTAACTTTCATTCCGGAGTGTACTGGAAGCGAAGGGTTAGGACACATTAATTAGATAACACATATTAATTAGATAACACACATTACCAATTAGTAATACAAAACCTTTTAAAATGAAAAAGAATCGCACTTACAGAGTAAACGCCTTTCTGATGATGATGCTTGCGGGAACGCTGTCGTTCAGCGCCGCGGCGGCTGACTCAGAATCCGGATTACTGCCTGCGGCGGCCGCTCAGCAGCAGCCTCTCAAAGGAACGATCGTCGATGTCAACGGCAACCCGATTCCGGGAGCCAGCGTGATGATTCCCGGCACCACAACCGGAGCAGTCACAGCGATTGACGGAACCTTCTCACTCAACGTCGCCGAAGGCACACAGGTAGAGGTAGGCTGCCTCGGCTACGCAACAGTGACAATCAATGCGAAAAACGGAATGAAGGTTGTCCTCAAAGAGGATGCCGAAGCCCTCAGCGAAGCGGTCGTGGTCGGCTTCGGTTCCCAAAAGAAAGAGAACCTGACCGGAGCGGTCGCTTCCGTCAATGTGGGGAAGGCTCTTGAAAGCCGCCCTATAGCAGATGTGGGCCGCGGACTTCAGGGTGCCGCCGCCGGTCTTAACGTCAGAGTCGGTAGTAACGAAGTCGGTTCAGACCCGATTCTCAGAATCCGCGGACAGGTGGGATCGTACAACGGCTCATCGTCTCCTCTAATCCTTCTTGACAACGTGGAGATTCCTTCTCTGAACCTCGTCAATCCTGACGACATCGAGAGCATCTCCGTCCTCAAGGACGCCGCATCCGCTTCCATCTATGGAGCGAAGGCTGCGTTCGGAGTAATCCTGATCACGTCCAAGAAGGGTTCCAAGGAAGCCGACAAGGTCTCTGTGACATATTCAGGAAACGTTTCTTTCCAGAACAAGGCCAAGAACTACGAGATGGCCGGTGTTGACGGTCTGCTATACACCGTGGAGGCGGCCGAACGTGTCGGGACATTCACTCCAGTGGGAGCTTTCTGGCTTATTGACCGCGCGGGTTACAACTCCGCCGTCGCATGGCAGAAGAAGTACGGTGACACCATCGGTGTCGGAGATCCGTTCACGTACGGCCGAGACTGGTATGTCAACGGTACCGGGCAAAAGATTGGTATCCGCACGTTCAACGCCTACGACTATCTTGTCAGAGAGAACGCTCCGTCACAGACACACAACATCTCTGTCGCCGGGAACAAGGGCAAGACCAACTACAACATCAGCCTTGGATACCTCAACCAGAACGGTATGCTGAAAGTGACTGACAACGACTGGTTCAAGCGCTACAACGCCAACGCCAGAATCAGCACTCAGATCAACGACTGGCTCAACATCCATTCCGGATTGATGTTCACCAAGTCCACCAAATCCTGGGCTTTCGCGACAAGTTCCACCACGGCGGATGTTTGGTATTATGTATTCCGCTGGGGACCGACCTACCCGATGGAGAAGACCAACGAGTACGGTGATTATGTAAGAAACGCCACCTACGAGTTCGAGACTGCCAATCAGGCCACCGTCGACACCTACTACACAAGCGTGAATCTGGGAACGACCATCACCCCTGTGAAGAACTGGGACATCGACATCGACTACACTTATGCGGTAAACAACACTCAGGAGCGCAATCCGGGTATCACCTATATGGCAGGTAACACGTGGGAAGCCCCGGTCAACGCCCTTGGCGATGACGGTAACACCAAGCTCATTAATAACGAGTGGAACAAGATCAACGGACTCGGTAAGGATATTGTCGCCAAGAAGTTGAACGTAAACAGCTACACCAATTCATACAATTCAATTTATCAGGATTCATTCACTTCACAGCGTCAGACCCTGAACATCTCCTCCACCTATGACTTGAATCTCTACGACACACACATATTCAAGTTCATGGCCGGATTCCAGGCTATCAGCTATGACTACACAGGTGTATGGGGAAAGAAGATGGATCTTATTGACATCACCAACCCTCAGTTTGACCTTGCCACCGGCACCCAGACATCAGGAGGTTCCGCTTCCTGGAATTCAACAGCCGGTTTCTTCGGACGTATCAACTACAACTTCAGAGAGAAATATCTTTTCGAGACATCCCTCCGCTATGACGGTTCATCTAAATTCCCAACCAATCTTCAGTGGAGATGGTTCCCTTCAGTCTCAGCCGGATGGCGCGTGACTCAGGAGCCTTGGATGCAGCCGCTTACCAATGTGCTTTCATCTCTCAAGCTCCGCGCTTCCTGGGGAACAATCGGCGACCAAAGCGTCAGCTCCTCACTCTACATCCCTACAATGGGCGCCGCCACGACTTACTGGATACATTCGGGAGTCAAGGACCAGTCTTTCGTGACCCCTGGCGCGGTTTCACCTGACATCACATGGCAGGACATCGAGACTTACGACCTTGGTCTTGACCTCTCTCTCTTCAATCAGGTCAACGTGACATTCGACTGGTACAGAAGAAACACCAATAATATGATTGTCGGAATGGAGGGAGTAAGCTACAACGTCGGAGCAAGCGCCCCTAACGGAAACTTCGGTTCACTCCGCACTGACGGTTGGGAACTCTCCATCAACTGGGGACGCTCGTTCTCCAATGGCCTCAACCTGTCTGCGACCGCTTCTATAGCTGACGCAAAGACAACAATCACTGATTATGGCTCCGCAAAAACACTTTCAGGATGGTACAACGGAAAGACATACGGTGAGATCTGGGGTTACAAGGTTGACCGCCTGTTCCAGAACGATGATTTTGCCCGCGACGCTGACGGAAAGCTCATCGAATTGACTGACAAGTACGGAAAGTACTACCAGTACGCCGCTGGCAAGAACTATGCTACTCAGGGAAAGATCGCCTCTGGAAGCCTTATCTCCGGTCCCGGCGACGTCAAGTTCCAAGATCTTAACGGCGACGGAGTCATCGACAACGGAAATAACCTTGTTGACGACCACGGCGACCTTACCGTAATCGGTAACACGACTCCACGCTACGAGTACAGTTTGAGAATCGACGCCGACTGGAAGGGATTTGACTTCTCAATCTTCTTCCAGGGAATCGGCAAGCGCGACATGCTCGGTTCCTCTTCCATGACCCTTCCGGGATTCAACACCAGTGACGGTGCGATGGCTCAGGCTTTCGCAGGTGATTTCTGGCACGAGTCCTTTACTATCGTGGAGGAGGATGGAAGCAAGACCACCGTTCCGGCCAACTACGACGCTTTCTATCCTCGCGCGGCGAACTGCAGCGGCAGCAGCATCTTCAACATGGTGGCTAACGACAGGTATATGCTGAATATGGCATATCTCCGCATCAAGAACATCACATTGGGATACACGCTTCCGCAGAACATCACAAGGAAAGCCAGCATCTCAAGGGCAAGAGTGTACGTATCACTTGAGAACTTCTTCACTTTCGACCATCTCAGAGGGCTCCCTCTTGATCCTGAAGAAGTCGCAGGATATTCATCTTTCAACTCTTCTAACTATAATTCAAGCCGTGCCGGTGTAGGTTCCCCTGCGTTCAAGGCTGCGTCAGTCGGTCTTCAGGTAACATTCTAAATTGTACATAAAGATTATGAAAAATATACTTAAAATATTTTCGGCCAGCATCTTGGTTCTCGCATTTTCTTCCTGTTCGGACTTTCTTGACAGGGAGTCGAAGACCACAATGAATGACAGCAACTACTGGTCAAACGAGAGCAATGTCCGCCTGTTTGTAAACGGAACGTACGGAGCCTATTTCACCGGGTATTCCGACAACTGGGGACAAGTTTATGCGCCGGGTGTCTACTCTTCAGGCGAGTACAGCGATGACCGCACTACTACGGGCACTCAGGCCAACATCCTCATATCCCTACCGTCAGACAACTGGTACAGGGCGGAACTTCCATACCGTGGATACTGGCTTGCTCGCCGAGGCTCAGGCCCTTGGAACTTTGCCTACATCCGCAGATGGAATCTCCTGATTGACAGGTTGGCCACTATGCACGACAATGGAAAGCTGAATGACGAGGCTTTCAACCACTGGACAGGAGTCGCCCGCTTCTTCAGAGGATGGGAATACAGCCGCTTCGTACAGTCGTTCGGAGATGTTCCTTACTACGATGCGGTGGTGGAGGTTACAGACAATGACGCGATGTACGCACAGAGAACACCACGCTCAGAGGTTATGACCAAAGTCAAGGAGGATTTCGATTTCGCGATGAAGAATGTCCGCAATGACGATGGAGACGACTATGTAAACAAAGCCGTGGTTGCCACAATCGCATCCCGCTGCCTTCTTTTCGAGGGTACGTGGTACATCTATCACAAGAACGATGAGGCGATGAAAACATGCTCGGATGTTGACTCCAAGTCAAAAATGTTCCTTGAGGCAGCCCGCGATTATGCCGGGCAGATCATCAACAGCGGAGCATACTCGTTCGACACGGATTTCCGCACGCTCTTCGGTTCTCTTTACAGCAGGCCGGCCAGCAAAGAAATCATCCTTTACCGCTCTTACAACAAGTCCATCAACAATTCAGCGCAGCACTGTATAGCTTCTTACTCCAATGGAGATGAAAGCCAGGTATGCTCCGGAAACCTGAGTACCCTGAAAGCCTGGATATGTCAGGACGGAAAGCCTTACTCAAATTCGGAAGTTGAGAATGTAAAGAGCTTCAGACTTCAGGATATGGTCAAGACAAGAGACCCTCGTTTCGAGGCAACTTTCTGGGACGAGCCTAAAGCAAGCGCCACCGGTCTCTATTGCGAGAAGTTCATTGACCGTGAGGGCCCTACCTATGCATATAACGGAAAAACCCGTCCTACATACTATGGTAGCTGCACGAACGAGAACGGTTTCCCTTGCGTACGTTATGCCGAGACAGTGCTTAACTGGATCGAAGCCAAGGCAGAGCTTGCCGACAAATTCGGCGGGGCCGCTGTCACTCAGGAAGACATCGACAAGTCAATCAACGCAATCAGAAAGCGTCCTCTTGACAGTGAGGCAATATCCAAGGGTGTGAAGCAGACCGCAGACCTCAGGCTCGCAGCCCTGCCGGAAGATCCGGAAAGGACAGGAGCCGTGCAGCAGACCACTCTTGGCTACAAGACCACCGGAGCGGTCACACCGCTTATCTGGGAAATCCGCCGCGAGCGCCGTATGGAGTTTTTCCTCGAGCAGTACAGGGTTCTTGACATCCGTCGTTGGGGTCAGCTGGAGCTGATGCTCGGAAAGAACAATCCGGACATTCTTGTCGGAGGATATGTTGAGCTTGACCTTTCAGCCACTCTTTCAGAAACGGAAGCGGAAGGGCTTGGTCGTGAAGCTCAGACCACCAACCTCAAGAAAACACTCAACAACCAAGGCTATAATCTCCTTACAAAAGCCAATTCCGACAAGGTAAGTGTTATTCCTCTCATGGGATACAATGCGGACGGAACTCTTATTCTTGGAGAACGTACTTTCTTCAAGGTGAATGAAGACGGCACCTCCAACTATAAGGCTATGCGCGGATTCCTTGTTCCTGTTTCAATCAAGGACCGTGACGAAAGGAATGTCGATGTGAGAAACTATCTTGAGCCTATCTGCTCTGATGTCATCACACAGTATGCTGACAAAGGCGTTACTATCACCCAGAACCCTGGCTGGGAGCAGTAATCCATAACTAATTAAGAATGAGGGGATTTACATCCCCTCATTCTTTGTTTTACAGAATAAAGAAGAAAGACTATGAAGAAGGTTTTTATCATTGCGGCCATATTACTGTCGGGCATTTTTACATCTTCCGCCCAGTCATTGCAAGGGTCTTTCGAAAAAGAGCTTCCGGACAGTGTTAAATACTATATTCCCGAATTTGAGAACGGAAGGGTAATCTACAAGGACGGACAGTTCTCGACCGGGAAATTCAACATCAGCACGCTCGATCAGACTTTGCGTTACATTGATGCGAACGGAAAGGTGATGGGAATAACCGACAACTCTTCAATAGACAGGGTTCAAATCGGAAAGATGATGTTTATCAGACATCAGAACTATTATCTGGCTATGGCGCTCAATGTTGACGATGTATATCTGTGCGCGAGCAAGAGACTCGTGTTCGCAGACAGCAAGAGAGGGGCTTTCGGAATGGAGTCAAGCACAACGAACATCAAGGAAGCGAAAAAAGTAGAGGGTACAGGCGGGATGATCTACGACCTGAACGGGAAACCGTCCTATACTGTAAAAAACATACCTTATCTCTACAGGAAGAATGTCGCTTACGCACCGACAAAAAAACTGTTGCTGAGGTTTTTCAAAGACAAGTCAGAACAGATTAACGCCTATCTTGACAACCACAGAGTCAATTTCAGCGACTTCGACCAGATCTATGACCTTCTCGCCGCAATTAATGAATAGACCAATATTCCCCCAAGGCTGTCACGCGGTAACGCAAGGAGGAGAACAAAAAAAGGGACTGACTGAAGAGATTAGCCAAGTCCCTTTTTCGTTTTCGGGAGAGTCGACCGCGGCTTTGGGGTCATACTCTCTTCCGTGAAAGACAACCTAACCCACGAAATACCCTTTGCGGCGAGGGGCCTCGGCGAGACGGTCTGAATATACCGACGGGGCGAAAGGCCTCATGTTGTAGCGCGACGCCATAACCTGACCATAGGCGCCCGCACTCCTGATGGCGATTCTGTCTCCCCTGTGGCTCTTGGCCAGCAAACGCTCCTTGCCGAAAGTGTCGGCGGACTCGCAGACAGGGCCGACAACATCATAGACACGGTTCTCTCGGCAATCGTTGTCCTCGTAATGCGCCGAAAGGTTCTCGATCTTATGGTAAGAACCGTAAAGGGCCGGACGTATCAGGTCATTCATTCCCGCGTCGACCATCAGGAAACGACGGTTCTCGCCCTTCTTGACGAACAGGACCTCAGTTATCAAAGACCCGCACTGAGCCACAATCGAACGGCCAGGCTCGACATGGACAATCTGATCCGGACGGCGCTTGAGATTCCGGTCGATGGTCTCGAACCAGGTGGCGAAATCCGGAACCTGATTGACATCCGGCTCATCGTAGTCCACACCCAAACCACCTCCGAGATCGATATTCTTGACAGTCATACCATTGGCCTCAAAGCGCGCCACAATGTCATTGACCTTGGAACACTCCAGCTTCACCACATCCTCAACTTCGAGAATCTGCGAGCCGATGTGGAACTGCAAGCCATAGAAGTCTATGTAAGGACAGGAGTTCACGAGAGCGACCGCCTCGTCAAAGCTTCTGTCGGAGATTCCGAACTTGTCCTCGTATAGACCGGTGGTAATGTAATGATGCGTGTGCGCGTCTATGTTCGGATTGATTCTGAGGCTTATGGAAGCCCTGCGTCCCAGCCTTCCGGCCAGATCCCCGATTATCTCTATCTCCTCAAGAGACTCGACCACAAAAGCTCCGATGCCTACCTGAAAGGCCTGGCAGATCTCTCTGTCCGTCTTTCCTACCCCGGCGAAGAAGATGTTCTTCGGTTCATAGCCGCAGCCTACAGCGAAATCGATCTCGTCACCGCTGACACAGTCAGCCCCGAAACCTTTGGAACTTATTATGTCATTCAGACGGCTGTCGGAATTGGCCTTGACGGAGTAATGGACCTTTATTCCGTAACGGGAGGAAAGTTCCGCCACCTTGGCGACGGTGTCCTGAAACAGGTCTATGTCATAGTAATAAAACGGAGTGGCCACCCTACGGAAGGATGCGAAATCGTCTATTTTCAGCATATTGATTGATTCATTAACATACAACAATTGCAAAAGTAATCTAAAATTTTTAAATTCGCACACTATTGTACGTTCAGAGTAGATTTTCTGACACGAGATAGCATATTGAAAATACTTTTAACATTAAATCAAAAAATGGAAAAAGGACCTATTTCACAATTCATCACCCACAACTACCGCCACTTCAACTCAGCCTGTGTGGTTGACGCCGCGAAGGCCTACTGCGACCTTCTCGACAAGGGTGGAAAGATGTTCCTTGCTATGGCAGGTGCGATGAGCACCGCCGAAATCGGGCTTTCCCTCGCGGAGATGATCCGTCAGGACAAGTTCTCGTTCGTCTGCTGCTCAGCCAACAACCTCGAGGAGGACATAATGAACCTCGTGGCCCACTCACACTACTACAGAATCCCGCACTACCGCGACCTCACACCGGAGCAGGAGCAGGAACTTCTTGAGAATCACTACAACCGCGTGACCGACACCTGCATCCCTGAGGAGGAGGCATTCCGCCGCCTCGAGGGGGCGCTCGTCGACGTGTGGACAAAGGCCATGAACGAGGGAAAGAGGTATTTCCCTTACGAATACATCTACCAGATTCTCCGAAGCGGCGTTCTGGAGCAGTACTACGAGATCGACCCTAAGGACAGCTGGGTGATGGCGGCCTGCGAGAAGAACATTCCTATCATTTGCCCGGCGTGGGAAGACTGCACCACAGGAAACATATTCACAGCTCACTGCATCCGCGGAGAGTTCCCGACAAATCTCGTCAAGACAGGTGTGGAAGTGATGATGTTCCTTGTTGACTGGTACAAGGCAAACGCCACCGGAGCCGGTGTAGGCTTCTTCCAGATCGGTGGAGGCACCGCCGGTGACTTCCCTATCTGCGTCGTTCCTATGATGGAGCAGGATCTTGGCTGGAAGGGCACGCCACTCTGGTCATATTTCTGCCAGATTTCCGACAGCACCACATCCTACGGCTCATATTCCGGTGCCGTCCCTAACGAGAAGATCACCTGGGGCAAGCTTTCCCCTACCACTCCGCGCTTCATCGTGGAGAGCGACGCCACCATCGTGGCACCGCTGATTTTCGCCTACGTGCTGGGCTGGTAGTCCCCTCCACCGAATTTCATAAGGTGATGGCCGGAAAAGGATTCCCCGGCCATCACCTTATTTTAAAAATCTCCAATTGACACAACCGCATATGAAAGGACTTGCCAAAAAACACCCTCTGATAGCCAGCATCTCGAAAAAGCTGATAAGGATTCACAAAAGCAACGTTTCCGAGATCAAAAGCGGCATCAACAACAGAAAGACAATCGAGAGAGTAGGGAAAAAACTAAACGAATGGGTCAGAGACAGGAAGCATCTGGAGAATTACGAGTCCACTGACGAGATTCTGAACGAACTCGGGATCACCAGCAAGGAACTCTCGTTCTACTGCTCAAGCGTTCTCAAGAAAAAGTTCGTTACTTGGAGAAAGGAATTACGTATCAACGAAGCAAAAGAGCTTCTGCTCAAACATCCGGACACACCTGCCTGCCACATAGGCTTCGCTTCAGGATTCAGCGACAAGTCAAACTTCAGGCAACAGTTCAAAGCCGTGGTAGGATGCACGCCGAACGAATGGCGGGCAAGGCACATTGATGAATATGCCGGCCAAGAAGACTGAGCGTCGGTCTCAGAAACAGTTTGAAATCATTTGTTTTCCAAACATCATCTTAGGCTTGCCGTCCAAGGCGCGGCCTGATAGCCAGGGCACTCGGCTGACGCAAGCCTAAGAAGCTGTCTGGCCTATTCGGAGACGATTAGCGAATCACAAGACGCCGAGGAATCGGCGGCCTCCGTCCCGCAGCCACCTGCCTCGTGACAGACAGAATCCATAGTCGCCTTTATACGCTCCCTCTGCCCTTTGCTTATACGAAAATAGCAGGATGAGAGACTGACGCATGCAACGGCCAGAACGGCCGTTGTAAGAATACTCTTGGGTGCTTTCATAATATTCATAAAATCAGTTGTTTTTGCCGAATGATTCCTTTGGGTCGAGTCCGAGCAGCTCCATCTTTTTCAGAACGGCAGGCAGCTCCACTTCAAGAAATTCCTTTCTTTCGTTCTCGAGCACTATGTCATGCGCATTTTCGCTGACGAAGTAGCCGATGCCCCGCTTGTTGTAGATGATGCCTTCGTTCGTGAGCTTCTCGTAAGTCCGCATCACCGTGTTTGGGTTCACCCCGATCGAGGCTCCGTATTCCCTGACAGACGGAATCCTCTCGTTGCCCCCAAGTTCTCCGGAAAGAATCCTCTCACAGATCATATCGCTAATCTGCAAGTAGATAGCCTTATTTGAATTGAACTCCATATCCGAATTGTGTTTAATGCTGCAATCTCTTGATTCTGAACCAGGACAGCGTTCCGAAGACCGCCACTACCAGAAACAGCCATAAGTTGATGAAGCCGTTAAGCCATATATCCAGATAGCAGGCGTTTCTCATCACCCAGCTTTCAAACCACCCCTCAAGCCACTCCGCTATATTCGGGGCGAAGATGCCCAACACGATAATTAAGAGCATACCGATGGCGGAGTTGACAAGGAACGTACCTACGACCTTCCATTTCTTGAATATCAGGCCTCCAAGCAGGAAAATGCTTACCCATTCAACTATGGCTGACACCATAATCAGAAATCCGTTTATCGAAATTTCAAACTGGGAAGAGCCGAAGGTGTCGCAGAACCGGAACGACAGGATAGACTTTCCGCAGGAACCGTCAAACAGGCAGACAAGGGCGTCGCTTGTAAGGTAGGCCGCGAAAAACACAATCGGGATGACGGCAATGGAGACAATCATCATCGAAATGAATTTCTCCAACCTTGAAGCCGGCAGCATCAGCCATTCGCGGCCTTTCGCCTTGTCGGTAATCTCGCCATACGCCCTCGACGGGAACACAATCGTGAAAACAGCCGCCACGACACCGAACACCGAGACTCTGGCCGGAAGTGACGGGCCGTCCACTTCCACACCTTCCGTAAAGACCCCGACCACGTCACCGCCGAACACGATGGCGAAAACCATATACAACACATAGAATATGAACGGGAACAAGGCACAGATAAGCATCAGCATGCCTATGTTCCTCCATTGACATTGCAGGTCGTGGACGAAGTATTTCCCGAACCTTCCGAAATTGAAATTGTTGTTCATATCGCTCCTCCTTATTTTCCGCCAAACATATTCTTGATTGCCTCCTTGTTCTTGTGGACAGCGTTGAAGAGAGCCTCTATGTTGATTTTGCTGTCTTCACCGGTCGTGTTGGGACAGACCTGGACAAATCCGCCGGGAAGCTGCTCGCTGTAGAGCGAGCCGTCGCGCAGGTGCGTGCCGTAGTCGAAGAACAGCCGTCCTGTGATTTCCTCGACAGTGGCGTTCAGAAGCACATCCTGACGGTCAAGGATTATGATCGGGTCGATGATGTTTTCAAGGTCACGCACCTGATGGGTTGAGATCACGATGGTGGAATCATCGGAAGTATACTTCATAACAGCGCTTCTGAACTGGGTCTTGGACGGTATGTCCAGCCCGTTGGTAGGCTCGTCCATAAAGATGTACCTGCAACCGCAGGCAAGGGCCAGAGAGATGTACGTCTTCTTCAGCTGGCCGGCGGACATCTGGTTCATCTTCCTTGAAGGATCGTTCTCGAACCCGTTCATTATCTCCAGAAACCTTGAATGGTCGTACCCCGGCCAGAACTGTCCTCTGTCCTTGGCGAACACCTCGGCCCGAGCTGCCACAGGCAAGACCTCGTCAGGAAGATAGAACTGGTTCCGCAGCAGGGACGGAGTTCTGTCAAAAGGGTTTTCACCGTCTGTGACGATGCTGCCCGATTCGACTCTCTTAAGTCCGCACAAAAGCGTCAGAAAAGTGGTCTTGCCCACTCCGTTCTCTCCAAGAAGACCGTATATGCGGCCTTCTTCGAGCGTCGTCGTAATGTTCTTCAGGACGGGAGTTTTCCCGTAGCTGAAAGCCAGATCTTTGATTTCTATCATATTTTATTAGTGTAATAGTTTATTAATACACTGCAAAGATAGTAATAAAACTTAATCCGCAAAGAATTTTTACACAATTATCGATTCACTATTTCTGAGAAGCTGTCTAAATTTCTTTATCTGAAACTTTGAGAGAATAAATTCAGGCGGTTTCGACTGACTTTCGAGGAAGACAGCGGTGCTGTCTGACGGGAAAGCCGGAAGAAAATGACGAATTTAAAACTCAAAGAACTTTTTTAAGAAATATTAAACAGCTTCTGAGCCTGCCCCCCCGGGACACAGGTGTGACGGATTCGGCGATTGAGAAACCGGTGACCCGACATTCACAAACGGAATCAGAAAACATAGAACTCCCGGCGGTACTGGTAATTGGTACGCAGCGACTCGAAGTTCTCAGGAGCCATACGGAACATAAAGTCATCGGTGAAAATCGGATAGTTGTATTGAAGGACGGAGGCTATCTCACCCTGAGACTTGCCTTTAAGGTCAAGGCGTATCGACTCAAGGTCAATGATTTCGGTCTTTGGAAAGAACTCATACAGAGGGTCTATGCCAAAAAAGCGAGCCAAGGCCCGGACTGCCATGGACGTGCCGTTCTGCTTGCCTTGATAGGAATAGCCTGCGATGTGAGGAGTGGCGATGTCGACCATATCCAAAAGTTCCCTGTCGATGCAGGGCTCGTTGTTCCAGGTGTCGATGATCACCTGGCCGAGACGTGGAATCGCCCGCTTGAGCGCGGCCTCGTCAACGACCTCCCCTCTGGAAGCGTTGATGAAAATAGTGCCTGGCTTCATCAAAGCGAAGAACCTGTCGTCCGCCATTCCCCTTGTCGTCTCGTTGAGCGGGACGTGCATAGTCACGATGTCGGCATTGGCCAGAAGATAGTCCAACGGGCAGAAGCCCTCGTTCCCCTCCTCCGCCATCCGCGGGGGATCGTTCTTCAGGACCTTGAAGCCGAGGGAGCTTGCCACAGAATCGACTCGCCGCCCGACATTGCCGACTCCTATGATGCCAAGCTTGTCACCCTCAAGTCTGATGGACTTTCTGGCAGCGACTCCGTAAAGGGCGGAAAAGACATAGTTCATAACCCCTCCCGCATTGCACCCTGCGGAGTTACGGACAATAATCCCGTTCTCGTTGCAGTATCGCAGGTCAATGTGATCCATTCCGATAGTGGCCGTAGCGATGAACCTGACCGGTGTCCCGTCCAGCAAATCGGAGTCACATTTCGTCCTCGTCCTGACAATCAGGGCGTCCGCGTTCATCACATCCTGACGCGAGATTTCGCAGCCTTCCTTATAAACGACTTCGGCATAAGGCTCAAACACTCCCTTGATAAACGGGATGGCGCTGTCAATAACGATTCTGATTATTCTATCCATACACCAACATACTTATAAATAAAGCCGACGGTTTTTGGGGGACGACTCTTCAGAAGAGAGTTGAGGCATAAGCTGTCATTTAAGAATCAAATCCTTCACAAAACCGACCTTATCATAGTCCTTGACAAATAATTCGTCTTTCTCCAGAAAACGGTTAATCGCCTGAATCAAAGCCGGTTTCTGGAATTCAAGATGACTTCGGAGCATAGAGGAAGAAATCGTCACATAAAGCCTTCCGTCCCTGTAGAACTTCCTCAAAGTCTGTCCCGAGACACCGGAGACAGAGTCCCAGGCAGCGAAAACCCTCTGGGTGTTTAGGCCGGCACTGAGCTTCAAAGCCCTGATGTACAAGGGAATGAGCTGTCCCATTCCCAGCGCCTCCTTGCGAGGTGTACCCTTAATCTTCTTAAACTCCGGCATCGTCAAATCTCCCTGAACTCACCTGCCACCGCCTCGAAATACGCCCTGTCCGCCGTCAGTCCGTCCACAATCCCCGACATCCGAACCTTGTCGCTGTCCGTTATGAATATCTGGCCGAAGTCACTCCCGGCCACCATCCCCAACAGATTGGCGATCCGGCCCATATCCAGTTTGTCGAAGACATCGTCCAGAAGAAGCATAGGAGGGAAGCCGTAAGCGCGCTTCATAAGCTCGTACTGGGCGAACTTAAGCGATACCAAAAAAGATTTCTGCTGTCCCTGCGAGCCGCAGCGCCTGATCGGAAAACCGTTCATCCCGAAGAGAAAGTCATCCCTCTGGATTCCGGCCGTGGTGTATTTGAACGCCCTGTCCTTATCCCTCGAAGCCTTAAGCAACCCGACCAGAGGCCCCTTTGACAGATCCGACCTGTAATCGACAGAGACCGTCTCGCGTCCGCCTGAAAGGACGGCGTAATGCTCGGCGACCAACGGTATAAGCTCATCCACAAAGGCCTTGCGCCTGGCATAGACCGAGGCGGCATATTCATTCATCCTTTCATCGAAGACATCCAGAAGAGCCTCGTCGCAGACACCGTCCTTGAGCATCTTGTTGCGCTGGAAAAGAAGGCGGTTGTACTGCTGCATGGCGGAAAGGTACTCCCTGTCCATCTGGGACAGCACCGAATTGACGAAACGCCTCCGGTCGTCGCCGCTTTCGCTGACAAGCGACGTGTCCGACGGCGAGACCATTACAATGGGCAGAACACCGATATGCCCGGAAATCGTTGAATATGCCTTGTCATCCCTACGCACCTTCTTCTCTCCTTTCCCGTCCACCTGCACAGAGAAACGGGCGTCAGGGCCGGTGTTCATCGAATATGTTCCCGAAATCGCGAAGCGGTCCGAGCCGTGCCTGAAGTTGAACCTGTCCGACGGGGCGAAAGCGCTTTTGGTCATTGAAAGATACCAGACAGCATCCAAAAGGTTGGTCTTGCCCTCCCCGTTATTGCCTGAGATGCAATTGATGTTGGGAGAGAAGGACAATTCCTGAAACTCGATGTTCCGGAAATTCTGCACCACTATTTTCTTTAGAGCCGGCATCTGACCTGAATTCTGACTTCAGCGCGAAGATAGTCATTTTCGGTCTAAGAACAGATAGCGCTCCAATATTGCAGGATTAAACATTTTTTTCTACTTTTGTGGTCTTATTGTCAGATAATAACAAAAAACTTTATAGAAATGGCAAAGCAAGATGCATTTGAAAAAGAGTTAGAGAAAGATCAGGTGCGTGAGGAAAAGGTCGCCGAGACCGTGTCCAAGACCGACCAGTTCTTCCGTGAGAACAAAAAGGCAGTATATGGCATTCTGACAGCCCTCGTGGTCATCGCCGCCGGACTGGCCGCCTACCAGAAGTTCTATGCCCAGCCTAAGGGCGAGGAAGCCGCCGCGCAGATGTTCCCGGCGGAGGAAAGCTTCCGCGGGGGTGAGTTCGAGCTTGCCCTCAACGGTGACGGCAACACGCTTGGATTCAAGCAGGTGATCGAAGACTTCGGAGCCAAAGGAGGCAAGGTTGTTTATCTCTACGCCGGAATCTGCGAGCTTCAGCTCGGAAACTACCAGTCGGCCATCGACTACCTCAAGAAGTACAAGGGCAAGGACTCTATCCTTTCAGCCCGCGCGACGGCCTGTATCGGAGACGCTTATGTCGGTCTCGAAAAGTACGGCGAGGCTCTCGGATATTTCGAGAAAGCCGCGGCGGCCGCCGACAATATGTTCGCGGCATCGTATCTTCTCAAGGCCGGAGTAACCTGCGAGGAGCTTGGTGACAACGCGAAGGCCCTCACCTTCTACAAGAAAATCAAGGATCAGTACGCCAACTCACCGGAAGGCTACGACATCGACAAGTACATCACCCGCATCGAGAGCCAGACCAAATAGGTTAGTTGAATATGGGAAGAGCGTTTGAATTCCGAAAGGAGAGAAAGATGAAGCGGTGGGGGCACATGGCGAAGACCTTCACCAAAATCGGCAAGGAAATCACCATCGCCGTCAAGCAGGGCGGTCCCGATGTGGTAGGAAACTCCAGGCTGAGAGCGCTTATGGCCGAGGCCAGAAGCGAGAATATGCCGAAGGACAATGTCGAGAAGGCCATCAAAAGAGCCTTGGAGAAGAACCAGGGCGACTTCAAGGAGGTGGTTTTCGAAGGCTACGGCCCTCACGGAATCGCCTACCTTGTAGAGACGGCCACTGACAACAACACCAGGACAGTCGCCAACGTCAGGAGCTACTTCACAAAGTGCGGAGGCTCTCTCGGAACGAGCGGAAGCGTGAGCTTTATGTTCGACCACAAGTGCGTGTTCCGTATCAAGTATCAGGAAGGGATGGACATCGATGAGCTTCAGCTCGCCCTGTGCGAGTGCGATGACGACCCGGAGGTTTTCATCGAGGAGCAGGAGGACAAGGACGAGAACATCACCAGGAACGTGGTGATCTACGGAGCCTACGAATCCTATGGAGCCATCCAGAAGTACATCGAGGACAACGGTCACGAACTCGTGTCCGGAGGATTCGAGAGAATCCCTAACGTGGATCTGAAAGATGTCACGGCCGAGCAGCGCGAGACTCTTGACAAACTCACGGGTCTTCTTGAGGACGATGACGATGTCACTAATGTTTACAGCACGCTGAAGCCGGCGGAATAATAATGCCGGCACAGGATACTACCGAGAGGATGACCAAGAATTTCTTTTGGTCATCCTCTTTTTGTTGGCCACATACTTGTCGCCCCTTGCAACATCCTCAGTGAAACATAGGCTTAAGGGCATAGCCGATTTATGGTCATACGATAAGGTGGGGTGGGCATATATTCCCTTCGCATGCTGCCACGGCCACACCTATACACCCCAGACAAGCCTCGATTACGTTACTTGTGGTTGCCCCCACTTTGAAGGGATAGAGCCGCCGCAGCGGCCTTGTCTATGCCGGTGCGGCTGATGATTACTTCAACCGGGGCGCCGATATCAAATAATTACTTCGCTGTTGAGATTCTCTCCTCCTCCCTGCCTTCAGCACGACCCTCTTTCCGACCTTCCTCGCGGCTGATACGCTCCGCATACCTCCGCTGCGCCCTGATGTCTCTCTCGTTCATCTTCTCAATCTCGTATTTCAGTTTCTTCTCCTTGCTGAACGCAGCCACCTCGCAGGCCTCGGCGAGCCGTCTGGACACCCCGCCGGACTCCTCTCCACTCCGGCACACGATCGAAACCGCCGCCGTTCCTGAATATGTAGAACAGTCTGTCGGACTCCGTCACGCACTCCTCCGCTCCTTTGGTGAACAGACTCATCTCAACAAAGATAACACTAATTGTCTGATCCGCAATCTCTCCCGTCCGATTTTCGATGAAACGCCAGCGGGAGATGAAACGGTCGGAGTACCACAGCGACTCGTCATCATGCCTGAGCCGGAAATTCAGGAAGGATATCACATAGACAGGGCGCAGCCCCTCGTACTCATCACCGTCCGACAGCTCAAGGTGGTAGAGTCCCTAGGTGTAATAGACGCACCTCTCGAAGAAGCGGTCCTTGGAATCAGCCTGCATCTCCACGATGAACATCCTCCCTCTCTGATCCACGCAGACCAAGTCCAGAACCGTCTTCTTTCCGTAGACCACATCACGACGCTGCTCCCGATCGGAGTATTCGATGATGTCCTCCACCATCGCCTCAGGAGGGAGAATCAGGTTTAAGACCCCGATGAGGATGTCCTTGTTGTTCCTGTCGGCCAGCACGGCCTTGAAACCGGCGTCGCTCCGAAGGTCCACGAACGGAGCCAGCCTTTCTCTGTCTTGCCTTTCATTAAACATCTCAGAATCGCGTTAAAGTCCAGGCCGCGATAATATGCACAGTAAACGTAAAAAACGAAAAGAAACATATTCAAATCATAATAAACGGAAAAATCATTTCTTTTGACGGGTGGATAAATTATGATTGCCGTTCGCCCGGCGGCGTCATTGCATTATGACGTGGCGCTCAAGTATCAAATAATGACTATGTTAAGCCTTTCCCCGGTCTCAAACCCGAAACCACGTAATAGTTCTTTTGTCTGATAACCAGCGCATTACATGTCACAAGCGCTGTATTCCATTAATCTCAAGAGCCAAGAAGAGTATGTGAGAACGGGCTGCATGTTACATCATTTCCTCTCTCTTTACACCCTATAATTCGCATTTTACCCCAATTAACGAGAATTCACGACTTTAGGGGCAGGAATTTTGAATGAAACGGGATTCTTGATAAATTTGCGATTTGGAATCTATTTAAGACAGATAAGTATGAGCATCCAGCAGGATAACATCAAGAAACTGGTCGAGCGCAGAGCCGCGGCCAGGATGGGCGGAGGCAAAAAAAGGATCGACGCCCAGCACGAGAAAGGCAAGTTGACAGCCAGAGAACGCCTGGCACTGCTGCTTGACGAAGGAAGTTTCGAGGAATTCGATATGTTTGTACGCCACCGCTGCACAAACTTCGGAATGGAGAGGCAGCGTTTCGACGGAGACGGAGTTGTCACCGGACAAGGCACAATCGGCGGCAGGCTGGTCTATGTGGCCGCACAGGACTTCACGGTGTCCGGAGGTTCACTCTCCAAGACGATGGCCGAGAAAATCTGCAAGGCAATGGATCTGGCGACCAGAAACGGAGCGCCGTTCATCTGCCTCAACGACTCCGGCGGAGCCAGAATCCAGGAAGGGGTTGACGCACTCGCCGGCTACGGAGAGATTTTCGAAAGGAATATCCTTGCGTCCGGAGTCATCCCGCAGATTTCAGGAATATTCGGGCCTTGCGCCGGTGGAGCGGTATATTCCCCTGCTCTGACGGACTTCACAGTGATGATCAAGAACACATCCTATATGTTCCTGACCGGTCCGGCAGTAGTAAAAAGCGTCCTTGGCGAGGTTGTCACACAGGAGGAGCTCGGCGGAGCGAGCGTCCACGCCTCCAAGAGCGGAGTCGCACATTTCGCGGCGGACAACGAGCAGGAAGGAATCGAGACAATCAAGGAGCTTCTCAGCTACATTCCACAGAACAATATGGAAGAGGCGCCGAGGGTTCCTACGGACGATCCGGCGGGGCGCGTGGACGACTCCCTCAACGAGATCATCCCTGACAATCCGAACCAGGCCTATGACATGTACAAGGTCATCACAAGCATTGTGGATGACGGAAAGTTTTTCGAGATCCACAAGGAGTTCGCCAAGAACATCATAATCGGTTTCGCCCATCTGAACGGAAGGAGCGTGGGAATCGTTGCCAACCAGCCGAAGATGCTCGCCGGTGTCCTGGACATCAACGCATCCCGCAAGGGGGCGCGCTTCATCCGCTTCTGCGACGCGTTCAACATTCCGATTGTCTCGTTGGTGGATGTTCCAGGATTCCTTCCGGGAACACAGCAGGAATACGGAGCCGTCATCACCAACGGAGCAAAACTTCTCTACGCCTACGGCGAGGCCACCGTTCCGAAAGTCACAGTGGAGCTCCGCAAAAGCTACGGTGGTTCCTACATAGTGATGAGCAGCAAACACCTGCGCGCGGATCTCGTCTATGCCTGGCCGTCCGCGCAGATTGCGGTGATGGGAGCCGACGGCGCTGTCAACGTCCTCTACGCAAAAGACATCAAGGCCGTGGAGGATCCCGAGGAGCAGAAAAAAATCCGGGCCGCCAAGAAAGAGGAGTACGAAGATCTGTTCAACAACCCTTACCAAGCGGCGGAGAAAGGCTACATCGACGATGTGATCGAGCCTCGGAACACTCGCTTCCGCATCATCAGGGCGCTTGAGCAACTCGCCGGCAAGAAGCAGCCGATGCCAGCCAAGAAACACGACAATCTCCCACTGTAGCCATGAAGAGACCGGTACGAATACTTTTGTCCGCCATCCTCCTGCTCTCCGGGACAGGACTCTCCGCCCAGAACCTTACTGACCTGAGGGTGACCGAGGTGCTTGTGGATAACACGGACGGGCTTACAGACAGCTACGGACAGCGTAACGGCTGGATCGAGGTTTTCAACAACTCCTACGGGAGCGTGAAGTTCGCCGGCTGTTACCTTTCCGATGACAAGGACGACCTGCGGAAGTATCATATTCCCGCAACGGACGCGACCACCACGCTTGGACCTCGCCAAAGTGTCGTCTTTTATGCCGGAGGCGACGCTTCCAAGGGGACATATCACACCAATTTCACTCTGAGGAAAGGCTCGGTGATCTATCTTGTCAGCAACGACGGGCGCACGGTCATCGACTCGATCGGGATACCGGAGGATCTTCCTGCCAACCATTCGGTCATGAAGATTCCGACCGGCGTGAAGATGATGGATTTCGAGACCCGGATCTCCGCCAGTCCCACTCCGGGGGCTTACAACGGGGATGTGGACGCAAAGACCAACAGCCAGATAATGAAGGAGAAAGACCCGCGCGGCTGGGTTCTGACCCTGATTTCCGTATCCGCCGTATTCATCGCCCTCACCATTCTGGCCTTCATCTTCGGATGGATCGGCAACGCCAACAAGAAATCAGCCGCCCGCAAGCCGTCAAAGGCCACAGGGAAGGCAAAAAGTGGAGTGATGACTCCAGAGGTGGCAGCCGCGATCTCCATGGCACTGTCGCGGGAATTCGGCGGCGAGGTCTATGCGGCGATCGCGATGGCTCTTGACGACCACCTCGGAGGAGGAATGCGCGACGAGGAAAGCCTCATAATCACAATCCGCCCGTCCCAGTGTGGCAACTGGAACGACAAAACACAGAATTTCAGGCAATTACCAAGATAATAAAGAAAAAAAGAATATGAAAACCTACAAATTCAGGATCAACGGCAACGAATACAACGTTGAGATCAATTCAGTGGAAGGAAACATCGCTGACGTGACAGTGAACGGAACGGACTATAAGGTGGAGATGGACTCCGCTTCTCCTATGGAAGCAAAGGCGTCATCCGCTTCTGCGGGTCCGGTGGGCGTTTCCCAAAGCGCCCCGGCCGCTTCGACAAGCCCGGCTGCCTCTGCGGAGGCTTCCGCCACCACGGTTCCCGCCGGAGCCGGAAAGCCTGTCACATCCCCTCTTCCGGGCGTGATCATCGAGATTTCCGTCAAGGAAGGACAGGCTGTCAAGGCCGGCCAGAAAGTCGCCGTTCTTGAAGCGATGAAGATGGAGAACGAAATCCAGGCTCCGGCTGACGGAACTGTCACCGCTATCCTTGTCAGCAAGGGAGACTCGGTCCTTGAAGGCGCTGAAATCGTCAAGATAGCATAGAAGAATGGAGATTATACTCGACAGTCTTAGGCAGTTCTGGTACTTCACAGGATTCGCGAACGCCTCCTGGCAGAACATTGTGATGATTCTGATCGGCATCTGTTTCATCACGCTTGCCATCAAGAAGGAATGGGAGCCGCTTCTGCTTGTCCCGATCGGATTCGGAATGATCATCGGCAACATCCCGATGTTTCCGGGTCTAAGCATCGGAGTCTACGAGGACGGCTCAGTACTGAACATTCTCTACCAAGGAGTCAAGCAAGGCTGGTATCCGCCTCTGATTTTCCTCGGCATCGGAGCGATGACCGACTTCTCGGCCCTGATTTCGCAGCCCCGGCTTCTTCTGATAGGAGCGGCGGCGCAGATGGGAATATTCGGAGCCTACCTCCTTGCCCTTGCCCTCGGTTTCGACCCGAACCAGGCCGGAGCGATCGGTATCATCGGCGGAGCCGACGGACCTACAGCCATATTCCTTTCATCACAGCTCGCACCGGATCTGATGGGGGCGATCGCTGTGAGCGCATATTCCTATATGGCTCTTGTACCGGTCATCCAGAGACCGATCATGCTTGCGCTGACAACGAAGAAGGAGCGGCTGATAAGGATGCCTTCCCCAAGGCAGGTGAGCCAGAAGGAAAAGATCATCTTCCCTATAGTAGGATTCCTCCTAACGGCTTTCATAGTACCTTCGGGACTTCCGCTTTTAGGAATGCTTTTCTTCGGTAACCTCCTGAAAGAAAGTGGGGTGACAAGAAGACTCGCTGAGACGGCAAGAGGCCCGCTGATCGATGTCGTGACGACACTCATCGGACTCACGGTAGGAGCCTCCACTCAGGCCGACAAGTTCCTGAGCGGGACGTCAGTCAAGATATTCATCCTCGGTCTGCTGTCATTCGTGATAGCGACCGCCTGCGGTGTGCTGTTCGTGAAAGTGTGGAACCTTTTCCTCAAAGGCGACCGGAAAATCAATCCGCTGATCGGCAACGCGGGGGTGTCAGCCGTGCCGGACAGCGCGCGTGTCTCCGAAATCGTGGGGAGGGAATCCGATCCTGACAATCATCTTCTCATGCACGCAATGGGTCCGAACGTCGCCGGAGTCATAGGCTCGGCGGTCGCCGCCGGTATCTTGCTCGGCTTCCTCGGATAGGGGCCACAATCATAAGAGAGCTTCGGCGGACCGCCCTGACACAGCTGTCCGCCGAAGTTTCTTATATCCGCCCGAGCCTCATTTTGACAGCCCGGCGGCAAGGGAATAGCCTTAATGAAAAGACAACGCTACTTTGAAGGAGTAGCCATCAGAATCAGGAACCAGATCCAGCCGACAAACGGAATGAAGTTGACGAAAATCCAAGGCCAGCCTTTGCCGATGTCACTGAGCCTGCGCACACTTACCGCAAGGGAAGGCAGAAGGAGGCCGATGTTGACAACGAAACTGACAAACTTGATAATAGCCGCGATGAATGCCACCTTCGAGAAAATGACCGTCAAGATACTGAGTGCCAGCCCGATGATGACTTCAGCCAGGGCAAAATGCCAAAACTCGGTACGGTCGGCCCTGCCGTCAAACCTGACGTATTTGTTCAGGACGACATCCTTGAAATTGACGACAACGTCATTTACAAAAGAACTCATAATATTACAGATTATAACTAAGTATGTACCAAATCGTTTATAATAAGACCCGATGCGGTCGCATCACAAATATACTAAAATAAATTGTTTTGCCGGAAACACTCTTTTGATTATATTTGTGGAACAGGAAAATCAACACATAATTATAGATGGAAAACAAGCTACAGGAACTGACCGACAAACTCTACAAGGAGGGTCTGTCAAAAGGAAAGGAAGAAGGTGAGGCCATTCTCGCCAAAGCCAACGAAAAGGCGTCTGAAATCATTGAGGAAGCCAAAAAACAGGCTGAATCCATTCTAAGCAAAGCCCGCAGGGAAGCGGAGGACTACAAGGCGAAGGTCGAGGGAGACGTGAAGATGGCCGCCGTCCAGAGCCTTCAGGCCACCAGAAAAGACATCGAGAATCTTATGGTCGGCAATATGACCGACAAGCAGGTGGCTTCAGCCCTCTCGTCAGCTGACTTCATCAAGGAAATCATAAAGGCTGTGGCCGAGAGATTCAACGCGGACGAGGCGGTTGACCTGAGCATCGTGCTTCCGGAAAGCCTCAGGAAAGAGCTTGAGCCGTTTGTCGGCGGCGAGCTGGCCGCGTCTCTCAAGGGAGGTGTCACAGCGGCGTTTTCCAAGAAGGTGGCCGGAGGGTTCACAATCGGCCCGAAGGACGGATCATACTTCATCAGCCTGACCGACGAGACTTTCAAATCTCTGATAGGCGACTATCTCAGACCTGCCACACGTAAGATGCTCTTCGGCGAGTAATGAACAACTACGAGTACATAATCTCCAGCCTTCCGGCGCTGTCCCTTGACTGGAAGTTCGGGGAGGGAGCGTCCTTCGACACCTATGTCGGATGGATCAAGTCCCAGCTCAGCGAGTCCGACCTCAAGGTAGTGGACAGACTTCTGGACGGATTCAAGGACGAGAACCTCACCAAGGAGTTCTACGAGGCCGCCGTCAAAGACGGGAACAGGTTCATCAGGGAGTACTTCACCTTCGACCTGAACGTCCGCAACGGCAAGGCCCGCTTCCTGAACAAGGCCTTCGAAAGGCCGCTGGATCAGGACACGGTCAGACTCGACACAGGCGAGTTCCCTGAGGCACAGAGGCTCGACGAGGCGCTCAACGCCCCAGACCTCATCAGCAGAGAGCGTGGCTTGGATTCCCTGATATGGAACAAAATCCTGGAAATCAACACATTCGACTACTTCGATCTGGAAGCCGTCCTCGGTTTCATCGCAAGGCTGCGAATCATCGGCAGATGGTTCTCCCTCGACGAGAAGACCGGCCGCGAGATGTTCATCCGCCTTGTCGACGAGGTGCGCGGCACCTTCAAAGGCGTGAACTTTATTTAGTTTTAGTTAATGCAATCATTAGTTTTGAGGATTCCATAATCAAAAATAAGAACGAAGATGGCACATATAGAATGACTGTATATTCAACAGGCGTTCTGGATATGATGATATTCCATAGACGGTTTTAGACTTTCTATTCCTATGCGCAGAATTATTTCAATTTTAATATTAATTCCAGCTGTTTGCGGCTTGGCAAATAGCCAAGGTAAAACCTCAGTAATTAATTACCGAGGTGAAATATGCTTAGGAGATTGTCAATCGATTTCGCGCAAGGCAAATGGGAATGGTCTACTGGCAGAAAGCACAAACGGCATTCTTATTAAAGATAAGTTCTTCACAGGAATTCAAACCGGGTATATGTACTCTCTGACTAACTCTGACTCATTTCTTATGGCTGGTATAGATTAAGTATATGATAACTAATAAGTCCAATACTATTGTACCTTTTGCGGCATTGAGATTAGGCGGAATATTCAATGTCAATAAAGTTGACAATGCTCTTTTAGTATCACCTGCAATAGGATTAGAAATCAGTCATTTTGTCGTACGGTTTGCATATCAATATTTTAATGGTTATACTCAGATAAAGGAAAACGGCAGGATAACCAACGATTCATATCATATCAATTCAGTATGTGTGTCATTAGGCGTGACATTTGATTTATAGATTCATTCATAATTAGGTAACAGATACTACAAATATGAAGACAAAAGGAAAGGTAATAGGAATTGTCTCGAACCTTGTGACGGTTCAGGTGGACGGTCCTGTGGCGGAGAACGAGCTCTGCCACATCACCCTCGCCGGCACCCCGCTTCTGGCGGAGGTCATCAAGGTCAACGGCGACAAGGCCTCGGTCCAGGTGTTCGAAAGCACCCGAGGACTGAAGAACGGAGACCCTGTGGAGTTCGAAGGCAGGATGCTTGAGGTGGCCCTCGGCCCTGGCCTTCTGTCCAGCGTCTATGACGGTCTCCAGAACAATCTTACCACGATGGAGTCCGTGTTCCTCAAAAGAGGAGAGTACACGGATCCTCTTGACCACACCAAGCTCTGGGACTTCACCCCGATCGCCAAGGCAGGTGACAAGGTCGTCGCCGCCGACTGGCTCGGCGAGGTGAGGGAAGGCTGGCTGCCTCACAAGATTATGGTGCCGTTCTCCTTCAAGGGTGAGTACACCGTGAAGAAGATCGCCGAGGCCGGCAAGTACAACATCGATATGGTTGTGGCCGTGCTGACCGACGCCGACGGCGAGGAACACTTCGTCACCATGACCCAGAAGTGGCCTGTCAAGGTCGCCGTCAAGGCCTACAAGGAAAAGCCGAGACCACAGAAGATTATGGAGACCGGCGTCCGCTGCATCGACACGTTCAACCCTATCGCGGAAGGCGGCACGGGCTTCATCCCCGGGCCTTTCGGGTGCGGCAAGACAGTGCTTCAGCACGCGATCGCCAAGCAGGGCGAGGCCGACGTGATCGTGATGGCGGCCTGCGGAGAGCGAGCCAACGAGGTGGTGGAGATCTTCACCGAGTTCCCTGAGCTCATCGACCCTCACACCGGCCGTCACCTGATGGAACGCACGACCATCATCTGCAACACATCGAATATGCCTGTGGCCGCCCGCGAGGCCTCGGTCTACACGGCTATGACAATCTGTGAATATTACAGGGCCATGGGTCTGAAGTGCCTTCTGCTCGCCGACTCTACCTCCCGTTGGGCACAGGCGCTGAGGGAGATGTCCAACCGAATGGAGGAGCTTCCGGGAGCAGATGCCTTCCCTGTTGACCTCAGTTCCATCATCTCCAGCTTCTACGCCCGCGCCGGGATGGTTGTCCTGAACAACGGCAAGACCGGAGCGGTCACCTTCATCGGGACGGTCTCCCCTGCCGGAGGTAACCTCAAGGAGCCTGTGACCGAATCCACAAAGAAGGCCGCGAGATGCTTCTACGGACTCGAGCAGAACCGCGCCGACCAGAAGAGGTATCCTGCCGTCAACCCGATCGAGTCGTACTCAAAGTACCTTGAGTATCCGGAGATCATCGCCTGGCTCGACGAACAGGTGGAGCGAGGCTGGGTTGACAATGTCACCAAGGCGAAGAACATTCTGCGACGCGGCCGCGAGGCGAACGAGCAGATCAACATCCTCGGTGATGACGGTGTCCCTGTAGGATACCACGTAAGTTTCTGGAAATCAGAACTTATCGATTTTGTATTCCTGCAGCAGGACGCTTTTGACGAGACCGATGCCCTCTGTCCGATGGAACGTCAGAAGTATATGCTGGACCTTGTCCTGTCGATCTGCGACATCGACTTTGACTTCGATGACTTCGAGAAGTGCCGCGGGTTCTTCAAGGAACTCATCAATGACCTCCGCCAGATGAACTACACAAAGTTCCACAGCGAGGGATTCGAGAATTACGCCCAAAAGATTCACAAACTCACTGAAGACTATGGCAAATAAGGCTTATCAAAGAATATACACAAAGCTGGAAGCCATCACCAAGGCCACCGTTTCACTCAAGGCCAAGGGGGTTTCCAACGACGAGCTGGCCGTAGTCGGCGGAAAGCTCGCGCAGGTCGTGAAGACCAAGGGGGATCTGGTCACCCTTCAGGTGTTCTCAGGCACGGAAGGTATCCCGACCGACGCGGAAGTCACGTTCCTCGGCGAGCCGCCTACACTCAAAGTCAGCGACCAGCTCTCAGGACGTTTCTTCAACGCCTACGGCAAGCCGATTGACGGAGGCCCTGAGGTAGAAGGAGAGGAAAGGGAAATCGGAGGTCCGTCTGTGAACCCTTACAAGAGACGCCAGCCGTCAGAGCTTATCCCTACCGGAATCGCGGGCATCGACCTCAACAACACCATCGTGTCAGGACAGAAGATTCCGTTCTTCGCCGATTCGGACCAGCCGTACAACCAGGTTATGGCGGATGTGGCGCTGAGGGCCGATGTGGACAAGATCATCCTCGGTGGTATGGGACTGTCCAACGACGACTACCTGTTCTTCCGCAAGGCCTTCGAGAGCGCCGGGGCCCTCGACAGGATCATCTGTTTCGTAAACACCACTGAAGACCCTCCTGTGGAGCGGCTTCTGGTGCCTGATATGGCTCTTACGGCGGCGGAATACTTCGCCGTGGACAAAAACGAGAAGGTGCTCGTTCTCCTCACGGATATGACCCTCTACGCCGACGCGCTCTCCATCGTGTCCAACCGTATGGACCAGATTCCGTCAAAGGACTCTATGCCGGGATCACTCTACTCCGATCTCGCCAAGATCTACGAGAAAGCCGTACAGCTCCCGACCGACGGTTCGATCACAATCATCGCCGTGACCACCCTTAACGACGGAGACATCACCCACGCCATCCCGGACAACACCGGCTACATCACCGAGGGACAGCTGTTCCTCCGCGCCGACTCGGATTCAGGGAAGATCATCATCGACCCGTTCCGTTCCCTGTCACGACTCAAGCAGAGGGTACAGAACGTGAAGACCCGCGAGGATCACAGCCAGGTGATGAACGCCGGTGTGCGTCTGTACGCCGATGCCCAGAACGCCAAGACAAAGCTGGAGAACGGTTTCGACCTCTCCGACTACGACCACCGCTGTCTCGACTATGCCAAGGAATATGCCGCCAGGCTTCTTTCCATCGATGTCAACATCACCATCACCGAGATGCTCGACACGGCCTGGGAACTGTTCGGCAAGTATTTCACGAAGGCCGAGACCGGAATCAAGCAATCACTGATCGACAAATACTGGAAAGGTAAGTAATGCCTATCAAGTTTCAATACAACAAGACCGCGCTTAACAACCTGCAGAAGCAGCTCAAGATGCGTCAGAAGGCTCTCCCTACGTTGCAGAACAAGGAGAGTGCCCTGCGTCTTGAGGTGCGCAAGGCCAAGGATAAGAGCGAAAGGCTTCTGAAAGACCTCGAAGAGGCCGAGATGAAGTACGACTACCTTGCCCCTCTGTGGAACGAGTTCGAGCCGGGTCTGGTCTCCGTCACGGACATAGACCTCGTCACCGTCAAGGTCGCCGGTGTCAAGTGTCCGGAGCTTAAGAGCATACATTACGAGATCAGCCCGTTCAACACGTTCATCAAGCCCGCATGGTACATCGACGGTGTGGCGATTCTCAAGGAGCTGTCCAGACTCGGAATCGAGTCGGAGGTCTATGAGGAGAAGCGCCGTATCCTGGATTTCCAGAGAAAGAAGACCACGCAGAAGGTGAACCTGTACGAGAAAGTACAGATTCCGGGCTATCAGGAGGCCATCCGAAAGATCAAGCGCTATATGGAGGATGAGGAGAACCTGAGCAAGGCCTCGTCCAAGATTGTCAAACAGCGTCACGCCGAGGAAGAGGCTATGGAGGAAGGAAGCGATGATTGAGAAAATGACCAAATACTCCTTCATTCTTCTCAGCGTGAAGAGTGAGGAATTTCTTAAGCGTCTTCAAGGGCTTGGGCTTGTTGACATCACAAGGTCATCAAAGCCGGTGGACGAGCGTTCCGCGGCGCTGTTTAGCGTCAGCGACGAACTTAGGAAAGCGGCCTCGAGACTTGAGGCGCAGGACTATTCGGGTGACCCCGAACTGGAGAAAATCGAGGCGGAGGTTGATCCGGACAGAAAGTACGACGACCCTCTCGGGAGTTTCAAGGAATACCACACAAGACTGGAGGCCCTCGAAAGCGAGCTGGCTCAGGCCAGAAAGGATGTCGAGGGCAGAAGGCCTTGGGGCTGTTTCGACACAACTGCGTTCGAAGCCCTGAGGGAGAAAGGCTACAGAATCCGCTGGTACAATGTCCCCAAGAAGGTCTATGACCCGTCCTGGGCCGGCCTGTACCCTCTTCAGGAGGTGTCCGACAACGGAAAGAACGTCTGGTTCGTCACCATTTCCGACGATCCGGAATATTCATTGCCTGTAGATGAGTGCGCCGCCCCGGAGGGAGACCTGCGGTTCGCCGAAAGAAGGGTCGCTGCTCTGTCGGCAAGCGTAATATCCTGCAAGGCGAGGCTGCTGGAGCTGAAGGAATATATTCCTGAGATGCTCCGCCGCTGCGACGAAAGCATCGACAGCCTACAGCTCTACCTCGCCGAAGCCGGTTCCGGAAAGGCGGCGGACAACCTTATCACCACTTTCGTCGGATTTGCGCCGACCGAGAACGACGCGGCCCTTTGCCAGGAGTTCGACAAGATGGACGTCATCTATCTCAAGGAAGAGGCCGGTAAGGAGGACAATCCTCCTATAAAGTTCAAAGAGAACAAGTTCGTGAAGATGTTCACGGTTCTGACTGATATGTACGGCCGACCTGCCTACGATGAGTTCGACCCTACACCGTGCATCTCCATATTCTTCACACTCTTCTTCGCGATGTGTATGGGAGACGCGGGTTACGGAATCGCCCTTGCTCTCATAGGCCTTGCTATGAAGAAGGGGAAAGGGTTCATCGCTTCGATGTCTCCTCTTGTCACCACCCTCGGTGTAGCGACCATCGTGATGGGAACAATCCTTCACACATTCTTCGGAATGGACACCTACGCGGCGGCCTGGGTTCCCGGCTGGATCAAAAAATGTATGATTCAGGGGACTGTGGCTGGTTACGACGCACAGATGCTGCTCTCGATTCTCATAGGTATCGCACACCTCAGCGTGGCGATGATTCTGAAGACGGCCTACGCAGTCAAGAGGAACGGATTTATGGAATCGCTCGGCACAATCGGCTGGACACTCCTGATTGTCGGAGGAATCATCGTCGGAGGCATAGCGCTCGCCGGAGTGATAGACGCCACAGCCACGAAATGGATTGTCATAGTGCTTGGAATCCTGTCCGGATCAGGAATATTCCTGTTCAACGACATCCACCGCAATCCTCTGGTCAACATCGGCTCCGGACTGTACGAGACCTACAACACCGTCACCGGACTGCTCGGAGACGTACTGAGTTACCTGCGTCTCTATGCCCTCGGTCTGGCCGGTGGAATGCTCGGCAATGCGTTCAACCAGCTCGGGCTTTCAGTATATGGAATCGACGTGCCTGGAGTGAACATCCTCTGTTTCGCCCTCATCATCGGTTTCGGGCACGTCCTGAACCTTGCGATGTGCTGCCTCGGAGCCTTTGTACACCCTTTGAGACTTAATTTCCTTGAGTTCTTCAAGAACAGCGGCTACGAAGGCACCGGAAAGGCCTACAGCCCGCTGACTACAACTGATAATAAATAATAACAAAATAAACATCAAATCATTATGAACGAAATTTTAGGTTATCTCGGATTGGGTCTTATGCTGGCCCTTTCAGGAATCGGTTCTTCAATCGGAACGACCATTGCAGGCAACGCCGCGGAAGGGGCGCTCAAGACAAACCCTGAGAAGTCAGGAAACTATATGGTGCTCTCAGCCCTTCCGGCCACTCAGGGTATCTACGGATTCGTGGCGTTCTTTATGTGGCTGGGCAATGACTTCGCCGCACAGGGACCTCTTATGTTCGGTGTCGGAATCTCCGTAGGTCTGGTATGTATGATCTCGGCCATCCGTCAGGGCAAGGTCTGCGCCAACGGTATTGTCGGCATCAGCCAGGGTCACGACGTGTTCACCAACACCCTCATCTACGCCGCACTTCCTGAGTTCTACGCCATCCTCGGACTCGTAGGAGCCATTATGGCCTAAACAAAAAGCCTCTCCGACAGGCCCAGACACCGGCGAATCCAGTGTCTGGGCCTGTCGGAGCGAGATAAAGCAAAACACAGGATATATGTCGCTTATCAAATCAATTTCCGGTATACGCGGAACTATTGGTGGCAAGCCCGGAGACGGGCTTTCTCCCATTGATATAGTAAAGTTCACATATGCGTACTGCGCCACGCTTCCGTCAAGGAAAGCCAAGCCTAACGGAGAGAAATACAAGATCGTCGTCGGCAAGGACGCAAGACTGTCCGGAGAGATGGTCGAGAACCTTGTGACAGGCACTCTCGTGGCGTGCGGAGTGGATGTGGTGAAAATCGGACTCGCCTCGACACCGACCACAGAGATGGCCGTGACATTCGCCGGAGCTGACGGAGGAATAATCCTCACCGCCTCCCACAATCCACGCCAATGGAACGCCCTCAAGCTTCTCAACGAACGCGGAGAGTTCCTCACCGCCGCTGAAGGCCAGGCGATTCTTGACCTTGCGGAGACCGAAGACTTCGATTTCGCCGAAGTGGACAACCTCGGCCAAATCACCGGACACGACTACACGGACGAGCATCTTGACGCTGTCCTGTCACTCGAGGCCGTGGACGCGCAGGCGATCAAGGACGCGGGATTCAAGGTCGTGCTGGACGCGATAAATTCAGTAGGAGGAATCATTATGCCTCGCCTTCTTGAAAGGCTGGGCGTAGAGTGTGTGAAACTTCACTGCGAGCCGACCGGAAACTTCGCCCACAACCCGGAGCCTCTGCCAAAGAACCTCAAAGACCTCAGCGAGACGGTTGTAAGGGAAAATGCCGATCTCGGAATCTCCGTGGATCCGGATGTGGACAGGCTGGCCTTCATCTGCGAGAACGGCGAACCGTTCGTCGAGGAATATACCCTCGTCAGCGTGGCCGGCTATCTCTTCGAGAGAGCCGCCGCCGCGGCTGCCAAGGAAGGCAAGTCAATCGAGGAAGCCACGGCTCCTTACAAACCTGTTTCCTGCTCGAACCTCTCGTCAAGCCGCGCCCTCAGAGACGTGACAGAGGAATATGGCGGACACTATCAGGCAGCCGCTGTCGGAGAGGTCAACGTGACCACCAAGATGCGCGCGACCGGCGCTCTGATCGGCGGAGAAGGCAACGGAGGAGTCATCTACCCGGCCAGCCACTACGGACGGGACGCAATGGTAGGCGTGGCTCTATTCCTCTCCAACCTCGCTCATAAGAAGATGAAAGTAAGCGAGTTGAAGAAAACCTATCCTGAATACCACATCGCCAAGGACAAGATAGAGCTCAACGACAAGGCACTCATCGACAGGATTCTGGACGAGATGAAAAAGGAATATGCCAACGAGGACATCAACGACATCGACGGAGTGAAGATCAGTTTCGAGTCAAAGCGCCAGTGGGTTCACCTGCGCCGCTCCAACACCGAACCGATTATCCGCATCTACTCCGAGGCTCCCACCCTGTCCGAGGCGGAATCGCTCGCCGAGGAGGTCATAGGAATCGCCAACAGGGTAATCCGCTCGTAGCCCGGTATGTTCTCATTCAGGACAACCGCTCTGGAGGATCAGCTGGACAAGGCCTTGCTGGACGGCAGCGTCGCATGTTTCTGCACCCAGAATTGCTGGGACACCGCCCGAGGCAGGTATATGTACGACCTGTTCGGCGAACGTCGCAACCTTAAGGCTGTCTTCAGCCCCAGAGACGCGGAGCTTACACCGGGAACCAACCATATCCGGTTTCAGGCATCCGATCTCGACGGGCTTGACGCCATAGTGGTCGAGATCCAGGACAGCGGCGCAAGGTACTTCAACTACACAAAGGACGTGTTCCTGCTGATGGAGATACTGGCCGGGATGGAGAATCCTCCATCCCTCTACATCGCGGACCACATCAACCCTGCCGGGAGAATCGTGGAAGGGTCAATGCCGTCAGGAACCGTAGAACCGCACACTCCCAAGATTGCGCACAGGCACGGGCTTACCCTCGGCGAGCTTTGCAATCTGTGGTACAATGAGATAGGCGCCTCTTTCGCCCTGCACGTAATCTCAGCGCTCGCTAACGACTCCACAAGGCAGCTGCTTCCGTGGACAATCGCTCCCGCGTCAGACATCCCGGGGATGTTCACATGCGAGATGTACAGCGGCGGAGGCCTCTGGAACAACACCACCATCACTCCGGCGATCGGAACAGCCAGACCTTACGAATATCTCGGAGCGCCTTTCATCAGGCACAACCGGCTCGATGTTCTTCCCGCCCCGGCCGGAGTCCTGATGCGTCCGTGCACATTCACTCCGTCCACAGGACGGTACGAAGGCCAGCTATGCTATGGCTACCAGATTATGCTCCAGCCGGGCGCGGAATACCACTCACTCCTGCACACCTTGCAGCTGATGAGGTTCTTTCTGGAAAGATATTCACAGTTCGAGCTTCTTGAGGGTTTCGAATCAAAGATAGCCGACCCTGTGATGACGAGTTACCTTCAAGGAGAGATTCCGTACCAGAGTCTCAGGGAACACGTCAAGCTGGAGGAACAGAAATGGATCCGCAAGGCAAAACGCTACAGTCTCTACGACGACCAGCCGTACCGCATCAAATAGGCGGCTCATTTTTCCGAACATACAAGGCCGGGAACAATATGAAGAATATGCAGGCCGAGGTCAGGGAAGTCACTGTAGGCCACCTCTCCAACGTCGGGACATTCGCATTCCCGGCCGGAGACACCGACATCAACTATGAGCGCCACAACGACAATGCCGACAACACGACCGTACTAAACGGAGGTGTCCGCGCTATCTCAGACAACGCTCTGTACAACAAGGCGTACTGCGGCGTGGCTCCTATCGGTGGCAGCGTCACCGATTTCCCTGTAGCCCGTCCGACGCCTGTCACGGAGACACCCTGAAAACGGAAACGGGGCTTGACTGATGCTTCAGCCGCCCCGATTCTTGTTTCCCAAGTCACTTCGTGACAGCCTCCGGTAGCTCCGGGAAAGGTTATTGCCTGACCAGCACTCGCTCGATGCGGCGGGGGACGGATGCCATTATCTCGTACGGGATGGTGCCAAGGATGCCCGCAAGCTCGCCGACAGTGGGATCCTCACCGAAAATGGTCACGGTGTCCCCTGCCTCCGCCGGAACTCCGGTCACGTCGAGCATACACATATCCATGCAGATGTTCCCGATTGTCGGCACACGATGTCCGTTCAGAGAGAAACTTGCGAGACCGCATCCCAGACGCCGGTCGATTCCATCGGCGTAACCGACCGGAATGGTGGCTATGCGAGTGCCCCCAGGGGCGATAAGTCCCCTCTGGCCATAACCTATGGCTCCGTCTCCCGGCTTCAACTCCTTTACTTGCAAAATCTTGACTTTCAGCGACGCAACCGGATTAAGCCGGATGCCGGGCAACGCGCTGATTCCGTATATTCCCACTCCGAGACGAACCATATCGTGCTGGAACTCCGTGAACCGTTCAATGCCTGCCGAGTTAAGAATATGCCACATCGGGTGGTAGCCAAGCGCCTCGTCAATTCTGGCGGCATTGCTCTCAAACATGGAGAACTGCCCAAATGTGAACCTATCCATTGACGGATCCTCCGCGACGGCGAGATGTGAATATACCGACTTTACCTTTACCTCCGGGCATAGCCTGAGATATTCGACCAGACCATCCAGCTCGCTTGTCATGAACCCGAGACGGTGCATCCCGGTGTCCAGTTTGACATGGATCGGGAAATCCTCGATGCCACGCGCCCTGAGAGTGGCCACAAGGGCTTTCAAAGTATAGAGGTTCGGGATACCAGGCTCAAGATGATTGTCAATGATCTCGTCGAAAAAATCAGTGCCGGAGGTAAGCACAAGGATTGGAAGGCTTATGCCTGAACGCCTCAGCTCAACGCCCTCCACAGGAAGAGCCACAGCCAGATAGTCCGCGCCAGCGTTCTGCATCATCAGTGCGAACTCAACCGCACCGTGGCCATAGGCGTTGGCCTTGACAAGCACAAGAAGTCTGGTCCCCCTGTCCAGTTTGGAACGGAAGTACCTGTAATTGGACAGACAGTTCCGGAGATTCAGCTCCAGTCTTGAGAAATCTGTTATGCCGTTTGACATATTCAAAAGTAAATTCTGACAAAATTACTGTTTTTTCTGACAAATCTCTGCCAAAAACAGTATATTTGAAATCTGGCCTGTTACTTGATGACACGCCAGACGGTGGGCAATCACCGATTTTAGCGTTTGACAACAGACGGGCAATTGCCGGCCCATATTAACTATCGTATTTATTTATGAGCACCGGTTCTATCTGGATCATCATGATCGCCGTTATGATCCTCAGTCAGATTGTTCAAAGTATGCTTCAGAGCAGATTTGAGAAATATTCCCGCATTCCGACCAACAACCGGATGACTGGGGCGGAGATAGCGGCAAAGATGCTGGCGGACAACGGAGTGACCGACGTAAAGATTACCTGCGTTCCGGGCAGGCTGACGGACCATTACAACCCGCAGACAAAAACGGTTAACCTCAGCGAGGCGGTATACAGCCAAAGCAGCGTGGCAGCGGCGGCTGTGGCCGCCCATGAGTGCGGACACGTCCTCCAGCATTCCAAGGGATATCTTCCGCTGAAACTGCGCACGGCCCTCGTGCCTGTCGTCAGCTTCTCCAGCAGGATTGTACAATGGGTTCTTCTGGCGGGAGTCCTGATGGTCTCGATGTTCCACAGCTACCCTGTCCTGATCTGTGGAGTAGTCCTCTTTGCCATGACGACACTGTTCAGCCTGGTGACCCTTCCGGTCGAAATCAACGCCAGCCGAAGAGCCGTTGACTGGCTCGAGAACGCCGGCGTCACCAACTACGAGACAAAGCCGATGGCCATCGACTCTCTAAAATGGGCGGCCTACACCTATGTCATCGCCGCGGTAGGCTCACTCGCCACACTTCTCTACTATCTCTCGTTCCTTAACGACCGGAGATAGTCTTCTTCAAAAAAAAGACACAGGAAGTTTCAAAAACTTGCGGATGACCGGACAGGCTTTCGTAAGTCTTTAGAACAAAGTGGGATGGCTGTCATCAAGTTGAGAGAGAATCCTCTCCATCGCAGCCTCGCGGAACAACGTCGAGCGTTCCTTGACACCGAAACGGTCGCAGTACTCTTGTACGGCGGCCATTTCTTTATCATTCAGGTAGATGACCTGCCGATGAACGCGCCGAAGCGAAGCCTTACGCTTTTTGAGATAATCCGGAGCCGGAGCCGGAGAACTTTGCTTTTTTCCCGCCAAAACTCTTATATTTGACCGATACACATTGACTGATTCGCACAAAAATAGTTATTTTTGCGGAAATAATAAGCAAGACACGTCAGATGAGCAACAAAGTACTGATTTTCTCCGCCCCGTCGGGATCCGGCAAAAGCACGATAGTGAACCATATTCTCGGAATATACAAGGACAGCATGGAGTTTTCGATCTCCGCCACTTCAAGGACTCCGCGCGGAACCGAAGTGAACGGCAAGGAATACTACTTTGTCAGCCCGGAAGAGTTCCGAAGACTGATAGCGGAGGACTCCTTTGTCGAATATGAGGAAGTCTACGAGGATCACTTCTACGGTACCCTCAAGTCAGAAGTTGAAAGAATATGGGCGGGCGGACACGTGATCATATTCGATGTTGACGTGAAGGGCGGGGTCAATCTTAAGAGATATTTCGGAGACAAGGCCCTGTCGGTTTTTGTGCAGGCTCCTTCCGTCGAGGTTCTGAGGGAAAGGCTGGTAAAAAGGGGCACGGACTCACCCGAGGCAATCGAGGAGCGTGTCGCCAAGGCCGCCGAAGAGATGACCTACGCTCCGAAATTCGACTATACGCTTGTCAATGACGACCTTAACACGGCCTTTACGGAATCGGAGAAGGTTGTCGAGGACTTTCTTGACGACGGAAAGCTGAATTACTCAACGATAATATAGCGCAGTGTGAGGATAGCCGTTTACTCCGGATCTTTCAATCCGCTCCACATCGGTCACCAGGCCATAATGGAGTACCTGACAAGCGAAAAGGAATATGACTGGGTCTATCTTGTAGTGTCTCCCAAGAACCCGTTGAAAGACTCGATCAGCGCCGATTCGGGAGAAAGCCGTTACGAGGCGGCGGTCGCCGCGGTCAGACGCCATCCTGAGCTTCACGTCTGGGTGGATGACATCGAACTGAGGATGGATCCGCCGCACTACTCGATCAGGACTCTTGACGCATTGAAGCAACGTGAGCCGGACAACGATTTCACCTTGGTCATCGGGGCGGACAACCTTCAAAGCATCCGCCGATGGAGGGATTTCCCGAGAATACTGTCCGAATACGGAGTGGCTGTCTTTCCGCGCAAAGGGTACGACATCGAGGAGACAAAACGTCGGCTGATTAAGGAATGCGAGGCTTTGCCCACACCTTATGTCCTCGATTCCGAAGAGATTTCACCCAGCGGTATGAGGAGTCTGGAAGAGACATTGCTACGGTCATACAACATCGAGATAATGAACGCTCCGATTGTGGACATTTCCTCCACCGAAATCAGGGATGGTCTCCTTGCCGGAAAGGATATGTCCGGATTCCTGATGTAAGCGGCCAACATCAAAAGAATCGAAGACAAGTCGCAAAGTAAGGAAGAAAATATTTTGAAAATTACAACAAAAGGGTTAAATTTGCAGTCCATTTTGGAAAATTAAAAATAAGAAGATATGAAAAGGACATTTCAACCATCCAGACGCAAGCGCGTGAACAAGCACGGATTCCGTGAGAGAATGGCTACCGCCAACGGTCGCCGCGTACTTGCTTCCCGTCGCCGCCACGGACGCAAGAAGCTGACTGTATCATCCGAGGACAGATGGTAGTCGGTCAGACGACAATTACGGCAGGTCATTCGGCCTGCCTTTTTTTGTACCTGCAAGGCAACGTGAGATTAGATAATGAACATTGACGAGAAATTTATGGCCGAGGCGCTGAAAGAGGCGCGCCTGGCATTGGAAGAGGACGAGATTCCTATAGGCGCGGTGATTGTGTGCCGGGGAAGAATCATAGCCAAAGGTCACAATATGCCAGAAAGGCTGCGGGACGCCACCGCGCACGCAGAAATGATCGCTCTGACGGCCGCGACAGAAGCCGTAGGCGGCAAATACTTGAATGACTGCACGCTATATGTCACCGTGGAGCCGTGTCCCATGTGCGCTGCGGCCACAAACTGGGCGCAGGTGGGCCGCATCGTCTATGGGGCCGGAGATTCAAAAAGGGGATATTCCTTGTACTCCCCTTCCCTGCTCCATCCGAAAACCCAGGTTCTCGCCGGGATACTTTCGGAGGAATGCTCCGCATTGATGACTGATTTTTTCCGATCGAAACGATGAGCCTCCCCCGGAAGAACGAGACAGCCGAGGGAAGATGACGAATTTAAAACTCAAAGAACTTTTTAAAGAAATTTCAAACAGATTCCTAGACATCTTCAAATAGGCAACAAATGAGGGACCGGCGGACATGAATTTCCGCCGGTCCCTCATTTGCTGTCACCGCCCATTAGACGAGCGGACATATTCATTGATTACTGCTCGTCAGGGCCTTGGTCATCCGGGCCATTCTGCGCGCCCTGCGAACCACCCTGAGGGCCGTATGAGGCCTGAGGCCCCTGTTGGGCACCGGCCTGCGCGGCACGGTTCATATCCTCTGACGCGGCGTTCCAAGCCTTGGTAAGCTCTTCCGTGTATCTGTCGATGTCGGAAAGATTCTGGTTCTTGACAGCCTCTTTGAGAGAACCGAGGGCTGCCTCTATGGCTGACTTCTTGTCAGCAGGAATCTTGTCGCCGTAATCCTTGAGATTCTTGTCAGACTGGAAACAGAGAGCGTCGGCGTTGTTGATCTTGTCAACCTTCTCCTTTGCCTCCTTGTCGGCGGCCTCGTTCGCCTTGGCCTCGTCGCGCATCCTCTGGATCTCATCGTCAGACAAACCTGAAGAAGCCTCGATCCTGATGTTCTGCTCCTTGCCCGTGGCCTTGTCCTTGGCGGAAACGTTCAGGATACCGTTGGCGTCGATGTCGAACGTAACCTCAATCTGAGGTATTCCCCTTGGGGCCGGAGCGATTCCGTCAAGATGGAACAGACCGATCTCCTTGTTGTCCTTGGCCATAGGGCGCTCTCCCTGAAGCACGTGGATCTCTACGGACGGCTGGTTGTCCGCCGCGGTCGAGAACACCTGTGACTTGTGCGTAGGGATTGTTGTGTTGGACTCGATGAGCTTGGTCATAACGCCTCCGAGAGTCTCGATACCGAGGGAAAGCGGAGTAACGTCAAGCAGGAGCACGTCCTTGACGTCACCGGCAAGCACACCGCCCTGGATGGAAGCGCCGATGGCGACGACCTCATCCGGATTGACACTTCTGTTAGGCTCCTTGCCGAAGAATTCCTTGACAAGTTCCTGAACCTTAGGGATACGTGTGGAACCTCCGACGAGGAGAACCTCGTCAATGTCGGACGCATTCAGACAGGCATCCTTCAAAGCCTGGCGGCAAGGTTCGATGGATCTCTGGAAGAGATTGTCGCAAAGCTGCTCGAACTTGGCTCTGGTCAGAGTCTTGACAAGATGCTTCGGGATTCCGTCAACAGGCATTATGTAAGGCAGGTTGATCTCTGTGGAGGTCTGGTTGGACAGCTCGATCTTGGCCCTCTCGGCGGCCTCCTTCAATCTCTGGAGAGCCATAGGATCTTTCTTCAGGTCGATTCCTCCGTTCTCGGAAGCGAACTCCTGTGCAAGCCAGTTGATGATTTCCTGGTCGAAGTCATCTCCTCCGAGATGGGTGTCGCCGTTGGTTGACTTGACCTCAAACACTCCTCCGCCCAACTCAAGGATGGAAATATCGAAGGTACCGCCACCGAGGTCATATACCGCGACCTTCATATCCTTGTTCTTCTTGTCCAGACCGTAGGCAAGAGCGGCGGCCGTAGGCTCGTTGATGATTCTCTTCACGTCGAGTCCGGCAATCTTTCCGGCCTCCTTGGTCGCCTGACGCTGAGAGTCTGAGAAGTAGGCAGGAACGGTGATGACTGCCTCGGTGACTTCCTGACGGAGGTAATCCTCGGCGGTCTTCTTCATTTTCTGAAGAACCATCGCTGAAATCTCCTGCGGAGAGTAGAGTTTGCCGTTGATGTCGACGCGCGGAGTGTTGTTCTCGCCCTTCACCACATTATAAGGCACTCTGGAAACCTCCCTATGGACCTGATCGTAAGTCTCTCCCATAAATCTCTTGATGGAGAAAATGGTGTTCTGAGGGTTTGTGATGGCCTGACGTTTGGCAGGGTTACCGATTTTTCTTTCACCGCCGTCGGTAAAGGCTACTACAGAAGGGGTTGTTTTATCACCTTCGCTGTTGATTATGACGGTAGGCTTGTTGCCTTCCATGACCGCGACACACGAATTCGTGGTCCCAAGGTCGATTCCAATGATTTTTCCCATATTCTTAATCTCCTATTATTCTAATTTCGCCCGCCTCCGTTCCGAAGCCGGACGACGGAACTCTTATCGAATGTTATGCCATTTCACCGAATATGACAAATTGGCAGAAGCATCCCGGTTTGTCAGAACACCCAGGACTGACAGACGGTCGCTCCGTCAGTCCTGAGGCCGGGGAAAGCCTCGGCTGAAGGCCGACGCTTATCCATTCCGAACCAGATTTGACTTTTTGGAATAAAAACGTTATATTTGTGACCGATTTGATACGTACTATAGATAATATGCGAGATTCACCCCTCGCGGCCCCGGTATAACAAACCATTATTAATCAATAAATTACTGTATGAAACTTTTTTTATCAAAACTGTCAAGCTGGCGTGTCATCACGCTGGCCTTGGTACTTTTGATTTCTGTTCCGGCGACGGCGCAGAATCTGACGGTACAAGGCAAGGTTGTTGACGAGAGCGGCGCTCCTCTTCCGGGAGCCGGAGTCGTCATCGACGGAACCACCAACGGAACAACAACCGACGTGGATGGCAAATTCACGATTCTCGTCAAGCCAAACAGCGTGCTTGTAGTGTCGTTCATTGGTTTTGAGGACGCGCGCCAGGAAATCGGGAAAGCCTCTCCGGCAAACCTGACAATCACCTTGAAAGAGGACAAGAACGTCCTCAACGAGGTTGTCGTGACCGCTCTCGGTCTTCCAAAGCAAGCAAAGTCAGTAGGTTACGCCACAACGAGGGTGTCCACCGACGAAATCGAGCGCACCAACTCCATCAACCCTGTCAACGCGCTTCAGGGTAAGGTGGCCGGACTTCAGATCAACACCGGAGGAGCGTCAGGTGTCACATCTTCTTCCGCGATCACAATCCGTGGAGCCAAGTCAGTGGACAAGAACAACTCCCCTATCTTCGTCATCGACGGAATGATCATTCAGGAGGCCATCACCGGCAACCTCGACGGAACTGACTGGGGATCACAGCTGAAGAACCTCAACCCGGCAGACTACGAGAGCGTGACCGTCCTCAAGGGAGCCGCCGCCACAGCCCTCTATGGATCACGCGGAGCCAACGGAGCCATCGTGATTGTCTCAAAGGGTGGCAAATACGGCAAGCAGGGACTTGGAGTCGAAGTCAACCAGACAGTCGAGATCACGGATGTGTATAAATCTCCTGTCGATCTGCAGAACGTCTACGGAGCCGGTTACACCTACAACGGCTATCAGGGCGACTTCAATCCGGACGGCTCTCTTGACAGAGTGGCTTCCATGAGCTGGGGCCCTAAGATGGACGGCAGGGTGATCAACCAGTATATGCCTAACGGCGAGAGCACTCCATTCACGCCTCAAGAGAAGAACTGGAAAGAGTTCTACCAGACCGGCATCAACAATGTCACCAACGTGGCCATCAGCGGAGGCGGCGAGAAATCATCATTCCGCCTTTCCTACGGCTACAACAAGACAAAGGGTGTGTTCATCAACAATGATTTCCAGAGGCACAACATCTCGTTCAGAGGCAACACCGAGCTTAACAGCGTCTTCTCGGTCGAGCTTGGTATCAAATATGCGTTCTCCTCAGCGAAGAACGGAGCCAGCCAGGGAGGTTGGGACTGGGGCAACAATGTCGGTATGATCACCGCATACTACCTCCCTCGAAACCTTGACATCGCAGCTTACTACCAGCAGTACCGCGACCCTGAGACCAATGCGGTGGAAACCAATTCCATCTACGGTACGCTGAGAGGATACTTCCATACCCGCGACACCCAGCTGGACAAGCGTAACGAAAGCTCCATCCTCGCCGACCTTACCCTCCACGCCAATCTAGCACCGTGGCTCAGGGGAAGTCTCAAGGCCAACTACAACTACTACGGCATCAGCACAGAGAATCACTGGGTCGGAACAGGCGAGAACTACGGACCTTCAGGAGCCGGCGGCTACGGACGCGGAGGCAGCAATTCCGGCAACTACAACTTCATGGGTATGCTTAGTATGCCGGAGCAGAACGTGAACATCGCCGGCGAAGACTTCACTATCGCCGCCATTGCCACCGCGGAGCTTTACGGCAACACCGAAAGCCACTCGTGGAGCAAGCAGACCAACGGAGGCCTTGTGACTCCTGGCGTGTTCTCATTCTCCAACTCTGTCAATCAGATTGTACCTGTGTACAACTACACACCTGCCAACCAGATGACTTTCGGCCTTGCCGGAATCGTCAACCTCGGATGGCGCGACCAGGTCTTCCTTGAGCTGACCGCACGTAACGACTGGCTGTCGACCCTGACCTATCCATCCTACGTCGTGTCAGGAAAGAACAACTATTCCGTGTTCTATCCGTCAGCCAACCTTTCCTGGGTGTTCACGGATTCTTTCAGGAACGACATTCCTGAATGGTTCTCATTCGGTAAGGTCCGCGCCTCAATCGCTCGCGTCGGAATGGGCACCTCCGCCTACGCCACAACCCGCGGCTACGGAGTGTTCAACCAGAGTTCAATCTACACGCCTGACAAGAGCGGCTCAGTTCTTGCCGCCAATCCGAACCTTGGCACAAGCTACAACGATGACCTGAAGCCTGAGATCCAGCAGTCCATCGAGCTTGGTTTCGACACCCGCTTCTTCGACGAAAGGGTGAACATCGACTTCGCCTGGTACAAGAGCAACACCTTCAACCAGATTATGTCGGTGGGTTCTGTGGCGGAATCCGGAGCCAGCTCAAAGCTCATCAACGCAGGTAACATCCAGAACAAGGGTATCGAGCTTCAGATGGACGTGACCCCTATCCGCACAAGCGATTGGAGATGGACCATCGGAGGAAACCTTACCGTCAACAGAGGCAAGGTTGTCTCGCTTGACAGCGAGGTCAAGGAATGGCAGCTTATGGGAGGCTACGACGCCGCTCCTGAGATCTGGGCCTATGAGAACGGTGCGTTCGGTGTGCTCACATCGTACCTGAACAGCCCTTATATGTCTCCGGTTCTCACCTGGGAGGGAAAGGACGGTGACCCTCGAAACGGCAAGATGGTCATTGAGTACTATGACGAATATGGCGCTCCAAATTCAGTTTCGGCGTACTATCCTGTCACGCTCTACGACCGTGGCGAGGAGGGAGACCGCGACAGGCACATCCTCGGAAAGGTAGAGCCTGACTTCACCTTGAGTCTCAACACTTCCGTGTCCTACAAGAACCTCGACCTTTATGTACAGGCCGACGGACGTTTCGGAGGAAACTACTTCTCGAATATGTGGAAGTACGCCATACCTAACGGTAGCCTCAAGTCCACCCTTGAGGGACGTGACAAGGAACACGGAGGTATCGCCAGAGTCAACTACAAGGGAGAGACCGTTTACGACGGCCTTATGCTTGACGCTGTTTTCTCCGAAGGCTCGAAGGCCCCTACTCAGAATCCTGACGGAACGGTAGGCGCTTTGATCGATGTAGGCGGAATGACTTACAAAGAGGCTGTGGAAGAACACAATGTACGTCCAGTTATGACCGGTATGTGGTATATGTTTAACTACGGTTGGGGTATGCCTGCGATGCCAGGCTCAATCCAGGACAACACCTGGTTCGCCCTCCGCGAGGTGACGCTCGGCTACAGACTTCCTGAGAGATTCTGCAAGAAGTTCGGAGCAAACTATCTGCGTCTCGGATTCACCGCCCGCAACATCTGCTACATCATCAACAAGCTGACTGACGGCCTTAACCCGGCTTCCATCTCAAGCAACAACCCTCTTCAGCCGATGGACATCGGAGGCGTTCCGTTCTATCGTACCTATGCGTTGAACCTGACTGTTAGATTCTAAAAAAGGACAATACAATGAAAACAATAAAATATCTCATAGCGGGAGCATGCGCGTCACTGGCGCTCACCGGATGCCTTGGCAAGTTCCAGGATTTGAACACGGATCCGGAGCAGCTCGGCACGACCGACCCACTGAACGTGTTCACGGGAGCCACCCAGAACTTTGACAACTGCAGCAGATCCCATCTGACCGGCAAATACAGCGGCACGATGATTTATATGCAGTACCTTGTCTCCTCCGGAGGAGCATCCAACGGCTCATACATTTCTCCGTCTTCGCCGAACAACCACCCTCAGCCGTATTCTCCGTCATATAGTTTTTACTATTCCACCAACGGAGATGGATTCGGAGGGTTCGGACTACGCCTTGACTATCTGATCAACAACGTTATTCAGAACAACGAAAAGGCCGAAAAGTTTAATGACCTGAAGGCAGTCGCCCAGATTCTTCTCAACTACCAGCAGTGGAGAATACTTGACACTTACGGAGCGGCTCCGATCACGGAGGCTTTCAGGGCTCAGCAAGGAATCAAGACACCTCGCTACGACCTCTATCAGGAGAGCATCGACGGGACACCGATGTACGAGAAAATCGACAAGGAGGTAAAGGCTGCGGTTGAACTTCTCAAAGCGTCTGACGCTGAGCAGGCCCAGTTCGGGATGAACGACTTTTTCTACAATGGCGACATCAAGAAATGGATAAAGTTCGGCAACACCCTGAGAGTGAAGATGGCGCAGCGTCTTGAGAAAGCGGACGCGGCGTTCTACAACTCTGTGATCAACGAGGTGCTGTCTTCGCCTGAGAACATCATCTCAAGCAGCGAAGAATCCTGCATCTACCATCACACCAACGAGTACAACAACAACACCGACGACATCCAGAACATCACAAAGAGTTATGTGGCCTCCGCGGCTTTCGTCAATTTCCTCAAAGCCTACGATGACCCTCGTCTTCCGATCCTCGTAAGACGCAACGGTTTCGGCGACGGCAACAACAACGACGAAAACGACGAGTGGTTCGAGATTTTCGAGAAAGAGTATCCTGACTACAAGACCCGCTATCCTCAGTTCATCGAGCGCTACGTAGGAATGTCCGCGAATCCGGACAGCTCCAACACGACTTTCAACAAGGACGCCTACCTCACACTTCCTTACCATAAGGAGGACGGAACAGAGGCCAATCTGGAAATTCGTATGCACTCACAGGCTGAAAGCCGCTTCTTCGTAAAGAACGGAGGTATCATCGGCAACAACAATATGCCTGCAAGAGAGATCGAGGACGAAGATTACTACATCAATCAGGACAAGATGCACACCTTCACTCCAATCCTCACCTACTCCGAGACCTGCCTTATGCTGGCTGAAATCGCACTCAAGAAAGGAGCGGCAGTCGCAGGCAAAACAGCTCAGGATTGGTTCAAGGAGGGAATCAAGGCTTCTCTGGAGCAGTATAAGTCTTGGGCTACCAATATGTACGTAGTAGCGCAGACTGCCGAGGCGGCGCCTAACTACAACCCGATCGACGATGCGAAGATCAACGCATATCTCGCCCGTCCTGAGTTCGCTTCAGTGACATTGGAGAAAATCATCTCACAGCAGTGGGTGAACCTCTATATGCAGCCTGAGGAGATGTGGGCGACCTGGAAGCGTACCGGACTTCCTGCGTTCAAGGACCAGCCTGTTCCTGAGAATGGTGTGGCTTTCCTGGAGACAATCCAGAATGTCGGTGAGAACCTGATCATCCCGAGAAGGAACTCGCTTGGAACTCCTAACACTCTGAACCTTGACAACTACAACGCAGCTATCGAGGCTCTCAAGAGCGACTCCAAGTACGGTTCGGACACCGACAAGACCGAAGGACGTATCTGGTGGGACGTAGAATAGGATTGACGATTTACCATCTTATTTAGAAGGGTGTGTGGCTTTTAGTCACACACCTTTTCTTTTACTATTGTGTTATCCTGATCCAGGCCGACCCGGATTGATGGATTATCGCTTTTGCAGCTTGGTCTTGCCTCCGCCCGGAGCGTGACAAATCCTAAGGGGAAAGAGTTCCACGATAACTCTTCAGTCGCAAGGCAGCGAATCACAGGAAGAAAATCGGACTATAACTGAAGCCTCGCAAGGGTGAAATGCCACAGCACCACTCCGGCGGAAACGGAGATATTGAGCGAATGCTTCGTACCGAACTGAGGGATCTCCAAAGCGAAGTCAGACGCATCAACAACTTCCTGAGCCACTCCATCAACCTCATTGCCGAAAATCAACGCGAACTTTTTACGGCAGGAAAATCGAGGTGCGAAGCTATCGAGGCTGACAGAACGCACCGTCTGCTCAACACTGACAATCTCATAGCCTTCGTCCCGAAGCATGGAGACAACTTCAAGGGTACTGTCAGAATGCTCCCAAGGCACACTGTCCTCGGCTCCTAACGCGGATTTATGGATTTCGGCCGACGGTGGAAGCGCGCATATCCCGCAAAGGAAAAGCCGGTCAGCCTTGAAAGAGTCGCAGGTGCGGAACACCGAGCCGACATTGTGCGCGCTGCGTATGTTGTCGAGAACCACAACGATCCCAGTCTGAGGCAGTTGCTTATACTCTTCGGGCGACACTCTCCCCATTTCAATGCTTAAGAGTTTTCTGTCTTTCACCTTAGTATTCTTTTAGTGTCACAAATATAGCAAAAATGGTTTTTTAATCTTACCTTTGTAAAGCACCGGTCCATAACGGACTGAAAAACTAACTACAGATTTTTATGAAACAGGATCTTCAGATTTTTGATCTGATCAGAAATGAAAAGGAAAGGCAGTCTTCCGGACTCGAATTGATTGCATCAGAAAACTACGTGAGCGACAACGTGCTCGAGGCAATGGGCTCCATCTGCACCAACAAGTACGCTGAAGGCTACCCAGGCAAGAGGTACTATGGCGGCTGCCAGATCGTTGACCAGATCGAGCGGCTTGCCATCGACCGCCTCTGCAAGATCTATGACGCCGAGTATGCCAATGTTCAGCCGCATTCTGGAGCGCAGGCGAATATGGCGGTAATTATGGCGTGCCTTAAGCCGGGCGACACATTTATGGGACTCGACCTCTCTCAGGGCGGACACCTCACTCACGGCTCGCCGGTCAATGCGTCAGGAATCCTTTACAACGCTGTGGCCTACGGGCTCAACGAGGAGACAGGTACCGTCGACTATGACAAGATGGAGAGCATAGCGAGAGAGTGCAGGCCTAAACTCATCATCGGGGGCGCATCAGCATACTCCAGAGAGTGGGACTACGAAAGGATGAGGGCGATAGCCGACGAGGTCGGAGCTCTTCTGTGGATTGATATGGCCCACACCGCCGGTCTTATCGCCGCCGGTCTTCTCAAGAATCCTGTGAAGTACGCTCACATAGTAACCTCCACAACGCACAAGACGCTCCGCGGGCCAAGAGGCGGCATTATCCTGATGGGCAAAGATTTTGACAACCCTTGGGGACTCAAGACGCCAAAGGGCGAAGTCAAGAAGATGAGCGCCATCCTCAACTCAAGCGTTTTCCCTGGAGTACAGGGCGGCCCTCTCGAACACGTCATCGCCGCAAAGGCCGTGGCATTCTACGAGGCAATGCAGCCTGAATATGTCGAATACCAGAAGCAGGTGATGGCCAATGCCAAGAAAATGGCGGAGGAGTTTGTCGCAAGAGGCTATAAGGTAGTTTCAGGAGGCACGGACAACCACCTTCTTCTGATTGACCTCAGGACCAAGTTCCCGGAAGTTACCGGTAGAATGGCGGAGAACGAGCTGGAAAAGGCGGAGATCACCCTCAACAAGAATATGGTTCCGTTCGACTCGCGCTCCCCTTTCAAGACCTCCGGAGTAAGAATCGGCACACCTGCCATCACATCCCGCGGCTTCGTTGAAAAGGATATGATTGACATTGTCGAGCTTATCGACATCGTCCTCAGTGCCGTGGCGAAATATGCCGATGTTGTGAACGGAGTCACAAGTGAAGGCGCGGAGGAGTATGAGAAGGTTCTTGAGACCGTCCGGCACAAAGTCCATAATATGACCGCCGGCCGTCCACTCAACAGGTATTAGTCCGCCGCCGGATTGAATATGAAAGAGGAGGGGATTATCAGTCCCCCCTCTTCTTTTCATCCTTCAACGACCACACGTTGTCTTTTGGAACGACTAAGAAGCTGTTTAAAATTTCGTTAAAAAGTTCTTCGAGCTTTAAATCCGTCATTTTCTTCCGGCTTTCTCGTCAGATGGCACCGCTATCTTCCTCGAAAGTCCGTCGAAACTGCCTGAATTTATTCCCTCAAAGTTTCAGATAAAGAAATTTTAACAGCTTCTAAAACACTTAGAACACCATTATATAATTGGTTGCCCAGACGGTCTGGGACTGCTATGGATCGCTGACGGTGTCAATTCTGACAATGTTAGTCAACTTCCACAAAGAACTCTTATGATTTTATAATGGACACTAATGAAAGGAGACATAAAATGAAGATAAGACTTGAAAGGCCAGAAGACTACCGTGAAGTAGAGAATCTGACAAGAGAAGCGTTCTGGAACGTATATCGTCCCGGATGCCTTGAGCATTATGTACTGCACAAGTACCGCGACAACCCGGACTTCATACCGGAACTGGACTTCGTGATGGAGGAAGACGGAAGAATCATCGGCCAAGTTATGTACTCAAAGGCCGGACTTACGCTTGAGGATGGAAGCATTTTCCCAATATGGACGTCAGGTCCTATCAGCGTACTTCCCGAGTACAAGCGCAAGGGATACGGGTTGAAGCTGTTTACATATTCAATCGAGAAAGCCCGTGAAGCCGGTGTCGGGGCTGTTTGTTTTGAAGGGAACATCGATTTCTACAAACACGCCGGCTTCGTTGTGGCAAGTTCCATCGGGATTCATTATCATTGCGAGCCGAAGGATAGTGAGGTCCCGTATTTTCTTGCGCGTGAGATTATTCCCGGCTATCTTGACGGAATAGAAGGGACATATTGCCCGCCGAAAGGTTATTTTGTGGCGGAGGATGACCCTGATGGATTCGAGCGTTACGAAGCGACATTCCCGCCAAAGGAGAAGGATTTCAACGCGGGACAGCTTCCACAGTTCTGCCAAAGCTGCGGAATGCCGCTGACAAAGAAAGAGGACTGCGGGACAAAAGCCGACGGTAGTACGGATTTCGACTATTGCAAGTATTGCTTCGGAGACGGGAAGTTCCTACAGGAGTACTCAATGGAAGAGATGATTTCACATTGCGCCCGCTTTGTGGACGAGGTCAACAAGAATCTGCCGGAACCCATCACCGCGGAACAGTACAAGGAACAGATGCGGCAGTACTTCCCTATGCTGAAACGCTGGAGATAGAAGCCCCGTTCCTTTCATAACGGTGCTCTATGATGCTTTTGCGTTCCAAAAGGAAACTAATATAATTCAATCACAAGATCTAAAAATTGCCTAACCAATCATATCCAATATAGATGTCCGCTTCCTCCAGAGGAAACAGGCAGCCCATAACATATCGTGTAATGGATCGCGAGTACCCGAGCCAATCTATCTTTGCGACGCAATCATTACTGTCTTTCTTCAAAGTAAGCTTGAGCCTTCGAGACACACCACCATGACTTAGTTTTACGTCGATTATGGTCTCACCTTTCTTGTTGGTGGATACTCTATAATCAGAACCAGTACTTTTTGAACTATGATGGTCGCTTAACTGAACTATGACTTTGTCTCCGTCAAAAAGTATAAAGTGTGTCAGGGGGTTGCATCCCTCTGTCCTGGAGTTCCGCCAAGACATTCGTTCAGCTTTCAATACGAATGATTTGTTTTTGATCGCCTCTACCGCTTTATTATGCAATAGATGACCCTCAGCAGTCCTTGACACCTTTATCGAGTCCCTCCTGCTCTGTGTCCCGTGAGTTCGCGCAGCAACCGTACTCAGGGGGAAAAAAACAAGAAGATGACGTACAATACAATTTTTGCTTTCATACCGAATATGATTACTTGTTGATACAAAGAATGATCCTCGTTTTGCGGATGAGGTTCCGTGGAATAGAGCCGGCTCTCGCATAGTCAGTTCCTCTGGGGCATGAGTACATTGGCTTAACTGATTATAGCGTTTACAATTTACGCAATAATACGTTTTATTTCTCTAATATGCAAGAAGTTTGTTCAACAAATGTTTTTATCAATGACCGAGTTATCAGCATCAATCCGGTCGTAACCAAGGTCGCCGATTCACGCCTGCGCAACCGAACCGCTCACGCATAACCACCACAGAACGCCCTCCGGCGCACATCACCGTTCACGACTTTTGCAAGTGGAATTAGGTTAATATATTGATGCTGACTAACTGTCAGCAGACTGGGATGACACTCATCCGATAATTGCTTTAAGACACCAAACCGTTGACAAATAGGGGTATACAACCCCTCGACGGAATAAGTAGTCAACACCCGAGAGTCTCCGGAGGATAAATGAAAAAGGAGGCCGACTAAAAGTATTAGTCAAGCCCCTTTTTCCCGATTTTCGGTGAAGCCAAGCATGGCTGGCTGTCAAATCACCAAGACTTATAAAGCTGTTCGGACTTTTTAGCGGTCCTTAATTTCCGGCAATCCGCCGGATTATGGAAAACCATAGTAGTTGACCGACCTCGTGCCTGTGTCCTGCGACGAGGTGTTCCGAGAACACGTAAAACATTAGTTGCTGACCGGTCTGAGAACGAAATGGAATTCCCGTTCGGTGGCAGGAATCATATAGGCTTTAAGAGGAATGGTCCCCCAGGAATTTATGCCTCCGACTCCCATCTGGGCATAATCGAAATTGACATAGGTGGAACCGTTCGCCCTGTCGTTCTCGTGAGCCTTTGACTTGAGGTTCAGCGAATGAACAGCGGCTCCGTTCTGGGCATTGGACTTGTTGGCCCGGACCGGTGTGCCGTCCCTGAGGCAATCCATCTCACTCATACTGAACGGAAGAGCTGATGCTGAGAACTTTTCGTCGGCGGAAATCTCAAGGCCTGTGCCGTTGGAATCAAGAACACGGAAGTACCTGAGTCCGGTCTTCGTTCCTGACTCCTGGGCGCGGACATATCCGTAGTGGTACTGGTCGTTTACGCTCTGAACATAGTGTCCGACTACGGCGGAGCTGTTCCTGTCGCTATAGTTTTCCCAAGGCCCTTTACCGTAGAAATCAACGGTGGAGAAGCGTCCTGGCATCGCGAGTTTCATTCCATAGCGCATAAGAGCCGGAGCCTTGGCAAGATTGCCTGCGTCTTTCATTCTTTCGGCCCCCTTGACGGAGCCGTCAGGGAAAATCTCATAAGACAACTCTACAATGGCAGCGCCATCGGCAATCGGCTCATATTCAGCGACAAGAATGACAGAAGCGACATCGCCGCCGGCATTTTTCACATTAGCGGCCTTCAGGGAACCGTCCTTAAGCCTGAACGAAGGATAGCGCCAGGCCTTGTACATATCACGAATCCATCCGGACCCCATGTCGTTCTCTGTCGGCGCCCTTGCGAACTCCGGAGTCAGAGGCTCGGAAAGCATCCGGACACCGTTCACAGTGTAGTCTGACAGGAAACCCGTCGCCTTGTCAAAGGTCGCACTCCAGTCGGCGACACGGTCAGCCGCGGTTCCTGCGAAACGGAACGAGCCTGAGAAGATGTAGGAGTCAGCTGTCTCGGCCCGCGTCAGAGACTCGCCGGAAACAGCCGTCGATCCGGCCGCGAACGCGGCGGCGGCCTTCTCCTTCAGCGGAATCTGGTCATAGGCGACCTCAAATCCGGCAGGAAGCACTCCGTCAGCTGATTTCAGGACATAGGACACGTTAAGGAATATGTCAGCGTCGGCCCCGGGGATGGATTTGAATCCAAGATCCACGGTCTCGGTCTTCTGAGGAGAGACGTTCAGATTCTCGACCACTCCGGATGACACCGCAACACCGTCAACTGTAATGTCCCAAAGCATCCTGTACTGGCTCAAATCCTTGAAGAAGTGCTCGTTATAGACATTTACCCTTCCTTGTCCGGCAAGGGAGGTGAGAATGTTCCTGTGCTGGTAACGGACCTCGTAGGCGTGAGGATGAAGGGTTCTGTCAGCCGCGATCACACCGTTGCAGTTGAACGAACCGTCCGAAGGATCATATTCATTGAAATCTCCTCCGAACGCGAAGATATGGTCGGTGCCGCCCTGTTCTGACGGCCAGCGGAGCGCCTGGTCCACGAAGTCCCAGATGAATCCGCCCTGATAGGTCGGATACTTGCGGATGAGGTCCCAATATTCCTTGAAATTACCCATCGAATTACCCATCGCATGGGCATATTCACACTGAATCAGCGGCTTGCTGTTCTTGTTGAGGACTGTCTCCTCGCATTTTTCCGGAGAAGCGTACATCGGGCAGATGATGTCGGAGTTGTTTCCGCCGCGGGCCCTTTCATACTGGACAGGCCTCGAAGGGTCGTTCTCCTTGATCCACTGGTAGCAGGCGGTGAAGTTGTCGCCGTCACCGGCCTCGTTGCCAAGACTCCACACGATAACCGACGGGTGGTTGAAATCCCTGCGCACCATCCTTTGGTCACGGTCGAGATGCGCTGCCTTGAAGTCGGCCCTGTGCGCCAGAGACTCTTTGCCGTAACCCATTCCGTGGGATTCGATGTTACCCTCATCTACCACGTAGAGGCCGTATTTGTCACAGAGAGCGTACCAGCGAGGGTCGTCAGGGTAGTGGCAAGTACGTACCGCATTGATGTTCAACTCCTTCATTATCCTGATGTCACGAATCATATCCTCCTCTGAGACCACATAACCCTTGTCTGGGTTCATCTCGTGGCGGTTTGCGCCTTTGAAAAGAATCGCTTTTCCGTTGACAAGCAGCTGGCTGTTCCTGATTTCCACGCTTCTGAAGCCGAAGTCTATCGAAGTGCTCTCCGCCGTGCCTTTTTTACCGGAAGCAAGCACCTGAAGACTGTAAAGGTCAGGAGTCTCGGCGCTCCAAAGACAAGGGTTCTGAACGGTTCCCGTCAGCGTGGCCACTCCTTTGACAGGCTTCGCCTCACAAGATGCGACCTGCTTTCCGTCTTTCTGAATGACCGCGACGCGGACATTCCTGACCCCTGCGGTAACCTTCGCCTTGACGGTGAAGCCACCGTCCATCCCTGCGGTGACGTTGACGTCCTCGAGGCCCTCTTTCTCACGGGTATAGACAAAGACGCCGCGCGCGATTCCGCTGAGTCTCCAGAAATCCTGATCCTCAAGATAGGAGCCGTCGCACCAGCGGAATATCTCAAGCGCTATGAGATTCTCACCCTCCTTGACGAACTTGGTGATGTCGAAGCGGGCCTCCAGCTTGCTGTCCTCGCTGTAGCCGACCGGCTTTCCGTTGACCCAGACGCGGACGTTGGATGTGGCGGAGCCGATGCACAGGCATATTCTCTTGCCTATCCAGGATTTGTCGATGTCGAAAGTCCTGCGGTACTGTCCGACATAGTTGTGTTCTGTCGGAGGGTAAGGAGGGTTGTTCGGGTAGTGTCCTCGCCAAGCGTAGCCGACATTGAGATAGATCGGATCGTTGTACCCGTTCAGCTCCCACATTCCGGGAACCGGTATCGTTCCCCAATCCGCATCGTCAAAGGCAGGAGCCTCGAACCCTCTGGTGCGGCCTTCGATAGTCTCGTTCCATTTGAATTTCCACACGCCGTTCAGCGTAAGGGTCTTCTGTTGGTCCGTGGTAAATGTGGCGCTCATCGGCAGGCGGTTCTCCTCGTACACGTTAGGATCCTGCCAAGGCTCCATCCTGTCGTTTTTCTCCGCAAGCATCGGAGTCGCGGCCAAAACTGCCGCCAGAATCAGTAACTTCTTTCCCATATATTCAGTTCAACAATATTTCGTCCTTTATTCTTCAGGTTGCCCGGAAGGCGGTTGAACCACACCGTCCCGACAAAATACAAGACCCGGCCACAGAGTTTGTTCTCACAAAAAGGCCGAAGTCTGACGCTAACGTCTCAGCAAGGTCACAGTGCCGTCCATTGTGGAGGCGAGGATGTAGGTGGAACCACCCTCGGTCCAGACCTCCATCGGATTCACAAGAGCTGTGGAAATCTTCCTCACCCAGAGACGGCTGCCATCCACGGCGCTGAAACAGATAAGATTACCCTTGTCCGTCGGCATTATCACCTCATTACCTACGCATACGATAGAGGTCGGAGATATCTCATAGCCCGCCCCCGTTTCCGCACACCAATCGACTTCAAGTGTTGACGCATCAACGGAAGTGATTGTGTGCCACATGGATTTGCAATAGACTTTCTTTCCGTCCGGGGACACACCGACTGCCTCGCGGGCTGAACTGTCGAAGTGGCGCAGTTCCTTTCCTGTCGCGGCGTCAAGCGCATACAGCCTTCTGTCCGGCACGGCGATGAATATCTTGCCGTCCGCCTTGACAGGCCACACAGCCGCCGGCGAATACATTCTCGAAGGCTTCTCACACTTCCATTCCCACTGCAAGGCACCGGTTTGAGGGTCAAGCGAATAGAGACGGTTGCCCCAACTTCCGAAAACCACCTGGTCACTGTCGACGAACGCCCGGCACTCAATGAATCCCTGAACATCCGAATATGTCCACACAGCCTTCCCCTTCTTCAAGTCAAGCGCCCTGAAGCAGCCGTCCGAAGCCCCGATGTAAACCTTGCCATCGAATATGACAGGGCTGCCGAGGACGGATTTCCCGGCCGCATATTTCCAGATTGTCTTTCCGGTCTTGGCGTTAAGGGCATAGATGTTTCCGTCGGTGCAGCCGAAGACAAGGTACTTCCCTTGAACCGCAGGTGTCGAGAATATCTTGCCGGGGAATTTCTTTGACCATATACGCCAGCCGTCGCTGACACTCACGCAACGGACGTATCCGGAGGCTGTCGTGTACCAGGCCCTGCCGCCGTCGCGCGCGAATCCGGCGACGATGTTGCTGTCGTCCTTGAGTTTCCAGACCTCCTTGGCCGGGCTGTCGGCGTTCACGTCATAGCGCATCCACGGATAGCCCGCCGGAAGCCCGTCCGCGTCATAGGACACCGTGTCGTTGACTTCGGCCAGCCTGTCGGAGTACCACGGCTCAAACTGAACTGTCGTGGAGCCGAAAAGCCTTCTCTCCGAAACAGTAACGCTGTCACCTTGAATAGTGTACACATTATAGCCCGGTTGCTTTCCGGCCGTCAGCGTAGAACGGTTCAGAAGTCCGGGGATTCCGTCATAGCTCAACGCCACGTTCCTGTGCCAGTGGCCGCCGACCTGCAGGCGTGTTCCGATCCTTTTGAGTTCCCTTAACACATCGAAATAGTTCAGTACCGACGTGTCTTGCGGGTAGTGGTTGACAAAGACCGTCTTTTCTCCAGGCTTGAGTCCTTTGAGCCACTCCATACTTTCCTGCGGAATCAGTGCCGGGGCCATCCTCATATCCGGTCCGCTGTTGCAGCCGATGAACCTCCACCCTTTGCACTCAAACTCGAAATTCTCGTACCCGAAGACCTTAAGGAATGTATTGCATCCGCTCTCGGACCATTTGGCGTCGTGGTTGCCGGCGACGACATAATACCTATACCTGAGGGAGTCGAGTATCCGCTTGACCCCTGCGATTTCCTCATCCGTCCCGAAATCCGTGAGATCACCCCCGACAAGTACAAAATCAAGTCCCTCCAAAGAATTCACATCCTGTACGCATCGGCTGAGATCCTTGACCGAGCCACTTCCCGATGAATAATGAGTGTCTGTCAGAAAAGCGAATCTGACAGGTGATTCCTGTGCGCAAAGAGCCATAGTGACAGCGCACATCGCCGCAATCGAAATCAAAATTCTCCTCATAGAATTATCTTGGCATTTTGCATTATTAATCCCGATAAAACAGTTTTCGCCAACGAAGCCGCCTCGCCCGTAGCTCAGCCCGCTTCATTCATGCGTCGAAAACAAATTTTACAAATTTACTCATTTTTATGCGAATATCCATTTCCCGTCTCCAGAAAAATCCGTCAAAACGCTATCCTCCAACCGGCAGCTTTTCAAAACAGCGCTATCATCGCCGCCGCAGACGCACCTTCGTTCCCGCCATGCTTTCGAACGGCCAGACATCCAAGGCAATCGTGCAATCAGTGTCCGTCCCATCAATGCGACCGAATGCGATCTGAGAAGAAATATTTTGCGGATAACAGAAAAAGCATTATCTTTGCATTCCATAAAAACAACGGTGCTTTGGCCGAGCGGTTAGGCACAGGTCTGCAAAACCTGCTACAGCGGTTCGATTCCGCTAGGCACCTCCAAAAGAATGCCTCTGAGTTCGCTCAGGGGCATTTGTCATATATATTTGTTACTGAGTTGATACTGAACTTTGGGGCTGATACTGGAAAAGCCTCCGGCGCCGTTGGAACGCTGAAGGCGTACGAATTATTAACGTCGAAGCATCAAGATTCTCTATGCGGCGCATGCCCTTATAATGAATCGGACCAGATACTTGTTGTCAAGCAGTTATATCACCCGGTCAGCCATTCTGACAAGGTCGCCGACGGCTGTATCCGGCGAACGCAAGTCTGATGATCCGTCATATCAGACATTCTGACAAGGTCACCGACGGCGATATCCGGCGAACGCAAGTCTGATGATCCGTCATATCAGACATTCTGACAAGGTCGCCGACGGCTGTATCCGGCGAACGCAAGTCTGATGATCCGTCATATCAGACATTCTGACAAGGTCA
>CAYMOB010000005.1:27036-104076 GCA_964391955.1 uncultured Muribaculaceae bacterium | reverse complement strand
ATTCATCTCCCGGCAGGAGATGCATACGCCTAAACACCTGTGTCTCCAGCTCGTGAAGTCTGAAATCGTCCTGTCTGAGATATCATAAGTGACGCAATCCGTTTCTTTGGCCTTACAGGTTCTCCTCCGGCGTCACCTTGAAATCATTTCTCTTCGGTACGGCCCTCGATGCTCATCTGTACCAAGGCGGCTGAAATGTGGCTCATAAAAGTACCTCCTGGTTGAGCCAAAGATGGTCAAGGAGAGAAAATGTCATTTTCATGAAAGGTCAAAACAGAAGTGCGAAGTCGTTGGCACTTTGAATGGCACTTTCCCGCCTCGGAGAGAGACAAAGAGCGATTTAATCATTATATTTGCAGTTATTAATAGAAACGCTGTCTCCGACACCGGCCCCGGCTGCCCGATGGTCTCGCTTCAGGCGGTGCCTTTGGATGCCTCCGAGGTTCCGGGGAAAGGTCTTCCTGTCTGTACGGAGAGGCAGAGTTGATTGAATATTGTTCATTATGAGCCAGAAACCATCAATCCCAAAGGGAACTCGCGATTTCGGTCAGCAGAATATGGCCGAAAGGAATTATATCTTTGACACAATCAAAAGAGTCTTCAGGACATTCGGCTATTCGCAGATTGAGACTCCGGCGATGGAGAATCTTTCGACTTTGCTTGGCAAATACGGCGAGGAGGGTGACAAGCTTCTGTTCAGGGTCTTGAATTCGGGAGATTGCTTCTCGAAGGTCGATTTCGGGAATTACCGTACCGAGGACGGTGGCGTCAACAGTGCCGCTCTCTCCAAGGATGTCTGTGAGAAGGGGCTTCGCTATGACCTTACCGTGCCTTTCGCCCGTTTCGTCGTCCAGCATCAGAACGAGATTTCCTTCCCGTTCAAGCGTTTCCAGATTCAGCCGGTATGGAGGGCGGACAGGCCTCAGAAAGGACGTTACCGCGAGTTCTACCAGTGCGATGTGGATGTCATCGGCAGCAAGTCCCAGGTCAACGAGCTTGAGCTCGTCCAGATTGTCGATAAGGTTTTCAGCCTGCTGGATGTGAACGTCCTCGTCAAGATTAACAACCGTAAGGTACTTACAGGTTTCGCCGAAATCTGCGGTTTCCCTGACAAGGTTGTGGACATCACCGTGGCGATTGACAAACTTGACAAGATAGGCCTGGAGGGCGTGGAGGACGAGATGCGCGGAAAGGGTCTTACCGACAGCGCCATAGCTGTCATAGAGCAGATTCTGAAACTGACCGGTTCGACTTCCGAGAAGCTGGCTTCCATCCGCTCCCTTATGAGTGGCGGCTCAGCTTCCGGCGTTGTCTCCGAGACAGGACTCAGGGGACTTGACGAGCTGGAGGAACTGTTCGGTCTGATGGATGCGGCCGGTGTCCGGTGTCCGGTGGAGATAGACCTTTCACTTGCCCGCGGCCTTAACTACTACACCGGAGCGATCTTTGAGGTCAAGGCTCTGGATTATCAGATCGGAAGTATTTGCGGAGGGGGACGTTACGACAACCTTACCGGAATATTCGGTCTTCCGGACATGTCCGGTGTCGGAATCAGTTTCGGGGCCGACAGAATCTACGATGTTCTCAAGGGGCTTGACAAATTCCCTAAGTCTCTTGCCTCAAGCACCACGCTTCTTTTCGCATGTATGGGAGCTGGCGAGCTTCGATATGTCCTTCCTGTGGCCGCCGCGTTGCGTTCTGAAGGGGTGTCCGTCGAGGTCTATCCTGAACCGTCCAAACTCAAGAAGCAGTTTGACTATGCCCGGAAGAAGGCGATACCGTTCCTTTCCATCAACGGAGGTGACGAGTCTGAAGCCGGAATCATCCAGATAAAGAGCCTCGACACCGGAGAGCAGAGACAGTTCGCCAAGACCGACATTGCGGGAATGAAGGAATTCATGAATATTCAGTGAGTTTCCAGAACAGATAAGGTGAATTTTGCGAAATGGGCAGAATTTTTTGGAAATAAATTTTGCATATTCGGGAAATCTCCTTATCTTTGTGTTCCAACATCGCGGGGTAGAGCAGTTGGTAGCTCGTCGGGCTCATAACCCGGAGGTCAGAGGTTCGAGTCCTCTCCCCGCTACGAATTTGCCGTAAGTTCTTGTAAGTCAAGAAGTTACGGCAAAATTGCTTATAACGTTGCGCCAGATTTGCGCCAAAAAAAATCGCTGTCTGCGCCGATTCCAGTCAAACCTTTGCTGGGAGACCTAAAAAATCTCCCAACAAAAAAAATGTCTTCCAGTCTCCGCGCGTCGAATGGCTTTATTCCGGCGAAAGTCGCCGAAGGAAAGCGTTGGTATGTTGAATTCTATTGTCTTGACCCTGAGTCCGGCCGTCTGAAAAGAAAGAGGGTCGCTGTCCCGAAAATCAAAGGTCGGTCTTGGCCGCGCCACCGCCAGTCGAGACCCTCACCGGCTTGCCCGTCGATGCGGAGCGGCGGCCGGAGACGCTTGTTGAAGTCCCCGTGGATGTGCCGGCATTGCGCCAGCTGTTCGGCTTGACCACATCGTCGAACAGGAACTCGTGGTATCTCCCGAGTATGGAGACCTCCGCCCATCCGTCCCCGAGAAGCAGCCCTTCAGGGACGCTGACAGGGCATCCCTGAAGGATGACCCTCACCGGAATCGCCGGGATGAACGTCCGGTAGGGAAACGACTCGGAGGCGTTGACATAGTTGAAGTACTTCTGCCGGTAGAGATAGTCATCCTCGCTCAGCTGGCCGGACGTGGAACCGGGGCCTCCCGGTTCTCCTGACACGGGAACCCTGCTTGCCTTGGAATATGGCTGCACCGCCACCTGGTTCTTGTTGATGAGCAGGGGAGTGGTGAACTTCCCGGGCGCCTTCGGAATCGTCCTTGTGCTGAACTCCAGCAGACCTTTCTCCCAGATCTTCCCGTCCAGCTCGGCGACCTTCTCCGTAAATGTGTACATCAGGCAGCCGTCTTCTATGCCGTCATAGACCAGCGTCCCGCTGACGAACGGCACGCCGCCGATCCACACCGTAGCCTCAAGCCTCTTCACGTTGGGCGCAAAAAACATCGCCGGGGTGTACCCGAACACCTTCCTGTTCACCTCGCTCGGCGGGAACGAGATCTGCGTGCTGAACGCCGAGGGAATATGCTCCTCGTCCAGCATCGGGTTCTCCATCTCTATCTGGAACTCGTAGCCCTTCGTGAGATCCAGTTCCGTGTAGTCCTTCGTCAATATCCTGACCATTTTGTGCGCTTTTTACGGCACAAAAATAGCCGCCCGAAGGCGGCTGTAAAGGACATTCTTCCGTCAGATCTTTTCCAGTTCCACGGGCGGGCCGACCTTGAGGTACTCGTCCATCGAGGCGACGACCAATTCAAAAAGTTCCTTTGAGTGTTCCCTGATCTGGTCAAGGATTTTCTGGCTGTACGACATCCGCCAAAAGACGTTCCTGTTGAACCTGTCATCCATCGAGGACAGGTGGTCAATGTAATTGTATCTCCAACTGGCTGAAATGTCAGTGAATATTAGGTCGAAAGAACCATCCGTGAAAATCAGATAGACCCTCGGAAATATATTGGCTGTGACTTTGTCCAGTTTCTCTCCGTAGAATCTACAGACGTAAGATTTGCCCTCTGTCCCGTATTTACCATCATACATTCCGTCAAACTCCATCCAAGATTCTTCCCAACCGGCAGTGAATATGTAAATCTCGTCCTCCGCCATCCCGGGCATCGAATAAGTCTTCTTGAACGTCAGCGTGTCCGGCTCCACGAGCTTCCTCCCGAAGCAAGTCCCGCAGCATCCCGCAAGCAGGACGACAATCACGGCTAAGATCATCTTTCTCATACTCGTCTCGAATTAAGTGTCAGTGTGTCACTTGCAAAAATCACTCCGCGGTCTTGTCGTAGCGGAGGATGTCGAACTCCAGCTCCTTGCCGAGAATCTTCTTCAGAGCCTCGTCAAGCTGGTAGAAGGCCACGTTCATCGTCCGGATCTCGTTGTCGAGCCGTCCGTCCATCAGCCCCTCCTTGCTCTCTCCCATCCGTCTTTCCCACTCGGCGAAGCGGTCGGCAATTTTGAACAATTCAATTCTGGTTCCGATGATGAAGGAGTCGGCTCCGATTTGTGAGCCTCCGAGGCTCGTGGCGGCGCTTGCCGCATTGTTTGAATTAGTGGTACGCATAACTAATTAATATTAAACCCTCCGCTAAGGTCTGCGTACCACATACCTGCCTTGCGGCGGATGCTGTTGTGGCTTTCGCCCACAACGACCATACGGAGGGTAAAATTTCCCTTTAATAATATGATGCAATCTTTTACGGAAAGTCGCCGTAAGAGATGCTAAGTATGTAGTACGCATCGCAAAGATGCGACATCTTTTTCAGATTTCAAAGCATTTTGCCGGAAAAATAGCTCTATTTTCCGTAAGTGGCCCTGCGTTTCGCCCGGTTGTACCTCTCCGTCTGCTCGATGATGCCGTTCTTTCCGAGCATCGACACATCGGCCTTGATCGGCGCTGAAAGCCTCTGGTTCAAAAGCTCGATGGCCTCAAGCAATTTCCGGTCGGTCGCAGAGTCCGTCGAAGCGCCGCCTGCGGTCACCGAGCCGGTCGAAGCGACCTGAGTCCCGGCCGCATTCCCCGCGAATCCTCCGATCTCCCTTCCGACCGTCGATCCGACCGGATAGACCGCCTCGAAGTTCAGGCTCCTGAGCGTCCCCGCCTTGCGGGCCTCCTCCAGTGTGGCCACAAACGGAAGCAGCGACGGATTGCTAAGCCCCTCCGCCGGGATCACATATTCCCCGCCGTTCTCTCCGACAAGCACGGTGGGCGACGAGACGAACCCGCGCTTGTCCGGAGAGAGCCGGGCTTTGAACGCCTTGCCGTCCTGCGCCCTCCGTACATCGACGAATCCGCCTTCCTCCGCTCCGACCGGCTGGGCTGCGATCATCGCCGCCTGAGCCGCGCCAAGAGCCGCCATTATGGCCGCCGGAGCCACACCGGCCGGCCATCCGCCCCAGGCGGCGTAGGTCTTCATCACGGCAAGTGAGGTGTTGATGATCGCCTGGGACAAGCTCAAGGCCTTGGCTCGCTTAGCCTGCTTGATCTCCATCTCCTCACGTCTGGCCTCCTCCTCGGCTTCCATCTCCTCGACCCTGGCATTGTACTGCTCCTGGGAGATCAGCCCGTCATCGTATCTGGATTTCAGGGCTTTCTTTTTCTTCTCGTTGTCCTTCTGGTACTGCTTGAACTGCTGCTGCTCTTTCGCATTAGTGAGCGAAATCGCCTGACTGGCCAGCTTGAACCCCTCCTGCGCCGCTCCGCCGATTCCCGCCAATGCCGCCATCAGGTCATCCGTTCCCGTCTTTCCTGCCGCAATATTGGCGAAAAGTTGATTCCACTGCTCCTGCGAGACACCGAAAAGCTCGCCCTTGCCATTGCCCCCGAATATTCCAGCTTCACTCTTGTTTTTCTTGGCAGTTGTCTCGTTAATCTTCGTGATTGTCTGCTCCAGCTTCAGTTCATATTTAGCCAATTCTTCCGGAGACAGTTTCAAGCCATCAAAGCCGCCCTCTGCTTTAATTTTTTCCAGTTCGGCTTGCAGAAGATTCAAGTATCTTAAATCCTCTTCAATCAGATTGTCATCCATTGTTCTTTTGGCTTTCGATAATGTAACAGAGTTGGGGCGTTCTTTTGCGGTAGCCTCGGCGTACTTTCGCAATATTTCCTGCCGTTTTACATTGTGTTCATTTTCCAAAATCGACAACTCTCGATTCGAGGCTTCCTCCTTTATCTTCAGCAGCGCATTCTGATGCTTCTTCTCGATCGCCTCAAGCACCGCTGCCTGATTCTCGTACTGAACCTTGGTGTCCTTGAACTTCTTCAGTTCGGCGGCGTACCTGGTCTCCTCGGCCGCGAGCGCCGCCTTGGTCTTGTCCGTCTCCGCCGCCGCGATGACCGCCGCCCCATCCTTGACTAACTCGCCCGCCTTCTTCTCGTTCTCCTGCTGCCTTTTCAGAGCGTCCTCCGAATGCTTCTTGACCTTGTCCTGAAGGTCGTTCTCAATCTTAGCCCGAGCCGCCCCCGAATCCTTCCGCGTCGCCAGCCTCGCCGTCAGCGTCGCCACCTCCAGCTGGTAGATCCTCTCGCCATATTCCTCCTGCGAACCAATCTCCTTCTCATTGTACATCCTCGTCAGCTCCGCCCTCGCCTTAAGGTACGCCTCGTCACGGCTCAGTGTCCATTGTTTTATCCCATTGGTCTTGCTTGTGGTGGCACTACCGTTCGCGGCTCTCGTGTCCCTGTCATCGTCAGGAGCGGTTTCCTCCGATGACAGGGACTCGTTCTCGTACTGTGCCGCCGCAAGGTTGAAGCCTTCGAGGTCATTCTGGGCTCGCTTCAATCCCCATCCCATACTGAACCATCGCCTGAACTTGCTCCAGTTGGCCATTTCCGCCTGACGTTCCGCCACCTTTGCCTCCAAATCTGGCCTGTTTAGAATAATGGTGCTTTTGGCATCCGCACCCATTCGACCAAACTCCTCCGTGTAGAACTTGAACGCCTCCTGCTTCGACCCTATCTGGATGAGACCTGTGGCGGCCTCCACCAATTTCGTCAACCAGTCGATCACCTGCTTGATTGGACCGGCCGAGTCCTTGAACGACAGAATCAGCCCCTCCCAGGCCGACTGTAGCAACTTGACGGACCCCTCGACCGTGTTGATTCTCTCCTTGGCCGTGGTTTCCAACACGCCGTTGACGTCGTTCAGGGAGTCCCGCAGTTCCATAGCCGCATCTGCGGCATCAAGGAACGTGTTGAACGCCGACACCGACCTCTTGTCAGTGAGCTCCAGTGTAGTGTTAAGGTCAACCCCTTGCGCCTTCAGCTGTCGCAGTCCCTCCATCAGTTCGGAGAAGGTGCTTACCGGCTTGCCTAACGAGACCGCAAGCTTGCCGCTGGAATCGGCGAGGTTTAGCAGGATATTCCTTGTGGCCGTCGCTGCCGAAGATGCGTCGAACCCGGCGTTCGCAAGGGTTTCGAGCAGCGCCACCGTGTCCCTGAGGGAGAAACCGAAGGTCTTGGCCACCGGACCCACCGTGGCCATAGCCGTCTGATAGTAGGAGAAGCCGAGCGCACTGTTGTTCGCACCGGCCGTAAGCACGGCCAGCGTGTCCTCGGTGTCCTTCGCCTCAAGCCCGAACATCCTCAGCGTCGCTCCAGCCATTGCCGCCGCTTCCGGAAGCGTAGTTCCGATCGCAGTCGCGAAATGCAGGACGGGTTCCTGCATAGCCATAATCGAACCTTCCTTGAAACCGAGTTTTGCGAGTTCCGTCTGAAGCAGCGTGACCTGTGAGGCGGTATATTCAGTGGTGCGCCCCAGTTCCATCGCCGAATAGGTCATTGCCTCGATGTCCTTGACGTTTTTCCTGATGATGGTGGAGAGATTGGCGTTCGCCTGTTCGAAGTCGGCGATTTTCCCGAAGGCACTTGCGATTCCTCTGATCGCTCCGGCTACGGCTGCGAAAGCCGCCACCGCTCCCGCCTTGATGCTTGACAGCTTTTCAAGAACTCCCTTTGTCTGTCCGGCCTGCGATGTCAGTTCTTTCAGCCTCGCCTTTGTCCGCTGCACCTCTGCGTTCAGCTTCTGCCAGTTCTCGGTGCCCGGAACCGCCTTGCTCAGGGCGGCCGATGTCACCTTCAGGTGATTTCGCAACTCGGCGAGGGTCTTGTTCTCAAGGGAGATGGCGCTTTGGAGCTTGTTGTACTTGTCCCGGCACTCGTTCAAGGCTTTCTCCTGATCCTTGAGAGTGGCAGTCAGTGCCTTGTACTCCGTCGAGCCGCTCTTGCCGGACTCGGCCATTACCTCAAGTTCTTTCCGGGTCTTTTTCACCGTACCTTGCAGGTTTTTCATCTGCCTGTCAAGCGTCAGCATCTCTTTTCTCCCGCCGTCCCCGTTGATGATCAGGTTCAGCCGGAGGTCTTCGTCTGTGATTCTTTTGGCCATAACTTCACGTGGATTTATGACACAAAAATAGCCGTCCGAAGACGGCTGTAAAGGACAAATGTATTAACTGTCTATAATTCAGGAGGGTCGAAGAACTTCGTTTTGACGGCGATGACAACGGTCGCAACCAAATCCACAAACGCCAATATTCCAAGCAGTTTCCAGTTATAAATGTCAAACAAAATAAAACTCCAAAGGATGATGGAGAACAGCCCCAGAAAACCCGATGCAGCGAGAACCCCTTTCTTGGCCAGCTACTTGCGTTTCAGGGCAAGTTCGCTTTTGTCGTAGTCCGAGCTTTCCACACTGTCCTCGTCTATTCCCGCCATCTTCTCGATGCCTTTCCAGATCAGTGCGAAAGGGAATGTGACGATGACGAAAGCCCACAGCAGAATCCTGCTCGTCACCGGCTTCCAGAACAACACCAGAAGAACGATGATCGCCACCCAGACTGAAATATCAAAAGATCCGAAAAACATATCCCGTGTTGGCTATCAGATTATATCTGCTTTCTGCAAATATCAATCCACGTTTCATTTCCCGTCAAGATGGAATTTCTTCAGAATGTACGGCTTAATAGCCGGGGATTGGCGGACGTGTTCTAAACACTCTTCCAGATCATCATCCTTGACTGTTCCGAGGAACTCAGCCTTCTCCAATACTCGTGACGCATCGAACTCTCTTACTGTGTAACAATCGATGTAACTGTCGTGATCCAAGTAGTCATTTCCCTCGGCTTTCACCAAATGCTGGTAAGGGGCAATGACGGCGAAGAGATTGTCGTTGATCTTGGTGTTCACAAGAAGGGCGGCCAGCACGTTGCCATCTTCCGTCTTCCCGATTATGACGAACCTTTTGAGTTTGGAGTCCTTGCCGTTCTTCGGCTGGATCCGGTCCTCCGGAAAGAGTTCCATTTTCAAGACTTGACCGACCTCGATAGCCCGTCCCCTAAGTTCAGCTGGGAAAATGTCAAGTTCCATCATTGCCTGGAGAACCGATCGGTTTCAAGATAGTCTTTAAGGTACTGCAAAGCTCCTTCGGAAGCGTTGCCTTCCTTTGCGATATTAAGAACGTTCATCTCCTTGCGTGGGACTTTACAGGCTCGCCTCCATTCTTTGCCGTGCGTGTCGTGTTTTATTTGATCGAATGACATCCCGGCCACTTTCTCTATGCCACCATCAAGACATTCGACATCAGATTGGGAAAGGAAATCCATATCTGGCTCTTCCTTGGCGGAGAACATCTCGTTGTCAAAGGCAATGGATTCCGAAGCCTGACGCATATTGTCAGGATCGTAGTGACCCGCCGCACCGAAGTCACCTCTCGACATCTTAAGAATATTGTAGATGTTGGAGGGAACCGGACCGAATGGCAAAGCGCAGATGCGATCCTTGAATAGGGGAGCCCCATATTTAGCAAGGTGGCTCTGCTGCGCATAGTACGCGGCCTTGACGATGCTATAGACATCCCTGTTCTCGTCATCGCTATGCGTAAGAATGTACAAGAGAACCGCCTTGATCACCAATATGTCATCCTGTTCCAGCCTCATAGATTATCCCTTTTTACAACGTAAACACATTGAATTTTCAACGTGTTTTGCAAAGTAACAAATATTGAACCGAAAAATCAAGGATTTACGCTGTTTTCCCGTTGCTTTTCACTTGTTTGCCACGTCTTCGGTCTGACGCACCGAGGCGACGAAATCCTCGGTGAACTCGTACATCAGGCGCTCCGCTATGGAGGCGTAGGCCCCGAAGACGTAGCGGTTGTGGATCCTGCGGTTGGACTTGACGGACTTTCCGCCACGCTGAAGCCGTTTCATATCCAAAAAACGCTCGTAGGCGACGTGGACGAACGTCAGCGTGCCGGAAGCACCGTTCCCGCCTGCCACCGACACACTACGGGACGACTCCAGCCGCCTTGAGCGGCTCTTGACCCTCGCCTCGATCGCCTTCCCCTGATTCCTCAGCAGCCTCTGACCCTCGTCCTTGAGGATTTCGGAGACAAACCTTGCCCTGACATCCATCCCTACTCGAACGAAAGCTCGATGCTGTAGCCGCTCCAGCCGCCGAACAAAGAGGCCTCCGGCACCACATCGACGGACGCGATCGACAGCCCCGTCACCAGGCGGCAATACTGACTTGAAGTCTCATCTGCTATGGTGGCCACGACCGCCTCGGCGACCTCTAAAAGCCGTGAATACATCTCGTTTTCAGACTCCTTGGTCTTGTCCGGCCCCAAACCCTTCTCAAGGACGAATATCACCGTCCCCAATTCTTCCCGGAACGAGTCCGTTCCGCCTCTCTGATGTGCCTCCGGACGTGCGATCAGGATCTGAATGCCCGAAAGATGCGCCAGTTGTGAAGTGGCGTCAGACTGGGCGGTCGTTGAAATCGACCCGATGCGGGGCGACCCGGCGCACCCGCAGGTTCCGACCTTCAGTCCGGCCAGATACTTAGTGAGTCTTTGAAGCTTTGACAATCTGCTCATTTCTCTTTCTCTCCTTGTAATTATGCCACATTATCGACAACACCGAGAACAGCGGCTCCTCATCAACCCGGTCGATGTTCCCCAGCGTGTTTTCCTTGGCGACCTCGACCAGCAGGTCATTCCACCCGAAAGCCATCCCGGAACTCTTTCCGTCACCGGCGAACAGCCTCGACAGATCAATCTCCTCCCCGTCAATCTCCAGCACACCGCTTTGAAGGTACTTCAGGCAAGCGGAGAACCACATCATAACGAGGTTCTTCTGCCATCCTTTCAACCTCGAAGCCCTATGAATATGTCTCCTCGCGTTCCGTTGGTCAACGTCCGGAACGCACCGGCCAGCCCGGTTGGCCTTCACCGACCGCCGTCTGTACAGGAACGCCACGCACTCGTCCAGATCACTGACATCACTGCTTCGGAAGAACCTGTTCACAGCCGCAGAGGCGTGCCTGAACTCCCCGAACGTCAGATCCTGGAGCAGTTCTCCCGGACCGTGCAGCCAGACAAGCCCGGACCGCACCATTGGCATCGGGTTGGCCACGGAGTCGAACGTCAGCGCCGCCGTCTCCTCCGAGAACAGAAAACCCAGACATCGCTCACACATCCGGTAGATGTTCTCGTCTCTGAAAGTGGCTCTTTTGCCATCGAATATGTCGGAGATCCGCCCCCTGAGAGTTCGTCTGACCCCGAGCAGCATCCACATCGCCCTGACGTTGAACTCCAGCGGTGACCATCCGCACCGAAGCCCCCGCTCAAAGAGCCTGAAGACCCCCTGAACCTGCCGCGGAGTCATCTCGCTCCACGACCCTGGCATCCGCACAATCTTCCCGCTTTCGAAAACCTCTATCGTGTTCATCCCATTAGTTTTCCCAAAGATAGATAAGCGGTTCAGCGAAGGAAAGGACTTTACTTTTTTTTGAAAATATATGCCCGAAAATTTGCGTAGTACGAAATTTCGTATTATCTTTGTATTGTTATCAGAAATCAAGGTTTTATGATCAAATTGACAGAAAAAGAGAAGGAACTGATTGAAGCAGTCAGGAACTTCAAAGCCTCAAGAGGCTGGATGGAAAATCCCGATGAATTCGAGTGGTACATTTACCAACTACTTCACGAACTGATGGGAATCTAACGAGGGGGCTCGAAAGAGCCTCCCTTAAAATCAAACAGGTATGGCAACAGTAAAAGAAAAGATCCAAGACATCATTCTGGACATCAACATCGCCAAATTGTCGAACAGGTATTTCGGGAAATCCTCCGGATGGCTTTACCATAAGCTTGACAGGCGTGACGGAAACGGAAAGGAAACAGATTTCAGCCCCGAAGAACTTGAACAGTTCAAGGGAGCGCTCCACGACTTGGCAGACCGCATCAGAAAGGCGGCCGACACACTTTGACAAAGTCTCCTAACCTTGATTTGATAACAAAATGGCCGTCCGGAGACGCGGCCGCAGCCCTCGGAGAGATCCGGGGGCTTTTTGCATACCCCGTTTCGGCAGACATCTTGACGGCGCAAGCTTCCCATATTTGGCGGAGCGAACTTTCCACATTTGACTTTCCATTTTTTTTATAATAATGGAAAAATTTCTATTAAAATATTTTGTAAATAATAGAAATATTACTACCTTTGCAGTGCCAAACAATACGCAGTATGAAGTCAGATGAATTTCACAGATTGGTAGAACGGAACGGCTGGACGTATTTAAGGAAAGCGGGCAGCCACGTAATCTACAAGAAAGGATCCAGAACCTATCCCGTTCCATACCACGGATCCAAAGAAATGGGAACGGGGCTTGTTAAGAAAATCATCAAGGAGATGGGGCTTGAATAAGCCCCATCCCTCCAAAACGGAGATAAATTATGAAACAGATTGCAGCGATAATCGAAAGAGCTTTGGACGGAACATATTCCGCCTATTGCAAGAACGAGATCTTTTCAGGGATGGGCGACACCATCGAGGCCGCCAAGGCTGATATGCTTCAGCAGATGGAGATCTACAAGGCCACAGCCAAGGAGGAGGGTTTCAAATACCCTGAGTTTCTGGACGGCGATTTCGAAATCACCTACACCATCGATGCGTTGAGCCTTATGGAGTACTATCTTGGCAAAGGTTGGTTCTCGCTTGCCACCTTGGAAAAAATCACCGGCATCTCCCAGAAGCAGCTTTGGGCGTATGCCCACGGCACGAAGCCGAGGAAGGCTCAGGAAGAACGCATCCGCAGCGGACTTCTTAACATAGCTAAAGACTTAGACACCATATTCGCGTGATTGTTTGGTAGCTTCACTCTTTGGTGTTCAGCCCTCGGAGAGATCCGGGGGCTTTTTTATTCGGTGGTGAAGAACTTGTTCTCCCGGCGGTTCCGGGGAATCAGGACGGGTGCGGTCTTGTCATCGTTGACAAGTTCGGCCAGATCGGTCAGGGCGTCCCTGACCTCGGTCTTCAGCTTGCCGATGTACCAGTCTATCTCGTCCATCGCTGCGGCGCGGTTCGACCTGTTGCCCTGATAGGTGGGAGAGAAACGCCTTGCGATCTCGGAGGGGAACACCTCAAGGCTCCACCTCGTCCCGGCGACGATCACGGCGCTGAGAATCGCGGCCCGTCTGGCCAGGGCAAGAACCCTGTCGTTCGCCGATCCGTCAGCAATGGAAGCCCATTTCTCGCCGACAAACGGCTCTATGACCGCCCTCTGGCGCTCGATCACGAGAGCCTGAAGCAGATAATAGACGTAGTAGCTGCCGTCTATCGGATAGACAGCCTCGAACTCCTGAATATTCCTGACGATGGACTCTCCGGTCATAGTCCTCTTGGCCGATTTCGCCCAGTTCTCGTTCCCGGAACTCTCCAAATAGGTGTAGAGCGCATCCAAGGCGCGGTAATACCTCTCCCTCATCGCCCTGTCATCCCTGTCGATCTGCCACTCGTAGGGACTACGCTCATTGTCGTCGATCTTGACCTTCCGTCCCGTGGATTCGTGCGACAACGAAGTCAGGGCGGCATATCTCATCAATGCCATACTTGCCACCGGAAGCCTCACGGCGGCCACTAATTCCGGCTTCTCGCCCACGGAGTAAGCATCGGCGGCCTCCTTGACCACCTCAGAACCCACCAACCGAGCCACCTCGGATGTAGCGAAGCCGATTTCGGTCTCAATCAGCCTGTAAGGCGATGACGCATACCATTGTCCGGTCAGTTCCTCAAGCTCCTTCGCACCGTCCCGGTTCTTATTGAACAGATCCATCATATTCATTCAGATTTATTGGTTCTTGACCCTTGCCGTCCTTGACGTCAAGCTCGCTCTTCCCGAAGAGACGGGCCACGAGACGGCCCATCTTTGAGTTGTTCAAGGTTTTCTTATCCATTATGAAAAAAGGTTGGTTATACGCTTGCGAGAGCGAAGACCGCATCGATGGTCTCCGCGAGATTCTTCCTGGCGTCGGCCATTCCGAGGCTGATCGCCTCGGATGTCCCGAACATCCGTCCTGTCAGCACGCCCTCGGCTTCCGACTTGATGTTAGGTCTTCCGCTCGTGACGGCGGTGCGGAACTTCTCCACCAACGAGCGGAGCTCAGCTTTGACCGCATCGAAATTCCCCTCAAGAGCGTCCCTGTACGACCTGTTCTTGTCGGGGGACTCGTCAGAGTAAATCACGAGTGTCCTCTCGCCTGTCAAGGGGCTCTGAGCCGTGTCATCGACGAACACCGCCATAGCGCCGATGGAACCGACCTCGGAAAGGTCGTTGTCAAGATAGATCGCGTCACACTGCGAGGCCACCCAGTAGGCGGCCGAGGCGCAGAGGTCGGCGTGGACATAGACAGGCTTCCCGAGAGATCTTGCGTAGGCTATCGCCTCGACCATCGGCGGGATCGCCGAGCTGCTCCCGCCAGGAGAGTCAATGTCAAGGACGATTCCGATGACGTCGCCGTCATCCGCCATCTCCCGGATCTTTCCGGCGACGTGCGATGTCCCGTAGCTCTCGCACGTGTTATACTTGGTCATCGTGCCGTGAAGCGGAACTATCGCCACCCTCTTGGACTCAGCCTCATCTCGTCCGGAGTCCGTAACCGTGGAGACCATTGCGGCCTTCACCTCCATCTCAATCGGTGTCTTGCTGAGGAAGGCGCGGGCGATGGGAAGCAGCCGCTCCGGGTTGGAGACGAGCCACTTTCCCTGGACGATGTCCCTTGCCAGCTGGAATGTGTCTGCTTTCATACTTTCGAATTGTCTGACACAAAGATATAAGGATGCCGGACGGCGCAAAAGGACACTATAATATAGGATACTGATAGGAGCAGGAGATCTTCACCGTGTTTGTCTCGCTGACCTCGAAGGTCAAAGGAAGATCCTCCGAGCCGTAGGTTTCGTCATCGCCGTGGCAGTAGCCCACCTTCACGACAAGGTGATCCCTCATCACATCCGTGGCTTCCGAAAGCGTGGCGTTGATCTTGACCGTGGCCAGCCTTCCGGCGTCCTCCTGCTTATCCGTTCTCTCGATCGTGGCCGTGGCCGGGACTATCGGCAGGGCGCGCCACACCCCGTCCTGCCGGTCAAGGCTCTGAGCCAGCAGGGAATCAATAATTCTGATCATCTTTCAATCCTTTTATGTTGATGTTTCTGTCAATGTAGTCCGCCTTGTTGACGAGGCTCTTCACCATCTTGCCGAGGTTCCGCTGCTCCCGCCTGTAGATCCTTTTGTGCAGAGCGTCGAAGCCGTCCGTGGAGAACAGTCCTCTGGTCACGATGAACGCCGTCACTATGTCCTTTTTCCGGATGCCTATCTCCAAGCCGGCGAGGTAATATTGCCTGAACTCAAGGTCGAACCAGGCTGCTATGGCCATATTCAGCGCCGCCGTGTCGTGCCGGTCGTAATAGAGGAATCGGTCGATCATCGGCTTGGTCGCCTCGTCGTTAGGCAGCGAGAGGCTGACGTAGCCGTCACCGGGCTGGTCAACGGGGAGTTCCGAGACCTTGCAGTGAGCCACGAGAAGCCTTCCGACGCTGTTCCGGGCATAGACCTTCAGGGGACTGCCTTCGGATTCAGGCGGAAACAGGTAGGCGAGGTAGTCGGCCATCATCGGCGAATCCACTTTCAATTTGACATCGAGCATTTTTCAATTCATCAAATATATTTCACACATTTTTGCCAACTACACCAACTACACTAACTACACTTGGGACTATGTTTGATTATCAATTAGTTAGTATTTTTAGAGGTGTAGTTCACCCCTGAAAAAGTGTAGTTAGTGTAGTTTTTGGAGGAGGCAGTGTAGTTAAGTGTAGTTGGAGTGTAGTTCGAGAACTACACTCCAACTACACCTTATTTCATTAATATTCAATCATTTCCTTTAAGTGTAGTTAGTGTAGTTGGTTTTTTTCGTTTCCTCAGCAAAAATCATTTTCTCAAATTTACGTAAATTGTTGAAGAATTACAATAGGTAACACTGCTTATTTATTTGTTCTATAATATTGTAACGCCAAAATTTGCTTCGCTTGTGCCAAAATTTGGCACAAGCACTCTGTTTTTCCTGATTTCCCGCCGTTTTGGCTAAAATTTGAAAAGTGTAAGCAAATGCCGCTATATTGCTTACACTTTTTGACAGGTTGTTACAAAGTCGCCATTTCACGCACTTTTGTCCGATGAAAATCGTAAGGGCGGATGAAGAGTTGACTCTTCATCCGCCCTTACATTGACTTTATGTATTCTTACATTAGTGATATGATGAGCGAATGCTCAAGGACTTGTCTGATTGGGATGCCATCAATCGTTGCCTCTTTGGCGAATGTCTCGGCGTTTTCGTTCATATACCATTCCTTGAATGTATCCCACAGCCCGTCCCACCGTTTGTACCATTCACCGTTCCAATCCGCATTGAGAACAGTCTCCTCGGAGAGGACATACAGCCCACCACGTCCTTCTCTATGGACGTGGCACGCCCCTTCTATATAGAACATCCTTCTGTCGAAGAGGAACTTGATGTCAATGGGCATATTCATATAGTATCCGAGGACATCGTCGCCCCAACCTTCGAGTTTCGCATCGAGAACGCTGCCTTTATCCCATCCAAGCATATCCCTTGTGATCAGGATGTCCTTTGGTGGGTTCAATGGAAGCTTCTCCCGTTCGCTGCACTGAGGGAATGGATAGCCTTCGACTGGGATTAATCTCCCATAGGTATATTTTTCTCTGAAATAAACAAGGCCGATGATGTTGTCCTCAGCTGCTTTCAATCGTAATTCTATATCGTTCATCAAGTCTATATTTCTTAATCAGTTTTCTTACTAATCCTATTCTTGCCTTCGATACTGGGAGAACGTTGTCTTTGTCGTGCCTTTTTCTGAAAACAATGTCGTTACCTCCATTTGTATCTGGTTTAGACTCCCAAGCGTGCTGGTGTATGTTTACTGTATTCCCTTTATAATCAAAATCTATGCTAACCTTAAGCTTATGGTCTTTGTAGAAGCAGATGTTTTTGGGGACATCCTCGCTTTTATCCAGAACTATGTATTTGTCGTTGCTACCTGCATAAACTGGTTCTTTGTTGCTGATGGATTGATTTGTTTGCCTAAGTATTTTGATATTCTCAATGTGTCCTATTTCTTCAAAATTCCTCTCGTTGAACCACTCGGAGGCGGATCCGCCTCCTCCGGAAAAACTTCCTCTACTCCCCATCGCAGATCTTTTTTAACCTTTCTAAATTCGCGTTTTCGAAGAGTCTGACTTCTATTTGCCCGAAATCGAACGAATCGCTCGAACCGTAGAGTAGAATTGCACTCGGACGCAGCCTTTTGACTATTTCCTCTGCACCCAGCATCCACATTCTTTTTGTCCTTGCGGTCTTTCTTGTCCCTATGTTGGAGACTGCTACTACCCCTCCTGGCTCAATCCCGGCAAAGCAGTATCCGAAGCTGTCTGGTTCGGCCCATCCCACTGTCGGAATGACTCTGATTCCTTTTTCCTGCCACCAACTTCCCATCAATCTATTGCGATATACATTCCAGATCTTCATAGGCGTAGGCATATCTACGAAGACACTAAAATCCGGGCTTAGCACACATTGGAATTGTCTTAGCGTATTGAGGTAAGCGGTAGGATTTCTCCACACTCTATCGAATTGATAGTCATCGATGAAAAAGTGTACTCCGGAACCCTTGTCCTTCTCTGTTCTCGCTAAATTGAAAGATGTAAGTCTGGTCGGCAAAAAGTCGCATTTTCTGATTACAGGCATATCAAACTCCCCGATTCTTCTCCAATCGACCAATCGCAGGTTAATCTCATTGTTTGTCCGATTCATAATTTCTTGTTTCGATTGTGTAGCCTATTCGCCACTTCCTTCGGCACAAAATTACAATCGGCCACATATCACGTAAAGGACAATTTGAGAGATTTTATTCGGTATCCACGTTGTCACTCCCGGATGGGACTTCGATGTCGTTTGGTATCATACTTGACACGTTGATCGGTGGCAGAATATATTGGCTATATGGCGTCCCTTCAGTCTTGCAGACAAGCACTCCTCTTGCCGTTCCGACCGTATGCATCGCAAGGTGAGCCACAAGGTTGGCCGGGATGATGATATGCCCGCCTTTTACCTCAAACTCATTGGCTCCGTCAATTTTGAATCTACAAGTTATCTCAAGCACCAGAATCTTTGAGTCCAGATGCCGGAACAGGAATTTCATACGAATGGCGATTTCTGAGGTCTCGACGGCATACGACGTAATCAGGTCAACGTCGGCCTGCCACTCCTTGTATCGTTTGTATTCATCCGCCAGTATTGCGAACTGGTTTATGGCCACGCCTGTCATTCTGAATTTTACCATATCACGCTGCGTTAAGATAGTCAATGTCATCAGAGGATTTGAATGTTATGCTGGCCGTTCCCTTTGCCGTCAGCCTGCGCCCGTTCTCTTCAACGACGGTCTCGACAGGTATAAACTGGATTTTAGGAATAAAGCCGAAACTCATCGATAGTTCCACAAACTTTGAAAGGCGATGATCGTAATCCCCGTTCAGAACCTGGGAGACATATCCTGCCGAAACTCCAAGATGTTCCGCAAGTTGTTTTTTGTTCATCCCGTTCTTTTTCATAAATATTCCAGCGCATTCATACAGCGCCAACTGTATTCGCGCCGCCCAATATGCCGGCGACTTCAAGACTCTGTCTCTGCTCATAGTTAAAACTCCTTTATTTTATCGGCAAGCACGTCAACGTCCTTGTCTTGATTCTTCTTGTAACCTCCCATTACGATGTGAACAGAGGGCTTTCTTAGCACTACATAGACTCTGAGATCGTTGGATTTGAACTCGAAGACATCACTTCTTTTGGCTCCAGAAACGTCTTTCAGCCCTTTATGTTGCGGAATTTCTCTTTCGGCAGAAGTGTCGGGCCGAACGCATCCATATATGCGATGATTCTGTCCATACTCTTCGCATCCCGTGATTTGGCGTTGGCTGTCACCTCTTCATAAAACCGCTCGAACTGGCATTCCCCGTCAATCGAGAGTTTGTAGAACAGGTAGTCGTTCTCATTGTCCACATCCTCAAATATGTCGTACAAATATTCAGCCATCGTACTTTAGTTATCGCTAAATTTATTGCAAATATCGTGTTTCTTTCTTGAACATCCAACATCTCATTGGAGATATTGTTTCGGAATCTTCCCTAATACGGCCTTGCAGTCCCTTGTGAAGGCCTGTGGCAGATAATCCACCCGCTCCGGAAGCGGAAGACCTCGCAGCCATCGGACGTAAGCCGCCTGTTTGGCGGCGATGACACCGGCGAACCGTTTCCGGAACGCCGCCTCCTGTCAGACACAAAAAAAGGCGGCGTCCATAAGGATGCCGCCGCGCCTGTCGGGGAATGAGATACCCGCCTTATCCTGAGTCAGGTTGCAATCAGGCGAATTTGACAGACGAGAACTCTTGTCCCAGTTTCCTGATTCCCTCCTCGATTTTCTTCGCTGTTTTAGCCGAGGGATGTCTGAAGCCGCTGATATAGTGCCCGAGCTGTTTTTGGTTGACCCCTGTCACCCTCTCCAGACCGGACAAGGTGATGAGGTAGGCGTATTCCTGAAGGAACGATGGTATGTCGTACTGGTAGCAGAACTCCACTTCCTCGAACGGCTCGCCATTCTCCTTGTAGTATTTCTTGATGTCCTCATAGCCGTCTTCGAACACCTTCTTTGCTTCCTTGACTGTTTTCCCTGTCCCCGTGACAAGATAAGGCATATCATCAGCATTCATATAGATGCTGTAGTTGCCGTCGGAGGCCTTTTCAATAACTGCGTTAACCTTTCTCATAATAACGTGTGGTTTTATTTGTGAAGGTGCGGGGAATTAAATCCCCGCAGCCTTTTTGATTTGTGCTAAAGTTCCTGTCGCTACCTCTTCGGATCCGTGGTTGCTTACCTTGAACACCTTTCCGGTTTTGGGGCTGAACCAAAGCGGATGTCCGCTCTGTTGTCTTCCGGTGTCGTAGCACCCGGCCTTCTTTAGTTGTCTCATTAATTCATTGTACTTCATCCCTTATTTTTTAACTGCTACAAAGATAGTATAAATTCTATCATTTTCCAAATTTTTGGCGATTATTTTTACCTTTTCTTTTTCCGAAAACGGCCTCGACCTCCTCGTCGGTGACGGGGTCGCGGCGGATCCGGCGGTAGTCACGGCTGAAGGTGACGGCGGCGAGCCGATCCTGGATGCAGACGCAGATCAGCCCGATGACGGCCTGGCGGTCCTTTGGGGCGACCTGCTGGAGGTAGTCCACCCATTCCAGGAGCGGGAGGCCTCGCAGCCATCTGACGTAGGCGGCTTGTCTGGCGGCGATGACACCGGCGAACCGTTTCCGGAACGCGGCCTCCTGATCCTTGGAATAGAGGACATATCTGGAAAGGTCTTCCATCACTCCTCCCAGATTTCCGGGTCACGAGCCTCCTCAGGCTCGTCCACCGGCGGCGGTGTCGTGGCGGCGGTACGGTTGTCTCCGCCCTCAAGGGTGTCCGTCGAGATGTCGAGGTCGATGCCATAGTTCGTCTTGATCGCATCGTAGTCGAAGACCATAGCGGTGGTCACGCGGCTCTTGCCGGTCTCCGGATTGCTGGAGACGTAGGATTTGTTCTCAAGCAGCTTGAACCGCATCGACCTTGCCGTGCCGACGAACTCCGGCGAGTGCTCCAGATAGTACCTCAGAGAGTCCCTTGGAATCACCTTGCCGTTCACGTCCTTGCCCTCCTTCATATAGAGCGCTGACAATCTCTGGAATGCAAGATAGATGTACCTTGTCCCGTGCCTTGGCTCGAACGGCGTGTCCGACTCCTTGATGGCAAACGGACGGTCACCTGAGCAAAGCTTATAGTCAATGTTGATGTAGGCCTGGCCGGAAGCGACAAGGTTCTCCACGATCTCCCAGAAGCCCGAAAGCTCGTTGTTCTGCCGCGTCTTCTGGTTCTGATCCACGCAGCCCTTGCAGCAGATCCGGAAGATCTCATCGTGGCCGAAAGGCACATCGATGTCTGCTCTCAATGTCCGAAACGCCGCCAGCAGAACCGCCCAGTTCCTGAGCGTCCTGTCTTCCACGCTGTAGGATCGGACCCTGTCGTTCATCTCTGCCAGCGTCTCGTCCCATACCCGGCGGAAGTCCGTCTGGAATTTCGACCGTAGCTGAAGCAACTGGTTCGTCAGGTGCGTCAGCCCGCGCTTCTCGATAAGTTTCAGGTTCTCGTAGTTCCTCTTCTCCTGGTCGCTGAATGTGGTCTTGCTGAACGTCAGGAACACGAGGCGGTTGAAAAGGGCGATGTCCGCCGTCGGCATCTCCTGCCCCGACATCACCACCCCGCAGTCAACAGCGGTGGTCTCCCTCCGCTTGTCGTTGTCCATATTCATCCACGACCGTCCCGCACCGTCCCACAGCCCTTTCAGGAACTCCCTCTTCTCAAGGTCGAGGTTGTTCTTATATTCGTCCAAGTGTACAACGGCATTACTCACTTCCGCCACCGCCTCGGCAAGCGCCGCCTTGGTCGTGTTGTTGATGTTCGGGGCGATGTTGTTGCAGACGAAGAACGAGGTCAGCGAGTGTCCGAGCTCCGACTTTCCCGTACCCTTCGGCCCGAACAGGTCAAGAATCGGGAAAGAGGTCGTGACCGATGTCACCACGTCCTTGAACAGGGAGGCGAACAGGAAGCAGAGAGCCACCTTGGCGTTGTCGCCGAACACGGTGATAAGTTTCTCTGAATATTCCCGCAGCGAGATGGTGTTCGTCTCCGTGTAAACGAACTTCCTCGCGAGCTGGTAGCCCTGCGTGTTGTCCCTCGTGTCGAGGGCACATCCCGGAAGGTAGAACTTCTGACCTTTGATGTCGATGATGCCGTACTTGTCCACCTGCCTGAACGTGCCGTTGTCAAGGCCTCCGTTGCCCCAGGCGTAGAAGCCCCACTTCTTCTGCCACCCTAACTGCTTGATCTCGTCGGCTGACGGGGTGCCGTCGTAGAGGTACTTCTTTAGCGAGGTCAGCTCGTTGGCCGTGGCCTCCCAGACGTAGTTCCCGGCGGTCTCGACCCTCGTCTTGAAGTCCGTGAACGAGACGAGTTCGCTCTGGTTCAGCTTCACGACGGCCTCCTGCATCTTGACGTTGCGCAGCGTGAATATTCGCCGGGCGTTCTTCTCGTCCCTGATGTGCAGGATCGGCGTCATCGTGAAATTGCTCCACCTTGTGTCGTTCCCCGACCTTGACGCGCCGTAGTAGCAGTTGTTCTTGACGTAGAAGCCGTAGTTCTGGAGCATCTCCTTCGTCCCGTCCTCCTTCGCCTCGGCCCGCTCCTTGTCGTTCTTGGCCTTGAAATATTCCTGACTCCAGATCTTCCCGAACTTGTATGTCTTCGTGAAGGTCTCCCTGTACATATCTGCGGTGCTCTGGTCGGGTACGTTGGCCAGCAGCTTGCAGACCTCGGTGATCACGGCCGCCTTTTCCGTCTGCGACGCGGCGGCGCTCATCCACTTCTCGCAGATCCAAGGAATATAGTCGCGCGTCCTCTGGAGACTGCACTCGTCGAACTCGTGCCGGTGGGTGCGGAAGTACTCGTCCGCATCCTTGCCCAGATCAGGTGGAAGCTCCATAACCGAGACGGAAAGCCCGGACTCGGTCAGGATGCGGGCGTTCTTCTGCACCGCCTCGACTCCGGCCTTGTCCGTGTCGCCTATGATCGTGACCCTGTCGGCCTTTGCCTTCAGCAGTGCGATCTGCTCCTGCGTCAGAGCCGTCCCGCACGGCGCGACGGCGTTCTTCACGCCGATCTCGTGCAGCCTGCACACATCCAGGTTGCCCTCCACAAGGTAGGCCTGCCTCGTTGCGTAGATCTGCATATTCGCCTGTAGCCAGCCGAAGAGGATGCCCTTCTTCTTGTAAAGCTCCGTCTCCCCGGTGTTAAGGTACTTCGGAACGCCCGGCTTGTCGCCGATGTAGCGCCCTGAGAAGCCCGCTATGTAGCCGCTTGTCCAGAACACGGGAAAGATGATCCTATGCCGGAACGTGTCATAGATCTGTCCCGTGTCCTCGTTCCTCTTGACGAGTCCGGCTGCGAGGAGGACATCCGTCTTCCATCCGAGGCCGGTCAGGTACTGCATCAGCCCGCCCTTCCCCGGGGCGTAGCCGAGGCAGAACAGCCCGGCGGTCTCCGCCTTGATCCCTCGCTTCTTCTGAACGTAGTCCGTTGCTCCGGGAGACTCCCTGTAGCGCTGGATATACCATTCGGAGGCGAGCTTGTTCACTGTCATCATCTGCGACCGCCTGAACTCCGCCGCCTTCTCCTCAGGCGTCGGCTCTCTCTTCTCGTAGTCGATCCCGAGCCGCCCGGCCAGATGCTCCACCGCCTCGTAGAATGTCATCCTGCGGCGCTCCATCACGAAGCTGATGGCGTCGCCCGTGCGCCCGCACCCGAAGCAGTGGTACATATTCCTCGACGGTGTCACGACGAACGACGGTGTCTTCTCGCCGTGGAAGGGGCAGCAGCATTTGTAGTGGCCGCCCTCCCGCTTGAGCTCGACGCCCTCGTCCTGAATGATCGAGACGATGTCCCGCTCCTTGATCTGGTCTTTTACATATTCGGGTATCATGGTTTAATGATAGTGAACGGGTTAGGTATGGAGTTCTGATCGATCCTCTCGCTTGCTTGGGCTATCCCGAACGCCAGCTTTTGGACTGCGTCTCTGTAATTGGTGAGTTGGCTCCTCCTTTGAATGTCGTATGTCGACATCCTTGCCGGGTCGAGTCCGTTGAATTCCGCCAACTGGATTTCCCACATCTGGGCGGCTATTTTGCACGCACTGCTCAGTGCCGACCATTCTGGCCTGCCAATCTCGAAGATCGAAATCAGGCCACGATTGTCATTGTCCACGTACATGGCCTATTTTTTTCAGGGAACAACTCCTCGGCGGTCGCCTCGATCCCGAAGGCCTCCTTGACGTACCCCCGGATCTTCTCCCTGTAGAGAGGCATCGGCCGCCTCGCCCCGGTGCACCACGAGTACGCCGCCGAGAAGGACACCTTGTCCATCATAATCAACATTGTCAGACTGTCCCGCTGCTCCCGGCTCGCGGACTTCCAGATTTCCTTGATTTCCATATATTCGTCTTTTAATACTGTTCTATCGGAAACTCTTTACTTATTGATTTTCAATGAAAAAGTTTTAAAAAACTTGAAATAAAGTTGTGTAATTCAAGATAAATGCGTATCTTTGTATTGCGGTTCAGGGAGAACCGCGAAAGAGGAATCTGAAACGCTTGAAAGGGAGTAAGAAAAAACCTACCAAAGTCTTAACAAGATGAGCTTCAAAATCATTTTTAAGATTTGGAAAATCAGATTCGCGATAGAGATCGCAATCTAATTCCAACCGCGGAGGCCGCGCCAACGGCCTCCCCTTTGGTAGGTGGCACAAAATTACAAAACTGTATGCAAACAAAAAAATTGTCTTCATCCTCCGAATCTCCTTCCTGGGGCGGCGCGCGGTCCGGGGCGGGGCGCAAGCCCAAAGCCCACGGCAAGTCCTACACCTTCAAATCCACGCCCGAGGTGGACGCGTTCCTCTCATCCTACGAGGGCAACAAGACCGAGCTCATCAACCGGGCGATCCTTGCCCTTGCGGAACAGTCTCCTCTTCCCGCTACGAATTTGCCGTAAGTTCTTGTAAGTCAAGAAGTTACGGCAAAATTGCTTATAACGTTGCGCCAGATTTGCGCCAAAAAAAATCGCTGTCTGCGCCGATTCCAGTCAAACCTTTGCCGGGAGAGGCGCTTTATTGACTCGAGACAATCACGAGTGTATATCGTGCCTGCTCGTGGAGGAGGATGCGGTTGGGAAAGGTATGATAGTTGCAGGAAATGCCCGGCCTGTGTTGGCTGCGGTTGTGGGGCGATGGATGTCTGGCTCTAAATAAATTGATTGTTAATGAATAAATTAGCCGTTTTGGCCATAGGGGTTTTGTCCGCGGTCGGAGTTATGGCGCAGGACAATACTGTTGTCTCGGGATGGTTCGGACAAGAGAACGCGCCCAAGGAGGTGTCGTTCTTTTACCGTGCCGGTGAGACTGTGGTTGTGCCTGTCCGGGACGGTCGGTTCAGCGTTGAGTTGCCGACAGACATCACCAAATCCTACAGTGTGCGCATAGGCGGCTACGTGGAAGCTATTGTTGTCCCCGAAGGAGGCGTTTTGACCATCAGCAGGCGGCCGGACGGACGCTATGCGGTGAAAGGTGACAGGAAGAATTCACTGAGCGGGCGTGTGGATTCATTGGTGGAGTTCAGAAGGACGCACTTCAGGGACAGCACCTTGATGATTGATGAATATAAAAGGGTGATAGCCATCAACCGTGACAACGCGGTGGGATATGTCGCCCTTTCCTTTCTGGCAAACTGGAACACGGATCCCAGGACCAAGTTTGACCTTGCGGGCCTATTGGCTCCGAATATGCTTGCGGAGCCTCGTGTTTCCAGGCTGCGGAGTGAAATCGAGGCGGAGTACCGTTCTTCGGTCGGGATGAAGTTCCGGGATTTCGGAGGAATCAGTCCGGACGGAATCCCGGTCAGGCTCTCGGATTTCGCAGGCAAGGGAAAGTATATTCTCCTTGACTTCTGGTCAACCGCTTGCGGGCCGTGCCGCCGTTCCTTCCCTCATATACGCGGATTGTACGAGGAACTTGGCGGAGAGTCTTTCGACATAGTCGGAGTGCCGGTCTGGGAGAGCGCCGGACTGTCGAAGAGGACTATAACGGAAGCCGGCTTGACCTGGAAGAACATCTTAGGTACCGACGGGGCTGCCGCTGAACTATACGGAGTCACTTATGTGCCTACCTGTCTGTTGCTTGCGCCTGACGGAACGATTATAGCCAGAGATGCGTTGCAGGAGCTGGAGCCGATGGTCAGGAGGCTTGTTGAGTGACGTTGACTCCGGAAGACATTTTTGTATATGATTAAAAAGAGTTACTTTTGCAGTTGGTAGTGTAGGCGGGGAGTCCTGCCTTCAAAGTTGAAAAACAGTGCGTTTGAAAGAAAAACTGAATATATTCCTTGTTTTTGCCGGAGGCTGTCTTTGCGGGTGCGGAGATTATGGCCGGTTGGAGTCGGATACGGCGGAAGCGCCGGTCATGGTTGCCATAGCCGTAGGAGAAGGTGCCGGGACAAGGACTTCCTATAATGATGAGAATAAACAATTTGAATGGAACGCCGGCGATGCCGTAGCGGTCTGGGCGAAGTCTTCGTCCGGGAGCTATGCGCTTGACGGCCGGCCGTTCAGCCTGATGGCCGCCGGCTCGAACCGGTCTTCGGCCTATTTCACGTCCACGCTTCCGTCTCCGATGGATGAGGGGACATATTCATACTATGTCGTCTATCCGTCGCCTGAGTCTAAGGACGGTACGGTCGCAAGGTTTACGCTTCCGGCGGTTCAGGACGGTACGGCTTCGGACGGAGTGGACATCATCGTGGCGGAGCCTGTCTCCGGCCCGGCCCTGTCTCCGATAGAGGAGGCCTCCCCGATTTCTCCGGCCTCGTCGGTGAGTGTCAGGATGAAGCATCTGCTGCATTTCCTCAGATTCTATATTCCAGAAGGGAAGAACTATCTTGGCGAGCCGGTGACGAGGATCGAGTTTTCTATGCCTCGTCCCTCCGTCGGCAAGGTCATTGTCGATGTGACAGACCCGTCATCGGCGACGCTTGGGGACGGTACGAACTCCGTCGTGCTGGATTTGGCGGAACCGTTGGACGAATCCGGCTCCGCGGTGGCCGGAATATTCCCTCCATCAGTGGCTTACACTTCGTCGGACAGGATGGAGGCGACCGTATATTCGGAGAACAAGTGGGCCGAACTGAATCCTGTTCCGCTTACGGGAAGGACTTTCGCCGCAGGTCATCTGACCCCTGTTCCGCTCAGGCTTACGAATGTCAACACTCTCTTCAAGCTGAAATTCACTCTCGCCTCGAACAATCTTGGCGAGGAGCCTCGGAGCATAAGGCTTTCCTTGCCGGAAGGAATCAATTGGCCGGGATCCGCATCCAACGTGCTTGAATTTACGGGAAAGCATGACGGAACTGTCCTGGTCGGAGACACTTTCGAGTTCGAGACTAAGGACGAGGATGCTTTCAGGACCTTGTCATCCAAGAAGTTGTCAGTTGTCTATGAGTCGGAGAGCGCTATCGTGTCCGAGATGCTTACGATTGCAGACCTTACGTCCGTCTCAAGCTCCGTCTGCCCGTTGGATTGCCCTTATCTGTTCTTTGAGGACTTCAGCGGTGTGGAGGGAATCAGCTCGTATGACGAGTATTCACAGTCTAATCTCGGATCGAAGAGTCCTGTGTCTTTCCTGAACGGCTGGAGCGCCGCCCGATTCGGAACAGAAGCCGGAACCTCATTGAGGCTGGCCTGCCGAAGGGAGACATCCGCCGACTATCCTGCGAGAGCCGACTCGCCGTTCCTGTCAGGCCTGAAAGAAGGAGTGGCTGTGGGGCTGGATGTCAGCTTCGACTATTCTATGGACAGGAAAGGCTATGGTTTTATAGTCTCGGCTCCGGAGATAAGCCAGACTGTACATATCGGTTACATCACCACTCCGGATAACCTTAATAGCGGTGACGACACCGGCGTTTTCCAGGACAGTTTCATAGTGAATGAGACCGGCGGTTCCTACACGAACATCGGCCATAGTTACAGCGCGAGGCTGACAAATGTCAAGGCGCCTCTGCGTATAAGCTGGCGGACGACTCCGGAGCATAAGGCGGGGACATCAAACAATACCTGCTGGCTTTACATGGACAACATAAAAGTAAAAATCACAAAGTAAATTAGTTAATATGAGAATCAGAAACTTCATCCTTGGAATGGTGGCGCTGGCGGTTCTGCCGGTGTCGTGTTCAAGGCAGGGCGGTGAGGGGCCTGAAGGCCGGGTCACGTTCCTTCTTGACGCTGACGGACAGGTGGCTGAGGCTACAAGAAGCAATGTGGCCGACTACACCACCCTTCCGCAGACCGGCAAGTTCACCATCGTCCTTTCAAACGCCGGCGAAGACGAGATCTATAACGGACTCCTCGAGGGCTACAACACATCGACCGCGCTGAAGGCCGGCAACTATTCGGTGAAGGCCGCGTATGGCTCTGTCACCGACGAAGGTTTCGGTAAGCCTTGCTTTGCCGGGACAAAGACTTTCTCCGTCACCGGAGGCGGCACGGCGTCTGTGTCCATCCCGGTGTCTCTCTCCAACTCCATCGTCAAGGTGGAATGCAGTGACGCGTTCGAGGCTTATTACTCTGATTATTCATTCACCGTGAAGACCGGAGGCGGTACTTCCATCGCTTTCCCTAAAGGTGAGACCAGGGCCGCTTTCGTCGATGCCTACACGATAACAGTGACAGGTACGCTGACGAATCAGGGAGGTGGTGTCCAGAGCTTTTCCAAGGACTACAAATCCCTTTCTCCAAAAACCTGCTACACGCTCAGGTTCGATGTCTCGAATGTCGGAGGTAACACGATCCGCATCTCTTTTGACGAGACTGTCGAGGATGTCGAGCTGACTGATGTTGATCTTAACGACTGACAAAGATGAAAAAGATAGCTTACATATTCTTTGCCGCCATTATGGTTCTGGCGGTGTCCTGCAATAAGGACAATTTCAATTACGGAGGAAAGGACAAGGGCGGCGTGCTTTCCTTTGAGGGATTGTCGCTTGAGGTGTCGGATGAGCTTCATAAGGTGCCTACCCGCGCGGAAGCCGCAAGCGATGATTATGTCCTTTTCCTATACGACAACGCAGGGAAGCTTGTGTGGCAGAAGACCTACCAGGAAGTACGTTCAGCGGGAAGTGTTTCTCTTCCTGCCGGGGATTACAGTCTGGAAGCCCGCTCCACCAGCACTGATGTGCCTAAGGCCAAATTCACCGCACCTGTCTATGGAGCGACAAAGAGCTTCTCCATCAAGGCAGGGGTCACCACGACACTCGGATCAATCACCTGCACCCTTCTCCAGGCGGTTGTCACGGTCGGCTATAACGATGATTTTCTCAAATCTGTCACGGGCGAAGGGGCGACTACGGTGGAACTGGCGGCAGGCTACCCTCTGGAGTACAAGATTGACTATTCGACCGGCTCTCCGAACTATGACCGCAGGCAGGGTTATTTCGCCGTAAACAGCGGCGATGCGACCATCTCTTTGGTTTTCAAGGGTTCGGTTGATGGCAAGATTCAGAGGATGCGCGCGACCATCACCAATGTGAAGGCCCGTGACTGGCACGTGGTCACCATCCTCAAGAAAGTGGACGCTTCCGGCAACGCTTCGTTCTCCGTGGAGATCGATGGACTGGTGGAGGACGCGGAGCTTGACAATGACGTGACGGCCATCGAGGAAGGTGACGGGTATGACCCTGACGCTCCTGCCGGAGACGGCGGAATCGAGCTGATAAGCACAAGCTCCTACGATATTACCAACACAGTGACGGTGCCTTCAGAAGGTGCGTTCCCGTTGACAATGACAGCGAAAGTCCCTAACGGAGTCCGTAAGTTCACGGTTGACATCGCCTCCACCAACACTGATTTCATCAATTCGGTCAACACCGTCGGCGGAACCACTCTTGATCTCATCAACCCGTCCGACGCTGCTTTGGGTGTGTTCGACATTGTTCCTTTCCCTCATGGAGCGGAGCTTGCCGGCAAGACTGAAATCGAGTTCGACCTTTCCGGAGCCCAGACTCCTCTTCTGGCTTTCAAAGGAAGGCACACTTTCACGATGAACGTGATTGACAACAAGGGATGCCGCAAGAGTATTCCAATCACACTTGAGGTACTTTAGGAGGTTTGAATATGCGAAATAAACTGACAATCATAACATTGGCTCTCTCCGCAATCGCCTTGGGAGCATGTGCCGGCTATGACGTGACTCCTTCCGGAAAGGGTGCGCTCACCCTTGACATCAGAATGGGAGAGCCTGCCACAAAGGCGTCGATGACTCAGGAGGAGCTGCTTTCCTCCGCAAGAATCAGCATCTATAAAGGTGATTTTTCCGGCAAGGTGCGTGAGTATGTATATTCGCGGATGCCCGCGTCCGTTTATCTTCCGGCCGACGATTATCGTGTCGATGTCGTGGCGGGAGAGATGGCGAAGGAAAGCCCGGCCGCGGCCTCGTGGGATCAGAAAAGCTACAAAGGTTCGTCAAATGTGACCGTGCAGGCCGGAGTGTCCGGCAGCGTGACTGTCACGGCCAAGGTCTGCAATGTGATTTCCAACGTCTCCTTTGACCAGACGGTGGCCGATGTGTTCGAGTCCGGCTATAAGTGTACTGTCGGCTTTGGCGACGCTTCCGGCAACCTTGTATATAATGCATCCGAAAGCGGGAAGGACGGTTATTTCATTGTCTCCGGCTTCGAGCCTTCCCTTTACTGGAAGTTCGAGGGAACACTCAAGAAGGATGGAAGCCCTTTCACAAAGTCGGGCGAGATCAAGTCCGTGGAAGGGGGCAAAAGGTACAGGCTTTCTCTCAAGTACACGGAGAAGGACGGTCTGCTGGCTTTCGATCTGCTTGTGGATGACTCTACCAACAACATTTATGATGACATCATTTTCGAGGGTTCCTCGACCGGAATAGCCCGTTCCGCCAAATATGAGGTCTGGGCCGGACATTTCACGGCCCACGCCGATGTGGACGAGGCTCAGTACGACAAGGAGAAAGTCTGGTTCGAGGTCCGCGAGAAAGGAACCTCGGAATGGAGGCGTGTGGCTTCAGTGAGGGAGTCCGAGGGTACATTCAGCGCCGAGATAACGCAGCTGTCACCTTCGACCACCTATGAATACAGGCTTGTGCTGACCTCTCTGGAGTCCGGTGAGGAGGAGATTCTTCCTGCCCAGGATGATGTCACGACTGACAAGGCCGTGGCTGTGCCTAACGGAGGATTCGAGACGACTTCAAACGCCGAAAGCGAAAAGTATCCGTCCTTCTATGACCCGTCTTCCTCAGATGTCACCCTTCAGACCAAGTGGTGGGGCAATGGCAACTCCGGCGCCACCCTTGTCGGATCAAGCTCCGTTATCTGCTACCCTGACGCGTCCTCTTACAAGGAGGGCTCTCAGTCCGTTTGCCTTCAGTCCCGCTATGTGGTGGTGAAATTCGCCGCCGGCAACCTTTTCAGCGGTCGTTTCGGAGAACTTATCGGCACGTCGGGCGGTACTGTTTATTTCGGAAGACCTTTCACGGCAAGGCCTACCGCGCTCCGTCTTTGGATGAAATATTCCGGAGGAGTCATCAACCGCGAGTCAAGCAATGTCCCTGAGGATGGAAAGAAAGGCAATTACGACAAGGCTTCCATCAGAATCGCCTTGGGTACGTGGGACTTCAAGAAATATGGCGGAGACACCGAGAGTCCTGTGATGTTCGACACCACCGATCCAAGCACTTTCGTGGATTTCAGCACAGACGCGTCCACGATAGCTTTCGGCGAGAAGATTGTCTCTTCCGACAGCACTAATCCGGCCACGGATTGGATCCAGGTGACGATTCCGCTGGATTACAGAAATCTTAGCACCTATCCTACCCACATCATCATCAGCTGTGCGGCCAGTATGTACGGAGACTATTTCTCCGGCTACGATGACAGCAAGCTGTGGCTTGACGGAATGGAACTTCTATACGAGTAATGGCACGGCTCCTATTCAGATCGCTTGCTGTACTGCTTCCGCTCCTTGTGTCGTTTGCGGCCGAGGGGCAGAAGCTGGACAGAGGCATCGACCTGTCGTCCCAGCCTTGCGTCATCAAGAAGGGAACCTGGATGGTGGGCGGAGGTGCAGGCTATATGCTGCACGACAACGACAACTCGCGTCTGCTGGTGGTCAACGGCATCAAGTCGGCCGGCTACACAGTTTCCGTAAGCCCGGCGTTCTGCTATATGTTCAAGGACAATCTCGGAGCGGGAGTCAGGGTCGGCTACAAAAGGAATATGCTCCGGCTTGATTCTGCCAAGATGGATTTCGAGGACATCAATCTGGAGGTGGCTGACTTCCATAAGATCAGCCATTCCTTTGAGATTCAGGGAATCGGACGTTATTATATTCCTGTCGGTTCTTTGAGGCGCATCTCTCTCTTCAACGAGCTTCAGTTGGCGTATTCCTATGGCCAGGGGAAGGTCCTTGACGGCCACGGAAACAAGGTGAACGCCTCGTATGAGACATCCAACTCCTTGGGAATCAACGTCTGTCCTGGCTTTATGGCTTTTGTCACAGACAGGCTTGCGCTGGACGTGAGCGTGAACATGATGGGTCTTCATTACGACTGGACGGAGCAGGTTCATAACCAGGTCGCCGAGGGAAGCAGGAGTTTTTCATTCATTAATTTCAAGGTGAACCTTCTTGCGGTCGGTTTCAGCCTTTATTATTATTTGTAGGCCAGTGAAAAAGTTTGCGTTGATAGTTTCCGTCCTGTTTTCCGTCCTTTGTCTTGAGGCTGCGGAGCGGGACAGCCTTTCGGTCTCTGGGAAACGGGGATCGGACAGGCTGTTTATGCCGAAAGGAGACTTCTCGGCCGGAGTGCAGTTTTTCTACGCTGATCTGACCAGCACTGACAGCGAATATCTTATGCTTCTTCAGCATCTTGACGCGGACGGCTCCGTGCTGACGCTTGCTCCTTATTGTAATTATACATATAAAAATAACAGGTCCATTGGCGTAAGGGCGAAGTATTCGTCGGCTCAGGGTGGTGTCTCCAACGCCGACTTCTCGATGCTGAGCGATGATCTGGCAGTCTCTCTGAGCGACATCAGGGCGGACTCCCGCACAGTCCAGGCCGAGGTGTTCCACAGGGCTTATGCGGCCCTGGACAGGAAGTCGAGGATTGGCGTGTTCACGGAGGTGTCTTTGGGATATTCCCGCACGCGTACGTCGTTCTCTTACAATGAGGACAGTCTTGACAGCTACTCCACGGCCGACAAGGTGAGGCTGGCTGTCCATCCCGGTCTGATGATTTTTGTCACCAACAGCGTCAGCACCCACGTATCGATAGGCATCGGCGGGGCGACCTACAATCACATTGACTACTACAAGGACGGGGAGGTTGTCGGCACCCGTGATTTTTCCAAAGTCAGGTTTATGCTCGACATCCTGGATATTTCGTTTGGACTGAGTTTCCACATTTAGGTTATGAGAAAATTTGCGTTGCCATCATTGATCGCCCTTCTTTCAGTCGCCTCGTGCATACGGAATGACATCCCGTATCCCGAGGTTGACCCCGCCATCGCGCGGCTCGACGCTGACGGAACGGAATCAGTGGCCATCAACTCCGAATCGCGTGAGGTCCTCCTTACTTTGGAGGAAACCACCGATGTGAGGAATGTGAATGTACGTGAGGTGTCGTTCAATGACGAGGCGGTGACTTCTTCGGAAATGTTGGCGGGCGTAAAGGATCTGACATCGCCTCTGGCTGTGACACTTTCGGCCTATCAGAACGAATGTGTCTGGACAATCAAGGCGACGCAGCCGATCGAACGGTATTTTTCTGTCTCCGGCCAGATCGGCGGTTCTGTGATTGACGCGCCCAACAGACGTGTCGTGGTGCGGATTCCGTTCGGAATCGGATTGACCCGCCTGAGCGTGTCATCGATAAAACTCGGTCCTGAAGGGCAGACGACATATTCCCCGGCTGTCGAATCCCTCGGGAATTTTGAGAGTCCGGTGGAACTGACGGTGTCGTATCGTGATGTCATCGAGGTCTGGACATTATATGTTGAGGAAGTGGAGTCTTCGGTATCCATCTCAAAACCGGATGTCTGGACCGGAGTGGCATGGCTGAAGGCCAGCGGCATCGAAGGTCGGGACAACGGCTTCCGGATAAGGAAGGTCGGTGAGACTGATTGGAAGGAGGTCGGAGATGTTGTTTCCGACGGAGGTGACTTCAGCGCGGCTGCTGACGGACTTCAGCCTTTGACTGAATATGAATGCGTCGCTTATAGCGGGAATGAAACTTCCGGTACGCTGAGGTTTACGACTGAGGACGCGGTTCAGTTGCCGAATTCCGGTTTCGAGACATTCTCAAACGCCGAGTCGGGCAAGTATCTTTCGTTCTATGACCCGTCGTCCGATGACAGTACCCTCCGTACCAAATGGTGGGGGAGCGGCAACAAGGGCTCCACAACCGTAGGAGCGAGCTATGCCATCACCAAAGTGGACGGTGCCGAAAAGGTCGAGGGAGAGTATTCATTGAAGATGGAGTCGCAGTATGTGGTCATCAAATTCGCCGCGGGAAACATATTCTCGGGTGAATATGTCGAGAATGTCGGTGTGTCCGGCGGCAAGATTCGTGTTGGCCGTCCGTTCACCCTGCGTCCGAGGAAGGTCACGCTTTCTCTTAAGTACAAGAGCGGCAAAGTCCAGCAGAAGACCCTTGGCGAATATCCGCCTGACGACGTCGTAAATGTGGGAGACAACGACCGTGGAATAGTCTGGGTCGCCCTTGGCTCCTGGGACTTCCGCAAATATGGCGGAACCGAGGATTGCCCTGTCGAAATCAACACCACCGACAAGTCCACGTTCTTCGATCCGTACGGCCCGGATGTCATCGCCTACGGCAGATTTGTCACGGGACAGGATATGGACTGGACCAGAATCGAGATTCCTTTGGAATATGTCTCCACCTCCCGGCGGCCTACGCACATCATAGTCTCTTGTGCGGCAAGTATGCTTGGAGACTATTTCACCGGCAGCCCGGACTCGGTTCTTTGGGTGGATGATTTCAGTCTGGAGTATTAGAAGCTGTTCTTGAAAACAGCCGGCAGCTTCCAAGAATCTCTTGGAAGCTCCTTTCAGTCTATCCTGTCCTTGATGTTATAGCGGTTTCTTTCCGCGGAGTTGCGGGAGATCATCTCGCAGACGAATCCGGCAAGGAAAAGCATCGCGCCTATGACCGCGGCCATCATCGCAAGATAGAACAGCGGCTGGTCGGTGACGGCTCTGAAATGAGAGCCCTGGGCTTGATGGACAAGCTTTGCGGCTATGATCCAGATTGTCATCACTAAGCCGATCAGAAACATCACTATCCCTGAGAAACCGAAGAAGTGCATCGGTTTTTTGCCGAAAGTTCCGAGGAACCACAGTGACAGAAGGTCGAGGAATCCGTTCACGAACCTCTCAAGCCCGAATTTGCTTTTCCCGTACTTCCTTTTCTGGTGGTGTACGGGTTTTTCGGTGATTCTGCCGAATCCGGCGTTCTTCGCAAGGTAAGGAATATACCGGTGCATCTCGCCATAGACCTCCACGTTCTTGACGACCTCGTTTCTGTAGGCCTTCAGCCCGCAGTTCATATCGTGAAGCTTGATTCCGGTAATCCACCGCGCGGTCGCATTGTACAGTTTGGAAGGCAGGTTCTTTGTCAGTCTGTTGTCCTGACGGTGCTGCTTCCATCCCGAGACGATGTCGTAGCCCTCCTCGGTGACCATCCGGTACATTTCCGGTATCTCTTCGGGCGAGTCCTGAAGATCCGCGTCCATCGTGACAACCACCCTCCCCCCAGCCTTGGCGAAGCCCTCGTAAAGAGCCGCTGACTTGCCGTAGTTGCGGCGGAAGGATATTCCTTTGACCCGGCTGTCCTCTTCAGCGAAGCGCCGGATTCTCGCCCAAGAGCCGTCCGTGCTCCCGTCATCGATGAAAATCACCTCATAGTCGTACCCCTTTGCGTTCATCACGCTTCTGATCCACGCCAGAAGCTCCGGAAGGGACTCCTCTTCGTTCAGAAGAGGGATTATTATAGAAAGATCCTTTGAATATTCCATAACTATTGAAGGTTGTCGTTGCCGTCGCTGCCGCTGTCATCCTGAGGCCTCTCTCCGAAAAGGTCAGGCGGGAAGAGTCTTCTTGCGAATGTGGTCGAAAGAATCCATCCCCAAAGGTAGCAGTATATAAGTGAGGAGAAGAAAGTGATGGCCGGAATCTTTGTCATCATCTTCTCCATAGCGGCCATCTTGTTGGAATCCATCATATTCTGATAGGTGTTCCCGACTTCCTGCATGATCTGGGTCATCGTGTCCGGGTTTATGACGAGAATCTGGACGAGGGAGAATCCCGCCACAAGGATGGAGGAGAACAGGGCGATCTTCAGTCCGTAACGCTGCAGTTTCGCATAGTCGGTCCGGAAACGGTTGTAAAAGAGAAGCATCAGGAGCCGGAACACGTAGATGCAGGCTATTATCTTAGCGCATTTGAGCAGGTAGGATATAATTACTCCGCCGGCTCCGAGCCGGGCCGGCAGGGTCGCGATATAGTCGGCTCCTATCGTCGCGCAGGCCATCAGAAGGCCGGCGACCGCGGCACTGTTCCAGGATACGCCTGATGAGAACTCTTTCTTCATTGTCCGTGTACATTAGTTTATGCAAAATTAGCAAAATTATTCGTATCTTTGCCCCTTGGCTAATAATATGGCTGGCCAAGTTCAAGTACTTGGTCTGTAAATACTGGTCAGACCAATTTATTTTAGTTTTTTTGTATGATTGACATTACATTTCCTGACGGTAGTGTCAGGACCTTTGAGAAAGGCGTGACGGGGTATGAGATAGCCAAGGGCATCAGTCCGAGGCTTGCGGAGGAAGTCCTTGCCGTTTCGGTCAAGCCGGCGTCGGACAAGACAGCCGGCAAGGGCGTCACCTATGACCTGAACCGCCCGATTGAGGAAGACAGCTCGATCGTCCTCCTGAAATGGGACGACGACGAAGGAAAAAGAGTATTCTGGCACTCGTCATCGCACTTGATGGCCGAGGCCTTGGAAGACATATTCCCCGGAGTCAAGTTCGGCATCGGACCGGCCATTGAGAACGGTTTCTACTATGACGTGGATCTCGGAGGCCGCCAGATCACCGACGCCGACTTCGCCCGGATTGAAAAGAAGATGCTTGAGCTTGCCCGGGAGAAGCAGGACTTCGTCCGACAGGACGTGTCCAAGGCCGATGCCCTGAAGCATTTCGAGGAGTCCGGCGACAAGTACAAGTGTGAACTGATAGGCGAACTCGCCGACGGCGCCATCACCTACTACACCAACGGTCATTTCACCGACCTTTGCCGCGGGCCTCATCTCCGCAACACAGAGGTCATCAAGGCCGTCAAGCTGACCGCAATCGCCGGCGCCTATTGGCGCGGAGACGAGAAGCGCGAGCAGCTTACCCGAATCTACGGAATCACTTTCCCGAAGAAATCCTTGCTTGACGAGTACCTCCTTCTACTCGAGGAGGCCAGGAAGCGTGACCACCGCAAGCTTGGCAAGGAGATGGAACTGTTCACGTTCTCGTCCCGGGTCGGGCTCGGATTGCCTCTGTGGCTGCCGAGGGGTTCCGTGATGAGGTACGAGCTTGAGAGCTTCCTCCGCAGGAAGCAGAAGGAATATGGCTACCTCCCGGTTGTCACCCCCCACATCGGAAGCAAGGACCTGTACGTGACATCAGGCCACTACGCCAAATACGGCAAGGACTCCTTCCAGCCGATCCACACTCCTCAGGAGGGTGAGGAATACATGCTGAAGCCGATGAACTGCCCTCATCACTGCGAGATATTCCGTTCCTCACCGAGATCCTACAAGGAGCTTCCTCTGAGGCTTGCCGAGTTCGGAACAGTCTATCGCTACGAGCAGAGCGGTGAGCTTCACGGACTCACAAGGGTACGTTCCTTCACTCAGGACGATGCCCATATGTTTGTGACCCCGGACCAGCTCAAGGGGGAGTTCGAGAAAGTCATTGACCTGATTCTCTATGTGTTCAGGATATTCAAGTTTGACAAGTACACTGCCCAGGTGTCCCTAAGGGATCCTGGCAACAAGGCAAAGTACATCGGAAGCGACGAGAACTGGGACAAGGCTGAGAACGCCATTATCGAGGCCGCCGCGGAGAAAGGACTCAAGACAGTCGTCGAATACGGCGAGGCCGCGTTCTACGGCCCGAAGCTTGACTTTATGGTCAAGGACGCCATCGGAAGAAAGTGGCAGCTCGGCACAATTCAGGTTGACTACAATCTCCCTGAGAGGTTCCAGCTTGAATATACCGACGCGGACGGAGGCAAGAAGCGTCCGATCATGATCCACCGCGCCCCGTTCGGATCGATAGAAAGATTCACTGCGGTTCTCCTCGAGCATACAGGCGGCCATCTCCCTCTCTGGCTTAGTCCGGATCAGATCAAGGTGCTTCCTGTCAGCGAGAAATATGCGGAATATGCAAAAAAAGTTTGCGGTTTGCTGAATAATTCCGATATTCGCACTTCTTTGGATGACAGGAACGAGACTCTCGGCAAGAGAATCCGCGAGATTTCCCAGCTCAGGGTTCCGGTGCTCGTCATCGTGGGTGAAAAGGAAGTTGCGGACGGCACAGTCTCGGTAAGAAGGGAAGGCGCCGATGCCGGCACTATGAAAGTGGACGACTTTATAGCTTGGTTCAAGGCCGAAATGGCCAAGGAGCTGGAGTAGTGAAGAGTCCGCGGTTAATGTATAATTATAAAGGAGAGTTTTAAACAGAGCAGAATGCCTTACAAGCCGAAACCACACTACGGAGGTCCAAGACCGGCCACCGGATTCAGACCAAGCACGGGACCCAAGCCTGCGGGACGGGGCCCTCGCCCTTTTGTCCGTCAGAAGGCGGATGATGAGCTGAACATCAACGAGGAAATTACAGCCTCACAGGTCCGTCTGGTCGGAGACAACATCGCTGAGCCGGGTATCTACCCGATTTCCAAGGCTTTGAAGATGGCTGACGAACAGGAGCTTGACCTCGTTGAGATCAGCGCCAAGGCCGACCCGCCTGTCTGCAAGATCCTCGACTATCAGAAGTATCTCTACCAGCAGAGAAAGAAAGCCAAGGAGATGAAGCAGAACGCCTCCAAGATTGTCATCAAGGAAATCCGCTTCGGCCCTAACACTGACGAGCACGACTTCCAGTTCAAGCTCAAGCACGCTCAGGAATTCCTTGAGGAGGGCTCCAAGGTGAAGGCCACCATATTCTTCCGGGGTCGTTCGATAATGTTCGCCGAGCAGGGTGAGAAGCAGCTTCTGAGATTCGCCGTCGAGCTTGAGGAATACGGCCGCGCCGAGAATATGCCCGCCCTCGAGGGAAAAAGGATGACGATGATGATCGCTCCGATAAAGAAAAAGTAATCCGCTTGACGCGGTGTACAATATTAACGTTTAATTTTTTAAAACAATGGCAAAGCTTAAGACCAACTCCGGTGCCAAAAAGCGTTTCACGCTTACCGGATCGGGAAAAATCAAGAGGAAGCACGCTTATCACAGCCACATCCTCACAAAGAAGACCAAGAAGCGTAAGAGAAATCTTGACCACTTCACTCTCGTTCATCAGGATGATGTAAAGAGGGTAAAAGAGCTTCTGGTCCTGTAGTTTTTAATGTTTAACTTGGAACGCAGTAGAAAAGCATCGCCTTCAGGCGGTCACTGCCTCCGGAAAAAGATCAAATTATGCCAAGATCAGTCAATTCAGTAGCCTCAAGGGCTCGCCGCAAGAAGATTCTTAAGAGAACCCGCGGTAATTTCCTTTCCAGAAAGAATGTCTGGACTGTAGCGAAAAACACTTACGAGAAAGGTCTCACCTACGCCTACCGTGACCGCAAGGCCAAAAAGCGTACTTTCCGTGCCCTCTGGATTCAGAGAATCAACGCCGCCGCCCGTCAGTACGGCATCTCTTACTCCCAGTTTATGGGCAAGCTCGCAAAGCAGAACATCGGTCTCAACCGTAAGGTTCTCGCTGACCTCGCTATGAACAATCCACAGGCGTTCGAAGCAATCGTCAATTCTGTAAAATAGTGTCTGGAAAGTGAGCTTGAGGGAAACATACCACAACAAATGGGTAAGGATGGGCTTCTGGTCCGTTCTCTATGTGCTGTGGGTGATCTGGCTTGGAAATTATTGGTGGCTCTTCGGCCTTGCCGTCATCTTCGACCATCACATAACCCGAAAGGTGAAGTGGTTGTTCTGGAAGAAGGAGTACAAGGAGGGGGAGAAACGTAACGCTTTGCTCGATTGGCTTGACGCCATAATATTCGCTGTCGTTGTCGTGACGTTCATCAACATATTCTTTTTTCAAGCCTTCAAGATTCCTTCATCCTCGATGGAGAGTTCCCTCTTTACGGGAGATCATCTCTTCGTCAGCAAAATGACTTTCGGTCCCAAGGTTCCCCAGACGCCGCTTACCATCCCTTTCACACACAATGTCATCTTCGGCAAGGAGTCGTATTCGACCTTGATACAGAATGACTACCGTCGTCTTAAGGGATTCAGGAATGTCAGAAGAGGGGATTATGTGGTGTTCAATTTCCCTGACGGTGACACGGTTCTGTCCAGTTTCCCGTCCGAGGATTACTACTCTTGGGTCAGAAAGGCCGGCAAAGACTTCGCGGTCGCAAACGGCGGCCCGCTCAAAGTCCGTCCAGTAGACAAGAAAGACCATTATGTCAAGAGATGCGTGGCCGTACCGGGCGACTCTCTCTCTGTAATCGACGGCCTTGTCTTCATCAACGGCGGGAAGCAGGAGGTCTATCCGGGAATTCAGCTTTCCTATTCGGTTGTCACAACCGGCGGCAGGATCAATTCCAGGACTCTCGAAAAGATGGGTCTCAATCTGAAAGAGCTCTATTTTGACGGCGGCCTGCCGGGATATCCGGCTATGCCTCTGACGCAGAGTATGCTTGAGGAGGTAGGAAAGATCAAGTCGGTCGTGAGTGTGGAACCTAATCTGGATGTCTATCCTCCGGATTATCCGGACTCCTATCTCAGCCTTTTCCCGTTCACGGAGAATTTCAGGTGGACACGTGACAATTACGGTCCGCTTTGGATTCCTGAGAAAGGAGCGACCGTCAGCCTGACGGAGGAAAGTCTTCCGCTTTACGAGAGGATTATCTCCGTTTACGAAGGGCACGAGCTTAAGGTTGGGGACGACGGAAAGATATTCATCGACGGGAAGGAGACTTCAAGTTACACTTTTGAAATGGACTACTATTTTATGATGGGAGACAACAGGCACAATTCCCTTGACTCAAGGTACTGGGGATTCGTTCCTGAAGACCACATCGTCGGAAGGCCGGCTTTGATCTGGCTGTCGACAGATGCCGGTCGTAAGTTCCCAAATAATATCCGGTGGCGCAGATTCTTCAAATTTGTCTGAATTATTTGCGATTCTGAAAATTTAGAGCGAAATTTGCAGCCCCGCAATTTGTTTTGAATCAATAAAAAAAGTAAAATATTATGGCAAAAGTTTGTCAAATCACAGGACGAAAGAGAATGATCGGCAACAATGTCGCTCACTCAAAGCTTCGCACCAAGCGCGAGTTCGCCCTCAACCTTAAGACCAAGAAATTCTGGTCAGAGGCTGAGCAGAGGTTCATCACACTGAAGGTTTCCTGCAAGGGAATGAGGACCATCGAGAAGAAAGGCCTTGACGCCGCTCTCAGAGAGGCTCAGGCTAAAGGATATGTCGGCCTTGTTTAAAATCTATTGAGTTATGGCAAAGAAAGCAAAAGGAAACAGGGTGCAGGTCATCCTTGAATGCACAGAGCAGAAAGCAAGCGGTGTGCCGGGAATCTCAAGGTACATCACGACCAAGAACAAAAAGAACACGCCTGAGCGCCTGGAACGCAAGAAGTACAATCCTTACCTCCACAAGGTGACTGTTCATCGTGAAATCAAGTAAATTTGGAGATATAGACTATGGCAAAGAAAGCAGTCGCTACATTCGCCGCCAAGGCTGGCGCAAAGAGTATGGTGAAGTGCATCCGTATGGACAAGTCACCTAAGACAGGAGCTTACGTATTCACCGAGCTTTTCGTCGAGGCTGAAAAGACCAAGGATTTCTTTACTGACAAGAAGTAGTTTTCCCCGTTAATATGATAAAAAAGCGCAGGCGGATTCCGCCTGCGCTTTTTTGTGACCCCTGCATCGACCCGTTGCCGTTGCCTTGTCAGGCAGGAATGGGCTGCCGTCGTCCCTATGACTTGAAAAAATTGAAGAAGAAATAGATGGCGGCCTTTTTCGCCGGAACACCCGACACGCGCCCTATGGTGCGATGGGATGAGTCCTCTACTTTCCCCCCGTTCTTTACATATCCGAGTACTTTGCCTCCCTTGCCTCGTACTGTGCCGTCGCTCCTGATTTCCCCTATTGTCCTGTAGGAGGCGTCCTGTACCGTACCGTCGCTTTTCAGCCTGCCGACTGTCTTGTTCGAAGAGTTCTGGATCGTGCCGTCAGACTTGATGTAACCGATGGTCCGGCGTGAGCTGTCCTGAACCCTGCCGTCGGATTGGACATAGCCGATTGTCTTGTCGCTTGCGTTTTTGACTGTCTGGCAAAAAGATTCCTGACAAGTTAATGCAAGCATTACCGCGGCGATCGCGCCAAGTGTTTTTTTAAGATTACTTTTCATAGATTATTTTATTTGTTGTTATGTGTTCTGGGGAGCTTGTCTGCAACGGACATTTCTCGCTGCAAAAATCAGTCCGATTCCGTGTGCGTCCTGTCACCGCAGTGTTCAAGGAAGACTACGGTCAGTGCGTCTCCGGTCATTTTTTCCGGCTGTCTCGTCAGGCGGCGCCGCTCTATTCCTCGGAAATCCGTCGAAACCGCCTGGATTTATCCCCTCAAAGTTTCTGATAAAGAAATTTACGAGGCTTCTAAATAAATTTCGTATTGCACTCGGTTTTCACTAAATTTGTAAGATATAAAACAAGAAGTTATGGGATTGTTTGACAGAGGAGTCAAGAAGACTAAGGAGGGCTTCTTCCAGAGGCTTTCCAGGTCTATTATGGGCAAGTCCAAGGTGGATGACACGGTTCTTGACGCTATAGAGGAGGCGCTTGTGGCTTCGGATATGGGAGTTGACACAACCCTCAAGATTGTCGATAGCCTTGAGGAGAGGGTCGGCAGGGACAAGTATATGTCCTTTGACGAACTGGTAGCCATGCTCAGGGATGAAATCGGGTCTCTTCTGAATGTTGACGGGGATGAGTCTCCCAAGGAGCCTTTTGATTTGGCGAAGAAGCCTCTTGTTGTCATGGTGGTCGGAGTGAACGGCGTGGGGAAGACAACGACCATCGGTAAGCTTGCCGCCCGCTATAAGGCTATGGGCAAGAAAGTTATGATTGGTGCGGCTGACACCTTCAGGGCCGCTGCCGTGGATCAGATACAGATCTGGGCCGAGCGGGCGGGTGTCGAGATTGTCAAGCAGGGGATGGGGTCCGACCCTGCCTCGGTGGCTTTCGACACGGTGAAGTCGGCTGTGGCCAAAGGTGCGGACGTGGTCCTTATAGACACCGCCGGCAGACTCCATAACAGGATTGACTTGATGAACGAGCTGACCAAGATCCGCAATGTGATGCGGAAGGTGATTCCTGACGCTCCGCATGAAGTGCTTCTTGTGCTTGACGCATCCACCGGTCAGAACGCCTACCAGCAGGCCAAGGAGTTTTCCAAGGCTACTGACATCACTTCTTTGGTCATCACCAAACTTGACGGCACGGCGAAGGGCGGCGTGGTCATCGGAATCGTCGACCAGCTTAAGGTGCCGGTCAAATTCATCGGCATAGGCGAGGGAATAGACGACCTCAAGCCTTTTGACAAAAAGGAATTCGTGGGCTCTTTGTTCTCACGTGAAGATATAGACAGATAAAACATTGGAAATATGAAGCTTTCTTACAATTGGCTAAAGGATTATCTCGTGTCCGACCTCACTCCGCAGCAGATAGCGGAGGCTATGACAGCGGTCGGCATCGAGGTTGACTCGGTGGAGGAACAGGAGGAGATTCCGGGCGGACTCGCCGGAGTGGTGGTCGCCGAAGTACTTGAGTGCGAGGCGCATCCTGATTCGGATCACCTTCACGTCACAAAGGTGGATGACGGTACGGGTGAGCCTCTTACCGTTGTATGCGGCGCTCCTAATGTCGCCGCGGGGCAGAAGGTTCTCTTTGCAAGAATCGGTTCTGTGCTTCCTGGAGATTTCAAGATCAAGAAATCCAAGATCCGCGGTGTGGAGTCATTCGGAATGATCTGCGCCGAGGACGAACTCGGAATCGGCAACGACCACGCCGGCATCAAGGTTCTCCCTGCCGACGCTCCGGTCGGGACCTCTGCGAAGGAGTATCTTCATCTCAAGACCGAGGCTGTCATTGAATATGAAATCACGGCCAACAGGGTGGATGCGGCCTCGCACATCGGAGTGGCTCGTGACCTCTATGCATGGATGACGCTCAACAATATTCCTTGCTCTTTCAATTATCCGTCCGTGGATGCCTGGAGGCCGGGTGAGGGTAAAGGAATACCAGTGGAGGTTCAGGATCCGTCCGCGGCTCCGCGCTATTGCGGAATCACCATCAGGGGCGTGAAGGTCGGCCCGTCACCGGAATGGCTTCAGAAGAAGCTTATGTCCATTGGATTGCGTCCTATCGACAATGTGGTGGACGTGTCCAATTTCGTCCTTTTCGAGCTTGGCCAGCCTCTCCACACTTTCGACGCCGACAAGATCAGCGGCGGTAAGGTGATTGTCAGAAGAGCCGCCGAGGGTGAAAGGATCGTCACTCTGGACGAGGCGGAGAGGAAGCTTTCCGCGGATGACATCGTCATCGCCAATTCGGACGGCCCTATGTGCATAGCCGGAGTGTTCGGCGGCGTAGACTCGGGTGTTACAGGCGAGACCGTGAATGTCTTCGTCGAGAGCGCCTATTTTGATCCAGGCTCCATCCGGAAGACATCCAAGAGACACACGCTTCAGACCGACGCCTCTTTCCGCTACGAGAGAGGGGCCGATCCCGGAATCAATGAATATGCCGCCAAACGCGCCGCCCTTCTTATCAAGGAGGTTGCCGGCGGAGAGATTGTCGGCGGAATCGAGGAGTTCTACCCGGACAGGATTGAAAAGAAGGTCATTGACCTTGATTACGACCGCATTGAAAGGTTCATCGGCAAGAAGATAGGACACGATGCGATCGAGAGGATTCTTACGGCTCTCACCTATGAGTTCATCGAGAGGCGCGGGGACGGGGCCAAAGTGGCGGCTCCTTCGTATATGATTGACGTGACAAGGGAATGTGACGTGGTCGAGGAGATTCTCCGAATTTACGGTTACAACAACATCGACCTCCCGCATCATATGAAGATGTCCGTCAACGCCACCCCTTCACCTGAGCCGGAGGCGATACGCAACGGGATTTCCAACTTCTTGGCGGCCAACGGATTCGTTGAGATAATGAACAATTCCCTCACCAAGGGATCCTACTACAAGGGTCTTACGGCTTATCCTGAGGAGAGGAGCGTGGCGATTGTCAATCCTCTCAGCTCGGATCTCAATGTGATGAGACAGACCCTGATATTCAGCGGACTGGAGGTTGTCGCCTACAACGTGAACCGCCAGATTTCCTCGATGAAACTCTTTGAATACGGCTCGGTTTACAGCCGTGATCCTGAAAAGGACGGCAAGACGCTGGACTCCTACGAGGAGCATCCGGCTTTCTCGATGTTCGTCACAGGTACTCCGGAAAAGTCTTGGAATCTTCAGCCGGGCAAGAGCAGTTTCTTCGTGCTGAAGGGCTATGTCGATCTTCTCCTGAGGCGCTTCGGGGCCAATCTTTACCAGATGGAGTCAACGGCGGCTCCTGCTGACATATTCAGTGAGGGTGTCGCCTATGCCTTGCCTGGACAGCACCTTCCGCTTGCCGTTGTCGGTACAGTCGCTCCGGCGCTTGCCAAGAGGTTCGGAGTACGCCAGCCTGTCTTCGCCGCCGAGATTAACTGGAACACCCTGTTCCAGCTTGTCAAGAGGGACAAGGTGGCTTTCAGGGAGATGCCTAAGTTCCCTGAGGTAAGAAGAGACCTTGCGTTGTTGCTCGACGAGAGCGTCAGCTACTCAGATCTTTACAAAAGCGCGGTCAAGGCCGGCAAGAGGCTTCTTAAGCAGGTCACGCTTTTCGATGTATACCGCGGCGACAAGATTCCTGAGGGCAAGAAGCAGTACGCTTTGGGATTTGTCCTTCAGGATTCGGAGAAGACGTTGACGGACGAGGATGTGGAGCGGATAATGAAGAAGATTCTCTCCACTTTCCAGAACGAGTACGGAGCCACATTGAGATAGAGGAATGAAAGGGGCGCTCAAGATACTTCTTCCATTGTCCGTGGCCGTTTTGGCTGTCGTGTCCTGCGAACGCGGGGGGCGTGTCATCCCTGTGGGCAAGATGGAGAGGATCTATCGCGAGATGCTGCTTGCCGACCAATGGCTTGCCGGAAACCCGGAAAAGGGGAATATGGCTGACACCTCGTGGTTCTATGAACCTATTTTTAAGAAGTACGGCTTCACTACCGAGGACTATCAGAAAAGTGTCGGCTACTATCTGAATGATCCTAAGCGTTATGCGTATATGCTGGAACGTGTGGAGAAAGACCTGCGGAGGGAACTGGAGTCCGTCAATGCCGAGATTGCCAGAGAGGACAGGCTCCAGCATAAGGCCGACTCGATAGCCAGAGCCCGGAAGTCGGTGAAAGCCAAGTCGTTCGTTTCTTTTATGGAAGTGTTTGAGGCTGATGCGATGACTGACACGGTCGAGATTGTGAAGGATTCCTTTGAAGTATATAGGCCAGTCCCTGTGATTGAGGACACGGTGTATCACGGCCCTCGGCTTGTCATCAGGGACACCACCGTGAAAAAAGACTCGTTGTCCGCCCTGGGGATGAAACTCTCTTCTTCTCCAATCGTGGTCTTGGAGCCGGAACTTATGGTCATTCCGGACAAGTCCGTCAGGAAATTGAGCCTGTCTCCGGAAAATGTCAAGGTTGGGAATTAGTCCGGTTTCACGGCTGCGGGACACTGCAAGAGGTGGCCGGATTGTGAGGGATAAGTTGACACTTGTTGAGTATGAATAGAATAGCGGCGGAATATGTGTTTGCTCTTGACGGGGGGAAGCCTGTCAGGAACGGTTATGTCGAATACGGTGACGACGGGACAGTGCTTGCGGTCGGTGAATGTCAGGAGCCGGAGACTGAACCACTTTTTGTGAAAGGAGCTATTGTTCCGGGGTTTGTCAACTCGCATTGCCATCTGGAGCTTTCCTATATGTGGAAGTCGTTCCGCAAGGGAACCGGGATGGCGGGGTTCATCGATCAGATCAATGCCATGCGTGACAACAAAAGCCTTGGAGAGAGACTCGAGTGTATCAGGTATTGGATGGATCTGATGTGGAAGAGGGGAGTGTCGGCTATGGCTGACATCAGCAATTGTACGGACAGTTTTGCCGTCAAGAAAGATTCCCCGATGTACACCAGAACTTTCCTTGAGGTCTTCGGAACGGAGCCTGAGGACTGCTCTTCCGTGATTCGGGAAGTCAGAAAGCTCAAGGCGGCCGCGGACTCCTTCGGACTGGATGCCGCTCCGACCCCGCACGCTTGCTACACGATGAGCCCTGAGCTTGTCACCGCGGCGTCCGCCGAAGGCCTTAAGTACGGTTTCCTGTCGTATCATTCGGAGGAGAGCGAGGAGGAGGAGGATATGCTGAGATACGGGCGGGGAGCTATGTGGGACAATCGCAAGGCGGCGGGGATGAGCGTCCCTCCTGTGACCGGAGAATCATCCTTGCTCTATTTCATCGACAGATTGAAAAAGGTGCATCCGGCTCCGTTCGACGAGCATATCCTGCTTGTCCACGAGGTATGTATGGACCAGAAAGGAATCGATGCCGTAAAAAAGGTGATGAACCATCCGTTTGTCGCGCTTTGCCCGCAATCGAACATATTTATACACAACTCATTGCCTCCTGTGTCCCTGATGCGTCGGAATGGTTTGAGAATCACAGTCGGTACGGATTCGCTCTCCAGCAATGACGACCTTGACATCGTCAGGGAACTGTTCTGTCTTCAGGAGGCTTTCCCGGAAGTGGAAATGGATGAGCTTCTTGAGTGGGCCTGCCTTAACGGGGCGGAGTTCCTTTCCAAGGAAGATGAATATGGCTCCATTGAGAGCGGCAAGAAACCCGGTCTTGTTGTGATTGACAACCTTGGCCAGGATTGTCGCCTGACCAAGGACAGTTCTTCATACAGAATTGTTTAGCTATGATGCGGGAAGAACTTGTTTTCGGTCCGATCCATTCCAGGAGGCTGGGGGCCTCGTTGGGAATCAACCTGCTTCCGACGAAAGGCAAACTATGCAATTTCGATTGCATATACTGCGAGTGCGGCTGGAACAAGGACGGACGGGGTGACCGCAGGCTTCCGTCCGCGGATGAGCTTAGGGCGGCTTTGGAGTCGAAACTGGCCGATTGCGCCGTTCAAGGGATTCCGATAGACTCCATAACGTTCTCCGGAGACGGCGAGCCTACCTTGAATCCGGATTTCGCAAGAATTATTGACATTACGATTGCCTTGAGGGACAAATACTTCCCCCACGCCAAGGTTTCCGTGTTGTCAAACGCCACAAGGGTGTTCAGGAAGGAAGTGTTCGGGGCTTTGTCCAAGGTGGACAACCCCATCCTTAAGATTGACGCTCCTACCGATGTCCTTGCCGCGAGAATCAACCAGCCTCAGGGAGAGTACCACGTTGAGGATGTGGTCTCGGATCTGATGGGGTTCGGAGGAAATTTTGTGCTTCAGACAATGTTTCTCCGCTGTCCGTCCTTTGATTCTTCCTCTCCGGAGGTGATTGATGGATGGATGAGCATAGTAAGAAAGCTTAAGCCAAGGGAGGTGATGGTCTATACAATTGACAGGGAAGTTCCGGCGGAAGGTCTGGAAAAGTTTTCTGTGGAAGAGATGGAAATCCTTGTGAGGCCGCTTGTTGAAGAGGGCTTCGAGGTTCAGATAAGAGGATAGGCCGCGCCGTCTTGGAGTATTAGAAATTTAGATATTGGTATGGAATCTTTGTTAGCAAAGTATGGTTACGTTCCGGATAAGGAACGAATCAGCAAAAGACTGGACGCGATAGCGGCCAACATCGACAGTGTGGCTTCTCCTGAAGTCCTCAGAAACTGCCTGTCGTTTATGGATTTGACTACTCTTCACACAGAGGACACCCCGGCGTCCGTGAAGAAGCTTGTAGGCAAGGTCAATTCCTTTATGAAGGATTTTCCGGAGTATCCGCTCCCGGCTTCTGTCTGCGTGTTCCCTAATTTCGCTTCTGTGGTCAGGGAAAACCTTGACAGCGGAGATGTCCGTGTTACAGCCGTGGCCGGTTGCTTCCCGACCTCCCAGAGTTTCATCGAGGTCAAGGTAAGGGAATGCGAGATGGCTGTGGAGTCCGGAGCCGATGAGATTGACATTGTACTGGCTCTTAACGCATTTATGGCAGGCGATTACGAGGCCGCTGGAGAAGAGATCAGGACAATCAGAAAGGCTGTAGACGATGCGGCCTCCAAGGTCGGACGCATCGTCACTTTGAAAGTGATTCTCGAGACCGGGCTGTTGGTCACCCCTGAGAACATAGCCGCCGCATCGTTCATCGCGATGGAGTCCGGGGCTGATTTCATCAAGACTTCCACAGGAAAGGTCAGCGTAAACGCCACGCCTATGGCAGCCTATGTCATGTGTGAGTGCATCAAGGCATTCTATGACCGGACCGGCAGGAAAGTCGGTTTCAAGGCCGCGGGAGGCATATCCACATCAAAGGATGCGGTGTGCTACCATTCAATCGCAAAGTCGATTCTGGGAAACGAATGGATGAAAAAGGAACTTTTCCGTTTCGGAGTGAGCCGTCTGGCCAATTCACTTATGTCATCCATTGAGCAGAAGACTGTGGTCTATTTTTAGACTACCTTACCGACACTCCCGTACGCTCTTTACCGCTGCGGTCCCTGACGATGTGTTCGTCAGGGATTGCGGCGGCTGTCTTTACAAGGTATTCCCGAAGGCCGCTCCATTTGTGGAACGTTCCTCCGACTGTCTCAACAGCGGGGATGTGTGTTTCCTTGTCGTTATAGACCAGTTTGACAAGCACTTCGCCTTTCCGGTTGCGGAAGAAGATCATCTGGAGGTTCGAAGCCATCGACATCATGTCGAATCCAAGCCAGTGTTCGTGTACGTCAATGGATTTCCAGCGTTCAGCCATTCCCTCAATGCCTATCGTGCCTATGAGTGGAAGCAGGCCCACGTCGTGTCCGAACCTCAAATCGGCGGCCCTGTCACTTCCCGGTGTCAAAGCGGCGTCGGCCTTGGCCACTATGTCCTCGATGAGAGGCTTTGCTATGGAGGAGACATAGTCGCCCTCTTCTGCGGAAATACCGAAGCTGTAGTACAGCTTGTTGTTCCTTGAAATCCATATCCCGGCAAGTTCCTCTGTGGAGAAATGACTGAATATGTCCGGACGGGCTATTGTGTTGGGACTTATGCAGCCGGCCATAAACACGTTGTCCATGAAGTCTTTAGGCTTGCTGATCAGTTCCATTGCCTTTGCCGGGTCGGTGAATATCGCTCCGAGGAACCTGTCGTATGAGACTAAACTGTCAAGCAGATGCCTCCTCAAGGCGTTGGACTTCTTGTTGATGTCTTTCATGTCCAGATCCATACTTATGTAGTCCAGATATTTCGGCCCTGTGATGTAATGGAATGACAGCGAACCGTTCTTTTCGCGTATGGCCGATGTGAAATTGGCCATGCTGACCAGACATCTCGGCCAGTAGCTTGAGACACATTCCACCTCGGTTCGGCCGCCCTTGAACACTTCCGGATAGTTGGAGGACATTCTCCCGGCTATTCCCCTGTGTTCGGCGCCTCCTCTTTCCGAAAGCATACCGAACATTCCTTGGTGCTCGGTGTTGATTGTGTCAATCTGCCTTTTCAGCAGTTTCCCCTCTTCGGTAAGCAGCCCAGCCTTCTCTGCGGAGGATAGGATAGCAATGGCTCCCTTGTAGGAACTGTCGCCTGTGTGGTAACGTGATCCGTGTCTTCCGTAGTGGCTGATATAAAACGGCTTATAGCCCTTCGGGGCTTTTGTGAGAGCCGCGTCGGTATATTCGTAATAATGGTAAACCCCTCCCGCTCTCTCCGGATTCTCTTCAATCAAATCTTTATACGACTGCGCCTTGGCAGAAAAACTGAATGCGCTCGCAATCAGTGCGATGGCCGCCGCAAATCTGGCGGATTCCCTGAATGTTCCCATATTTTTCCAAAAAAATGTTGCCCGCAAAGTTATAAAAACGCCTTTGAATTGCAAAGAGGAGCCTGTTCTCCACTTAACCGTTGAATATTTCAATCCACGGATATCCGCCCTTACCTTTGCCATCGTAACTAAAAACCAACTGAACGATGAAATGGTTCTTCAAAATGATGCTGCCGGCTCTGGTGCTGGTGTCCTGCAGCAAAGAGGGAGGATCTCCGGTGGAGGTCGCTCCAGTCAGCACAAAGGAAAATGTCGAGGTTGTCTCCCACGAGAAGATGAGGTTGGGACGCAGGCTTGAGAATCCTTATTCGGTGGCCAATGTCAGGGAGGCCTTGGCGGCAGTTTATCCGACGCGGGCCTCGTCCGGTGTCCCTGTCACGGATTATTACGTGAGATTCCTTCCCAAGACAACCGAGGATCTTGACGTTCTTTCGGAACTCGGAGTGGAACTCCTTGACTATCCGATGGATCGTGAGATTCTGAGGGATGGGGACTACTATCACGATCCGGAAATCCCGGAGGATGAGATCACGTGGCAGTATGCCGTCGTCCCTCCGGACTTCGATTTTCCTGCCGGAATCCGTCACGAAGTCTTGGATGAGTGCTTTATCCCTGACGAGGATGTGGAGACAAGAAGTCCTGGAGACCTTGATTGGAACGCTGTCGAAAGGATGGCTTTCGAGATTACCGGCAATGCTGGATTGCTTGAGCCTCAGACCAGGGCCAAGTCAAAGCCGTCTGGGACAATCACGATTGTAGACGATGGGCTTAAGAGCAAGAAGAAAGTCGGAGTGGCCGGAGTCAAGATGATTGCCAATGTCTTCGTCAAGGTCGCCACGACTTACACCGATGAGAACGGAGACTATCAGTTCTCCGCCAAATTCTCCGCCAAGCCGCATTACAGAATCTGTTTCAAGAACAAGGTAGGCTTCTCCATCGGATTCAACCTGATTCTCATTCCGGCTTCAATCTCTACATTGGGCAAGGCTCCGGCCACGGGAATCGACTTCGTGGTGGACAATAATTCCGATGAGGCGCTTTTCCGCAGGTGCGTCATCAACAATGCGGCCTACGACTACTACAAGAAGTGCCAGACATCCGGTGTCGCGTTGCCGCCGAGGAACATCAGGTTCTGGGTGCTGAATATTCTCAGACCGTCCTGCGCTATGATGATGCACCACGGGGCACTTCTGGACAACAAGCTTGTCAGCAAGTATTTAGGACAGTATTCTTCACTCGTCAGACTCTTCGCCCCGGACATTACAATCGGTTCAAAGGGGAAAAACGGCAACTATAAGGAACTTTACGCCACAACAGTTCACGAGATGGCGCATGCGTCTCATTTCAGCAAGGTCGGCGTGGATTACTGGAGGAAATATGCCACATACATACTTACTTCGTTCATCAATTACGGTGACTCGTACGGTTCCGGCAACGGTGAGAACGCCGGCTACTGCGAGGTAGGAGAGATGTGGGGCTATTATATGGAAAACGCTTTGTGCAAGGAACGTTATGGCAAGAACTTCGAGTATGGGGCCGGCTATTGGTTCAAGCCGCAGATATTCTCGGAACTGGAGTCTGGCGGTGTCGGACGCTCCGACATCTGTGCCAGTCTGGGCTATTACACGACTGACATCAACATCCTGAAGTCATCGCTTCTTGAGCATTGCGCGGCCAAATCCGATTTGATTGACAAGACTTTCGCCAAGTACAAGAAGTAGTTCCCGGTTCTTTTCCTCCGGACTTTTTCGCCCGGCACCTGAATTAGAGGCTGTTTGAAATTTCTTTAAAAAGTCCTTTGAGTTTTAAATTCGTCATTTTCTTCCGGCTTTCCCGTCAGACAGCGCCGCTGTCTTCCTCGAAAGTCCGTAGAAACCGCCTGAATTCATTCCCTCAAAGTTTCAGATAAGGAAATTTAAACAGCTTCTTAGTTTGCATTTTCATAAAATATCAGTATATTTGCAATCCACTTCAGGCGCGGGTGGCGAAATGGTAGACGCGCTAGTTTCAGGAGCTAGTGTCAATTGCGACGTGTGAGTTCGACTCTCATCCCGCGCACGACGATCAGAGAAGATGGAGTGGCTAAAAAATGTATTTTTAGCCACTCCATCTTCTGTTATTACCCCCCCCGGTCACCCGTGACAATCAGTCAACTTACTTGTGGCTCCTGATTTTGACAGATTCTTATTATATTAGCGGAAAAATTCGGAAAAGATGAAAATCGTGTTTCTGGATGCGGCGACGATGGGAACCTCGTCGTTGGATCCGATAGAAAAGGAGGGCGATCTTACTTCGTGGCCTAACTCCACACCGGAGGAGGCCATGGCGCGGGTCGGTGACTGTGAGGTCTTGATTATAAATAAGATAAAGGTGAACGACAGGCTGCTGGACGCGGCGCCGAAGCTTCGGCTTGTCTGTGAGTCCGGCACGGGTGTCAATAACATAGATGTCGACGCCTGTTCCAGACGCGGTATAATCGTCAGAAATGTCGCAGGCTATTCCACGGACTCCGTTGTCCAGGAAACATTCATGCATATTCTTAACCTTCTGGGCAACGGAGCCTATTTTGACGATGTCGTCAAATCCGGAATCTACTCCCGCAGCGGGTTGTTCACTGATTATTCAAGACCATTCGTCGAGATGGCCGGCAAGACGTTGGGAGTCATAGGCTTGGGGGCGATAGGCTCTAAGGTCGCAAGAATCGGGGAGGCGTTCGGAATGAATGTCATCTACTATTCCACATCCGGCACAAGCCATAACAGGGATTATCCTTCGGTGTCGTTGGAGCGTCTGATGCGCGAGTCCGATGTCATATCGGTCCACGCTCCTTACAATGAGCGTACGGCCGGGCTTGTCGGCGAGAAAGAACTAAGGATGATGAAGCCTGAGGCGGTCATTGTGAATATGGGAAGAGGTGGCATTGTGGTTGAGGATGCCTTGGCAAAGGTCATTGACGAGGGCGCCATCGGCGGTGCGGCTCTGGATGTATATTCCATCGAGCCGTTACCGGCTGACCATCCGCTTCTGCACACACGCCATCCTGAGCGTCTGAGCCTTACTCCTCATATAGCCTGGGCCAGTGTCGAGTCCAGGGAGCGCCTGATCCGCTCCATTGCCGAAAACATCGCAAAAGGGTTCTGATGTGTGGAAAACCATAGGACGAAAGCCTGCGGTGTCTGTTGAGTGTCTTAAAGTCCTGTGCGAACGTCAGTGTGTCAACGGATTATATTTATCCCGTCGGAAAGCTTCGCCGGAAAGGCATATTCAGGCAAGGCCATTTATTGCTTTGTGGATTGCCGCATAATCGGGTTATAGGCTTTATCCGGCAGAGATTCAGTTATTTACCTTGGCAAAGGAACAAGTCTAACTTCTTGATGTATATGTCAAACAAATCAATTATCGCGGTTGCGGCGGTGCTTGCCTTTTCTCAGCTGGCGAAGGCTCAGACCAATCTTCAGGCTTTTTACGATTTCGACCGTGAATGTGTCACAACCACCCTTGAAATGTTCAAGGCGGACGATTGGGGAAACACCTTCTTTTTCGTAGATTATGACTATCAGCTAAAGTCCGGGAATGGTACCGTCGATTCTCCGGGAAGCACATACTTCGAGATAGCCCGCTGCCTTAATCTCTGGCAGGACTCGGCACTCGGAGCTTTCAGCGTCCATATCGAATACAATGGCGGGTTCGGTACATTCGGCGATCCCGGAGCCGGCGGCTTCTATGGCGTCAACCATGCGATACTTGCCGGCGTTGACTGCTTCCTGCACAGCAAGGATTTCAACAATATCCTTAATCTCAAGGCACTTTATAAGAAATTCCGGAATCTCTACCAGAAGGCCCCGCTTCAGTTCACGGCTGTCTGGGGATGTCAGGATCTCTTCGGCGTAAAGGGACTTCGTTTCTCCGGCTTCGCCGATGTCTGGTGGGAGAACAAGTGCGTCTTCCTTTCCGAGCCTCAGATATGGTACGGCTTCGGAGAACACTTCAACATCGGCGGTGAGGTTGAACTCTCCGCCAACTTTGCCGGATATGACGGTTTCGCCTGCCGTCCGTGCGTCGGCGTGAAGTGGGTGTTCTGACGACCGGATTCTTCGCTTACGCTCCATCTGACATTAAAGCCTCCACGTGGATTGTCGCCATATCCGGCTCCGATGGTGTTCTCCTGGCCTCTTTTCCGATGCCGCCGGGAGTTCTTTGCCGGGAAAGCCAAGAAATGCACTTGGTTTATGCGTATGCCCTCATTTGTAACAATTCTAAATTCACATTCGTGTAATTGGTGTATTCAGAATGAATTAACATCATAGTTATGTAATTGTTAATAACTTTTATCGATATTTTTGCCTGAAAGGACAAATAATCTGCTATCTTTGTAAAGATTGGTTCGGCCCCTTTTTGAAGGACGGGCTGATTTTTGGCCGATAAACTGCTTCTCAATACTTAAGAAATAAAATCAACAGAATATGGATGTGACTGTGCGCAAGACCAACGGCTCCTATGAGGAGTACGATAAGGTCAAACTGATGAACGGCATACGCGAGGCTTACAAGACCGCCGGTGAGGAATGTCACGAGGCTGTGGTCGTCTCGATCGCGGAGAATCTCTACATATACGACAAGATTACCAGCCGTGAGATCAGGCGACAGGTCGAGGAGAGCCTGATGTCCATCAACAAGAAGGTTGCCGTGGCCTACATCGAAAAGTTCGACGCCGGTCTGGATCTCAGGAAGAAGCGTGACTTCATCCGGGATTACATCGCGGCCTCCAACGCCGCCACAGGCTCGAAGTTCGACGCCAACGCCAACGTGACCCGCAAGAATATCGTGACCCTCGGTCAGGAACTCTACAAGGAGAACAACATCAAGCAGAACCGCTACATCATGAAGGACAAAATCAAAGCCCTTTACGGTCGTTCGCTTGCAAGCCAGTACATTAAGGATCTCGAGAGCCATGTCCTCTACAAACACGACGAGAGCGGTACTCCCGGCTATCCTTATTGTGTGGCGATCACGATGTACCCATTCCTCGTGGATGGCCTTATCAAGCTCGGCGGTGTCTCGGTGGCCCCGACTGACCTGAAGTCATTCTGCGGAGAGTTCATCAATCTGGTATATTCGATATCTTCCCAGTTCATGGGCGCTGTGGCAACGCCTGAGTTCCTGATGTACCTTGACTATTTCATCCGCAAGGACTACGGAGACGACTATCTCGATCATCTTGAGGATGTCGTGGAGATGAACGCCAAGAAAAGGACGCTTGTCAAGGTGATCGACAACTACTTCCAGCAGGTCGTCCATTCAATGAACATGCCGGCGGGCAACAGAGGCTATCAGACCGTGTTCTGGAACATCAGCTATTTCGATGAGAGCTATTTCAAGGGTGTCTTCGGAGAATTCCGTTTCCCTGACAACAGCAAGCCGAAGTGGGAGACTCTTTCCTGGCTCCAGAAACATTTTATGAACTGGTTCAACGAGGAAAGGAACCGTTACATCCTTACCTTCCCTGTGGAGACAATGGCCCTCCTGACAGATGGAAAGGACGATTTCATCGACAAGGAATATGCCGACTTCACAGCTGAGATGTGGTCCAAGGGACACAGTTTCTTCTGCTATCTGTCCGACAGCCCGGACAGTCTCGCAAGCTGCTGCCGTCTGCGCAACTCAATCACCGAGCTTGACAAGACAGACGAGGCCCACAACCACACCACGCATCAATATTCAATGGGAACCGCGTCAGTCTCGACCGGGTCAAAGTCCGTTATGACAATCAATCTCAACAGACTCATCCAGCTTGCCACAAGACGCTACTTTATTGAGAAAAAGGGGATTGTTCCGGATGGCTCCAAGGCTCTGACAAGGTCTGACTACGACAAGAACCAGCTTTATGAGTATATCCGCGCCGCCGTGACCGAGCAGACCGAGAGGGTACACAAGTACCAGAAGGCATTCAACGAGATCATCAAGGATTTCCTTGCCGCGCGTATGCTGGATGTCTATCAGGCCGGTTTCATCGATATGAAGCGGCAGTATCTTACAATAGGTGTCAACGGACTTACCGACGCCGCGGAGTTCCTTGGGCTTACAATCAGCCCTAATCCGGAATACAACGAGTTTGTCGATGTGATTCTTGAGACAATCAACCGTTCAAACAAAAAGGACAAGACTTCCGACACGATGTTCAACACCGAGTTCGTTCCGGGCGAGAATCTTTCAGGAAAGAACTACAAATGGGATCAGAAGGATGGCTTCTACGTCTCTCCGAAGCATAATATGTACAGCTCGTACTTCTACAATCCCGAGGATGAGTCGCTTTCGATGATAGATAAGTTCAAGTTGCACGGCTACGAGTATGTCAAGCATCTTGACGGAGGCTCGGCTTTGCATATGAATGTCGCGGAACACCTCTCCAGGGAGCAGTACCGCCAGTTGCTGAAGACCGCCGCTCATTACGGCACCAACTACTTCACATTCAACTGCCGCAACACTGTCTGCAACGACTGCGGTTACATCAGCAAGGACACTCTTGAGGTCTGTCCCAAGTGCGGCGGCCACAATCTGGACTATCTGACAAGGGTCATCGGTTACTTGAAGAGGGTGTCATCGTTCAGCGAAATGCGTCAAGTCGAGGCGGCCCACCGCTTCTACAATCACGACGGGTTCGCACAGTCCAGGGAGGGGACACCGACAGTATGATTAAATACATCCCTGAGATGACTTCGGTGGTCATCGAGGAGATTCCTGACAGAGTTACCTTGGCCGTTGACATCAGCAACTGCCAAGGTAATTGCGTAGGATGTCATTCTCCGTTTTTGAAAACGGATGTCGGAGACGAACTTACGGAGGAAATCATAGACAGGCTTGTGGCTGATAATTTCGGTGTCGATTGTTTCCTGTTTCTCGGCGAGGGAAATGACCATGCAAGTCTTCTGCGACTGGCCGGTCACGTCCGCTCTAAAGGCATTGCGGTCGCATTGTATTCAGGACGCAAGGATGTCGAGGACGGAATATTCGAGGCTTTCGACTATGTCAAGGTCGGGCCATACGTCGAGTCCTTGGGCCCGTTGAACTCAAGAACCACCAACCAGAGGCTCTACAAGGTCTCACATCGCGGCTCCGGTTATTCGCTGGAAGACATCACTCGCTGTTTCTGGAGCCGGGGAATCGACCCGAACAGAAAGTGAGGAAGCCGTCGGGAAGAATATACGTAAAGAGGAGGGAATCTTTCGATTCTCTCCTCTTGTCGGGATGATCCGACTCGAACGGACGACCCCTACGTCCCGAACGTAGTGCGCTACCAACTGCGCTACATCCCGATTGCCTTATCGGCTTTTTTCTCGAAAGGCAGCCTCGGGAGACTGCCTTTCGATATTCCTTTATGCGAGTTTGTTGATGTAAACCGCAATTCCACTCTTGAGGTTTGCAGCCTTATTCTTGTGAATGACTCCAATCTTCGCGAGTTTGTCAATCATTGCATAGACCTTAGGAGCGCCTTCTTCGGCAGTCTTCTTGTCTGTAGTGTTACGAATCGCGCGTATAGCGTTCCTCGTTGATTTTGCATAATACTTATTATGCAATCTGCGCCTCTCGTTCTGGCGATTAGCCTTTTTGGCTGATGCGTGATTTGCCATCGTTTTTATTTTTTAAATTTGTAGTGGGTAGGAGAATCGAACTCCTATTGCGGGAATGAAAATCCCGAGTACTAACCGTTATACGAACCCACCAATCTAAATTTCCCAATATGGCTATCCGCCAAATTAGGATGCAAATATATGGATAATTTTCGACCTTGCAAAATAATTCGGGTGTTATTTGCCCTATTTAGTCTCATTTCCGCTTTCGTTCCACTCGAAAGAGTACAAAAGAGACTCTGTCTGCCTGAGGTATTGACGCTTGTCGTACTTCGGAGCGTACACCCAGGCCTCAAGCACTATAATCTCCTTGCCGTCTTTGCTGTAGAACGAGTGCGAGACGAACGGCCCGCCCATATAGTCATTGTAAACCTCCCATAGCCCTCTTGTCTCCACGAAGTCCAGGTTGTGGTACTTAAGGAACTTTATGCCGGGTTTCACGAATACGCTTGTAATCATATATGAGTTCTCGGCGGATCCCGGGACATATTTCTTGAGGAATGCGTTGCGTCTGGCGATGATATTCTCCTCCGAGAATGGATCCTCGTCGTCGGCCGGGTACTTGTAGATGAAGATACCTTGTGTGCTGTACTGCTTCTCATCCGCTATCCAGATGAAGTCATCAGCCACTTTCTTGAGGTTGTAACCGATTGGGAAATGGACTCTTCCCCCGATCATCCCCTCAACCACATCCCCAAGCTTCGATTCCTCGTAGAGCAGCGTGTTGGCGATTACCCTGTTCCTTTCCGCCTGTTCAAGCGCGCCGGTGATGTTGTCGCCGTTCTTGTCCAGCACGACGATTGCCGAGTCGGCGCAGGATGCGTTCACCTGGATCACACATTGGGGACGGGCCCAGACATCAGTCCTGTAAACCACTCCCTGCCTGGTGATTGTGGAGTCGATGTTGAATATCACGATGTTCCTGTGGAACTTGAACACATCCGTGAAGACGCCCGGTGAGATGTTGACCAATGAGTAGAGCGGTTCCCTTTGCGGCAGGTACTCGCAGTCCCTTGCCAGCAGGCCGCCGATTTCGTTACCAAGGTTCCCCTCCCAATTGTCCTTTCCGATGACGATGATGACTTCCCCCGCCTTTCCGGAGACGTTCGGCAGAAGGGGCTTCGCGCCGTTCCCGCATGACATCGCTCCCAACAGTGTGAGGGCGACGATTGTGATTCTGGAAATGTATCTCATATTCTTTGTCTTTTCTGGTTGCAAAGTTACGTCAAACCTCCTGAAAGTTCAAATTTCCGGAGGTCGCAATACTCTCGTTGCCTTGTTGTAAATAATTGACAGCCAGTGGCTGTCGGTTTTATTAACTCTTCTCCGCATTTTAACCCTCGATTTCGGGAGCTGTCTAAGAAGCTGTTGGCCGAAACCAGCTATGCGTCATTTCCGTGACGCCTCGTCAGATTCCGTCTCCTGAGGCAGGCGGACGGCCCGGCTATCGCACAAACCGGGCGATGTCGTTGCCGAATGCCAGCACCATCAGCAGGAGCAGAAGTATCATCCCGATGATCTGTGCGGCTTCAAGGAAACGGTCGCTTGGCTTGCGTCCGGTGACCATCTCATACAGGCAGAACACGATGTGGCCGCCGTCAAGCGCTGGAATAGGCAGAAGGTTCATCACTCCGAGCATTATCGACAGCAGGGCAAGGATATTCAGGAACCGGTACCAGTCCCACGTTGACGGAAAGACCTGGCCGATGGCGATGAAACTGCCAACGGACTTGTAGGCCTCCGTGCTTGGCGAAGCCACGAGCCTGAGATCCCTCAGATAACCTCCAATGGTGCTGAAAGTCAGTTTCAATCCCGCTGGGACAGCGCTGAGCAGTGAATATTCCATCGTCTTCATTCCCGGAATCCGCATATATACTCCGAGCCTGCCTGCCGTGTCCACCTGAAGCGGGACCGAGAGAGTGTCCGCCCCGCGAAGGAGAGTGGCCGTCACTGATCCGCCGCTTGTCAGCGAGAGATACTCCCTCGAATCCTGGACGAAAGGTGTCGCTACGCTGTCAAGCGCGATGATCCTGTCCCCGCACATGAGTCCGGCGGCGGAATTGGAGGATGCGCTCATCACTGAGTCAATCACGAACGGGACGGCCAGATCGAACACGCCTGGAGTGTTGAGTACCTCTCCGATCATCGACCGGTCGATGTAGAGATCCACCGTGTCCTTGTCTCTGAGGACTGTGACCTTGCCGACATTCCTGCGGGCGAGATCGGCCTGGAGCATTCCGAAATTCTCCGGGACATAGTCATCCATCCTGATGATGTGGTCTCCGTTGCGGAAGCCCAGTTCGACTCCCAGCTCGTTGGTGTAGATTTGGCTGCCTTCGTTGCTGATGTAGGCGGTTCCCCAGATCGCCATAACCGCGATATAGGCGACAATGGCGAAAATGAAATTATATATCACGCCTCCGGCCATCACCAGAAGTCTTTGCCAGGCTTTCTTGGTGCGGAACTCCCACGGCTGCGGAGTCTTTTTCAACGCTTCCGTGTCCATTGACTCGTCGATCATTCCGCAAATCTTGCAGTAGCCGCCGAGCGGCAGCCACCCTATGCCGTACTCGGTCTCCCAGCCCTTGGCTTCCGGAAAAATCTTGGTGAACCATTTCCCCTTGGTACTGAACAGCTTGAACCCTCCGGCGTCGAAGAAAAGAAAAAACTTGTCCACACGTATCCCGAACATCTTGGCGAACGAGAAGTGACCGAACTCGTGTATTATTATAAGAATGGAAAGGGCAAGGATGACTTGCAGAATCTTCATTAAAACAACCATTGTGAACCTTTATTTTGCGATGGCCTCTATCTTTTTCCGGGCCAATGAATATATCTCTTCGTTTGTCTTGAATATGTCCTCGACGGTCGGTTCTCCGATGAACGGAACACATTCCATGCATTCTCCGACGACATCGGTGATGCCGTAAAAAGGAATCCTGTCGCGCAGGAAAGCCGCCACCGCCGCTTCGTTGGCCGCGTTTAGCGCGCAAGGAACATTCCCGCCGCGCTCCATCGCCTTGTAGGCCAGGGCAAGGGCCGGAAACTTCACGGTGTCTGGTTCGGAGAAAGAAATGCTTCCGATTTCGGCGAAATTCAGTTTCTTGTTTGCGAGCGGGAGTCTTTTCGGGAATCCTATCGCGAACTGGATAGGCTCGCGCATGTCCGGATTGGCGAGTTGGGCGATGACGGAACCGTCCTCGTATTCTACCATCGAATGGATGATTGACTCCGGGTGGACTACCACGTTGATTCTCTCGGCCGGGGTGTCGAAGAGCCACCGCGCCTCGATAACCTCGAACCCCTTGTTCATCATAGTGGCCGAGTCGATGGTGATTTTCGCTCCCATACTCCAGTTCGGGTGTTTGAGGGCCATATCCTTGGTGGCCGCGCTTATGCGTTCCCTGTCCCAAGTCCTGAACGGCCCTCCCGATGCGGTGAGATGAATCCTGTGTATCGCGTTTCCCTGTGCTGACATCAGGCATTGGAAAATTGCGGAGTGCTCCGAGTCCACGGGGAGAATCGGTGCGTTGTACTTTCTGGACATCGCCATCACGGTCGGTCCCGCGGAGACAAGCGTCTCCTTGTTGGCCAGAGCGATGACTTTTCCGGCTCCGATTGCGGCCATAGTGGGCGCCAGCCCGCTGAATCCCACCATCGCCGCCACCACGATGTCCACCCTGTCGCTCGTCACAAGGTCACAGACGGACTTTATCCCGGCGAAGGCCTTGGTGTCGCTTCCGTCAAGCGCTCCGGAAAGGTCTTTGTACTTAGTCTCGTCGCAGATGACAGCGTTGTTGGCGTCGAATTCCCTGGCTTGGGCCGCCATAAGCTCCCAGCTGCTTTTGCAGGTCAGAAGCTCCACCTCGAAAAGATCCTTGTGCTCCCTTATCACATCCAAGGTCTGCCGGCCTATCGAACCGGTGGAGCCGAGTATCGCTATTCTTCTTTTATCCATCAGAAACTGATATATTTGGTGGGATCCACGGCCTCTCCGTTGTGCCATAGCTCAAAATGGAGATGCTCTCCGTCAGAAAGCGTTCCTGTGCCTCCAAGTATCGCTATCGGCGTTCCGGCGCTCACCTTGTCCCCGGTCTTCTTCATAAGCTTCTGGTTGTGCTTGTAGACGGAGATGATGTCGCCTTCGTGCTGTATTCTTATCGTGTAGCCTTCCGTGTCTGTCCAGCCGGCCGAGATCACAGTGCCGTCCAGTACCGACATCACCACCGAATTGTCCGGGGCCGTGATGTCTATGTAAGGATGAAGAGCCTTGTCGTATCCTTGGGAGACCACACCTTTGAGCGGTGTGAAGAAGTGCATGCCTTCTATCGGGAGGGTCCTTGACGGATTGGATTTGAGGTTGAACTTGTCCTCGTCCGCCACATCCTTCCTGAGGAGCGAGTCCTTTCTCGCCAAGTCCTCGTGGTCGGCCACTTTCTCCGGCGAGCTGTTCCTGACATCCAGGAGACTGTCGATTCTCAAAGGCTCCTGTCCGTCCACGACCCTGCGGAGATTCTCCGAATAAAGTTCCCATTTCGTGATGACATTCTCAAGTGAGTCCACCCTGATGGCGTTCAGGATTGCGTCGTGCTTTGTCCTCGAGTTAGGATAGCCCGGAATCAGAGTGCGGACAGGGGTGAATGCGATGAGGCAGAATATGACCGTAATGGAGACCACCACGACAGTGATTCCCGCCACGAGAGCGTCCATTTTAGTGAATTTCCTTGACCACAGCGTGTCGTGGGTGTCGTCATCCACCAACGTGAGCCTGAAGTTGTTAGCTATGCCGTGTTTTTTCTGTTTGGACATAAGATTTTGACTTGAGAGCCTTTTTCGTTAACTTTGCGGATTACAATGGACAGGATTATAGGCATAGACTACGGACGCAAGCGCGTTGGGGTCGCGGTCAGCGACCCGCTGGGTATTTTTGCCTCAGCCCTGGACACGGTTCCGGCTGCAAAGATAATAGAATATATCAAAAATTATGCTCAAAACGAGTCCATAACCCGCTTTGTGGTCGGCTATCCGATGAATATGAACAACAGGCCTTCCGAAGCTGCCGCCGACGTGGACATATTCCTGAAGCATCTGGCGAAGGCTTTTCCGGACATTCCGGTGACTTTGGAGGACGAGAGGTTCACCTCGGTGCTGGCCCACCGAGCGATGATCGACGGAGGTATGAAGGCCAAGGACCGAAGGGACAAGACTTCCGTGGACAGAATAAGCGCCGCGATTATCCTCCAGAGCTACCTTGACAGGACAAACAGAAACAAGTAGAAACAGTTATGATATTACCGATTTATTTATACGGCTCGGAGGTGCTCCGGCAAGTGGCCGCTCCGGCCGATCTTTCCGACAAGGAGAGAATCACCCGTCTTATCGATGATATGAAGGAGACTCTCGTGAAGTCGGAAGGCTGCGGACTCGCCGCCCCTCAGGTCGGGGAGAGCGTCAGGATCCTGATTGTCGACGGGACCGGGATGGCTGATGTCTATCCCTATCTCGCCGATTTCAGGAGAGTGATGATCAACCCGGTCATCCTCGAAGAAAGCGAGAGGAAATGTGAATATTCCGAAGGCTGTCTCAGCATTCCGGGCATCTACTGCGATGTCACCAGGCCCCAGAGTATTACCGTTGAATATTACAACGGTGATTTCGAGAAGGTTACGGAGACTTTTGATAAATTCGCCTGCCGTATGGTGCAGCACGAGCTGTCTCATCTTGACGGAGATATGTTCGTGGATCATGTCGCTCCGATCAGAAAGAAGATTATCTCGAAGAAGCTTCAGAACATTGCGAAAGGAAAGGTTTTTGCAAGGTACGCCACGAAAATCAAATGACACGGGAACACTATGGGAGCATTTCACGCATATGACATACGCGGGGTCTATAATGTTGACTTCGACCGCGACACCGCCTACAAGGTGGGCTATTTCCTTCCGGAACTCCTTGGCGCTGACAAGGTTCTTGTTGGCCGCGACTGCAGGACATCTTCTCCGGAGATTCATGAGTATCTTGTCAAAGGCATAACCGACCATGGAGCGGATGTCTATGACATCGGCCTCAGCACGACTCCGATGGTCTATTTCGGAACCGCGAACTACGGTTTCAAGGCCTCTGTCCAGATTACGGCCTCGCACAATCCTAAGGAATATAACGGGATGAAGGTCTCCAGGGAGAATGCGCTTCCTGTCGGGCTTGATTCCGGACTTGGCCTGATTCAGGAATGGATCGAGAGCGGAAGGCCTACTCCGGTGGCCGGCAAGAGGGGACAGGTCATTCCCAAGGACATCCATAAGGACTATCTTGACTTCCTTATGAAGTTCAGGGGCGACTATTCGGACATCAAGATTGCATTTGACCTTTCCAACGGAATGTCAAGTCTTTATGCCCGTGAGATTTTCGGTGATTCCCCTGCATACATATTCGAGGAAATGGACGGCGGCTTTCCTAACCACGAGCCTAATCCTCTGATTCCTCGGAATGTCGAGCCGCTCAAGGCTTTGGTGCGCAAGGCCGGCGCTGATGTCGGTGTCATTTATGACGGTGATGCTGACCGCGTTATGTTCGTTGACAATGAGGGCGAATTTGTCTCGCCGGATCTGATGATCGCCGTCCTCGGCCATTATTTTGTCGAAGAGAGAGGCGAGGCGGGCATCGTGCTTCAGGACATCCGCAGCTCCAAGGCGGTAGGCGAATATCTGACTCCGATGGGCTGCCGTATGGCCACCTGGAAGGTCGGCCGGGCATTCGCCGCCAAGAAACTCCGTGAATTGGGCGGTGTCTGGGGCGGAGAGCTTGCCGGACACTATTATTTCCGCGATTTCTTCTATTCTGACAGCGGATTGCTGGCCTCTATGCTGATTCTCAGAGTTGTGGCTTCGATGAAGAGGCAGGGCGTGACCCTTCACGAGCTTATCGGCAGGATCGCCCGTTACCGGAATTCCGGAGAGGTCAACTTCCGTGTGGAGGACAAGAAAGGCGCGATGGATGCGGTCAAGGAGCATTTCGTCTCCAAGGAGAAGCCGACGGCTGAGATGGATTTCGACGGCTACAGGGTGGAGTTCCCTGACTGGTGGTTCAACATCCGTCCTTCCAACACCGAGCCTTATCTGAGGTTCATTTGCGAGGCTACCTCAGACGCGCTCCTTGAGGAAAAGGTAAATGAGACAAAGAACCTTCTCTCGGAGAGGTTCGGAGCTAAGCTGTAGGCGTTATGGGTTTTGGAAGGTTTTGTGCCGGCGGCTTGGCCGTCGCTCTTGCCGCGCTTCTCATGTGTGTGCCAGCCGTGGCCCAGGACACGACGATAAAGACCAGGAGGCAGGCGGAGATTCTTGTTCCGAGGATTTCCAGGGAGTCCGTGCAGTCGATGACATTGTCCAAGGCCGAGGCTCTTGACACAATCGACACCGCCGATCCGCACATCAAGATTCTGCTTCTTTCGGACAACACCTGGAAGTATTTCAAGGACTCCGGCTATGCCCGTGACCATCAGGTTTTCAATGAGTATTGGACACACGACTATCCTGACCCTTATCACGTTTCGCTTGATGAGCTTCCGGACGAGATAGCCCTTTGGGTCGTGGACACTCTGAGCGAGTACAAATGTCCGCACCAGAACGACGTGTATTCAAAGTTCGGCTATCGTCACAGGCGCAGGCATCAGGGAGTGGATCTGCCGTTGCACACCGGCACTCCGGTGTATGCCGCGTTCGACGGGAAGGTCCGTATCTCCAAATACTACAAGGGATATGGCAATCTGGTTGTTCTCCGCCACGACAACGGGTTGGAGACATTCTATGGCCATCTTTCCAAGATTCACGTTGAGGACGACCAGTGGGTCAATGCCGGGACTATCATCGGTCTCGGAGGCTCGACAGGCCGTTCGACAGGCCCGCATCTTCATTTCGAGACACGTTACAAGGGCTACGCTTTTGATCCGGAGTGGCTTATCGACTTCCATTCCGGCACTTTGAGACACAGGCTGTTCGTCCTTAAGAAGAAGTATCTTAGCGCGAGCAGCAAGTATGTCCCTGATAGCGAGCAGGAGGAGATTGACATCCTTGAGGGTGACGCGAAGGACAAGGAGGAGGCCGCCAAGAAGGCCGAAGCCGAGAGAAAGGCTCAGGCCGCCGCCCAGTACCATACTATACGTCAGGGTGACACTCTTGGCGCCATTGCCAGAAAGTACCACACCTCTGTCAAGACGCTTTGCCGCCTCAATGGCATCAAAGAGACCACTATCCTGCGTCTTGGCAAGAAGTTGCGCGTAAGGTGATATGCGGTGTGTCCGCTGATTTTTTTTGAGTCATATAGCTGTTGACCGACACTGATAGAATTGGCAAACACACTGCAACTCAAGCAGGTTATTTACGTAGTGCTTACTCAATGACACGAAAAGGGAGTTACGAATTTCGTAACTCCCTTTTCGTTGTGGTCCCAGTAGGGCATGATCCTACGACCCCCTGATTATGAGTCAGATGCTCTAACCAACTGAGCTATGGGACCGATGTGCCGCCTTGCCTTCGGCTGTCAGCCGGATGCTGACACTCCTTGGAGTCAAGCGCGTCTCCGGATGCCAAAGTTACCAAACATTTTTGAATATGCAAAACTCTTTTCTTCGTGAGGAAGGACGGGGATTGTCTCGGGGAACACCGTGCCGCCGCCCGGCTGTCCCGCTTTTCCGGCTGCGCCTTGTCGAAGTCAGAGTCGGGAAAGGATGCCATTCAGGCGGAACTTAATGAAAAGGACACAGAAATACCGAGCCTCAACGATTACATTGCTTTTGCTTTAGGACTTAAGTGTAATACGTTGAAATTATGGCAGTTGGCGAATCTGAATCAGAAGAGGCGCATTCAGGATCCTGTCTTTCCTGATGGTTTGGTGTGGAGTAAGGAAAATGACGGTATTGAACCGGTGTCGCTGAACTCGTTTATGTTTGCATGTCTGTCAGAATCAGGGAGTTGCAGGGAAAAGGAAAGCGGACAAACCGTCATTTCTGATGATTTGTCCGCTTTTGCTCCTCAAGTAGGACTTGAACCTACGACCCCCTGATTAACAGTCAGGTGCTCTAACCAACTGAGCTATTGAGGAATTTTTTAACCTTCAAGGTGAAGGTGTTTCCTTTCGGGATTGCAAAGGTACAACAAAAACTGATTAATGCAAATTTTTTTGCGATTTTTTTTGCTTATCTTTGTGTGAATTTCTCGTAGGAGGATAATGGACATAGACTTGTTTTCAGAGATAGTCAAGGGTCTAATCCTTGATAATGATGAGGTTACTTTGCCTGGCTTGGGGTCTTTCGTCTCCGGGCTGGAGCCGTCGTCTTTTTCTGACAAAGGCTATACTATCAATCCGCCTTACCGAAGATTGTCTTTTCGCCAGCGAGAATCGGGGAATGTCCGGCTTCTTGCGGAATTTTATTCCAAGGCCAACGGGACTGATTACGAGACTTCCGAAAGGATTCTTTCGGACTTCATCTCGGGGTTGAGGACTACGCTTCAGACCAGAAAAGTGGTGGTGTTCCCTGGGTTGGGCCGTCTTAGGGCCACCAAGGAGAATGCCTTTTTCTTTATTGCGGACGAGGAACTGGACATTTATCCTTACGGAGTCGGTCTGGAGCCGGTGTCGCTTAAGACGCACGAGGAGACTCCTGAGGAAGTGTCTGAGGGTGTGGCCGCACTCCGGGAGCTGGTGGCGAATCCTGAATTGAATGTTCAGGAAGCCGATGAGCAAGCCGAGGCGCGGAAGTCGCCGGATACGGAGCGGGAGACCCCGGCTCGGACTTCCACACCGTCTGAAGTCGTTCCTGAGCCGTTGAATGCGGGTCCCGAAGCCTTGGGCGAGACGATAAAGCCGTCAGAAGAGACACCGGAAGAGCCGAAGGACGAGACACCGGAGGCTGGGGATACGGCTGAGCGGTCAGTGGAGACACAGGCGGTCGAGAACTCCGATTCCGCCGGAAGTCAGACACCGACAGAAGAGGAAGAGACAGAGCCTGTCGGAGATGAAACGGGACGGCGCGGTAAAGGCCGGGGCTGGAGGACGGCGGCGATAGCGGTGGCGGCGGTAGTGGGAGCGGCGATTCTGGCTCTCGGAATATTCGTATTCTTGTCACGCGTCGCGCCTGATTTCATCGACTCGCTTCTTTATACTCCGGAGGAATTGAGGATTATTAATTATTGATGATTATGGAAGAAGTGGATTTCTTGGATAATAGATTCAGTACTGACATAACAGTCCCGTGCTATGACACGGACGCGTCGTTCCGGATGAAACCGGCCGCATTTATGGATCACGCGCAGGAAATGGCCTATCTCGCGGCGCAGGCTCTTCATTTCGGCTACGATGACCTTCAGAAACACCACACGGCCTGGGTGTTGTCAAGGATAAGAATGGATTTCGTGAATCCTCCGAAATGGACTGACGAGACAACCTTGTATACCTGGCATAAAGGGCTTGAAGGACTGCTTTTCCTGAGGGATTTCGAGCTTCGTCTCAAAGGAGACACTGATTTTCAGGACAAGTCCAAGGCCTTGGTCCTTTGCACATCCTCGTGGATAGTCATGAACACGGAGACCCGAAGGCTGGTTAGAAGCGATGAGGTCCTTGATATGGTTCCGGCTCGCACACAATGCAATGATGATGCGATAAAGACTCCTTGCGCCAAGGTGGTTGTCCCCAAGGGCGCTTCGGTGGAGGAAGCCGGAGTGCGTACGCCGGCATATTCGGACATAGACGTGCTTGGACACACCAACAACGCCCGCTATGTGGTCTGGGCTATGGACTGCATCGACTACAACGAGGTGGCGGGAACTCCGGTAAAGAGTATCAGCGTCAATTTCATAAAGGAGACCAAGCCGGGAGAGACCGTAAGACTTTTCCGGAGTGTGGTGGAGAATGAAGGGCGCAAGACATATTTCATAGAAGGGAAGGTTGAAGACAAACCATGCTTTGGCGCGAAGATAGATTTTTAATTAGATATGCGGGATTTGTTTTTGGGGGCTGGAATAGCCCATTCGATTCTGGTTTTCGCGGTAGTGATCGCGATTGGTCTGTATCTTGGTAAATTCAAGATCAAGGGTGTTTCCATCGGGTCTACCTGGATTCTGTTTGTCGCCATACTTCTGAGCCATTTCGGCCTCAGGGTTGACGCTACCGTACTCAGTTTTATGAAAGACTTCGGTCTTATCCTGTTCGTGTTCTCGATTGGATTGCAGGTCGGCCCGGGATTCTTCCACTCTTTCAAGAAAGGAGGATTAAAGCTGAATATGCTGGCTGTCACTCTGGTGCTTCTGGCCGTGGGTGTTACCGTGGCCATCCACCTGATAACCGGAGAGGATCTGAAGACAATGGTCGGAGTTATGTCCGGAGCCGTGACAAACACGCCGGGGCTTGGAGCCGCCCAGCAGACAATGGCCGATTCGATGCGCGCCGAGAACTATCTGGCGTCTGACATCACGTCGGCGACTTCCGGACTTGCGTCGGCCTATGCCGTGGCATATCCGTTGGGAGTGCTGCTTGTCATCGCTCTGATGATGTTCTTTAAGGCCATATTCAAAGTTGACCTTAATAAGGAAAAGGAGGAACTTGACAATGAGGATAATAACGAGGATGTGGCAAGGCGTATGCATTGTGAGGTGGAGAACCCGGCCATATTCGGGATGGCCATCAAGGATGTCACCAAGGACTTGGGCAACTCGATTGTCATCTCAAGGCTTCTCAGGGATGGGGTTATGTCTCTTCCGGGACCTGACACAGTGCTTCAGAAAGGAGACAAGCTGTTGATTGTGACCTCTCAGAAGAATGTTGATTCCCTGAGGATCACTTTCGGTGAGGAGGTCCCGATGCATCTTGAGGACTGGGAACACATTGATGCGAAGATGGTCAACAGGAAAATTACCGTCACAAAGACGAACCTGACCGGCTATACCCTCAAGAGCCTCAACATCAGAGCCAATTACGGAGTCAGCGTCACCCGTGTCATAAGAGCCGGTGTGGGGCTTGTCGCAAGACCTAACCTTGTCATCCAGATGGGTGATGTACTCAGGGTTGTCGGTCCGGAAATCGGAATCAATGAGGTGGCCAATCTGGTCGGAAACCAGACATCCACTCTAAACAGGCCGAATCTTATTCCGGTCTTCTTCGGAATCGCCCTCGGAGTCATATTCGGATCGATTCCTATCGCTATCCCGGGAATCCCTCAGCCTATCAAGCTGGGACTTGCCGGCGGTCCTCTTATCATAGCGATTCTTCTTGGCTATTTCGGTCCTAAGTGGAAGGTCACGACATACACGACCCAGAGCGCCAACCTTATGGTCCGGGAAATGGGAATATCCTTCTTTATGGCCGCGGTCGGTCTCGGTGCGGGGCAGGATTTCGTAAGCTCCATTCTTGACGGAGGTTACTGGTGGATTCTATACGGAGCGCTGATCACGTTCATTCCGGTCTGCACCATCGGCTTGCTCGCAAGATATGTCTTCAAGCTGAACTTCTACCAGATCTGCGGCCTGATTTCCGGAGGAACCACCGACCCGGCTGTCCTCGCATTCACTCAGGGAGCCTACGGGACGGACTATCCGTCTGTGAACTACGCTACAGTCTATCCTTTGACTATGTTTATGAGGGTTCTCGTGGCGCAGCTGTTGATTCTCGTAACGCTTGCCTGACGTTATGTTCGACCTGACCTATCCTGCCTATCCGGCTCAGTTGTTTCCACTGCCGTCCGTTGACAGTCCCGGCGGACGCCCGTTCCCGACCGGGGAGATGGTGCCGGTTGTGGAAGAGAACGGCCTCGTGGTCGGACAGGCGACAAGGAGATCAGTGCATTCCGGCACCAAGCTGATGCATCCGGTCATACATCTTCACATCGTGAACCGTGACGGCGGGCTGTATGTCCAGAAGCGCTCGATGAAAAAGGATCTGCTTCCCGGATGCTGGGACACGGCGGTGGGAGGTCACGTCGATTACGGAGAGTCTTTGGAGGAAGCGCTTTACCGGGAAGCCTGCGAAGAGTTGGGCTTCAGGGATTTCAATCCGCTTTTCCTGAAATCCTACATCTGGGAGTCCGCCCGCGAGAAGGAGCTTGTCAATGTCTTCGCCACAGTCGGCGACTTCGTCTTGAAGCCTGACGCTGACGAGGTCGCTGAAGGACGCTACTGGAATATGTCCGAAATCGAGTCGAGTCTCGGGACCGGGGTCTTCACCCCTAATTTCGAACAGGAGTTCAAATCAATCAAGAATACTTTACTGGCTTTGCTCTGATGGGAAATAATATTGACAAATTCATAAAGGACCAGTTGTCGGTCTGGCCGCTTGCGGCGGAAAACTATCGCGATCTCAAGAAGGTCGAGACCAAGAAGTTGGAAATCGGAGGACTTGGGGTTGTCGCGCAGCACAATCCTTGCCGGGTAATATCGTCCGAGGCGGCCTTGGACAAGAAGTCGCTAAGCGAGAGACCTTGTTTCCTTTGTCCGGAGAACCGTCCGGCGCAGCAGTCGCATCTCGAGTTCGAGGGTCGTAAGGGACGGAAGTACCGTATCACCCTGAACCCTTACCCGATTTTCCCGTCGCATCTGGTGATATCCAGCTTCGGCCATACACCGCAGTCAATCTGGCGCCGCTATCAGGATCTCCTTGATTTCGTCAGGGAGAACAATGAATATCTCGGATTCTACAACGGCCCGGTCAGCGGGGCGTCGGCTCCTGATCATATGCATTTCCAGGCCTGCCCTCAAGGGCTGATGCCGTTGCAGCGCAGGGTGGACGAGCTTCTGGATTCGGGCTGCGGAGACAGACTTGAATTCTTGACCAATGTCAAGGAGGCCCGGCTTTTCCATCTCAATGAATATGCCCGCGGAGTGTTCGCGCTTTCCGGTGACACCGCAAAGTCTGTGGCAAAGCTCTTCTACAGGCTTCTGGACTGTGCTCCTGTCCCTGAGGAATCCGATGAGCCAAAGCTGAACCTGTTTGCCTGGACGCATAACGGGGAGTATCGTTCCATCGTGATATTCAGAGAGAAACATCGCCCGCACAATTTCTGTTCAACCGGTGGCGACCATCTTGCGATGAGTCCTGGCTGCGCAGATCTCGGCGGAGTGTTCGTAGCCCCAAAGAGGGAGGATTATGACAAGCTTGACTCAAAGCTTCTTTCCGAGGTGGTCGGTGAGATCACCGCAAGCGAGGAGACCGAGAAAGGCATCATCTGGAGACTGACCAGGACCCAGCGTCGTCTCGCGGTCGGCATTATGTCCGGTAACGAGATTGAGTTCGAGATTATCTCGGACGGGGCCGGCCGTCAGAAAGTCGAGTATTCAGATGGCCGGATAAGCTACAATGGAGCGCTTTACGACGAATTGGTCTTTGAGGCCCAGACAGAAGCGACTATGTTTGCCGAGCCGTCCTTTGTCCTTTACGGGGTGACCATAGGCGTGGATTTCCACTGGGAACGCAAGGTGACACAGAAATTTGCCGGCACATTGAAATTCATAGTTGACGGAGACCGGATAACCGCTGTGAACATAGTCGGAGTCGAGGACTATCTTCTGAGCGTGATTTCCTCCGAGATGAAGTCATCCGCCTGCCTGGAATTCCTCAAGGCGCACGCCGTCATTTCCCGTTCCTGGGTGATGGCCCAGATAGAGCACCACCGGAAACCCGCTTCGTCCGTTCAGAACGCCAAGCCCGTGGAAACGCCGTCAACACCTCAATCCTCTTCCGAAGAGGAGTACATCAAATGGTTCGACCACGAAGACCACACACTCTTCGACATCTGCGCGGACGATCACTGCCAGCGCTACCAAGGTCTTACCATGGCCGTCGGAGACACCGTCCGCAAAGCTATAGACCAGACTTGGGGACTCGTCCTCACATCCGGCGGAGAGATATGCGACGCGCGGTTCTCGAAATGCTGCGGAGGCACAATGGAGGTTTTCAGCACCTGCTGGGGTGACAAGGACTATTCCTATCTGAAACCACTCCCTGACACTCCTGACAGCGCCGAAGACGGAGATGTGTTCTGCAATACGCAGGATGAATCCATTCTGTCCCAGGTGCTTAACGACTACGACCTCGAAACTAGGGATTTCTATAGATGGAAGACTGAATATTCCCGTCAGGAGGTTTCCGACCTTGTCCGCCGCCGTTCCGGAATGGATTTCGGAACAATCCGCGACCTTGTCCCGGTTGAAAGGGGACCTTCCGGCAGATTGAAGAGGCTGAAGGTTATAGGCGAAAAGAAGACCATGATCATCGGCAAGGAACTCATCATACGCAGGTGGCTTTCGGAATCTCATCTGAAGAGTTCCGCCTTTGATGTCAACTGGGACGGGGACAGGCTGACGCTCAGCGGCTCCGGCTGGGGTCACGGCGTGGGCTTCTGTCAGATCGGAGCGGCGGTGATGGCAAGCCGAGGCTATACCTTCGACCAGATGCTGTCGCATTATTATCCCGGCTCAGAATTGGAAAGAAGATAATACAATCTACACATAATGAATAAATTCACTAAACGAAACCCTTGGATGTGGATTCCGACCCTCTACTTTGTGGAGGGAATTCCGTATTTTCTGGTCAACAACGTTTCTGTCCTGATGTTCGCCAAGATGGGCGTTCCTAACGGACAGATGGCTCTTTTCACATCTCTGCTTTACCTCCCTTGGACCCTCAAGTTCCTTTGGAGCCCGTTCGTGGACATCATCAAGACAAAGAGATGGTGGATCATCACGATGCAGGTCATAATGTCCGTCGCCTTTGTCGTCCAGGCACTGACGATGCCTCATCCGTCCGCCGATATGATTGCGGCCGGAAGCACCCCGATGAGCCTGTTCACGTTCACCCTGATACTGTTTGTCTTCGCCGCCTTTGCGTCCGCCACGCACGACATAGCCGCCGACGGATTTTATATGATGGCGCAGAGCCAAAGCAGTCAGGCCGCCTTTGTCGGGGTACGAAGCACATTCTACAGACTTGCCAACGTGTTCGGCAACGGAGTGATCGTCGCTGTGGCCGGAATACTTGAGACCAGGACCGGCAACATTCCGCTGGCCTGGCAGATGACAATCGGCGGCTCCGGTGTCCTGCTTACAGCTCTGACACTTTACCACACGTTCGCCATTCCGCGTCCAGAGTCCGATGTTCCTAATATCCAAGAGAATTCAGACAACAAGGTAGGGGAGATATTCAAAGGATTCGGCCGCACCGTCAAGACATATTTCAAGAAACCTGGTGTGTGGCTCGCTATCGTGTTTATGCTTTGCTACCGTCTTCCGGAAGCCTTCCTCATCAAGATGTGCACCCCGTTCCTTGTGGCTTCCCGCGAGTTGGGCGGACTTGGAATGCAGACTGCCGATGTGGGTGTCGCCTACGGAACCCTCGGTGTGATATTCCTGCTGCTCGGAGGAATCCTCGGCGGGCTTCTCGCTTCCCGCATAGGGCTGAAAAAATCCATATGGATAATGGCGGCCTTTATGACACTGCCTTGCCTGTCGTTTGTCTATCTTGCCGTGGCACAGCCTGCAAGCTTTGTGACAATCTGCACCTGCATAGCCATCGAGCAGTTCGGCTACGGCTTTGGCTTCACGGCCTATATGCTTTATATGATGTACTTCGCGGAAGGTGAGTTCAAGACCTCCCATTATGCGTTCTGCACTTGCTTTATGGCTTTGAGCATGATGATTCCGGGAATGTTCGCGGGATTCCTTCAGGAGTCCCTCGGCTACCGCGGCTTCTTCTGGATGGTCATCGCATGCTGCGCCGCGACCGTGGCCGTCACCTTCATCGCAGACAGAAAAATCGATCCTGAATACGGTAAAAAATAATCAAAGAAATAATTATGAACTCAGTCAGAAGAATATTCCTCCTCCTTTCAGCCGCGGCGTTGTCAGTGTTCTCCGCCGCCGCGGACGGAAGCCAGATTGTGCGTCCGGGGATTGAAGTCCTCGAGGGACGAGGTTTTGAAGGACTTACAGGCAAGAATGTCGGCCTTGTCACGAATCCGAGTGGCATCGACCGCAACCTGCGCTCCACAATCGACATCCTCAACGAGGCTCCGGGAGTGAGCCTGAAGACTCTTTTCGCTCCGGAACACGGTGTCAGGGGCGATGCCTATGCCGGCTCCTATGTGGCTGACACAAAGGATCCAAAGACAGGGATTCCTGTCTATTCCATCTATGGGCCGAACCGCAAGCCGAGCAAGAAGATGCTTGAGGGACTGGACGTGGTCGTCTATGACATCCAGGACATAGGAAGCCGTTCCTACACTTTCATCAGCACGCTTGGACTCGTGATGAGGGCGTGTGCCGAGAATGACATCGAGGTCATGGTTCTTGACAGGCCTAACCCATTGGGCGGCAGCAAGGTGGAAGGTTGCCTTGTAGAACCGGGATTCTATTCTTTCGTCAGCGAGTTCAAGATTCCTTACATTTACGGTCTGACTGTCGGCGAACTCGCCATCCTTCTTAACGAAGAGGGCTTGAACTGTGGCGAGAAAGGCAATGAGGCTCATTTGAAATGCAAACTCTCCGTCATCCCGATGGAAGGCTGGCACAGGGATATGCTCTATCCGGACACGAACCTTCCTTGGGTGCTTCCGTCTCCGAATATTCCATATCCTCAGTCCGCCGTCAATTATCCTTCATCCGGCATCACCGGTGAGTTCCAGGGCTATCTGAATATCGGAATCGGCTACACTCTTCCGTTCGAGGTCTTCGCTGCGGAGTGGATTGACGCCGATGCCCTGAAGGCGCGTCTTGACAGCTACAACATTCCTGGTGTGGCTTTCAGGACCATTCACTTCAAGCCTTTCTCGGGAAGCCTCAGCGGGAAACTCATCCACGGTGTCCAGTTCCATTACACTGACTACGAGGCCGCCTGCTGCACGCTTACACAGTTCTACGTGATGCAGGCTGTGAACGAACTTTATCCTGACCGGAATCCGTTCACTCTTTCCAAGGGCCGCAACAATATGTTCGACAAGGTCTGTGGTACGGATTATGTAAGAACGACTTTTGGGAAGCGTCTGAAGGTTGAGGACATCGTTGAATATTGGTCAAAGGATGTCGAGGCTTTCAAGAAGTTGTCCCGAAGGTATTGGCTTTATAATTAACCTTTTAGAATTTAATCGTTATGAAGAGCATCTTTAACGTAGCCCTTGTGTCGGCGGTATCGCTGGCACTGTTGGCGTCACCGGTGGATTCATATTCACAAGAAAGACGTTCCTCCGGATCGAGAGGTACAACCACATCCTCGCAGAGCCGTTCCACCTCTTCCGGGAGTTCATCCTCATCCGTGAGAGGTTCCTCGTCGTCAACGAGGTCGTCCTCCTCTTCCGTGAGAAGCTCTTCATCGTC